>CALOAD010000025.1:0-6703 GCA_942491415.1 Candidatus Gastranaerophilales bacterium | reverse complement strand
AAGAAATCGATTGAGAAGAGTTAGCGTATGTGTCGCTTTATTTAAAGCATTTCAGATAGGCTTCCGCATCAATCTTTCATACGGTTTCTTTTGACTGCTCTTTTGTGGATTTTTACTTACTATAAAGCCAACACTGGTGGAATATTCGATTGAGGTTTTTCTTTTCCTGAATATAAAAAATAAGTAGCGAATCAGCTACTGACTTCTTGAGTCTGTAAGTTGCTTTGAATCCGCTACTTGATTTTAATCGTTCGTTTTTAGGTAACAATTTTAAGACCTAAATATAAATAATAAATACTTTTAAGCTCGTTTTTTGCCTTGAATGGAAACTTTATGACGCCCTTTTGTTCTTCTTCTGTTAAGAACATTGCGACCGCCGGGTGATGACATTCTAACTCTAAAACCGCTTACTCTTTGTCTTTTTCTTTTAGTACCTTCTAGCGTACGTTTCATTATTTTATCTCCTTGCAGCTATCATAAATTTAATTATTATGTCTGTTAATTATAAGATACTAAATAAGACAAAGCCTATAGTCAAGCCATTGAGGATTGACTAAATTGAATAAAACTTAATGTTAAGTTACATTTGGTGATTGTTTTTGTTGAAAAAGATTCTTGTAAAAAAGGTGTTTGCTTTGCTATTATTGCTAATTATGGTTATTTGCCCTTGGTTATTAAATGAAAATTATTTTTTAAAATGTAAAATTGAATAAATATTATTTGTAATTATTTTTAAATAAATTTGTTTTAAATAATCAAAATTTTTGTAGGATATTTTTTATTTTTTGAAAAATGTGTAAATCATGCAAACTCTTGTGTAACCACAAAAATGCGATGGGCGTTTTTTTGTAAATTAATGTAAAAAACACGCACCCATGCTAGCACATTTATTGGGTTAGAGTTGTTTAATTCATATATAGGATTATTAGTAAGTAGGATTTTTGAATGAACACTAACCTAGGAAATATAACTCCAGCTATAGGTTTTCAGGCAAATCAATCACATGACAAAAAGAGTACAGCAGAGTCTTTTGTTGTGCATAAGGTTCATGATCAATTACTTCCAAAGAATCCTTTAGTTAAAATCAGAGCGGGAGTTGAACAGGCTGCTTATGTCCCTCAATATGCAGTAAGGGGCTTAAAAGGTGATCCTGATTCAAACTTCTTTGAGTATTTGAAATTAGGCAAAGTTCCTTATTATATAGGTGGTCCAGCTTTAGTTGCGACAACATTAGCATTTTTGACAAAGGGAAATCCTCAAGCTAATCAAGGCGTTTTGCGTTCTGCTAAGAAGCTTGGAGCAGGTGTTGTTCTTTATTATTTAGCGGCTTCAGCGGCTAAGGCGGTTATTGATACTCCTGTTAAGTGGTTCAGGGGTGTTGATTTAAATCACAAATATAAAGATATTGTAGATTTAAGAGCTACTTCACCTACGGGCGTTTCGCCAAAGAAAAAAGAGTATCATGGTGTTTTTGATAGTGTAGATTTTACAAGATGGGATCTTTTATACAACAACCATCAGTCAAGACCAGAATTAGTAAATAAATATTTTAATAAAATTGCGCAAAAATATGGCATTGATCAGAATATGAATGATTCTGATTCTACTGTTAAAACAAGCATTAAAAAGACAATTATTATGTCAAGAGCATGGAAATATGCTCTTACAATTCCTTTTGTTGCTACAGCTATTGGGCTTTCGGTTCAAGAGCCTTGGGAGAACATAGGGAAAACAATAGTTAAAGATGTAAAAGAAATATTCAATCCGGCTGCTAAAATTTCATTGAAGGTGAGAGCTGATAAGGCAGTTAAGGTAGCTACTCAGAATTTCCTTAAGCCGTTAGCTGACAGTTTTGCTCAGCTTTGGAAAGGGCAAGGATTGAAGAGCGGTATTGCAGGTAAGGCTTTAATATTGGCTTCAGGATTGGGTTCATTGTATGCAAATTATAGTATTTTAGATAAAACATCAGCTGAGTCTGAAAAAGTAGTAGATTTAGGGTAGGTTAATAAGGTTTAGATATGACCAATATGATGATTCAAAACTTTATAACAACAAGAAATCAGCAGTTAAATGCTAATGTTAAGCCTACTGTGCTTCATCCGATTGCCTCTAAAGGTGTTACTGCTTCTGAGGCTAAAGGTAAACTGGTAAAAGAAAACCTTTTGCAATCAATAGGAAGCAATATTAAAGGGTATGCTACTTCGATTAAATACTTCGCAGATGCGATTCAAGGAAAAGGTAATGATTATACTGTTGGTCAAATAAATGATGCTTCAGTTAGACTCGGCAGTTTGGGTATTGCCGGCATGTTGGCTGCGGGTGCTATGTCTCCTGTGACCAGAGGAATGAAATATGTAGGTTTTACTACTTGGTTTGCGGCTATGGCATTATGGCCAAAAGCAATAGCCAAGCCTCTTGAGATGATGACAGGTGTTGATATTACTCAAAAATATGAAAATAAAGCCGGTCATAGAAAAATGTTTTTCCAGGATCCTCAGTATATTTGCTGGGATCTTATGAGTGATAAAAAGATTGATGCTGTAGGCGATAAATTAAATATTCCTAAAAATATTGAAAATAGAAGAGATGCTATCAAAGAAAAAATGAAGCAAGTAGCTATTCAAGGTAATACAATGACGATGTTGACAGCTGGTTTTGCTACACCTGTGCTTGCTACTTTGATTGCAGATCAAGCGCAAAAACCTTTTACTCAAGCTGTTGAAATGGTAAGAACTGCTAGAGCTGAAAAGGCTTTAGGTCAGTTGAGTTCTAATGTAGCTATGAATACTAAAAAAGATGTTATTGGTCAGCTTGATAATATTATGATTGGTAGGAAGTCGCTGGAGGTTGATACTCTCAAGCAAGTAGAAACTTTGATCGAAAAAGAATTCCAAGGTACCGGTCTTGAAGGCGTTTTGAAAAAACAATTAAATAATCTTTCCGGACAGTCCGGCATGGATATAAAAATTGATAAAAAATTAATTGATCAAATTGCAGGGAAAATTGAGATCAGTAAAGAGTTAAATCTTGAAATTGGTGAAAAAGCTTATAAACAAATTTTTGGTGATATTAAAACTATAAATGATCAAGAAATCAAAAAAATAAGACGTAAGGCTCGTGTTTACTTTGCTAAAACAGGAAATAAAGAAGTCGGGGAAAAATTTGTAAAATCTCTTGAGTCTTATGCAAATACAAATAAAGTAGCTAGTGCTTCTGTAGATAAAGTTAGATCTTTATTAAAAGTAGCGGATGATTTTGTGGCAAGAAAAACTTTAGTTGATAATTATTCAAAAGCAACTATTGGAAATATTGCTGATTCTATAACAGCTAATAATTGGGCTAAAAATCCTCAAGAAATAATAAAAGCTTTAGGTTTTGATAATAATACAATAAAAGAAATTGCCGAAAATTCTGCTAATTCTGAAAAAGTTCAAAAAATAATCTTTGAAAGATTAGAAGAACTTGTAAAAGATCCAGCGGAACTTACTAAAGCAACAGATAAATTAGAGGATGTTGTAAGATTTAGCATTAGCAAAGAAGAAGCGGCAGCTAAAGTATTATTGAAAAATTTATCAGAATTATCAGGCGTATCTTCTAAAAAAGCCGCTGAAGAAGGATTTGAGTTTTTAGAACAAGGCATTAAAAATGTTTGTGGAGCTGAAAAAACAAATGTAGTTGATAAAATTGCAAATACAAAATCTTCTTTTTATAGAGTATTCAATGTTTTAGATGCGTTTAAAATAAGAAAAAATAAAAATGTTAAAAAAGTGTTGATGAGCAAAACCGGTATTGATAACTTTACTAATAAGTTAGAGTCAGTTGGTGTTAAAACTAAAGAGCAGTTTGAATTGATTATGAAAGATCTTTTTGCTCCTGTTAAGAGTTTAAATTTAGCAGATGATGTGCGCAAGTCGGTTGATGGGCATAATAAAGAAATGAAAAAAGTTCTGGGCGCTATTGAAAATGAAATAAAACCGACATTAACTCTTGTTGGAGAAAATATAGATGCCGGTAGTTTAGCCAAAAGAGTTGGGAAAACTTTTAAAGACCTAGTTGTAGATGCGTCTGTTAATGCTAATATATATAAAACAGGAATGAAAAGAATTGCACTTTTCGGAGCATCTTTATTTGGAGTAACAATGTTTGCTTTAACACAATTTGGAAAAACAAATAAATATAATCCAGATGTTTATAAAGTTAAGGGAGGGGTAGGAAATGCAGGTCAATAATCCTAATATAAATAAACTGCAAGCTCCTCAAAAACAAGTTCAAAAGCAGGTTCAAAAACAAGAACAACAATCCCAAGAGCAACAACAATCTTATCTTCCGGGTTATAAACCTGTTCTTTCCAGCGCTGCTCAAAGTTATAATCAGTCAAAAAGTGTACTGGATAATTTTTCAGACGGTACATTGACAAGATTTAGAGTTGCTCAAGCAAAGGCTGTAGGGCAAGTTGGTGCAACTCAAAATGTTGAATATAAAAATGATCTTAGGACAATGTTCAAAGAAAATAAATCTGTGATTTATGCGATGATTCCAAGAACATTTAACGCTAAAGATACAAATGGTGATGGTTTAATTAAAGACGGAGAACAGGCAGGAACATTCTTGAATGCTGTTGAAAAATTAGACTATTTAAAACATATAGGAATTAACACTCTTCATTTGTTACCTATTCATGAACCGGGCAAGACGGGTGCTATGGGTACGGCAGGATCTGTTTATGCTCCTGAAAACTATTTAGCAATAGATTCTCAATTGGACGATAAAAATGATCCAAGAACAGTAAAAGAAGAGTTTAAACATTTTATTAAAGAATGTCATGATCGTGGAATTAAAGTTATGGTTGATCTTCCGAGTTGTGCTTCGGTTGATCTTTATAATTCAAGACCTGACTTAATGGCTATTGATTCAAGAGGAATTCCTAAAACACCTCAGGGTTGGCAAGATATCAGAATGTTCGAACCTTGGGCTGATAAAGATAATAGAGTATTAAATGATGCATTAGTTGAGTATCACAAAGATTATGTTGATATGTGTCTTGATTTAGGTATTGATGGCATAAGAGCAGACGTAGCGAGGGCAAAACCTCCTGAGTTTTGGGATATAGTTATTCCTTATGCAAGATCAAAAGATTCGGAATTTGCATTTTTAGCTGAAACATATACATATGAGGATGCATCTCCAATGATGAATATGCCTCATGATAGACCTGAAGATTGTTTAAATGCCGGTTTTGATTCGTATTATGGTCAGTATCATATTTTCCACGGTTGGGAAACAGCAAAAGAATTCCATGACAATATGATTTTGAATCTTGAAATGAGTCAGAAATTAGAGCCGGGTAAATCATTAATTGGTTCTTTTGCTACTCATGATGATAGAAGTCCAATGTCTAATGGTGGAGTTGTTTATTGTAATCTTACAAGTGGTTTACAAGCTACGCTTCCAATGACAAATCCTTATATTGTTACAGGTTTTGAATCAGGCGATAGATACTTATATGATTATGCCGGTAAAACTAGTAAAGAAAGTTCAACTGATAGTTATGAATATATAGTTCATCCCGAAATGGTTGATATATTCAATCTTTCCAGGGCTCCAGGTGGGGAAAATCCTGAAATTGGCGAATATATGTCGCAAATGATGGAAGTTAGAAAACAATATGAAGATGTTATCACCAAGGGTTCTTATATTCCTCTTGATGTGAGCGGTAATAAGAATGATAAAATTATTGCTTATGCAAGACATTTAAACGGAAAAACACTTTTAGCAATTGCAAATAAAGATGTTAATACTGTTCAATCGGGTTCAATCAAAGTGCCTGGGTTAGGAGCCGGTCAACTATTAAAAGACTTATCTCCTGCTTATGGTTCAACAAGTAAATATTCTTCAACTAATGAAGGTGTAAATGTTGAACTTGGACCTGCAAGGTTCCATTTGTTTGAAATTAATACACCTAGTATTGAAAAACAAGCAAAACAAGTTTATAAACAAAAGCTGTAATTATTGTAGTTGTAGCTTTTAACATGTTTATAGAATTGTAAAGAAAACACTAAAATATAATAAAAAGGTGTAAATTTTTATAGAAATTGACCGTTTAATTTAATATAGCCATACTAGGGACGGGAAGTAAAAAAAATGTTTGAAGTTAACGGAAGTTATCAGCAAAAAATAGGACAAAAAAATATAAATAACTCTAAAAAAGCGTCTTATCAGCCTAGTTTTACAGGACATAAAGTTGTTGAAGATGATTTTGGAGTTAGAAAATATAGATTTTATTTGCCTGCAACTCAAGCATCAGATGTTAAGTTGCAGATAGTTCCGTTATATAAAGATGAAAAAGGCAATCTTATTCCTGATGAAACGGATATGATTGTAGAAGATGAAAAGCTGAAAAATTCCAAGGGTGGCTACTTGGAGTATAGTTTTGATGAATTAGGCGTTGATAAAAATGACTCAGATGTTGCTTTAGGATATAAGTTTGTCGTTGATGGAAAAGACTATCTTGATAATATTATGAAAACTAAAGACGGGGCTTATAATATAGCTGTTAACCCCGATAGACCTGTATTGTCAGCTGCCAGGCATATGTATCACTTAATGCCTGATAATTTTAATCCCGATATTTCTAAAAAAGGTGTTAAAGATGCTCGTAGAACCCATTTTAATAAGTTTGACGGCACTTTAAAAGATATACTTA
>CALOAD010000024.1:0-9017 GCA_942491415.1 Candidatus Gastranaerophilales bacterium | reverse complement strand
AGAACAGGCTATTTTATTTCCACGTTTTAAGAATTTTTTAATTAGCAATGACTTGCAATCAGGACATTTTTCACCTGTAGGCTCTCCCCAAATCGCAAAATCGCAGTCAGGATAGCTTTCGCATCCGTAGAAAATCTTTCCGTAACGAGATTTTCTTTGAATTAACTCACCTTTACAGCCTCTTTTTGGGCATTTTACTCCTGATCTTACAACAATTTTTTTCTTATTTTTGCAATCTTCGCTTGTACATGCCAGATAATCCCCATAAGGACCGTACCTAATTACCATATCAGATTTACATTTATCGCATTTTTCATCGCTTGGACGGTCTTCAGGTGCAGGTTTTTGATCTTTTGTAAGCGGCATCATTGTCTTACATTCCGGATACCCTGTGCAACCAAGGAATTGTGTACCCCAGCGACTTGTTTTGATCGCCATTGGTTTTTCACAATTAGGACAGTTTTGATCACTTAATACGTCGATTTTTTCCATTTTTTCTTTGGCTTCGTCAACTAAAGAAATAAAGGGGGTGTAAAAGTCTTCTATTATAGCTTTCCATTCAGCTTTTTGTTCGGCAACCGAGTCGAGTTTGCCTTCCATATCAGCTGTGAAGTTATAATCAATAACATTTCCAAAATATTTAACCAGTTGCTCGTTGACGGTTTTACCCAATGGAGTTGGAGCAAGTGATTTTTCCTCTTTTATTACATAGTTTCTTTGTTGAACTTTTGAAATAATTGGAGCATACGTACTTGGTCGACCGATTCCTTTTTCCTCAAGAGTTTTAACGAGGCTTGCCTCTGTGAATCGAGGAGGAGGTTGCGTAAAGTGTTGTTTTGGATCAACTTTTTTGAGGTTTAAAATATCATTTTTAGCAAGATCCGGAATGACTGAATCTTGTTCGTTTTCGCCTCTGTCATCATATACAATCAAAAATCCGTTAAAAATAATTTTGCTGGCGCTTGCTCTTAGAGTATAATCACCGGCATCTATTTCAACTGCTGTATTTTTTACTTTTGCGCTTTCCATTTGACTTGCTATAAAACGTTCCCAGATAAGTTTGTATATTTTATACTGATCACTAGTCAGGTAGCTTTTGATTTTTTCAGGTGATTTATCTACGTATGTAGGTCTTATCGCTTCGTGAGCATCCTGAACGTTTTTCCCTTTTTTTGCATAAACTTTAGGTGTTTCAGGATAATAATCTTTGCCGTAATGGTCTGTGATATATTCTTTTGCAGCTTCAGTTGCTTCGTCCGAAATACGAGTACTATCGGTTCTCATATAAGTAATAAGACCTACAGGACCATCGGAACCTATATCTATACCTTCATAAAGTTTTTGAGCAACTTGCATTGTTTTGGATACACCGTATCCAAGCCTGTTACTAGCTTCTCTTTGTAGTGTACTTGTGATAAATGGAGCTTGAGGGTTGCGCTTGGACTCTCTGTTAGTCACTTTTGCAATTTTAAACTCTCTAGACTTATCATTTAAATAATCAACGATTTTTGTAGACTCTTTTTTCGTTGTTTATTTCAATTTTTTCACCTTTATATTTTGTTAAATCAGCTGTTAGCAGTGCTTTTGTTTTTTGTTTTGACATATCAGCTGAAATAGTCCAATATTCTTTAGGTTGGAAAGCTTCAATTTCTGCTTCTCGTTCGCAAATAATTCTCACTGCAACACTTTGAACCCTACCTGCTGAAAGTCTATAGTTACGCAATTTTTCCCAAAGTAGTGGACTGAGTTTATAACCCACAACTCTATCTAGTATTTGGCGTGTTTGTTGAGCTTTAACCATATCCATATCAATATTACGAGGGGTTTCAACAGCATTTTTAATGGCATTTTTAGTGATTTCGTTAAATTCTATTCTGTATATATTTTTTTCAGGCACGTCTAAAATTTGAGAAATATGCCATGCTATAGCTTCTCCTTCGCGGTCAGGGTCAGGTGCGAGGTAGACTTTACCTACTTTTTTAGCCATGGAATTTAATTCATCAACCACTTTTTGTTTATCGGGATTACATCGTAGGAAGGTTCAAATTTGTTATCTACATCTACGCCCAGAGTTTTTTTGGGAAAGTCTCTAATATGCCCGTAACTGGCTTTAATTTCGAAAGTTTCACCCAGGATTTTTTTAATAGTTTTTGCTTTTGCCGGGGACTCAACTATAACTAAAAGATCTTTCTGATTTTTTTATTGTTTTCTTTTTTGTTGTTTCTTTTGCTTCTGTTTTTGCCATTTATTCTGCCATTTCTTAATAATATCTGACTTTTTATGCTTTGACGTAATTTTCGCCAGGAAGTTGCTTAATCATACCTTTTAGCTCTAAAGCTGTCAAAGTTACCATTATGTTACCTATATCTAAATGTGATTCATTTACAATTTTATCTATGGATTTAGGTTCCAATTTTAAAATTTCATATATTTTTGCTTCATTGTCAAGGAGTTGTAATTCGGGTTCTTGGCATGAAAAAGCTGTATTGCTTATATATTGCCAGTTTAGACAATCTAAAATGTCGTTAAAAGTCGTTACAAGAGCAGCACCTTCTTTGAGTAATTTATGTGTGCCTTCAGTATTTGGATTTGAAATCATGCCGGGAATACACATTAATTCTCGATTTTGTTCAGCTGTTAATCTAGCTGTAATCAAGGCTCCACTTTTTAAACCCGCTTCTGCTACTAAAGTTCCTTTTGATAAACCGCTAACTATTCGATTACGTTTTGGAAAACGCCATGCTTCAGGTGTTTTATCAGGGTAATATTCAGATAAAACAGCACCATTTTGTTCGATTATATTATTGAATAATCTTTTATTTTTTGCAGGATATATAAAATCGAAACCGCTTCCTATTACTGCGATTGTTTTTAAATTAGTATCAAGTGCAGCTTGATGAGCAAAAGTATCGACCCCGCTTGCCATTCCGCTCACAATGGTAACGTCGGTGTTTGCCATTTCTGATATTATCTTTTTTAAAACACCATTAATATATAAACTGCATTTTCTGCTTCCTACAACCGCTAAAGTTCTTTCAAGGTTACATATTGACAGATCTCCTTTTACAAAAAGTAAAGCGGGTGGATCGTGTATTTCTTTGAGTATTGCAGGGTAGTTATCGTCTATTATAGAGATTGTTTTAATGTCTTTTTTTTCGATTTCTTCTGGAAGTTTATCAGGGTTTACAGACTTTCTTCTATCCAGAAAATTTTCAATGGTTTTTTGTCGTAAACGATCAAAATGCAACCAGTCTGAATGAGAAGAATTCCACGCTTCTTGCATTGAACCGAAATGATTGTATATTTCAAGCAGTGATATGCTTCCAACACCATCGGTTTTGGCAAATGCCAGCCAATATTTGTAGTCTTTGTTTGATTGATCCATTAATTTTATTTTACTTTGATTAACTATCTATATAAAAATTAATAACATCATGTAAATTAGGTTGTCAATTTTTTTACTTTTTTGGTTAGCGGTAAATTTATTGTTGATTTAATATTAATAAAATATTTTATGCCAATACAAAATTATTTTAAATGAGTGAATTAGAACTCTCAAAATTATATTCGAGGAAAATTTTTCTATTCGATTAAATCTAAAAACAGAGCTATAAGCAAAATCCAAAAGCGTTAAAAAATCAAATCTCAAAACCCAACTATAAACAATAAAAAGAAACAAAAAACAATAAAAAAGAAATTATCGGGTAGAAAAATTTGACTATGATAGAATTTTGTAAAAGTTCTTTGAGTGAATGTTATTGCTGTAAGTGGTTATCAGCTTTGCTTTGTCAAAGTGATAACCACTGGATTTAAGGCTTGTTTATCACTGTAAAAACCGCCAAAGAAAAACTTTATTCTCTTCAAGGAGGTACTTTTTAAGCAAAAAAGTACCCAAAAAGCTTTGATCTGCATAATAAAACTTATTTTCTACGCCTCGTTTGCTGAAAATATTTATCCCCAAAGTGAGCTTTCCGTCTGTGCTTTCCTTGTC
This sequence comes from Candidatus Gastranaerophilales bacterium, assembly GCA_942491415.1. Taxonomy (GTDB): domain Bacteria; phylum Cyanobacteriota; class Vampirovibrionia; order Gastranaerophilales; family CALOAD01; genus CALOAD01. The sequence continues at coordinate 5,026 of CALOAD010000024.1, read as the reverse complement.
TTGAGATCTTGCAGTTAACGAATTACAATCGCCACCTTCGCTCCGACTCACAAAGCAACCTTAAAATACTTCACTCGGCTCGAAAATCTACTTTTTATTATTATGATCATTTTTTTAAATTTCCACCTTAAACCATTCCAACATTTACTTTTTGTTCAAAAACTTGAAAACTTTATAACCGTTGCTTTTACCCAATATACGTTCAAGTTCTGATCTATTAGCCAACATAATTCCTTTTATATCTTCAAAATGATCGAATAATATTTTTTTCTTTTTTATTCCAAGCCCGGGGATATCGTCTAAAATAGATTTGGTTGCTTGATTTTCTCTTAGTTTACGATGATAAGTAATTGCAAATCTGTGTGCTTCGTCTCTTATTTTTTGAAAAATAAATAAAGCTTTTGATGAAGATGGAAATATTACAGGAAAAGATCTTTCGGGAATGAAAACTTCTTCTATTCTTTTAGCAAGTGAAACTATAGGTTGATCTACCAATCCCAGTTCATCCAGAACTTCTTTTGCGTGCGATAGTTGTCCTTTACCTCCATCTATAATGATTAGATCAGCCAAAGGTAGATTTTCTTTTAAAACTCTTGAGTATCTTCTTCTTATAACTTCTTTCATTGCTTCAAAATCATCGGGTTTACCTTCTGTAGATCGAATCTTAAAACGTTTATATTCAGATTTGAAGCTTTTGCCGTTTTTAAAAACAACCATACTTGCAACGGTATTTGTGCCTTGAATATGAGATATATCAAAACATTCAATGAGATGCGGGAATTTGGAAAGTTCCAGCTTCTCTTGAATATAACTGCCTATTTCATTCCAATCATCTTGAACTTTTGCCATATCAATGATTCGAAGTGTTTCTAAGTGAGCAGTTGCATTTTTTATGGCAAGTTCGACCAGTTCGTGTTTTTTTTGAAGTTTGGGAGTTATTAAACTAACTTTTTGATCTTTTTTTATGCTTAGCCATTGAGTTATGACATCTTTTTCATTTTTTTGTATTTCATCAGGGACTAGAATTTCTTTAGGAATGTTTTCATCCGGAACCATTTGATAATAGCTTTTAATAAAGCTTAAAACAGATTCTTCAGCTGAATGTAATCTATCCAAAGCAAGGTCAAAATCTTCTTTTGCGATCAATCGACCGTCACGTACCTTTAAAAGCACAATCGACATACGTAAATCGTCGTTATCATAACCTATGATATCTTGATTTACATTTGTATTTTCACTTACTACTTTTTGTTTTTCAACAACTTTTTGAACGTCAAAGTAGCTGTCTCGATATTTTGCGGCTTTTTCATATTCTTGATTTTTACCGTATTGTTCCATTTGTTTTTTTAGTTGGGCAATAAGTTCGGTTTGTTTTCCCGAGAGAAATAGCTCTACTTGTTTTACCACTTTTTGGTAGTTTTGGGGCGTTACAAGCTTTTGACAAGGACCTAGACATTTTCCTATTTGATGATAAATGCAAGGACGATCTTTAAATCTTGGTTTTTTGCATTGTTTTAAAGGGAAGAGTTTTTTTATAAGATCAAGTGTTGAATACATAGCTCTTGCATTTGTGTAAGGTCCAAAATACTTACCCTTTAAGGCTTTTTTGTCATTTTTTCTTGTTATAACAATTCTCGGGTATTCATCATCTGTTATCAAGAACCATGGAAATTTTTTATCGTCCTTTAAGAGTACGTTATATTTAGGTTTGTGTTTTTTAATAAGGTGAGATTCAAGAATTAGAGCCTCAACTTCGGAATCGGTAATAATAAATTCAAATCTTATAATTTGAGGCACCATAACTTTGAGTTTTGGAGTATCGTGTTTTTTAGAAAAATAACTTTTAACTCGATTTTTAAGCACTTTTGCTTTTCCGATATAAATAATATTATCGGAATTGTCGTACATCAAATATACCCCGGGAGCTTCGGGTAGGAGTTTTAACGATTCTTTGAGACATAGATGAGTTTTCATTATTTAGTCTTTATCTATTTTTAAAAAGTTTCCTTTTTTCAATCCAAGTTCTTTAGCTGTGTTTGCGGCAACTTCAAGAGTATGTTTGGCATTGAATACAATGGGAAGAACTTTATTAGGCTTTATATTATGGTGGATTTCAACAATTTTAAAGTCCTTGTCGAGATATATAGCGTCAAAATTGAACTTCATTCCTATAGAATGAATGCTTCGAGTTTTTTTTAGCAGCAAACCTTCGTCTTTTTTTAACTTTTTCCTATTTAAAAGACCTACTGTTTTCGACCAAAAACTTTCGGCAATCTCTATTTTATCGCCGATTATATTGTCGTTTGTTGTATCAATTAGTTTCATTATTTTTTTCATATTTTAAATTTAATTTTACTATACACTTTAAAAGCAAAATAATATTTGTTATAATAATTATACAGTATTTTTAAATTCCTTGCAGAATAACATTAACAGACATTCAAACCTTTGGCATTACACTAAAAACAAGCATATGGAAAAATTTATTTCGATATGATTTTATATATGGCTATTAATTACTTACAGAAAATCCTACAGCGAGGACCGGCATGATTTTACAATTTAAAGTTAACGAAAAGTCTGTTCAGGCAGCCTGGCTAAAGACCTTGTATGAACTTATTGAAGAGCTGAACTGCAGATGCAATACTTATCTTGAAGAAAACTATAACAGATCTTATAGACATTTTATGCGAACAAGAGTTATTGAAGTTTATGGTTCAAATACAATGGTTAGCTGGTTAAAGCTTCGTATGGAAAGATACGGGCATTTAATTAAATCTTATAATTGCAAGCCTGAAATTACCACTATAATTAAAAAAGAATACTAAACAACACTTAAAAGAGGCGCTTTTTCTATAGGAGCTTCGCATTCATCTGCATTTTTACAGATGTTAATAACACGCCCCATGCTAGTCCTGTTGAATAGGTCTTGCATTTCAGGTTGTAGTCCAAATAATTTTATGTTTACGTCGTGAAAAATGGTCATTTTTTGTATAGCAAGAAGTACACCAAATCCTACACCATCTATTTTTTCAACTTTTTTGAAAGATCAAAGATAATATTTTTGGCGTTATTTTCAATCAAAAGCCTTACTTCTTGTTTTAGTTCGTTGATAAAACTTCTATGAAAAACGCTTTCCGTAAGTTCCATTATATAAAATTCTTCAAATTTTCTCGTATTCAAACGCATTAGCTATTAAAACCCTTCCATAATACTAAACAAATAAATGAATAAATGACAATTGAAATAGTACCAGTTTTTTTTAAAACATACAAACTTTCCTTTATTTTGGTTTTGTAATATAATTATCAAACACTTGTAAACCTTTAACTAGAATGATTAAAGCTTGCTTTTTTACTATATTATTTAAGTTAAAAAATATTAAACAAATACGTGAATAAAATATAAAATCACCTAAAATAAAATTCAAAAAACGTTGAATAATTATACATTTTAGTAATAAAATAGATAAATCTATTAAAAGTTTCAATTTAGGATTTTAAGATGCCTTCAAAAGATAAAAAACTTATATTTGATATAGATTTAAATCCAACGGCGGAAAAAACGAAAAAATATGGAAATCCCATATTAAACGCTATCGTTACTTTTTTAATTGTATTTTCTTTTGCGTCTTTTTTGGTGTTTCAAATGCAAAAAACACCGAATGAAGCATTAAAACCTTCAGGAACTTTTTATCCTCAAAACGCTTCGGTTTACTTTGATTACGACATTGATAAACTTGTAAGTGCAGATTTAAAAACCTATGCTTTTAAATTTTTATTAAATAATTGCGGGGATAAACTTAGTTTTGGCAGGTGGAAATCCGAAAATACTTTTCATAATTTGTTTATAATTTCAAATATTGACGAAAATATCGTAAATAAAATCATTCAGATTATCTCAGGTAGACAAATTAATTCTAAAACTTATAAAGGTATAAAAATCTATAATCTTGTAAAGAGTAATTTCTATTATATTTCTGGCAATAAAAATCTTTATTTTTCAAATAATATTGGAACTATAAAAAGTTATATCAAAGAATTTTTAATAAAGCACGATTCTACATTAAAAAATAATAAAAAATTTGAAACAGCTTCTTTATATTTAGAAGAAGATCGTCATGGCTCTGTTATTGTAACGGATCATTCTATTTTTATTGATAAAGCTAATAATATTTTCAAAAACTTTTCTGAAGAGCTAAAACTTTTTTTTGATATACCCGATTTTACAGCTGCTTCAATAAAAAGACTGGATGATCGTTTTGAAATTTTCGCACATTCAAAATTATCTTCAGGAAGTTTTATTGATAAAAAACAGCCCTTTCAAAAGCTTTTTAATAAAAAAAACAGAATAGGCCCTTTCAAAATGCCTGAAGCTACTGTAACGTATTTGCAAATTGCGAACGCTAAAGATCTTTTGGATTTATTTATTGAAATAAAAGGTTTAAAGAAAAAAGAAGAGTATAAAATATCGAAAGAATTTTTGAAGGAATATTCAAAAATTGATTTGGAAAAAGATCTTTTACCTGCTTTTGCTAATCCATTAACCCTTCTTCATTTAAAAACAGTAGCTAATAACGAAAATTTTGTAGCTATTATGCCATACACAGCTGAATTAGATCGTGTTATGGATCGTTTACTTAAGCTGTCTATATTGTTTTTACCCTCGGCGGACTATGGAAAGACTACCTATAAAAATAACGAATTAACTCATATAAGTATTCCCGGCAGAAATATATCTTTTTGCATAGGAAAATTACCGAACGAAACTTATATTTTTGGTGAAAAATCAGGAGTTGAATATATGATAGATTTTGCAGAGGAAAATCTAAAAATGGAGCCTGGTGAAGAAATACAGTTGCAAGAAGAGTTTAAAGCATATATAAATTTAGAAAAAGCAAGAGATTCAAAATATATCGGGGAGCATTTGCAAAAAATACCTAATCAATTGAGAAACAGGATTCAATCGGTTAAAATATCTGCAAATGCTGATGATAAAGAAATAAAAAGTTTTATAGAGCTATCTT
>CALOAD010000023.1:0-19436 GCA_942491415.1 Candidatus Gastranaerophilales bacterium | reverse complement strand
GGGAGTAATCAGCGAGCAGTGCGGATATAAATTCATTTCCGGCTAGAACTTAATATTTTGAAAAAAGTAAAAAAGCACTCTTAAAGATTTATCTCAGGACTAAATAACTAATTTTAAAGAAATGCTTCTTTTTTGTTAAGAATTTGTATTTTTGCTCAAAATTCTATATTTAAAATATATGTCAAAATAGCAGGGCATAGCTTAATAAAAATTAAATATCATTTTGTATAAATCCAGATATAATTAATAATTGAGCGTTAAGTAAAAAAAGAAGAGAATGAAAAAGAATTTAAACGAATAGTAATATCGTAATAGTTGACGATGAACCTATGATAACTTCCAGTTTAAGCACTTTATTGAAGTTGGAAGGATATTTGAACGTAAATCTTTTTAATTCTCCAGCTGAGTCGTTGGAATATATAAAAATTACCAATGTTGACCTGATTATATCAGATTTTTATATGCCGGAACTCAATGGTATAGAGTTTCTTAAAAAAGCAAGAGAGATAAATTCAGGCACTACGGTTTGTTCACTCTTAACAGGGTATGCTGATAAAGAAAGTGCAATCAATGCCATTAATGAAATAGGACTTTATAGATATATAGAAAAACCCTGGGACAACGACGATTTACTGGTTTGCATAAGAAACGGGCTAGAGCGAAGCCATCTTATCGAAAACTTAAATCAAAAAATAAAAGAACTTGAAGAAGCAAAATCCAAGCTTGAAAAATATAATGAAAAGCTGGAAGAAACAGTTAAAGATCGAACTAAAGACTTAAGAAGAGCTAATTACAAGTTAAGGACACAATAAATCACAGCGCTGACGAGAATTATAACAGTTTCAAAAGACGGTAAAAATAGTGCAACTAATCCTTCTTTCAATAAAATTTAACTTGTATGGAAAGGACTATGACGAAAACATTTCCGATATATGCAGGCATAAACTAAATGAGCCTATTCATAAACGGCTTAATTCGGAAAAAGATGTTTTAATAAGAGATTATAAAATTAGAAACCACTTTACAGGTAAATTAACTCCTATAGAAATAAGTTTTGCGCCGATTATTAATGATGTAGAACAGGAAGTAATATACTTTGTAGGGGTTTTAAGAGATGTTACACTTCATCAGGAGCTGGACAGGTTAAGGGATGACTTTATTGCAACTCTTACACACGATTTACGGACACCTTTGCTTGCCGCGATCCAAACATTGCGGTTCTTCCTTGACGGAACAGTAGGTGAACTTTCCGATAAACAAAAAATGCTTCTGGATACAATGAAAAAAAGTAACGAAGATATGTTGGGGCTTGTTAATGCGCTTCTTGAAGTTTATAAATACGAGTCAGGACAACTTGTTTTATATAGGGAAAATTTTGCATTATCAGAAGTTATTCAAAACTGCGTAAAACAAGTTCAGTCACTTGCAGAAAGCCGTGGACTTACAATAAATTGCCAAAACATCAAAGATGAAAAGATATACGCTGACAAACATGAATTAAAACGTGTTATAGCAAACTTTTTAGGCAATGCAATAAACTATACCAAAAACGGAAATATTGATATTTCCGTTAATTTCGGAACAAAAGATATAACTGTATCAATAAAAGACACAGGAATGGGGATTCCCGCAGAAGATCTTCCTAAACTATTCAACAGGTTTTCGCAGGGAACTGGCAAAAAACGTTCTACTAGCACAGGTCTTGGTTTATATCTTAGCCGTCAGATAGTGGAAGCGCACGCCGGTAAAATTTGGGCGGAAAGCGAACTTAACAAAGGCAGTAAATTTGTATTTTCCATTCCTGTTAGTGAAAATCAAAATGAATCATTGCTTTGTAATATAATTAATATAGATAAAGAGGAATAAAAATGACAATAAAGGTATTACTTGTTGAAGATCACACAATGACTAGAATGGGGCTTCAACTTGCACTGGAAAAAGTAGAAGATATAGAGATTATTGGCGAAGCAGAAGACGGTGAAAAAGCAGTTGAAATGGCAAAAGAATTAAATCCCGATGTAATTCTAATGGATATAGGTCTTCCCGGAATTGACGGTATTGAAGCTACTCAAAAAATTAAAGAAGCAAAACTCGATTCAAAGATATTAATTTTTACATCTAGAGACAGCGAAGATGATGTATTTGCCGCTTTTGGTGCAGGAGCAAACAAGAGCATTATGAAAAGCAACCAAACAATTAACAAGTGCGATTAGAGCTGTAAATGAAGGTACGGCTCGGATTGATCCGACAGATAAATTAGTTCTTAAAAATATAAGCCAGCCTAAAAAAAATCAAGCTGCTAATTCAAGCGAACAGCAAATATCTTGCCAGCAAGCCGCTGCGGCAGCAGGCCTTACTCAAAGAGAAATCGAAGTTTTAAGGCTTATTGTAGAAGGTATGTCAAATGCGGCTATTGCAGAAACTCTATTTATTACACGTGCAACAGCAAAAGCGCATGTTCATAGTATTTTGCAAAAATTATGCGTTGATGACAGAACACAAGCAGCTGTTACTGCAATGCGAGAAGGGCTTGTATAGAATCCTTTTAAATCAGATGTTACTTGGAATTATAATGAACTTAAGATAATTAAATGCGCCTGTAGCTCAGCTGAGTAGAGTGACGGTCTCCGGAAAACAAAGCTGTTTTTGGAGTTTGATAAAATTAGCTGAATTAATTATAATAGCAACTTGCGGAATTTGTTCAAATTAATCAAAATTCATAAAAAATGCACCAACCTGCACCAAATATACACTTGAAAATTTTGCCGAATTTTGCATTTTTATCCCTGTAGTTTGTAAGTTTTATTAAATTAATTGGTTTATGATAAAATTCACAAATAAGCGAGAGCTGAATAAATGGAAAAAATATTTATTTAAATTTAGCTTTAAAAGTTCTAAAAAAAGAAGAAAAAAAGCCTTTATCTTCTAATGAAATGTTGAAAATTGCTCTACAAAAAGGTTATGACAAAGAGTTAACTACAGAGGGTAAGACCCCTTGGGCTTCTTTGACTGCTCAACTACATAGTTCAAAAAAATCATCTCATTATTTTGTAAAAGTTGGAGTAAAGACCGGTAAGATTTGTTTTAAAGGAAGATTCTAAAAATATAAATATAGAAAAAATCACTAAAGAACAATTAGAAAAAGAAACTACAGATAATTATAGTTTTGACGAAAAAGACTTACACCCTATTTTAGTCTATTTTGCAAAAAAAATTCATTTAAAAGCTTATTTAAAGACAATAAATCATTTAACATCTAAAAAAAATGATAAATATGCAATATGGATGCATCCTGATATGGTAGGCTGTTATTTCCCTTTTAATGAATGGGGGGCAGAAACTCTTATGTTTAAGTTCTCAAATAGGTAGTCTTCCAATAAAACTTTTTTCCTTTGAATTAAAAAAAGAACTTAATTTTTCCAATCTAAGAGAATATTTTTTTCAAGCTGTTTCAAATTCTTCATGGGCTAATGAATCTTATATTGTTGCTCCTTTTTTAGAGGAAGAAACTGAATTTAGAGACGAATTAAAAAGATTATCTTCTGCTTACGGTGTTGGTGTTATACAACTTGATATTGAAAACCCTGATTCTTGCAGGATTTGTTTAAGCTTTAGAAGAAAAAGAAAATCTTGATTGGGATACAATAAATAAAATTTCTGAATTAAATAAAGATTTTAAAGAATTTATAAAAAGAATTACAAACGACATAAAAACACAAGAAGTTAGGGAAGAAGAGTTTGACAAGATCTTAGATGTTGAAAAACTGATTATAAAAGGATAAACTATGCATTTTATAAAACAAGGTATAGAAAATAAATTATTTACTATTGAAAATGATTATATTACTTATAATATACCCTCTAAAAAAAGATATAAATATTCAGACCCAGAAGAACAAGTTAGAGCTGATTTCTTTGCAAGATTAATTTTACAGTATAGCTATAAACCTGAATATATTGATTTAGAGGTTAAAGTACCAAGAAGAACACCTTCTGACTTAGCAGACATTGTTGTTTTTAATGATAAAGCTCATAAAAGCCCTTATATTGTTGTTGAGTTAAAAAGTCGTCTTGTTTCTGAAAAAGAGCTTGAACAAGCAATTGAACAAGGTTTTGGAAATGCTGTTAGTTTAGGGGCGGAATATGTTGTTATTTCTTCAGGTATTAAGACTCACTATTATAGCGTTTTAAAAGATAAACCGCTTGAAAGAGAAGAAAATAAAGAAGCTAATATACCTAAATATGGACAAACTGAAACAAAGCCTTATCGTTTTGCAAAAAATAGTCCAGATGATTTTGATTTAGAGACGGTTTCCGAAAAAGAATTAACAGATATTTTTAAAAATGCTGATGATGCCTTTTGGGCAGGAGGAAAAAGAAATCCTAGCGAAAGTTTTGATGAACTGGATAAGTTAGTATTTTGTAAAATATGGGATGAAAAAAAACCAAGAAAAGCAGGAGTCCCTTACCATTTTCAGATATACAAGAAAGAAGAAAAGAAAAAATTAGCAAATAGGATTAATTCTATTTATCTTGAAGGTAGAGAAAGAGACCCCGAAGTTTTTAAGGATGATATTAGGCTAAATCCTTCAGAAATTGAAAGAATCGTTGGATATTTACAAAAATTAAATCTTAGTGAAACAGATTTAGACAGCAAAGGCAAAGCTTTTGAAACCTTTATGGGTAGTTTTTTTAGGGGGAATTCGGGCAATATTTTACGCCAAGACCCATTGTAAAATTTATAGCCGATGTTTTACCTATTGAACATACTGATAAAGTATTAGATACAAGTTGTGGGAGTGGTGGATTCCTACTTTATGCACTTGATAAAGTAAGAAAACAAGCTGATGAATATTATGAAGATAGGGAAAGTAAAGACCATTGGAATTACTGGCATGATTTTGCAGAAAAAAATTTATACGGTATTGAAATAAATGAACAAATAGCCAGAACCGCCAAAATGAATATGATTATCCATGATGATGGACATACAAACGTTATTAGTCATGACGGTTTAGAATCACTGGATAAAATGCAAAATGAAACAAGGAATTTAAATTTTAAAGAAAATAATTTTGATTTTATTATTACAAATCCGCCTTTTGGATCAACTGTTAAATTTAGTGAGCATAGATACCTTGAAGATTTTGAATTAGGTAAAAAATTCATTAACTGGATTGATACTAAATTAAAGAATGTTGCCCCTGAAAAAGAAAAAGACACAAAAGATTCTCAATCAACAGAGGTTTTATTTCTTGAAAGAGCATATAAGTTTTTAAAAGATGACGGAATTCTTGCGATAGTTCTGCCGGATGGGATACTTACAAACTCTTCTCTTGACTATGTAAGGGAATGGATACAGGAACATTACAGGATTTTAGCGGTTGTTTCAATGCCACAAACTGCATTTATGGCAACAGGGGCAGGAGTAAAAAGTTCTGTTCTTTTCCTGAAAAAGCTAAGCACTGAACAAACAGCAATAATTAAAGCCTCTAAAGAAAAATCAGCAAACAAAATTTATAAATCTTATGAAAAACAGCTGCTTAATAAAATTAAGGAAAAAGAATCTGTTATAAAAAAAGGTGATGTGCATATACAACAACTTGAAGAAGATTTTATAAACAAGGCTGATGCACTAAGCAATTCATACACTTCAAAAGAATTGCAGGACTTTAAAAGAGCAGAAAAGAAAAGAATTGATGCGGAAATCAAGGAATACAAGAAAACAGACGAATACAAAAACTGGAAGACAGAGCAGGAAAACCTTTATAATAATGAAATTGATAAAATCAAGTCATTAATGGAAGAAAAATATATTGAATATTTGGAAATGCCTGATTATCCAATATTTATGGCAATTGCTGAAGATATAGGATATGATGCAACAGGAAAAATAACAAACAATAATGATTTAATTGAAATAGTCGAACAATTAACAGAATTTTTAAAGAATCCTGATTTTTTTTTTAAGCCCTGATTTAGACAGAAATAAAATTTTTCTGATAAATCGGGGCGAAATAAAAAAAAGATTGGATGCAAATTATGCTTTAGCATCTATGAAAAGCACTTTCAAAACTAAGTTTACTTTAAAAACAATAAAAGATATTTGTATAAGTTCGGTTTCAGGGGGAACACCTTCAAAAAGTAACCAAAATTATTGGAAAGGGAATATACCCTGGGCATCTCCAAAAGATATTAAAAAACACTTTATTTATGATACAGAAGACCATATTACAGAGGAGGCACTAAAAGAATCCTCAACGAAATTAATTCCTGAAAATAGTTTATTAATAGTATTTAGAGGGCTACAAGGATATTTTAATACATCGATTAATAAAGTACCTTTAACAATCAATCAAGATTTAAAAGCCTTAACTTTTATAAGCGGTGTTAATTCTGAATATATTTCATATATTTTTGAAATTTTTCAAAAATATGTGTTTCCATTAATTACAAAACAAAGCACTACTGTACAAAGTATAAATACAGAGCAGTTTGTTGATTTAAAAATTCCTATACCTCCAATTAAAATTCAAAATAAAATCGTTGAATTAATGAATAATGCCTATATTATCAAACAACAAAAAGAACAGGAAGCGGAAAACCTTTTAAGCTTCTATTGATGATTATGTCCTTGAGGAATTAGGAATTAAACTGCCTGAAAAGCAAATTAAAAAATATTTAAAGCAACAGCAAGGGAGCTTTTTAATAGCCGCTTTGACCCTTTAAAATATCAGCCTTTTTACTCTAATTCCATAGAGCAAAATCCAAAAGGTAAAAATATAAAACAACAAAACTGTATAAATTAATAAAACATAATGTTTCAGGCGAATGGGGAGAAGATGAAGAAAAAGCATTAGCCTCCTGAAAAATCCACCTAAATGCCTTGCTATTAGAGGTACAGAAATAGACAATAAATTTAATTTAAATATTGAAGGCAGTAGAAAAAAATATCGTTTAATAAACAACCTCAAACTTAACAGCCTTAACGTTAATGCAAATGAATATTCTGATTGAAAAAATCAGAGGAAGCGAGAACCAGCCAGTTGGAAGGGTTGCCATATTAACAGAAGACTTGTTTGAACAAGAGCAATTATGTTTCAGTAATTTCTTGCAAAAAATTCGCCTGGATTCATTTGTAAACAGCTTTTATGTTTATAGCGTGTTGAAGACTTTTTTACAACAAAAAAGTAACAGAAAAATATGCAAAGCTAGACTAATGGCATAAGAAATCTAATAATGAAAGAGTTTATAAATATACCTATTCCAATACCTGATGATATAAAAATTCAGGAAAACATTGCTAATGAAGTAAAAAACCGTATGAACAAAGCTAAACAACTTAAAAAAGAAGCAGTTGAAATTGTTAAAAATGCTAAAAAAGAAGTGGAACAAATGATTTTAGGAGAAGCCTAATTTATGAAAGTTACTTTTGAAGGGATAAAAGGAAACGTATTAAAAGGCTATTCTTGCATTAGAGGTTATGCGGATTTAGAAGAATTAAAAGAAGCTTCTGAGCCTAAAGAATACCAAATAGGAATTATAGAAAAACATAAAGAAGAAATTGAAGAGTTTTATAAATTAGGTCAATATTTATTTTTCCCGGAAATAATATTAGGATGTACTTTACCTAATTTAGAATATATAAAAAAAATTAATGATGAAGAAAACTTTAATATTGAAGGGTTAGAGCTAAAATTCATTAAATCAAAACAGCGATACCAGATAACTATTGATACAGAAATCTTCAAATTAAGCCGTATAGATGGAAACCATCGTTTAGAAGCTGATTTATCCTCATCCACATTGATTATATTAGTACCCTTCTGTATTTTATTTTTATCTAAAGAAGATGAAAGTAATAGGCAAGAAAAAGTTATTTTTAATAATATAAATTTTAAAAATGTTCAAGTAAATCAAGAACATTATTTAAAAGTTTTATTTTCTGAAGATAAAACAGATTCATTTAAAGATGATGAAATAGAAAGGATTTTGGGGAAAACTATTTGCTTGCTAAAAAATTATGTAAAGAATTAGAAAATAATTTTAATGGTAAGCAGTTAATTAAAAAGTTTGAAAATTCCTATAGAACTATGGTTTTAAACTTGTGCGATTTTTTATTTAAAAATTGTGCAAAAGAAAATATAACATTTGATAATATATGTGGCTCTTTATATTCAGTTTTTGCCAAAAGTAATTGCTTTAAAAATTTAAGTAAAGGTTTATTTATAGCCTCTATTTATTACAAATTTTTAGATGAATTTTGTGATAAAGATAAAAAATTTGAATTATTTATAAATGGGCAAAAGAGAAATAATATTGATGAAATAGAAGAAGAAATCAGTTCATCAGATTTAATCAAAATATTTAATGAAATTTATAGTGCAAAATCAAGACAAATTTTTGTTTCTATGCCTTTTGGTAAATCTAAGTGTAATAATATGTTTCATGCAGTTAAAGAGGTTGTAACTGAAATTTCGAGAGAAAATGAAATTAATTTTCCTAGTCCAATAAGAATAGATTCTCTTGATAAAAGTCATTCATACCCTATTGATGATTCTATTATAGAATCTATTGAAAATGCCGGATATATTATTGCATCGTTAAATTATCAAAGACCTAATGTTTACCATGAAATAGGTTATGCTATGGGATTTATTTCTGCAAAGGGTATGGAGAAAAATCTTTTGTTAGTAATGGAAAAACAAGAAAAACAAGAAAAACAAGCAGAAGATGAATATAGGGTACATTTTAATATTCAAGGTTATCATCAGCTTTTATACACTGAAATAGATGAATTTAAGCAAAAAATAAAAAAGAAATTATTAATTCATTACGGATTAGAAAATGATTAATCATACTAAACAACTTTTCATAATAGCGGGAGCAAAGGAATTAATAAAATATGGTATCACATTACGAACAATATAGATTGGCAATTGAAGCTGCAGAAAAAGTGACAGATAGAAGAAACGCTTTTAATAAATTTTTTATAACTATTATAAGTGTTTTATTCACTGCTATAACTGCATTTTTAACCAAATTAAACGAAAATAATTTATATATTCTACCTTTATTAATAATTGGTATTCAGGCTTTGTTCTATTTGGCAAAACAAATTCAATATTTTAAAAAACTTATAAAAATTAAATATGAAACGGTTAAAGAATTAGAAAATGAATTTAATATTAGAGAAACTCATAATAAACAATATAAAAAAATTGAAGTTTATAAAAAAATGGGGAAATGAAAAGTTTTTCTGAACAGGAAAAAGATTTAGCTATATTATTTAAGTGGGGATTTATTACATATTTAGCTATTTTATTATTAATCAACCGGTCTGTAATAAATAATATTATTTCTTGTATTATAAATTATTGAGGAATTAAATAAAATTAATGACTAAACAACTTTTTATAATAGCAGGAGCGAACGGAAGCGGAAAAACAACACTTGCAAAAGAGTTATTGCAGGAATATTCGCTTGATTTTCTTAATGCTGATGAAATAGCACGGACAATCAACCCCGAGGACTTACAAGCTGTCAGAGTTCAGGCAGGAAAAGAAGTTTTAAAAAAGATTGATTCGATGCTTCTGCAAAAAAAATCTTTTGCCATAGAAAGCACACTTTCAGGAAATTTCCTCGTGAATAAAATTAAACAGGCAAAAAATCAGGGATATAATACTGCTTTAATTTATTCATTCCTGAAAAGTCCAGATACTTGCATTGATAGAATAAAAGTAAGAGTAAGAATGGGCGGGCATCATGTCCCTGATGAAGACGTAATTCGCAGATATTACCGAAGTAAAAAGAATTTTTGGTTTAAATACCGAAATATAGTTGATGAATGGACTGTTTTTTATAATGGGCTTTACCGCCATAGCCTTGTAACGAAAGGTGAGTGATGAAACGGTTGAAATCTTGAATGAAGAACTTTATAATTTGTTTATGGAGAATATAAACGATGAATAATAAAACATATAAATTAATTGACGATATAACCAGAATTGGTAACAGAGCAGTTAAAAAGCTCAGGAAGAAAATAGACAAAAAAGATTGCCTAATGTCATGAAATTGGAAATAAAATCGTTTATGCGCTTCCTGACGGTACTTTTACAACCGAATATCAGTTTAGCTAATTATTAATACCATTTTGTAATTCTTTGAAAGAGTACTTGTCTGCAACAATCCAGCTTGTAATCTCTTCTTTTGAAATTCCTGAAAAATTGCATAATTTCTGCATTAACTTGTCAGAAACAGGCTTTGTTTCCCAATACACCCTGACTAAACGTCCGGATTGTAGCCTATTTCTTTTGAAAAAAAGTGGTTATGTTTAGTTTTTTCTTTCATAAGCTCATACAATTTTAGCTGAAAAAATTAATTTATCTTGTCCGGCATGTTCCTGCTTTAGTTTTATAGCACGTTTCAGGGTTTCTTTTTGGTATCTATCCGCTAAAATCCAGCTTTTAAAATCATCTTCCGTTATTTCAAGAATAAAAGGGCAATTTTTTTGAATCATGTTTTTAGAAAAAGGTCTATCCCCCCTTAAAACGTGATTTAAATAGCTTTCATCGCATTTAATAATTTTACTTAATTTATAGCGTGATAAATTTTTTTTATAAAGTATTTCATCAATTTTTTTAGTAACTATAAGCATTTCCCGCTTCCAATAAAATAAAAATCTATACAGGTTCAAAAAAGTATTGACATTGGTTTTGAAATCATTTATATTGAATATGTTGAAATTAGAAGGCGTGTCATAGCATTGAACTTGCACACATAATCATAAATATAGCCCCGAATTATCAGAGCAGGTTTTTTTATATGTTTTCAATTAAAAATTTTATCACAAGACCGTTATTGATAACGGCAATTTTTTTAATGTTTGGGCATTTAGTTTATTTTTGGTTTAAATATGCCCAGTTATCGTTTCTTATATCTTTTGTATTTCTGTTTATAGCAGGCGGAATTAGTTTGCATAGATATTGCAATAAAAAAGAGGGCTGATGCCCTCTTTAAAATTAATTATTAGCCTTTTGCATTCGTTTAAACTCCTGAAACTGTTTAAATTCTTCAAATTCTTTACGGTCAAACTTTGAAGATTTATTTTTGCTTGAAAAATCAAGCCCTGAAATAACATCTTTAACCTCATAAGCAGGAATTTTACCATATCTACCAAAGGTTGTACCCATGTGCTTATGCCCGAAATTTTGGGATACTGCTTGAAATTCTTCAAATGATGAACAACCTTTTTTTTTGGCAATTCGATTTGCTAAATGCCTGAAACAATGCGGGGAATAATATTCCATACCGCCTGTTCGAAACGTTGTTTGAAAATTTCTCTTATTGGAGTTGTTGTTTCCCAAAATATCGGCTCAAAAGTGTTACAGGTAAAGGATTTTGAATTTTCAGACTGTTCAACCTTATTGCGGGGAAACAGCGGAGCATCAAGAGAAAATAATTTTTCTTTTAGCAGGTAATTATACCAATCCACAACATAATCAAGCATCCTGCTGTCAAAAGGGAAAAGGTAAGTCTATGAGTTTTTCCAAATTTATGTACATTGTGATATATCTCCAATAATTCAACATCAAAAGCCTTAATTGGCAAGGTTATTATTGCGTTATCCCGCATGCCAGAAAGCAAAGCAAAGCTCATTAATGCTCTGTCCCTTCTGTCAAGGTCATTATTAATCGGCATTTTATGAACAACCGCCTGAATAATTTCTAAAGACGGGTATCTTTCACGCTGTGGAGCGGTTGCCATTGCGGTTTGTTCTCTTGATAAACGCAAACATTCTATATGGTCTTTGTTAATTGGTTTTTTATAGCCATGTTGATTTGATAACCAAGTAAAAAACGTTTTTAAATACCTTAAATAATCATAAACCGTACTTAAAGCCCGCTTTTGTTTAGTTATAGGGTTTATGGTATTTACAAGAAATTCTCTGAATTTAACTGCTTTATCATCATTAAATTTTGAAAAACATTCAAATTTAGTGAACTCTTCATAGGCATAGACTGATTTTAAATAGCAATCGATTGTTTTTTGGTTATATCCTTTTGAATTGTTGCAATATTTTTCAAAATCCCTTTTTGCTTTTTCGTTTTTTGTATTTATTTTAGTCATTTTATAAGCTCCATATAGTTATTTATACTGTTACATATTGGCGAGAGCTTTTAAAACATGTTTAATGCGCTCTCTGCCTGCTTGAATTTCAATACTTTGTTTTTTGAAATTCGGTGATAAAATATAATTACGATTTTTATTGAGGGCTGTTTTAGCAGTTCTCTTTTGTTTGTTCACGTTGTAATTATTAGCTACCCAATACATTTGCTCGTAAGATTTGCCTGTCATATCAAATGTGGGCGGCAATTCCAACCATTTATCATCAACAAACACTTTTCTGTTTTGGTAGTCTATTTTTTCGCTATTTTCAATTACTTCATTTTTAACTTCCTCCTTTTTTTCTTGCTGTAACTGCTTTTTAAGCTCTTCATTTTCTGTTTTTAATTCCTGATTATGAATTTTAAGCTGTTCAGTTTCTTTTTTTACTAAATCAAGCTCATATTCAGCCTCATCAAGAGCAAATTTAACGTTTTCATATAATTCAACAGAAATATGAATTTCTTCTTCCGTTTCTTGCAGTGGTTGCTCTTCCTGCAAGGCTGTTTTAATATTTTTAGCCTGTCCGGTTTTAACCTTTTTAACAAGCTCTTTTTGCTTTTCCGGTTCTTTAACCTTTGTAAGTTCAATTAAATCGGATTTTTTATTTTCAATTTTTGAACCTTTGATTTCCTGCTTAACTTCTTCAGGAATATTACTTGCAATTTGAATATCCTGCTGAATGCTACGCTGACTTTTTTTAATTTTTTCGGCTGTATCCTGTGTAAATGTTTTTTGCTTTTTAAGTAACGAAATTTTTTCGTTACTCATATTTAAACCCTTTTTCCGTTGCTCTTCCGGTTTACTTTCAGGATGCAGAATTTCATAAATTTCTTTGCGCCGTTTCATTTGTTCAGCTTCTTCAAGGGCGGTAAGCGGGGTTCTGATTAAGTTTTCATCAATTTCCGCAAGCTCCGCATTTAATTCATTCGCATCCAGAACAATTACAGGAATTTCCTTCCAGCCAATTTTTTTACAGGATTCTAAACGGTGATAACCGGCAATTAATTCATAATTTTTATTAACTGTAATTGGATTCATTAAACCTATGCTTTTAAAGCTTTCTGCAAGCTGTTCAATGTCTTTAGCGGTTCTTTTTCGTTTATTTACAATTATTTTATTTATTTCAATTGTTGTCATGTCTTATGCCCCAAACTTCAGATATTTCAAAAAGCTGTTTTACTTCTGCAAGTTTATTTTCATTTGAAAATTTCCATTTAATTTTGTTCCGCATACTTCACAACATGCCTGAATAGTAAAGTCTTTTATTCCTCTTCCAATGGTTTTGCCGGAATATTTTAAGGAAACAATATTATTTAAAGGTTTTCTAGCCTGCTGGCATTTTACGCAGTAGAACTCACCGGCTAACAGTTTTGTTTTTCTGTTTTGCTGTTTATTATCTAAAAATCTTTTAAGTTCTGAACCTTTAACCAAATATGGATAAATTTCTTCAACGATTAACAATCCTTCTTTAATCCATCGTCTTACTGTTCGGATATTGATTTTGTATAAATCAGCAATTTGCTTTAAACTGTAAGCATAATTTAGTTTAATAATTCTTGTGTTATAACGTTTTGCCATTTTAATATTCTCCTCTCACTTAAATTAATTCATTCTTGAACTACCACCGGATAAAATCCAGTCAATAACACGGGGTTTAATAAACATAGGACGTCTTCCTATTTTGATGTAAATATCTTTCGGGAATTTTCCACGAGATAACCAAGTATAGACACTATTTTTTGTGGATTTGAGCATATCAGCCATGCCCTCGATGTCTAAAAGTTCAAAGTTTTCTTTTGCTTGATTCATTGTTTAAATCTCCTTAAAATAAATCCGATAACAATTTTTGAACGTCCTCTTTTCTTATGAGATAACGTTTTCCAAGTTTTTTTGCGTTTAATAATCCTTTTTTAATGTATTCCCTGACAGTATAAGGAGTTACATATAGGATTTTTGCCGCATCTTCTGTTGAGATAATTTCATTTAAACTCATTTGTTTTAATCCTTATTTAAATATTATGACGTTTTCGAATATAAATATATAAGATTGTCCTATTGACTGTCAAGACATTTTGTCATATTATTATGTTGTAATAGCTTGGAATACATTAAGGATTATTTATGAATAAAATTGGTGAAAAATTAAGACAAGCAAGAGACCAAGCAGGATTAAGCCAAGCTGAAGTTGCTGAATTTTTAAAAGTTGACCAAACTAAAATTAGTATGATTGAAAGAGGTAAAAGGAAGGTAAACCCAACTACCGATTTACCTGAACTTGCAAAATTATATAAAAAGCCGATTAGTTGGTTTTTTGAAGAGCAAGAAGAAAATCTTATTGCTAAAGTTATTAAAACTCGTTATCCAGATTTAAAAATTACGCCTGAATTAATTGAAAAATTTGAAAAATTAATAAACTCTACTATTGATGTTCATTTAAGTATGTTTGAGGAAAGGGAGGATTCTAATGTCAGAAAAAGATCAAACTAAGCCTAATTTTTCTGTAATTACCAATAAAGAAAGAGAAGAGGCAGAAAAACTTGCACAAAAAAAAGTAAGCCCTGAAATGATTGATGCATTAAAAAATTATTTATTACCAGACATAATGAATCAAATGTTGGTAAAAATGGATTCACATGTATTGAATACTGAAATTAAAGACCTAAGAAGTGAAGTAACATCATTAAAAGACGTTGTTAGTCATACTGCAAACCAATTATTAAAACAAACAATAGGCGATAGAAGCTCTGCACTTAAAGTGGACAGAAATAATGATAATGAAAATGCAATATCTGTAAAGTCATTGAATAGACATCTTGATTTTTATGTTTTCACCGGGCATATTGCAGAATTATTCGAAATTTATACAAAAGATGGAAAGAAATTTTCTGTTTCTGCTGTTACGAAAATGATGAAAGAGCTTAATTTAAGAGATGATGAAAATTTTTCTTATATGGATGCAGGCGGTAAAGAAACACAACTTAGAAAATATTCTTATTATATTTTTGAAGAAATTGTAGATAGATTAACTAATCCAGCAAAATATAATCTCAAAATTGAAATAACATCTTCTTGGATTACAAAATGTACTCTTCCAAACCAAGAAAAATTGAATCTTACAGAAATACAATAAAGAAAAAACTTGGAATTATATAATAAATTAAGATTTGGAGTATTTTTATGACAGTTTATTTAAGAGATAATGTCTGGTATTTAAGGCTTTCAATCAAAAACAAACGCTATCACAGGGCAATTCCTGAAGCATCCAACAAAAAGGAAGCTGAAAAGGCAGAGGCTATTTTTAAAGCGGAATTGCTTCAAGGCAAATACAACCTTGCTGAAAATAAAGGCGAAATGCTTTTTAAAAAGCTGGTTGAAGAATATAATAACTACGCAATGTCGAACAAATTATCTTGGAAAAAAGATTTATCAAGGGTAAATAGCTTATTAGACTATTTTGGAAATAAAAAACTTAGAGATATAACTCCGATAGTAATTGAAAGATACCGTATTGAAAGAAAAAAACATCGCAAGAAAAACGGGAATCCTTTAACAGCCGCAAGTATCAACAGAGAAACTTCAATTTTAAGGAAAATGTTTAGTATTGCTGTAGAAAATGACTGGATAAATGATAATCCCTGTCTTGCCAGAAAAGTTAAACCCTTTAGAGAAGATTCAAAAAGAGAAAGATTCCTTGAACCTAATGAAGAAATAAAACTTTTATCTCTATGCGTTGGTCAATTGGAATATTTAAAACCTATTTTAATATGCGCCCTTCATACAGGAATGAGAAGAGGCGAAATATTAAATCTCAAATGGGATTATATAGATTTAAAACAAGGATTTATCACAGTTACAAAGACAAAAAGTGGTATAGACAGGAATATTCCTCTACAACACTTTAAAAAGTCAATTAATGAAATTGTATTTACAAAGAAAAAGCGAATATGTATTTGTAAATCCAGTAACAACAAAGCCTTATTTCAGTATAGATAAGGGATTTAAAGCTATTCTTCAAAAAGCTGAAATAAAAGGTCTAGTTTTTCACGATTTAAGGCATACCGCCGCAACTAGAATGGTTGCTTCTGGAATTGATATTATCGTTGTTAAAGACATTCTTGGACATTCAGACTTGAGGACAACTCAAAGATATTCTCATCCAGTTCCCGAAAGAAAACTTCAGGCAATAAAAGAACTTGATGAATTTTGTAGAAAAAATAATCAAGAATTAGTGCATTTATCAGTATAATTTTGATAAACTTAGATGTATTAAAATATAGTTTTTCGAACTCTCAAATTAAGTACCTGCACCAAATATGCACCAGAAAGAAAAAAACAATAAAAATGGAAAATATCAAAGTCCAACAATAACACAACATGCGCCTGTAGCTCAGCTGGATAGAGTGACGGTCTCCGAAGCCGTAGGTCGTGGGTTCAAATCCCGCCAGGCGCATTTAATTATATCAAGGGTTTTGGCGATTTGAGATTTTTCAAAAATAGCAATTTGTTTCAAATTTGTTTCATTTTTTAGACTTATTTTTTATTTTTAATTTTTTAGTAATTATATTGTTCAAGTTATAATATAAAAAAATACAAAAGGAACATTATGTCTAAACTAAATAAAATTAAGATACAAGGATATAAATCAATTAAACATTTAGATTTAGAATTAACTAACTTAAATGTTTTAATTGGTGCAAATGGTGCCGGAAAATCAAATTTTATTTCATTTTTTAGACTACTAAATAATGTTATTAAAAATAATCTCGAATCATATGTGACTAAAGGTAGTGTCGCAACTTTTAAAAAATAAAAAATTCCCTCTATATTTTTGTTTTGTTGTATTATGCGGTTAATGTTTTTATTTCATTAATTAAATTTTGAAGACAATAATCCCTTGTTCTTTTAAGCGTTTTAGTCTTTGCATGTACAATTTCAATACCTGCTAAAACAAATTTAGCAGAATGAAATGATTTAAAAGTCTGTATTTGAGAAGTTTTTCGCTTAATAAAACGATGATCCTGTTCCAGTCTATTGTTTAAGTGTTTTATTTGTCTTATCTTTATTGTTTTTTCACCCTTTTTCTCTATTCTTTTGTTTATTTCTTTAATTGCCGCTAAATTTGCGCCACTCTTATCCATAGTTACTTCTTCAGGAATTCCAGCTTTTTTGAACATTTTTTCAAAAAATTTTATAGCGGCTTTCTTATTTCTTCGGGATGAAAAATAAAAATCTACTGTGTCATGGTTCCGGTCTATTGCCCTATAAAGGTACATGTCTTTACCTTTTACTTTTACATATGTTTCATCAACATAATATTTCCCGGTGAATTTTTGAGTTTTTTTCCTGAAATTCTTTTCTATATATGCTGAAAACTTTATTGCCCACCTGCTTATCGTTGAATGATCTATAGATAAGTTTCTTAATGTAACTATTTCCTCTAATGCCCTGGTGCTCAACGGATATTTAAGATATAAAACCACGCATAATAAAACCACATCTTTATGAAAATGTAATCCTTTGAATATATTTTGCATGATTTTTTCCTCTTTTTCTTATTCATTTATCCTAAATTTTACGCATAATATATTCGATTTTCAAAATCCTTAAAAATTTGCAACACTACCCTGAATAAAGGTCTATTATTGATATAAGATAAGCTGAATATATATTTTTCAGTATAATTATTTATGGACATTATCTTCCCTAAAGCCAGAAAAATGAGCACATTCTGGAAGTATAATTCCATAATATTGACTTTTCTAAAGGCAAGTTATAATTATATATAAAGAGGTTAATATGATTGAACGTAGTGAATATCTGGAAAAACTTAAAAGTTTTAAGGATAAAAAGTTAATTAAGGTAATTACTGGCATCAGAAGATGCGGTAAATCTACTATGCTTAATATTTTTCAAGATTATTTGTTACAAAATGGTGTTGATAAAAATCAAATAATCTCAATTAATTTTGAAAATCCAGATTATGAACATTTAAAAGACTATAAAGCTCTTTACAAATATATTGAAAAACATTTAGTCCCTAATAAAAAAAACTATGTTTTTCTGGATGAAATTCAAAATGTTGTTGATTACCAGAAAGCTGTTGATGGTTTATACATCAAAGAAAATATTGATTTATATATAACGGGCTCAAATGCTTATTTCCTTTCAGGAGAACTGGCTACACTTTTATCTGGAAGGTATATTGAGATTGAAATGTTACCTTTATCTTTTAAAAGAATATTTGTCAGCACTTCCAGAAAAAACTGATTTGCCTGTAAAATACAGAAATTATCTTGTAAAAAGTTCTTTTCCATATACATTGGAATTGGATGATGAAAATCAAATCAGGGTGTATTTGGGAGGAATCTATAACACAGTTATTTTAAAGATGTTGTTGCAAGAAAAAAGATCTCAGATGTAAATATTCTTGAGAGTGTTGTCAGATATATGTTCGACAATATAGGGAATATTACTTCAAGTAAAAAAATAAGTGATACGTTAACATCCGCTGGAAGAAAAATTTCTAATCATACTGTTGAAAATTATTTATCAACACTGACAGATTCTTTTATTTTGTACAAAGTAGGCAGATATGATGTTAAAGGAAAACAATATTTGCAGACAAATGAGAAATATTATCTTATTGATATTGGATTAAGATATTTTTTACTAGGTAGTAAAAAAGCCGATATGGGAAGAATTTTAGAAAATATTATTTATTTGGAACTTTTAAGACGTGGTTATGAAATTTACATAGGTAAAGTTGGAACTTTAGAAGTTGATTTTGTTGCAATAAAAAATGGTGATATTGAATATTATCAAGTTGCACAAACGGTTCAGCAACAAGAAACTTTAGAAAGAGAATTGAAACCATTAGACAGTATAAACGACCATAATCCTAAATATTTATTGACATTAGACGTAGAACCACCAACTTCACATAAAGGAATAAAACAGATTTATGCTCTTGACTGGTTGCTTGAATAGATTACAGATAAATTTTTATCATTTCTATATATGGTAGTGTCGCAACTTTTAAAAAATAAAAAATTCCCTCTATATTTTTGTTTTGTTGTATTATGCGGTTAATGTTTTTATTTCATTAATTAAATTTTTGAAGACAATAATCCCTTGTTCTTTTAAGCGTATGAGTCTTTGTCATGTACAATTTCAATACCTGCTAAAACAAATTTAGCAGAGATGAAATGATTTAAAAGTCTGTATTTGAGAAGTTTTTCGCTTAATAAAAACGATGATCCTGTTCCAGT
>CALOAD010000022.1:0-248429 GCA_942491415.1 Candidatus Gastranaerophilales bacterium | reverse complement strand
TTGACTATAGGCTTTGTCTTACTTAGTATCTTATACTCAACAGACATATTAATTAAATTTATGATAGCTGCAAGGAGATAAAGTAATGAAACGTACGCTAGAAGGTACTAAAAGAAAAAGACAAAGAGTAAGCGGTTTTAGAGTTAGAATGTCATCACCCGGCGGTCGCAATGTTCTTAACAGAAGAAGAACAAAAAGGGCGTCATAAAGTTTCCATTCAAGGCAAAAAACGAGCTTAAAAGTATTTATTATTTATATTTAGGTTTTAAAATTGTTACCTCAAAACGAACGATTAAAATCAAGTAGCGGATTCAAAGCAACTTACAGATCCCCAAGAAGTCAGTAGCTGGATTCGCTACTTATTTTATATTCAGGAAAAGAAAAAACCTCAATCGAATACCCCACCCGTGTTGGCTTTATAGTAAGTAAAAAAATCCACAAAAGAGCTGTCAAAAGAAACCGTATAAAAAGATTGATGCGGGAAGCCTATCGAAATGCTTTAAATAAAGGACACATTAACTCTTCTCAACGTTGGATTTCTCTTATTTTTATTGCTCGACCCAATTGCCTTGAAGCTTCATACCAAGACATTTATAATGCTATTGTTAACCTTATAAATAAAACCAATAGATAAATGATTAAAAATATACTACTTTTCTTAATAAATATTTATCAAAAAATATCCAAATACACTCCTAAAACATGCCGGTTCTATCCGACTTGTTCGGAATACACCAAACAAGCAATCGTCAAATACGGTGTTTCAAGAGGGGCATGGCTTGGATTAAAAAGAATTTGTAAATGCCACCCGCTAAATCCGGGCGGAATCGACCCACTTTTATAATTTTTGTAACTCCGACTAAAAATTATAAAGAATAATTTTCTTAACAATAAATAACGCAAACTACTGTAAAGAGTCTTTTTTTAGTTTAAAATAAATCAAAAAATAAATCTCAAAAAAAACTGTTACAAGATTTAGATTATTAAAGAGGTCATAAAGTGGATTTTACAACTTTAACAGTAAACATACTTAAGTTTTACAAAATGATAATCGGTAGTGACGAGGTGCATGCAGCTATTATCTCCTTTAACAATTGTAATAAGAGTTGTTTTCTGGCCGTTAAACACTTCTCAACAACGATCAATGAAAAAAATGCAAACACTAACACCAAAACTAAAGGAACTTCAAAGTAGATACAAAAGCGACCCTCAATTATTGCAAAAAAAGATGATGGAATTTTACAAAGAAAACTCCTTTAACCCTTTTGCCGGTTGCTTCCCACTTTTACTACAACTACCAATTTTCATTCTTTTATATCAAGCCCTAATGAGTCCTCAATTTAATATGGTGGCAGGTGACTCCTCCTTTCTATTTATAAACAGACTCGATACAACAATGAAAAGCTATTCCGAACGTGTAGAAAACGGTAAATTCGGCATAACAGAGCGTGACTCTTTTTCTACAGATAAAATCGCCAAAGTTTATCTACAAGACGGTGAAGTAAAAGAGATAAAAATAGACAACCCAAGAAAAGCGGTAAAAATACAAGGCGACATTATCCCCGGAGAACCTGTTGACCTCAAAATACAAATCGACAGTCTAAAAGCAAGTTTTTCAACCCTTGAAAAACTTCAATCTGCCGACATCTCTATAATCAATAATTCTTCTCGAGAACTTGAAACAATAAAATTTGATAAACAAAACGGTCTTTTAGTTGCAAAAGTACCAACTGTAAAATCAGAAACCGTATACCACTACGATGTTTTATTCCTCGTTTTATTATTCGGTCTTACAATGTTTTTATCCCAAAAAATAATGATGGGAGCAAACAAAAACGCCCCAATGGACTCCAATCAACAAGCAATGCAACAATCAATGTCAAGAATTATGCCGGTAGCAATCACTGCAACCTTTGTATTTATACCAATTCCCGCAGGCGTCTTGCTATATCTTGTTGCCAGTAATGTTATTCAACTGGCACAAACTGTTATAATAAATAAACAACTGGATGTTGAACTAAATTCAACCCCTAAAAACATTTCAAACAAAGACGTTAGCGGTGCTAAAACAGTTAAAGCCAAAAAAGTAGATGATAAATAGTATTAACGATACAATTTCAGCAATTGCAACTCCGCTTGGTACAGGCGGAGTTGGCATTATAAGAATAAGCGGAGAAGATTCGATAACTGTAATATCCAAGATTTTCCCCTCTTTTAAGTCAACTCCAAATACCACTCAATACGGCTGGATAGTAAAACCTCCCGAAAACAATCCTGTAGACGAGGTTATAGTAGTCTATTTTAAAGCCCCCAAAAGCTTTACCGGTGAAGATGTCATTGAAATACACTGTCATGGTGGTATTAACATTGTAAAAAACATCCTTAACCTGACAACCCAAGCAGGAGCAAGACTTGCGGAGCGAGGCGAATTTACCAAAAGAGCCTTTTTAAATAATAAAATTGACCTGAGCAAAGCTGAAGCTATTTTAGACATAATTCACTCTAAAACCGATCGTTTCAGTGAACTTTCAGCCAATAATTTATCAGGAAAACTTGCCCAAAATATAAACAAACTAAGACAAGAATTGATAAATATTTTATCAGCTATTACAGCTGCTATTGATTTTCCGGAAGAAGTTGCCGAACCTGAATATATTGAACTGGAACAAAAAACAAATAATATAATCGAAGAAATAAAGAGAATTTTAGGCACTGCAAAAACTTCAAACTTAATGAGACAAGGCTTAAAACTCGCAATAGTGGGAAAACCTAACGTTGGAAAATCTTCCTTATTTAACGCCCTTTTAAATATCGACAGAGCAATTGTAACTAATATCCCCGGTACTACTCGAGATATTATTCAAGAATCTCTTGATATCGCAGGTATTCCGGTTACTTTAATTGACACGGCAGGTATTAGAGAAATAAAAGGAACTCACAGTAGTGATCAAATCGAATCCATAGGTGTTGATATTTCTAAAAACTGCATAAAAGAAGCTGATTTACTAATTTTCCTAAGCTCTCTGGAAGAAGAGATGCAAAAAGAAGATAGACTCATCTGGAATGAAATCGGAGATAAACCCGTTATAAAAGTGGGTTCAAAAAGCGACATAGCAAAAAAAGAACTTCTAGAAGATATTAAAAAAGAAAATGTGATGCCAGTTTCAGTAAAAACAAACAAAGGACTGGAAGAACTAAAAAAAGCTATTGAATCAAAGATATTACAACAGGATTTGCTTGAAAATAGCGAATTTACTACAAACCTACGACAGCAAGAATGCCTGCAAAATACATTAAAATCGCTCCAAAATGTTCTTATCGGGATTCAAAACCTTGAACTTCAAGATTTCATTTCAATCGACCTAAAAGCAGCACTTTTAGCACTCGGAGAAATCACCGGCGAAGTTGTTACCGAAGAAATTTTAGATAATATTTTCAATAATTTCTGCATTGGGAAGTAAATTAAAAAATTGGTAGTGATAAGTAATAATGAATTATATGAATTATATTAATGATTTAATTCCGATAAAATACTTTATGTAATATCTATAAAATTTTATTTTAGTAATTTAAAATAGACCGTAATTTGTTTTCGTAAGTTTTAAAGTGAAATGATATAAATAAGGGATGCTTGCTGTGTTTGAGCAAAGCTGTGCTGAGCGAGTTAGCAAGCAGGTTTTGAAGATTTATCAAAATCAAATGAAACGTATAAAACAAGAAAACAAATTCGTGTCGAGGTTTTTGAGGTACTTTTTTTAAAAAGTACCTCCTGCGGAAGGCAAAAAGCTTTAAACCTGTGGTCATCACTTTTTTATGCGGTTTTTTACTTCGATAAACGAAGCTAAAAAACCTTGAATTAGCCGCTCATAGAGCTTCTATAAAAAGGTTATTAAATCAAAAATTTACCCCCTAAAGAAATTTAAGTTTTTATTATTTTTTTGATTTTTATAGTTAGTTTTTAGCTTTTTAAAGTAGCTCTTTAGACTTTTGCCTCGATTATTTTGGGGTGTTTTGAGGATTACTTCAGGGGGGATAAATTTTTTCAAGAATAACTTTTTAAGTATCTCTAATTCACTTGCGAAGTTTGGAAATTTAAAAAAAATAGACCGTATTTTCTTGGACTTAAAATTCGTGGTTTTACGAAGCGTTCGGGATGCTCTTGAGTACTTGATTATAGTTTTTCGAGTTCTAATTCGCTCATTTGAATTAATTTTATATTACATAAAGTATTTTATCGGTCACTATTATTTTTTTCGATTAAAAGATTATTTGTATAATTTTGACAAATAAAAATAAACTTCTTGTCTAAACAGGGGGTATTCTTGTATTATTATAAAATAGTATATTTAAAAACGTGAAAGGTAAGAAAATGGCAAGAATTATAAGACCGGCATGGGGTATTAGATGCGTACAATCAGGTTGTAAAACTTTTTTTGAAGTAGCTCAAGTAGACGGCGAAAAGCAACAAGAAGTTATCTGCCCTAAATGTGGAGAACACTACGTTTACCCACCTAGAGCAAAAGACGAACGCGATTAAGGCAGCGGTCGTAACTCGTTAACAGCGAGATTTAAAGGCAGAACTTTCGTGGATTTTTACAATACAGATAAAAAATATAATCAATACAGCCAACATCTTAAAAATTTATTTGGCTGTAAAGTTTATAAAGTAACACTTGACGCTGGTTTTAGCTGCCCTAATCGTGATGGTGCAATATCAACAGGTGGATGTATATTTTGTGATGATTCAGGATCTTTTTCTCAATCTCACAGCAATTTACTCTCCATTGAAAATCAACTTGAAACAGGAATAAACAATCTTAAAAAAAGGTTCAAGGCTGAAAAATTTCTTTCCTATTTTCAAGCTTATACCAACACTTATGGTTCTTTAAACCATCTTGAAAAAACTTACAACAGTGCTTTTTCCCACAAAGACGTTATAGGTATCTCAATAGGTACACGTCCTGACTGTGTTGATAAAGAAAAAATTAACCTCATTTCTTCATATACAAAAGACAAATATGTATGGGTAGAATACGGACTGCAATCTATCCATGAAAAATCTTTAACATTTATAAACCGAGGGCATGGGTTAAAAGAATTCATAAACGCTGTTGAATTAACCCAAAATAAAGGAATAAACATTTGTGCCCATGTTATTTTAGGACTTCCAGGTGAAACACAAAAAGATATGATTGAAAGCGCAAAATTACTGGCAAAATTAGGAATCGATGGCGTTAAAATTCACCAGCTCTGTATTTTAAAAGGAACAAAACTAGCGCAAATTCACGAAAATAAAGCACTTAAACTAATGAGCGCTGAAGAATATGTAGATACAGTTTGTGATTTTCTTGAAGAACTACCTGCTAACACTACCATTCATCGACTTGCGGGAAATGGTTTAAGCAAATTACTTATAGAGCCTAAATGGCTGGGTGAAAAATTTAAAGTCTTAAATATGATCGACAAAGAATTTAAAAAACGTGGGTCTTACCAAAGTTTTAAATACTCTTAAATAAAAAAAACTTTATATAACTACTTGATTGTAGTAACTTATTATTGAGACTAAATTTTCTATAATCGAAAGGAAATAAAATTGCTAAGAGCTGGGATCGTGGGACTTCCTAACGTAGGAAAATCAACACTTTTTAATGCATTAACATCAAGTGAAAATGCTGAATCTGCAAACTACCCGTTTTGTACTATCGAACCTAACGTAGGAGTTGTAATAGTACCGGATGAAAGACTTTATAAACTAAAAGACCTTGTTAAAACTCAACGAGTAATACCAACTGCCATTGAATTTGTTGATATTGCAGGACTTGTAAAAGGTGCAAGCAAAGGAGAAGGTCTAGGCAATCAATTTTTAGGACACATTAGAGAAGTCGATGCAATTATTCAAGTTGTAAGATGCTTTGAAGACGAAAATACCGTTCACGTCGATGGCAAAGTTGACCCAATAAACGATATTGAAGTTATAAACACAGAACTTGCACTAGCGGACCTTTCTTCTATAGAAAAAAGAAAAGCAAGAATTTTAAAACAAGTAAAAGCTAAAGAACAAGAAGCTGTGCTTGAAAACAGTGTACTTGATAAAATTCAAGACATTTTGGAAGAAGGCAAATTTTTCTCGACAAATCTTTTCACAAAAGAAGAACTACCTTATTTAAAACAACTTCAACTACTTTGCTCTAAACCCATTATTTATGCAGCAAACGTATCCGAAGAAGATTTGATAAACAATGGCAATGAATATGTTGAAAAAGTTCGTGAATACGCCAAAACTCACAATGCGCAAGTTGTTGTCATAAGCGCAAAAATTGAATCTGAACTCGTATCTTTATCCGAAGAAGAAGCCAAAGATTTCTTAGCCGAACTTGGTGTTAAGGACTCAGGCACAGAACGTATGATCAAAAGTGTATATAGCCTTTTAGGTCTTAGAACTTATATCACGGCAGGAGAAAAAGAGGTTAGAGCTTGGACTATCAGATCCGGAACAAAAGCTCCTGCAGCTGCAAGTGAAATTCACAGCGATATCGAAAGAGGATTCATAAGAGCTGAAGTTACCTCATATGATGATTTTATAAAAGCCGGTTCTCATATAGCCGCCAAAGAAAAAGGCGTAACAAGACTGGAAGGCAAAGAATACGAAGTTAAAGACGGAGATATAATCCATTTCAGATTTGCCGTTTAATATTTTATAAAACAGCTGCCTTACTGTTTAAAACTCTTAAAACACCTCTAATAATACCCAGATTCTCGATATCAGAATCTAAAGGTAATTCATACCTATTATTTCCCTCGTAAATAATAGTCTTTTGTTTTAACCTATAACCAAAAACTATTCCATCATTTTTTAACCCTACTATCAAATCATCTTTAGCAGGTGTTGCTCCTTTTTCAATTACAAGAATATCATTTTGCATAATTAATACTTCTTTCAATGAATTATTAAACATTGAAAGTAAAAATATATCATCAGGGCATTTGATCAAAACATTAGGTTGATAATCAAAATTATTGTCTTTCTTTTTATTCGAGTTGCTAGCCAAAACATCATTTACAACTTTTAAAAGCATTTTGTCGCAAATAGGCTTTGAAAGAAAACATTTCGCACCTTTTTTAATGGCTTTTGCAAGGTGTGTAGGTTGAGCCAACCCTGAAATTATTATTATATTAGCTTCAGGATCAAAATCTAAAATTTCTTGCATCGCCGCAATACCGCAACCCGGCATCACTACATCTAATGTTACCAGATCAGGTCGATGTTTTTTATACATTTCAACTGCAGAATCATTACAACCGGCTTCTGCAACTATCTCATGTCCATTTTTAGTTAAATACTTAGATAATACAGCTCTTACAAAACTAGAATCATCTACAATTATAATTTTTGCCATTAAATTTCTTGCACAGTCTCAAACACAAAAAAGCTAATAAAGCTCATTACTATAGTAAAAAACAAAACAAACGAATTATTGTTAATATATTTTCCGTTTTTAATATATTTACAAATTTTATTATATCAACATCTCTATTTTGCTATACAGTAGTACACAAAGATGGAGCTAATATAATAAATTCCCTAACAAGATCTCTATCCCATTGAATCCCGGAACCTATCCTAAGAATATCAATAGCTTTATCAATACCCAAACCTTTTCTATAAGGCCTATCACTGATCAAAGCATGGAACGAATCTGCCACAGCTACAATTCTTGCACCTAAAGGAATTTCTTCTCCCTTTAACTTGGCTGGATAACCTGATCCATCCCAATGTTCATGGTGATGCTCAATTATAGGAATCAAATCTCTTAATGACTCAATAGGAGCCAATACTTTTTTAGCACCAATGGTCGGATGCTGTTTCATTATTTCCCATTCTTCATCTGTAAGCTGATTTGGTTTTCTTAAAATTGTCTCAGGGATACCTATCTTACCAACATCATGAAGCATTGCACCCAGCCTAATTCTTTCAACTTCTGACTCAGGAAGGTTTATAGCTCTTGCTAAAACTTCTGCGTATCTAGCAACAGATTGTGAATGACCTCTGGTATAAGTATCTTTTGCATCAATAGCACCGGC
Organism: Candidatus Gastranaerophilales bacterium; assembly: GCA_942491415.1. Taxonomy (GTDB): domain Bacteria; phylum Cyanobacteriota; class Vampirovibrionia; order Gastranaerophilales; family CALOAD01; genus CALOAD01. Next base: position 240,347 of record CALOAD010000022.1, on the reverse strand, counting down.
TAATGATGTAACAACATCAAACATATGACCATTTGAGCCAATGCTCTCGTTTTGGAATCTACTAACAATTTCTTCCTCAAAATTAACACCCAACTGAGAATGTCTTTTTGCCAAAACCGTAGCAAATGAATCCAAAGATTTATCATTCCAAAAATCTATATCCTGAGCACTCACAATAGAAGACATTCCATTTTGATAACCTTTGTTTTTGGAAATCATCATAGCTTGCTCGGCAAGTATTAAAAGTTTTTCCTGATCACTTGCACATACAGGGTACGAAGCAACACCTATACTTACTTTTACAGGTCCTACATCATCTACCATACTGCAAGACAAACTGTAATTTAAGTATTCTGCAATATAACTTGTTTCAGCACCATCAAGATCAGGGAGTATAACGGCAATCTCATCACCACCATATCTGCCTGCTATATCAGTACTTCTAATATTTTGTTTAATCTTATCAGCTACCAATTTAATTATTTCATCACCTTTGGCATGACCAAACTCTCTATTTATTTGAGAAATATTATTTATATCTAAAATAATAACTGATAACGGTTTATTATTTTCTCCCGCCTTTGAAAGCTCTAAGCGCAGACTTTCCTGAAACGCTCTATGGCTCTTCAAGTTAGTCAAAGCATCAGTATCTTTATTCTGACTGAAACGATCTTCAAGATCCTTATTTTTAACAAATAAAGTTAAATAATCAACAAGAACACTCAACGAATTCATATCATGCTGAGTCATCCCATTAGAACCCGCAATAAACACACCTACTGATTCATTTGACGCTTTCATCGGAACTATCATTCCTTGATAATTCTTTAAATACGGCATATTTAAAAAGTCTAAATTCGCAACATTTTTAATTTCTTCATTATTGAAAGCCTGAATAAGAGGATTTTTATCCTCGGAAAGCATTATTCTTGAAGAAAAATTATTACCAATATGATCAATAAGTTTAATATTTATACATTTAGAACTATTACTAACAGTACCTATTGCAGTAAAACTATATCCTAATTTGCTTATAGCAATATTGTGCAATGTATGAAAAACTTCATCAACATTATTTTTATTTTTAGCTATAGAACAAAATTCATAAAACATTTCAACAGGATCAGAAGTACTTAAACCTCCAAAAAATCTGTTATTTTGATTATATCCGCCATATAAACGGTTTGCTGTTTTTCTAGGGTTAATCGGTCCTATAGCAGGAGACATACCTGTGCTATTTGCAATAGGATTACTCTTATTAGTAGTATTGGGAGCCTGTGAATTGGCTTTATTCCCGGATAACTTTTGACCGAATTTCAAATTAAGACCCTTTTAAGAATACACAACTACTTTAATTTTTTTAAAACTTACATCAATATAAAAAAGGAACAGAATAAAGTTTGATAGTCTTTTAATAAATTTATTAAAAAACTTTACTTACTTTCACATTATTCTACCAGTTTCTTTTTAATTTGTAATCATGCCGATTAGCTATTTTTTGCAAAAACAGCTAATTCCTTATATATAATAGCTTTTAAAGTTTACAAATGTTTTTTTCTTTATATACAATTCTTTATGTCAGCAATATTACTATGCGGCTATTTATGTAATTTTATAATTTTAAACTTTTTGTATTTTTCATTTTAAATGAGCGAATTAGAGCTCAAAAAAACCAACTATAAAGAATAAAAATACTTTAAATTAGCCCTTACAAGTGAATTAGTCTTTTTAGGGAGATTATTTCTGAGAAAATTTACCCCCCTGAAGTAATCTCAAAACACCTCAAAACCGATAAGGCAAAAGTCAAAAGAACTACTTTAAAAGCTATAAACTAACTATAAAAATCAAAAAACAATAAAAAAGTAAAATTTCTTTAGGGGGTAAATTTTTGATTTAATAAGATCCCGTGAAAAGACTTTGAACGGCTAATATAAGGTTTTTAGCCTTGCGAAGTCAAGGTAAAAACCGCCTCAAAAACTCTCTCCGAGGGGGGACTTTTTTAAAAAAGCCCCACAAAAACCTCGACACGAGTTTCTTTTCTTGTTTTGATACGCTTCACTTGAAAATTAAAAAGGAATTGATAAAATGTCGAAAAAATTAGCTTTTACATTAGCTGAAGTGTTAATAACTCTCACCGTTATCGGTGTTGTGGCTGCACTATCCATCCCAACATTACTTAGCAGCTCCAATTCGACTGCTGATGTTACTAAACTAAAAAAAACTTATGCAACTTTATCTAATGCCGTAAAATTATACGAAGCTGAAAACGGTAGTCTTAAAACTGCTTTTGCGGGAAATGATAGTTCAGCTGCCTCAGATTTAGCTGCTTTTAATGCGCTTACCCCTTATTTAAACATAATCAAAAACTGTGGTTCCAGTAAAGGCTGCTGGTATGACAGCCCTTTAAAATATCTGGGAGGCAGTAATTATGTTGATAAATATGATACAACATTTGACAATGCTTATGGAAAAGCCATTTTAAGTGATGGGACAATGATTTTAATTGACGATCATAACGGTGCTTGTTCCGCAGATAAAGGAGACGGTCCTTTAAAAAACACATGTGGAAACCTAATAGTTGATATAAATGGTGCAAAAGGACCCAATCAAATAGGACGAGATTATTTTCTCTTTCATATAACATCATCAGGAATTTATCCAATGGGTTCATACAATGATAACCTTAGTTGTGAAACTGACAGTACTGCTTTAGATACAACCAATGGTTGTGCTGCAAAAGTACTTGCCGAAGGTGAAATAAACTATTAACAAATAATCATTTAATAAAGTAAAAAGACAGGATATAAATCCTGTCTTTTTATTGCTAAATAATTTTATAAAATTAAAACTGAAGACCGGCTTCTCTAGCTGCGTTAGCTAATGCTGCTACTCTTCCGTGGAATAAAAATCCGCCTCTGTCAAAAACAACATTTTCAACACCTGCAGCTTTTGCTCTTTGTGCAACTAGCTCACCTACTTGTTTAGCAGATTCTACGTTAGCACCTGAAGCAATTTTTTCTTTAAGCTCTTTATCTAAAGTGCTAGCCGATGCTAAAGTTACTTTTTTTACATCGTCAATCACTTGAGCATAAATATGCTTTCCACTTCTATGTATTGCCAATCTTGGCATTTCAGAAGTCCCTGAAATTTTACTTCTTATACTAAGATGTTTTTTTCTTGATGTTTGTTTTCTTACTTTTTTAATAATCATAATTTCACCTAAGCTTTCTCATTGTATAATATGCAATGCCGCTTTATATGGGCTACTAACAAATTGAAAAGTCTACTTCTTACCTGTTTTACCGGCTTTTCTTCTAACGTACTCACCGACGTACCTTACACCTTTTCCTTTATATACTTCAGGTGGTCTTTTGCCTCTTATTTCAGCAGCAACATCACCAACCGTCTGTTTGTTAATACCTTTAACAGCAATTTTTGTATTACCTTCAAGAACAAATTCAATTCCTTCAGGTGCAACAACTTTTACAGGATGGCTATATCCAAGTTGCAAATTAAGATCTTTTCCATCTTTAGCAGCTCTATAACCAACACCTTGAATTTCAAGATTTTTTGTAAAACCTTCTTTAACGCCAACCACAAGATTATTCACCAATGTACGACTAAGACCGTAAAGTGCTCTTGTTTGACGTTCTTCATTTTTTGGCTCAAGAACGATTTGCTTACCTTCTTGTTTTAGAGAAATTTCAGGTCTTATTGTTACTTCCTGAGAACCTAAAGGTCCTTTAGCACTAACAACATTACCCTTGATTTTTACCTCTACGCCATCTAGTATTTCTACCGGTTTTTTTCCAATTCTGGACATTTTATTCTAACTCCAATTATTCATCAACTACCATACGTAGCAGAGGACTTCACCACCAACTTTTTCTTTTCTGGCTTTTCTGTCCGTTAATAGCCCTTTACTTGTACTTACAACTGCAATTCCTAAACCATCGTAAACTTTAGGAAGCTCTTTTGCCTTTTTGTAAATTCTTAAACCGGGCTTACTTACACGACGAAGGTTTGTGATAATGGGTTTACCCATCTCATCATACTTTAATTTAACATTCAATGTCTTAAAAACACCTGATTCTTCAATGTTAAATTCAGTTATATAACCTTCCGATTTTAATAACCTCGCCAATTCAACTTTAACCTTTGAACTTGGCAACTTTATATCAGAATGCTTTGCTACGTTTGCATTTCTGATACGCGTTAACATATCTGCTATTGGATCTGTATTCATTATCTTCCCTTAACTTAACTTCTACTTTATATTTTGTCCATCGATGTCTTGATATAATTTCAAAGTTTAGGCTTTAGTTTCGATTCTTTCATATTTCCCTCCCAATTCCCTACTTACGAGGACGAGTTTCGATCGTCTTTACTCTAACAAGATTTCTCTACCAGCTTGACTTTGTTACGCCTGGAAAAGACCTTTATGAGCCATTTCTCTTAAATGAATTCTGCAAAGACCAAAATCTCTATGAAATCCTTTTGGTCTTCCGCATATGCTACAACGGTTATGTAACCTAACTTTAGGATATTTTCCCTTTGCAGCAAGTTCTGTTCTTTTAATCTTCTTTTACCATCATTGCTTTTTTAGCCAAGGTTTTATCTCCTTTAATTATTATTAATTAATTATTTTCTTTTCTTTTTCTTAAAAGGCATTCCCAAATGAGTAAGAATTCTCTTGCTTCTTCATCTGTATTAGCCGTAGTTACTATTGAAATGTTCATACCTTTTACAACATCAACTTCATCATACTCAATTTCAGGGAAAAGAATTTGTTCTTTTAACCCTAAAGAGTAATTTCCTCTTCCGTCAAAACTTTTTCTACTAACACCTCTAAAATCTCTAATTCTAGGAAGTGTAACATTAAGAAGTTTTTGAAGGAAATCATACATTCTCGCTCCTCTTAAAGTAACCATACACCCTATAGGCATACCTTCTCTTAATTTATAAGTTGCGATAGATTTTTTAGCCCTTGTAATTACCGTTTTTTGTCCTGCGATTTTTGTCATTTCATTCACTGCAGAATCAAGAATTTTAGAGTTTTGAACCGCTTCACCCAACCCCATGTTAAGAACTACTTTCTCAACCTTTGGAACTTGATGAATGTTAGTATAATTAAACTGTTCCTTTAATGCAGGAATGACGTCTTCTTTATACTTATCTCTAAGTTTTTTTGTAACTGTCATTGTCCTATCCTTAAATATCTAATTGTTCACCACATTTTTTACAAACGCGTGTTTTTTTGCCGTTTTCAAGCACTTCACGTTTGATCCTTGTCGGTTTTTCACATTTAGGACAGTAAAGCATCACCTTTGAAGAATTCATAGCGGCTTCCATTTTTATTAAACCACCTTGTATTCCAGCCATTGGATTTGCTTTTACAGCCTTTGTTACCATGTTTATACCTTCAACTATAACCTTACCTTCTTGAGGCATAGCTTTTTTAATATTTCCGACTTTTCCTTTGTCTTTACCGGAAACAACGAATACTCGATCACCGGTTTTTACATGTAAGTTGTTTTTTGTGTCTTTATTTGCCATGGTTATCTCCTAAATTACCTCCGGAGCCAGAGAAACTATTTTCATATAGCTTTTTTCTCTCAACTCACGGGCAACTGGTCCAAATACACGTGTTCCAACCGGGTTACCATCTTTATTAATAATAACCGCAGCATTTTCATCAAATCTAATCGTAGTTCCGTCAGGTCTTTTCATGCTTGCTTTTGTTCTTACCACAACAGCCTTTACAATGTCTGATTTTTTAACCGGCATATTCGGAGCTGCTTCTTTAACAGTAGCAACGATAACATCACCAACTCCGGCATATTTTCTTCCTGAGCTACCAAGAACTCTTATACAAAGTAGTTCCTTAGCACCTGTATTATCTGCTACATTAAGTCTGCTTTCCTGTTGAATCATTTCTTTAATCCTTTTTGGAATATTTATCTCTTTAAGTTTAGTAACTGTAGAGCTCTGTTTTACTTCGCTCTTTCTATGATCTCAACCACTCTCCAGCGTTTTGACTTGCTGACGGGTTTTGATTCAATTATGCGAACTTTATCACCACTATTACAAGTGTTTTCAGTATCACAAGCCACATAATTTTTGTTTTGTTCCATGATTTTTTTGTATTTTGGATGCGGCTTGTACTCAGGTACTTTTACCACAACCGTTTTATCCATTTTGTTGCTTACCACAACACCTATTTTTTCTTTTTTAGGCACGGTTTTTACCTCTTTATTCAGATAACTGTTTTTCTCTTATCACTGTTTTAATTTGAGCGATCATACGCTTTGTTTTTGACAATTGAGATACATCCTCAAGTTTATGAAGAGATTTTGCCATTCTTAATTCAAATAATTTTTTCTTAAGACCGACAACATCTTCACTCAATTCGTCGATGGTACGCTCACGTATTTCTTCAAGTTTCATAGTACTCACCATTAACTATTTTTCTACTATTCGTGTTTTAACTGGCAATTTTTGTGCTGCAAGTTCTAAAGCTCTCACAGAGACCTCTCTGCTTATACCTTTTAACTCAAACATCATTCTGCCTGGCTTAACAACAGCTACCCAATATTCTGGGTTACCCTTGCCTTTACCCATACGAGTTTCAGCTGGTTTTGCAGTAATAGGCTTGTCTGGAAATATTTTTATCCAAACCTGACCGCCCCTTTTAATGTGACGAGTCATAGCCCTTCTGGCAGCCTCTATTTGACGACTATTAATCCAAGCCGGTTCTACCGATTGAAGACCATAATCACCAAATTCTAGAACAGTTCCTCTGGTTTCAGAACCATTCATTCTTCCTTTTTGTTGTTTACGATATTTCGTCCTTTTGGGCATTAACATTGTTATATTGCTCCTAATTAAACTTGCCGTCAGGCATTATTTACTTTCCTTTTTAGAACCTCTTGGTTTTCTGGGTCCACGAGCTCCGCGACCTTCACCCCTTGGTCCTTGTGCAGATTTAGCTTTTATATTTTGATCAGCTTTTTCTCCGGGCATTAAATCACCTTTAAATACCCAAACTTTTACACCAATGATTCCCATTGTTGTATCAGCTTCAGCAAAACCAAAGTCTACATCAGCTCTAAGTGTCTGAAGAGGAATGCGTCCTTCTTTAGCCCACTCAGTTCTTGCTATTTCAGCTCCGCCAAGTCTTCCTGATACTGCAACTTTAATACCTTGAACACCTGAGCGCATTGTACGCTGCATAGCCTGTTTCATAGCTCTTCTAAATGCAACCCTTTTTTCCAGCTGCACAGCTATTGCTTCAGAAACCAGTTGAGCATCAGCATCTATACGAGCGACCTCAACAACGTCAATTTGTACTCTTTTTTTGATAAGTTTAGCAACGTTTTTTCTAATCTCATCAATACCTTGACCACCACGTCCAACTACAACGCCAGGCTTAGCAGTAACAAGTGTTAACGTTTACTATTTTGAGCTTTTCTATCAATTAATAATTCTACTAATACCAGCTGTATAATTTTTTCTTTATAAATTTTCTGATTTTATCATCTTCAGCTAAAAATTCAGGGGATACTCTTTTGTTGCGAACCAGCTACTTAACCAAGGTTTGATAACTCCTAATCTAAATCCGATTGGATGTACTTTCTGACCCAAGGTGACCTCCTATTTATTACTCTTTAATTTCTGATCAACATTAACCTGAATAGTAAGATGTGATGTACGTTTCATTCTTTTATACACACGCCCTTGGGCTCTACATCTTGCTCTTTTGTAGGTAGGGCCTTCATCAGCAAATATCGACTGGATTTTTAATACATCTGCTGAAACGCCTAATTTCTGCTCTGCATTTGCAACAGCATCTTTAAGGTTTTTTTCAACAACTTTAGCTGCTGAATATGGCATAAAGCGAAGGATTCTTTGTGCTTCCGTTACGCTTTTACCTCTTACTTCGTTTATTATCCTACGAATCTTTCTCGCAGGCATTTTTATATTTCGTTGTTTTGCCTTAGATTCCATTGTTACTTCCTTTTTGCTGTTTTATCTTGACCGGCATGGCCACGGAAGAATCTTGTTGGTGCAAATTCACCAAGTCTGTGACCGATCATCTGCTCAGTTACATAAATTGGAACATGAGTCTTCCCATTATGAACAGCTATCGTATGATTAAGCATTTCAGGTGTAATCATAGATGCTCTTGACCAGGTTTTTATTACTTTTTTTTCACCTTTTTCGTTCATTTTATCTATTTTTTTCATTAACGATTCATGAACGAATGGTCCTTTTTTTAGTGAACGAGCCATTTAAATCGTATCTCCTTACTTACGTTTTCTGACAATATACTTATCAGACTGTTTCTTACCTCTGGTTCTATAACCTAGAGCCGGTTTACCCCAAGGTGTTTGAGGTATGCCACCTGAAGATGTTCTACCTTCACCACCACCGTGTGGGTGATCGCATGGGTTTTTAACAACACCTCTAACAGTTGGCTTAATACCCATCCAGCGCTTTCTTCCAGCTTTACCTACGCTCATGTTTTTGTAATCTGAATTACCTAAAACGCCGATTGTAGCAACACAGTTCTTATGAACCATTCTCATTTCTGAACTTGGCAGTTTTAATGTTGCATAATCGCCTTCTTTTGCCATAAGCTGAGCTGAAGCACCAGCACTTCTTACAATTTGACCACCTTTTCCGGGAACAAGTTCTATATTATGAACTTGTGTACCTAGTGGAATATCTTTCAAAGCCATTGCATTTCCTACTTTAATTTCAGATTCAGAACCACTTTGAATTGTATCTCCAACTTTTAAATTTTGTGGAGTCAAAATGTATCTTTTTTCTCCGTCAGCATATACAACTAACGAAATTCTTACATTTCTGTTTGGATCATACTCAACTGTTTTTACGACAGCAGGTATGCCAAATTTATCTCTTTTGAAATCAACTACACGGTACGCACGTTTATGTCCACCACCTTTGTGCTGACATGTAATTTTACCGCTATTGTTTCTACCTGATCTCTTTTTTAAAGGTTTTAAAAGAGATTTTTCGGGCTTATCAGTAGTAATTTCAGTAAAATCACTACGAGACATGCCTCTTTGACCAGGTGATGTTGGATTTATCTTGCGAATACCCATTGTTACGCTCCCATCAACTCTGCAATTGGTTCACCCTCTACAGTGACAATTGCTTTTTTGCTTGACTGAGTTCTTCCAAATTTCATGCCCATTCTTTTTTCATGACTTGGCATGTAGACTGTGCGAACTTTTTTAACTTTTCTTCCAGGAAAGGCTAGCTCTACTGCTTGCTTAATCTCAATTTTTGTCGCATCTCTCAATACTTCAAAAGTATATTGATTATTTTCTAGCACGCTAGTTGATTTTTCAGTAATCAGAGGTCTTTTAATTACTTCATAAAGCCTTTCGTTTCTAGATTTACAACTCATTTTATTTGTTTAACCTCTCTGTTATGTCATTTATAGCTGATTCTGTAATCAAAAGACTATCAGCTTCAAGTAAATCTTTCACGTTGATGTTTGAAGGAAGAATTAATCTTACATTCGGAAGATTTCTTGATGCTAATTCTAAATTTTGGTTTTCAGCATTATTTAATTCAGCTACTACAAGAATTTTTCCTTCTACTTTTAAAGCACTCAAAATACTTGCAAATTCCTTTGTTTTTGGCTGCTTTAATTCAGAAAAATCTTTCACTACAACTAAATCATCAGTTCTTGATGAAAGTGCAGATTTAAGAGCAACTCTACGAGCTTTAGCAGGTATTGAGAAATTATAGCTTCTTGGTTTTGGTCCGAATATCACACCACCACCTGCAAACAATGGACTTCTTAAACTTCCTGCACGTGCTCTACCTGTACCTTTTTGTTTCCAAGGTTTTTTACCACCACCACGAACTTCGCTACGAGTTTTTGTATTCGCAGAACCAGATCTGGCATTATTTAATTGTCTTCTTAGCGCAAGGTGCATTAAATGCATATTAGGATCAACCCCAAATACATTATCATCTAGGTCTATTTTACCCAGCTGACTGCCATTTGCACTATGTATTGTTAACTGTTTAGACATGATTTGTTTTCCTCAATTTCTAATCTATGGATTAGTTCCATTTGATCCTTGATGGCTTTATTGTTACTAACCTGCCTTCAGGTCCTGGAACAGAACCTTTAACAAGAATTATATTCTTTTCTGAATCTATTTTTAATACTTTTAGCTTTGTTACAGTAATAGTTTCATTACCCATATTTCCCGCCATCTTTTTACCTTTGTAAACTCTGCCGGGAGTTGTTCCAGCACCAATAGAACCTGGTGCTCTATGGTTTTTTGAACCATGAGACATCGGTCCTCTGCTGAAATTATATCTTTTTACTGTACCTTGAAAACCTTTACCTATTGATCTTCCTGTCACGTCAACTTTTTCAACATCATTGAATGTTGAAAGATCAACTACCTGACCAACTTTATATTCAGAAGCATTATCGATTCTAAATTCTTTTAAAATTCTAAAGTTGGTTAAATCATTTTTCTTAAAATGCCCTATTTGAGCTTTTGTTAAATGCTTTTCTTTAGCTTGCTTTGTTCCAAGCTGAATAGCATTATAACCATCTGTATCTTTAGTTTTTACTTGAGTTACTGTTAACGGATCGACTTTTATAACTGTCACCGGTACTATTATACCGTCCTTGTCATAAACCTGCGTCATCCCAAGCTTTTCGCCTATTACACCTAATGTCACGGTTTTTTCCTCTCATTTTGTGAGCGCTACGTTGAAGAGCTATCTTCTTTCGAATAATTCGTAGATCACATTCATCCACTTTTATTCAATTTTCTTGTTGTTTAGAGCTTAACTTCTATATCAACACCAGCAGGTAAATCCATCCTGCTAAGCTCTTCTGTTGTTTGCTGCGTTGGATCAAGTATATCAATTATTCTTTTATGCGTACGCATTTCAAAGTGTTCTCTTGACTTTTTATTAACGTGTGGTGATCTTAATACACAATACACACGACGTCTAGTTGGTAGTGGGATAGGACCAGCTACTTTTGCATCTGTGCGTTTTGCTGTATCAACAATTTTTTCTGCAGATGCATCTATTAATCTATGATCATATGCTTTTAAACAAACTCTGATTCTCTGACGCTTGGTACTCATAATTCCACTTATAACCTTTTGATCCTTTCTAATCTATCAATTAAACGATTAAATTAAACTAAATTTAAATCCAGAGGGCGGGATCTACCCCCGCCTCTAAATTCTTATCGATTACTCAACAATTTTATCAACTACACCAGCACCTACAGTACGTCCGCCTTCTCTAATAGCGAATCTCATACCTTCTTCAATAGCAACTGGAGCAATTAGCTCAACATCCATTACAACGTTGTCTCCCGGCATAATCATTTCACCTTCGAATTTGATTGAACCGGTAACATCAGTTGTTCTAATGTAGAACTGTGGTCTGTATCCTGGGAAGAATGGTGTATGTCTTCCACCTTCTTCTTTCTTAAGTACGTATACTTGTGCACTAAACTTAGTGTGAGGTTTAATTGAACCAGGCTTCGCAAGTACTTGACCTCTTTCAATATCTTCTTTGTTCACACCTCTAAGTAATGCTCCAACGTTATCACCAGCAAGACCTTCATCTAATAATTTTCTGAACATCTCAACACCGGTAACAACAGTTTTTCTAGTTTCACCAAAGCCAACGATTTCAATTTCTTCGCCAACTTTAACTTTTCCTCTTTCTATTCTACCTGTAGCAACTGTACCTCTACCGGTAATAGAGAATACATCCTCAACAGGCATTAAGAAAGGTTGGTCAATATCTCTTTCAGGAGTTGGAATATATTCATCAACTGCGTCCATTAATTCCCAAATTTTATCAACCCACTCATCTTGCCCTTTAGCAACCTTGTTATTAGCTTGAACTGCTTCTAAAGCTTTTAAAGCTGAGCCTCTAACGAAAGGAATATTATCACCATCAAACTCATATTCGCTTAATAGTTCTCTGGATTCCATTTCAACAAGATCAAGCAATTCTTCATCGTCAACCATGTCGCATTTATTTAAGAATACAACAAGTCTTGGAACACCAACCTGACGAGCTAATAGAATATGCTCTCTTGTTTGAGGCATAGGACCGTCAGCCGCTGAAATTACCAAAATACCGCCGTCCATTTGGGCAGCACCTGTAATCATATTTTTAACATAGTCAGCGTGACCTGGACAGTCAACGTGAGCATAGTGTCTAGCTTCTGTTTCATACTCAACGTGAGCTGTAGAGATTGTAATACCTCTAGCTTTTTCTTCCGGAGCTGCATCAATTTCATCGAATTTCTTAGCTTCAGCTTGCCCGGCTGCAGCCATACAACCTGTAATTGCAGCTGTTAAAGTTGTTTTACCGTGGTCAACGTGACCTACCGTACCAATGTTTACGTGTGGCTTTGTACGTTCAAACTTTGCACGTGCCATTTTGTTTCTCCTTTTGCAAGTATCTACTTATTGCTTTTTGCTAAAACTTTTACTAATTTTAGCCCATGGCGAGACTTGAACTCGCGACCTTCCCCTTACCAAGGGGATGCGCTACCCCTGCGCCACATGGGCCTATGGGAAGTAGCAAATGAAGAATGGGCAGGGTTGGATTCGAACCAACGTAGTCGCTAGACGGCAGATTTACAGTCTGCTCCCTTTAACCACTCGGGCACCTACCCACACTAAGACAATTAAGTTAAAACTAGGTCCAAACTCCTGTCGAGTTTTTTAATCTCTTCAGTATTGTCTTTAAAAGCCGGTGATAGGAATTGAACCTACAACCTACGGTTTACAAAACCGTTGCTCTACCTTTGAGCTACACCGGCGCTGTGCCTATGCGAGTTTTTATATTATTAAGGACAAAACTAACTGTCAAGACCTTTATTCATGGTTTTCTTTAAACTTCGCATAACGGTAACATAAGAAAAACACGAACATAAATTTGTAGCAAGTGTTTTAAGGAAACTTAATTTCAAATTATAAATATTTCTTAATCTTTAAAAATACTTCATCTTTTTAAGACATAGCATGGTTTTTCATTCAAAGGTTAAAAATAATAATACCGAATTTTTAATAAAAATTCGGTATTATTTTAAAATCTGACTCTTAGGTTCAAATCTAAAACATCTAATTAAAAACTTTGATCATCTACATTGTCTTCTTTTTCTTTATCGTAAAGCCAACAAGCCACTTGATGATTCAACCCACGTTCTAATAAATTAGGATCATGCTGTTCACATTTTGCCATTTTATATTTACATCTGGGGTTAAACGGACAACCCGATATATCATCTGTAATAGCAGGAGGTTGACCTTTTATAGGATTTAAGCCTCTTTCTTTATTACCCGGCAAAGATTCTAATAATCCTTTTGTATAAGGATGCAAAGGATTTTCAAAAATTTCTTTTATACCGGCATGCTCTACTATACGTCCTGCATACATAACAGCAACCTCATCGCAGACTTCTGCTACTACACCCAAGTCATGGGTTATTAAAATAAGAGAAGCTCCCTTTTCTTCTTGAATATCCTTAATCAATTTTAAAATTTGAGCCTGCACTGTAACATCCAAAGCTGTTGTTGGCTCATCAGCAATTAAAAGATCAGGATTACAACTAAGTGCCATTGCTATAATGACTCTTTGACGCATACCTCCTGAAAATTGATGAGGGTAGTCATTAAAACGATTCTCAGGTTCCGGGATTTTTACATCTTTTAAAGCCTGTATTGCTATTTCCTTAGCTTTTTTATTACTAACTTGATGATGAATTTTAACAGCTTCTAAGATCTGCTCACCTATCGTAAAAAGCGGATTTAAAGAAGTTAAAGGATCTTGAGGGATAAGACCTATTTTACCACCTCTAATATTGCGCATTTCTTTATCTTTAAGCCCAAAGACACTTTTCCCTTCGTAAAGAACATTTCCTGATTGTATCACAGCATTTTTAGGTAATAATCTCATTATTGACATTGCCGTTACTGTTTTTCCACAGCCTGATTCTCCAACAATGCCTAAAGACTTACCTTTTTGCAAGCTTAAACTAACACCATGGATAGCTTTTGCTTGTTGTTCTTGAAGTTGAAATGCAATATTTAAATCTTTTATTTCAAGTATATTTTCCATTTTTTTATAACTTCTATTTCTATATATCTATATTCTACATTAATTTTTCAAAAACAATCAAATAAAAATGATAGTCATATAAAAAGTATTATGTAATTTTTTAAATTCTAATTCGTTCATTTCAATTTGATTTTTCTAAAAATAGACCGTAATTGATTTTCGTAAGTTTTAAAGCGAAACGCCAAATATAAAGGAGGCTTGCTGTGTTTGAGCGTTAGCGAGTTAGCAAGCAGGTCTTAAAAAGAAGATCAAAATCAAGTGGAGCGTATCAAAACAAGAAAATCAATTCGTGTCGAGGTTTTTGCGGGACTTTTTTAAAAAAGTCCCCCCTCGGAGAGAGTTACAAAGCTTTAATCCCGTGGTTATCACTTTAACAAGTAAAGCTCATTTTTTGGCTTTATTTTGATGGTTTTTCACCTTGACAAGCAAGGCTGAAAAACCTAAGCTTAGACGCTCATAGATTTTCTATAAAAAGGTTATTAAATCAAAAATTCACCCCCTAAAGAAATTTAATTTTTTCTTGTTTTTTGATTTTTCATGGTTAGATTATAGATTTTAAAGTAGGTCTTTTGACTTTTGCCTCGTTTGTTTTAAGGTGTTTTGAGATTACTTCAGGGGGGTAAATTTTCTCAGGAATAACTTTTTAAGAATCTCTAATTCGCTTGCCGGGTTTAATTTTTTTAAAAAACAGACCGTAGTTTATTTTCGTAAGTTTCTTTTTTAATGCCGACTTTAAATCTTTTCGTTTTTTACTTAACGAAGTGAAGAGTTCTTCACAAGCTGCATTGTTTGAGCGATAGCGAGTTATGCAGCATTTTTAGATTATTATGCTTTAATTTAACGAAGTTTAGTAAAATAGAAAAGTTTTACGGAGGCAGGTTTTTATGGAACTTTTTGTGTAAAAAGTTCCCCCTCGGAGAGAGTAACCTTTTTTACATAATACTTTTTATCCACAACAAAATAGGGTTTGATTTTAAAAATCAAACCCTATTAATTCATTATTTTTCATCAACTACTAAACAAGTCTTTTAGCCATGCCTTTTGCTGCTTTTAACACATTTTTAAATTCTATTTTACCACCAAAGATTCTAACTATAGCATCAGGTGAATCAAATGACTTGAATAATTTGTTTAGATCTTTATCATAAATATTAATACCTTTATCGACTGCTTCTTTTAAACCTCCCAATGCCTTGAATTTTCCTGTTAATCTAGCCTTTAATATATTAAATGCCAATTTATAAGGATGTTTTATTTCTTTATTTCTGATGACAACAACACTTTTTCCACCCTTATTTACAATAAATGCCCTTTTACCTGAATGTTGTAAATCGTACCTAAATCTCTTTAATTCCGCTGAACTTCCCTGAGCCTCTTTATAAAGATACAAAGGTCTTGTGCCCGACCCAATAAAATCTTTAGCTCTAACCACAACATTCTTTAAATCTACTTGCATTTTAAATATCTCCTTTTTTAACCAATGTAATTTTAAAATATTCTTAACATATGTTTTAAATTCAAAAAAAAACTTGATAGCGAACTTAAATCTTGTTTACATTTTTTAACACTTTAAAATCCTTGCGGACATGGATTTTAAAGGAATATAATATTTTACACCGATAAAGGTTAAAATATATATTATAATGCCTGTTACAAGTTATAACAGAGCCTATCAAAAGGAAATATCATGAAAATTCACGAATATCAGGCAAAGAAAATTTTTAGAGATTTTAAAATCCCTACTCCAAATGGTTTTTTAACAGTTAGCACCGAAGAAAGTATTAACGCTGCTGAAAAAACAGGCTTTCCATGTGTTATCAAAGCCCAAGTGCATTCCGGCGCAAGAGGTAAAGCAGGCGGCATAAAACTTGCAAAAACCAAAGAAGAATTAAAATCTTACGCTAATAACATCATTGGCATGGAACTAAAAAGCGTACAAACAGGTGATGAGGGTAAGTTAGTAAAAAAAGTACTCATCGAGGAAGGAATAAACATTGATAAAGAATTTTATATCAGCTTAACCGTCGATAGAGCGAAAGAATGTATAACAATAATCGCAAGCACTGAAGGTGGCATGGATATTGAAGAAATTGCAGAAAAAACACCTGAAAAAATTCACAAAGAATCTATTGATATTCGTTACGGAATAAAACCTTTCAATATAAGAAACCTTTGCACCGCTTTAAAAATAAAAGGGGATCTTTCTAAACAATTTGCCGTTATAGCTAAAGGTCTTTATAAACTATTCACAGAAAAAGACTGTTCTTTGGTTGAGATAAATCCTCTTGTAGTAACAAAAGAAGGGCAACTTTTTGCAGTTGACGGAAAAATAAATTTTGATGATAACGCTCTTTATAGACACCCTGATATTGTTGAAATGCGAGATACAGACGAAGAAAACCCTCTTGAACTAGAGGCTTCAAAATACAATTTAAATTATATAAAATTAAACGGATCGGTAGGATGTATGGTCAACGGAGCCGGTCTTGCAATGGCAACAATGGACATAATAAAACATGCCGGCACCGAACCTGCTAATTTTTTGGACGTAGGCGGTGGAGCCAACGCCGAGAATATTGAAAACGCCTTTAGACTTTTACTAAGCGATAATAATGTAAAAGCGGTATTTATCAATATATTCGGCGGAATTTTAAGATGCGATATACTGGCAGAGGGCATAAAAAACGCCGTAAGTAACTTACAAACTGACATCCCTGTGATAGTAAGGCTTGAAGGAACTAACTGCGAAGAAGGCAGTGAAATATTAAACAAATCAGGACTAAAATTCAAAGTTGCGGATTCACTGGGTCAAGCTATAACTCTAATCCAAGAATCAGTTAAAATTACGGCTTAGAAAGGTTTTAAAAAATGACAATATTTGCAAATAAAAACACCAAAATAATCGTTCAGGGAATAACGGGAAAAGAAGGCGGATTCCACGCACAAAAATGCTTGGAATACGGCTCGCAAATAGTAGGAGGAGTAACACCCGGTAAAGGCGGACAAGAGGCATTTGGACTTCCTGTATTTAACACCGTTGCCGAAGCAAAATCAGCATTAAACGCTAATGCATCCCTCATCTTTGTACCTCCTGCATTTGCAGCAGATGCAATAATGGAAGCCGCTGACAGTAAAATCGAACTTATAATCTGCATAACAGAGGGTATCCCGGTTACAGATATGCTAAAAGCAAAAAAATACGCCCAAGAAAAAGGATGTAGACTCATAGGACCTAATTGTCCCGGCATAATTTCACCTGAAGAAGCTAAAATCGGAATAATGCCCGGACATATCCACAAAAAAGGTCCTGTAGGAATTATTTCAAGAAGCGGAACTTTAACATACGAAGCTGTGCATCAACTCACACAACTGGGAATAGGGCAATCAACCTGCGTAGGCATAGGTGGAGATCCTATCATTGGAACTTCTTTTATTGACTGTCTTGCCGAGTTTGAAAAAGACCCTGAAACAAAAGCTATTTGCCTTGTAGGGGAAATTGGCGGGACTGCAGAAGAAGAAGCCGCTGATTTCATCAAGAAAAACGTAACAAAGCCTGTAATAAGTTTTATCGCAGGTATTAGCGCACCTCCCGGAAAAAGAATGGGACATGCCGGAGCAATAATATCAGGAGGTAAAGGAACTGCAACAGGTAAAATGCAAGCCCTGCAAGAAGCAGGCATAACTGTTTGCAAAAACCCTGCTGAACTTGGAATTACTATAAAAAAGCAATTAGATAAAATAAGCACTTAAATTTATAAAGCCAATAAAAAGCGTCCTTTAATAAAGGACGCTTTTTACTATATATTTCTTCTTACAATAAAGTTGCACCTTCATTAACAACCTTTAATGTTTTGATTTCAGCTTTTACACTCATATCTTCCCAAATATTTTTAATGGTTCCACGTATTTGATCAAGATTATTGCCTTCCGAAACAACCAATATAGAGGGTCCTGCACCACTCAAAACAACACCTAAGACATTCTCGGTATGTTTTAATGATTCTATAATTTTATCTAATCCGGGCACAAGTCTCATTCTATGAGGTTGATGCAATTTATCTTGCAACGCAAAACGCATTAAATCCGAATCTTTTGAATTTAAAGCTTCTATAAACATTGCGCAACGTCTGGCATTAAATGCAGCATCTTTAATAGAAACCTCTTCCGGTAATACAGATCTTGAAATAGAAGTAGAAAGTTCATAATCAGGAATACAAACCGTTAATTTCCAATCATCAGGCCAATCTATTTTCCTGTAAATAACACTTGCATCAGACTCTACGGAAGATAATACAAAACCACCTACAAGGGCAGGGGTTATGTTATCAGGATGTCCCTCAACTTCGTTTGCAATTGCAAGCAAAGCTGCTTCATCCGCAGGTTTACCTAAGAGTTCATTTGCGGCAACCAATCCACCTATAATAACAGAGGAACTACTTCCCAAGCCTCTTGCAATAGGTATTTCCGTCTCTATATTTATTCTCATCGCAGGTGGTGTCTGACCTACATATGTATAAAGAAGCTCTATAGCTTTATATGCTATATTTGACTCATCCGTTGGGATCCTAAAATCTGTCATTTGTGCATCTTCAGGTGCTATTAGATTTATTTCCAAACCTGTTGTCGGATATACAGTTTCTTCTATTGTAATTTTATTATATATAGGAAGTGCAAGTCCAAAACAATCAAAACCCGGTCCTAAATTTGCAGTTGTAGCGGGTACTTTAACGCTTACTTTCAAAACCCTTTTCCTTTTTCAACACTTTCAAACTATCTCTCGGTCCAATTACAGATACTACCGAAGGGCTATTCAAATACTTGTTTGCCGCTTTCATTATATCTTCTGAAGTGACATTATTTATCAAATTTAAAAAACGATCCTTAAATTGATAACCTTCGCCCAATACTTCATACCAGCCGAGCATATGAGCCTTTTGCCCATTTGTCTCCTGCGAGAGTGCAAAACGCCCTATAATAGCTTGCTTTACGCTTTTCAACTCTTCTTCAGAAACATACTCTTTTTTGATTCTATTAATTTCCTTCAAAAAACCTTTTTTGGCAAGTTCTAAATTTTTAGGATTAGTACCAATGTACATTGCAAAAGAAGTATTATCCAACCTGGTTGGGTATGTTGAACTTATTTCATAAGCTAATCCCTGTTTTTCTCTTAAGTTAGAGAAAAGCCTCGAGCTCATTCCTCCTCCCAGTATGGTGTCTAAAACTTTTAAAGTAGCATAATCTTTTTCATTGCCGATACTTGGTGCCTTCCAGCCTATTACATACCAAGCTGTAGAAGTGTCTTTTTCTGTAGCAATAAACTTGTCGTTATTCAAAGCATTGAAAGGCATTACGAAACTTTTTGCATCAACGATTTTTCCTTTTTTTAACTTGAATGAAGAAAATTTGTTTACAATATCACTTTTTTCAAAATTTCCTGCCACTGAAACTACCATATTTTGTGGAATTATATAATCATCAAAATAACTCACAACATCTCCACGAGAAACTGTTGGGACTGTTTTCTCTAAAACTTTCCCATTTCTGCCATAAGGATGATTGCCGTAAAAAGCATGACCAAATTCTTCAAACGCCACTGCTGAAGGATCATCACGAGATGATTTAATTCCATTTATTATATCTTTTTTAGCTTTTTCTATTTGCATTTTATCAAATTTAGGATTATTCAATATATCAAAAAGCACATTAAAAGCTTTGTCAAAGTCTTGAGTTGTTGACTTTAAAGAAATTTCAAAATAATCAGAATTAATTGACGGACTTATCACAATCCCTGATTCTTCCAGTTCTTGAGCTATTTCAACGGCACTTCGTGTTTTTGTTCCCTTCATAAGAGTTTTCACAAGTACAGAAGTCGTCCCGGGCTTAGATTCAACAAACTTGCCGCCTTTTACGAATATACTCAATGAAACTATGTCATTAGAATCATTTTTTTCTGTAATAAGATCAATGCCATTATCAAGTCTATACTTAGCTGTTTTTCCTTTTTGATCTTGAAAATATGCAACAGGTTTTTCATTGTTCTCAGGAAGTAAAACCGAAACAGCCATTTTAGACTCTAAAATATATTTCTTTAATGTTTTTTGAACATCTTCTATTGTGATTTTATTTATTTCATCAATATATTCAGTATAAGCTTTTATATCACCGGTTAAAGTCATATTATAACCAATAGAATTTGCTATATTTGAAACCGATTCGTTTGAATATAAAAAGCTTCGTTGCAAAATTGTTTTCGCTTTATCAAGCTCAGCTTGAGTAACTCCACCATCTCTAAGTTTTATAAGTTGAGCTATTATTTCTTTTTTAAGCCTTTGTTCGTTTTTAGGCTCAAAAGAAGAACTCACATAAAAAATGCTATCATCTCTCAGCGAATAATGCCCTGAGTCAATAGAATCCGCTAATTGTTTTTGCTCTTTTATTTCCTGATAAAGCCTTGAACTGCGCCCATCTCCTAATATTAGCCCTGCAAGATCAAGAGCTTGAGAATCTTTTTTACCTTTAATATCAACACACTTAAAGCCTACTATCATATAAGCCGTGTTATAATCACCTTTTTCAATAACTTCCGTTTTTTTATTAATAAAAGGCTCTTTTTTATATTTGCTTTTTACTGCTTTGGCTGTTGTATAGCTACCTTTAAATTCTTGTGTTACAAGAGGCAAAATCTTTTCAGCATCAACATCACCGACTATCACGGTAACCATATTGGATGGTCTATACCATTTATGATAAAAATCAAATATAGATTCCCTTTTAATATTTGCAACAACATCCCTTGTCCCTAAAACTGTTTGTTTATAAGGGTGTTGTTTAAACAATGTTGTATTCAAATTATTAAAAACAGTCCTTTGAGGGTTATCTTCAGACCTGCCTATTTCCTCTATAACTACTTTACGCTCTCTTTTTAATTCCGCAGGAGGTATTGAAGGATTCAAAAGCATATCGGCATGAAGATCTAAAGCATCATTAAAATACTGAGATGCGATTGTTACATAAAAATGAGTGAAATCCTTGCTGGTTGCAGCATTAAAAACACCACCCTTACCTTCTAATATTTTTTCAAATTCACCTTGTTTATGATTTTTTGTTCCTTTAAAAAACAAATGCTCCAAAAAATGAGCAACGCCGTTGTTTTGAGCTGTTTCATTTACAGAACCTGTTTTTACCCAAGTATCAATAGTTACGATAGGATTAGTCTGAACCTCTTTTATAACTACAGTATGCCCGTTTTTAAGGTTAAAAACCTGAATATTATTATCTACAGCAAAACATGCCATTGAATAAAAACTAAAAACAAATGCTGCTAAAACCTTTAAAGTGCTTTTTTTATACATATGAAACCCCTAAATATTAAACTTTTCATAAATTGAATTTACATTCCTCAAATAATAGTTTGCACTAAAACACTCTTCTATTTCAACTTTAGTTAAAATTTTTGTTATTTGAGTATCTTCAATCAAATTTTGTTTAAAATTCCCTGAGGGATTATTCCATGCCAACATTGCATTTTTTTGAACAACGTCATACGCTTCTTCTCTCAATAAACCTTTCTCGATCAATTTCAACAAAACTCTTTGAGAGTATATTACGCCTCCGTATAATTGTGTATTCGATAACATATTACCTTTATAAACTTCGAGATTATCAATCAAGCGGGTAAACCTATTCATCATATAATCAAGCAATATAGTACTATCAGGAAATATTATTCTTTCAACACTACTATGACTCAAATCTCTTTCATGCCATAAAGCTACATTTTCCATTGCTGCTATTGAATTTGACCTTATAACTCGTGCCAATCCCGAAAGATTTTCTGCACTGACAGGGTTTTTTTTATGAGGCATAGCCGAAGAGCCTTTTTGATTTTTTGAAAAAACCTCTTCAACCTCCAGCACTTCTGTTCTTTGCAAGTGCCTCAATTCAATCGCAAATTGCTCTATACAAGAAGCTATCAATGCAAGTGTTTGAATATAATTGGCGTGAATATCTCTGGCTATTACTTGAGTTGAGATCCTAGCAGGTTTTAAACCCAATATATCGCAAGTTATTTTTTCAACCTTAGGGTCAATATTACTGTAAGTACCTACGGGACCACTTATTTGACCTACTTTAATTTCCTCTTGCAATTTATTAAAACGCTCAAGATTTCTTTCCAAAATATCAATCCAATTGCACAATTTAACGCCAAAGGTTATTGGCTCGGCATGTACAGCATGAGATCTACCTATCATAAGCGTTTCTTTATGCTCTTTTGCCTTCTTTCTAAGGACTTTAATCGTTTTTTGAAGCCCTTCTTTTAAAATTTTATTTGCGTCAACCAGCTGAAGAGCAAGCCCCGTATCAATAATATCACTGCTTGTCATTCCCATATGAATATATTTAGAAGAATCACCGACTTTTTCATTTAAACAGGTCAAAAAAGCTAATATATCGTGTTTTAAATCGCATTCAAGCTCTTGAATCCTTTTTATATCAAAGCTTGAGTTATTTTTTATGTTGTTTAAATCTTCATCCGAAATATTTCCCAGCTGATTTTGAGCTTCACATACCGCCAATTCAACTTGTAGCATCTTTTGGAATTTACTTTCTTCACTCCAAACAGCTCCCATTTCAGCTCTTGTATATCTTTCAATCATCTTTTCATCCCTGCAATT
Source organism: Candidatus Gastranaerophilales bacterium (assembly GCA_942491415.1). Taxonomy (GTDB): domain Bacteria; phylum Cyanobacteriota; class Vampirovibrionia; order Gastranaerophilales; family CALOAD01; genus CALOAD01. The sequence continues at coordinate 217,512 of CALOAD010000022.1, read as the reverse complement.
AATATTTTAATCTTTGTCGATAAGATCAGGTCTTAATTTCTTAGCTTCGCCTAAATAAACATGATTTATTTCAGATCGATCTTTTTTTGTGTTGATAACAACAAGAACTCTTATACACTTCTCAAGACTTTCCGGCACTTCAATTTCCTGCATACAAACCATTGGAACATCATCCCAACCAAGATGCAATCTGGCTGCTTTAGCGGGAAAACCTGCATTTAAATCTTGAGTCATCGTGAACATTACATGAGAAATATCGTCAATATTCAAGCAATTCACGTCTATAATTTGAGTCAAAAGCTCTACAGTTGCTTCTTCAATCTCTTCCCAATTATTATTTACAACAGTAATTGCGCCCCTTATGGCTCTTGTTTTGTATTTTTCAAACATTTATGTAACCTTATTGTGTAACTGGTTATGATTATACTAAAAAGACGCACAAAATATAGTAAAATTAAACTATGGAAAGAAGCTTTAAACTTAAATCTCACTATAAACCATCCGGTAGTCAACCTGTCGCTATAGATCAATTATTAGACGGGCTTAATGCCGGCATGGAAAACCAAATTTTGCTTGGAGTAACAGGATCGGGCAAGACTTTCACCATTGCTAATGTAATCGAAAAAATTCAAAAACCGACCCTTGTAATTGCCCATAATAAAACCCTTGCAGCGCAGTTATATAATGAATTTAAAGAGCTTTTTCCTGATAATGCGGTTGAATACTTCATTAGTTATTATGATTACTATCAACCCGAAGCTTATATCCCAAGAACCGACACGTTTATAGAAAAAGCAGCAACAATAAACGATGAAATAGACAGACTAAGACACAGTACAACACGTAGTTTATATCAACGAAATGACGTTATCATCGTCGCAAGCGTAAGCTGTATATATGGATTAGGGGAACCAAAAAATTATTATAAAGGTGCTTTTAAAATTTCATTGGGAGATATGATTGATCGTGATCAACTTTTAAGAAAATTAGTCAAAATTCAATATGAACGTAATGATGTAGAATTAAAACGAGGAAATTTCCGCGCCAGAGGGGATATTGTTGAAATTCAACCCGCTTATGAAAATATAATTACAAGACTATATTTTTTCGGAGACGAAATAGAAAAAATAACACGTATTGACCATACAACAGGTGAAGTGATTGAAATATGTGAAGAGGTTATTATTTTTCCCGCTGTTCATTACTTGCAAAGTGACGATAACCTGGAATCAACTATAGAGTTAATTAAAAAAGAACTTAAAGATCAAATAGCACTGTTTGAAAAAGAAAATAAACTAATCGAAGCTCAAAGAATACGCCAAAGAACAATGCATGATATCGAAATGATTCGAGAAGTAGGCTACTGCAATGGCATAGAAAATTATTCCCGAGTTTTAGAACGAAGACCAGCCGGGACAGCTCCTGCTACTCTTTTAGAATATTTCAATGATGATTTTTTAGTTGTAATAGATGAGTCTCACGTTACTTTGCCGCAGTTAAGGGCTATGTATAATGGAGATTTAGCAAGAAAAAATACCTTAGTTAACTATGGTTTTAGACTTCCTTGCGCAAAGGATAACAGACCACTAAAATTCGAGGAATTTTGGGAAAGAACCAAACAAAAAATATTTGTCTCAGCCACTCCGGCTGCATTTGAAAAAGAAGTTTCAGAGCAAACAGTAGAACAATTAATAAGACCTACAGGACTTTTAGACCCTGAAATTTCAATACGACCCATCGAAAATCAAGTCGATGATTTAATCGGCGAAATAAAACAGCGTTCAAAGAAAAACGAAAGAGTTTTAATAACAACGCTGACAAAAAAAATGGCTGAAGATTTATCTGATTATTTACTGCAAATAGGTATTAAAGTCAGGTATTTACACAGTGAAATCCGCTCTTTAGAAAGGGTTGAGATCTTACGAGATCTAAGACTCGGTGAGTTTGATGTTTTAGTTGGTGTAAATCTTCTCAGAGAAGGACTAGACCTTCCGGAAGTAACTTTAGTTGCTATTATGGATGCCGATAAAGAAGGCTTTTTACGTTCAGAAACAAGCCTCATACAAACTATAGGTCGTGCGGCTCGAAACGCTTGCGGAAAAGTAATCATGTATGCAGATAAAATAACTAACAGCATTCAAAAATCGGTATCAGAAACCCAACGAAGAAGACGATTACAACTTGCCTACAATAAAAAACACGGAATAACACCTAAAACTATAATTAAAAACGTACAAAATAATTTACTGGAAGTAGTTCAAAGCTATAGAAATGTTGAAGATGTTATAGCCGAACAAATGGCAGAAGTTGGAGCTAGTGCTAAAGATCTGCCAAAAATTATAGATAAAATAGAAAAAGAAATGCATGCAGCGGCAAGAATCCTCGATTTTGAACGGGCTGCCGAATTAAGAGATAAACTTAAGAATCTCAGAGAAACCGCCAAAAGCATAAAATAAGAGCGGCATCACAAATGCTGCTCTTATTTTAATTGTTTGTTTCCTGATTGAATTAGTTAGAATCAACTTAAAATTATTAAACCATTTTATATAAAAAATGACATACTGCTTTTAATGTATTTATAAATCTTATTTTCATTAATACTTGAGCAAAAATCAAAATCTCCTTTTTTTAAGATAACTCTTATTGACTAGAAATTTAGCCGATGTAGCTAAACTTTCAGATTTCTATACTTTAAAAAAGACTTTTTAAAGTGAAAAATTTGGGGATTTATAAGGGGATTAAAATGAATACAATATTTAAATTATTATTAACTTCAGATGTCGCTAATTTTGAGCTCTGGGACTATACCGTCAACCTTTGCTCTTCTTTGAAAAAACATATGAATATTGATATTTTGCTTGTAAGTACAGGGGGTAATCCTTCTGAGAGACAATTACAACAAATAAAAGATCTGGAAATTCAAGCAGATTTCACTGATCATAAATTAGAATGGAATGATAATTTTGAGCATTACCAAGAAAATACTATGGAGTTTGAAAACTATTTGAATTTCATCTTAAGAGACTTCACTCCTCATCTTGTTCATTTAAATCATTATTCTTGTAAAAACCTATCAAGCAATGCTCCTATTATTATCGCTGCTCACGAAGACGTATTGAACAGAATCAAATGGGTGGAAAAACGAGGACGAAATATACCCTACGAGCAAAAATTTTTAAAGTACAGAAAATTAATCCACGAAAACCTTAACAGGGCAAACGTTGTTGTAACAACTTCAAAATTTATGGCTGAAGGGCTTTTAAGACTTTATGATTTCAATAGTTATATAAAAATCATCTACAATGGAATAAACTACGAACCTATACACGAAACACCATTAAAAACCTCTATTATAACCCATGCCAAATCTTGCCAAAAATCCAGTAACCTTGATCTTTTATCAAAAGTTTCTTATAAAGTACCAAATGACATAGATATTTACGTCATAGGCAAAAATGAAAATTACCTTAAAAACAATAATCGAATAAAATTTTTAGATAATCCTTCTCTGGAAGATCTCAAAGCTGCATACAAATCAGCCTCAATCTATCTGGCGCTCTCACCTTGGGATGTATATGGAATTATCCAAACTCAAGCAGCATACTCAAACTGTGCAATAATTGCCAATGATATACCTATTGCCAGAGAACTCTGGGATGATTGCGCATGTATTTTTGAAAGAAATAACCACAACTCTCTTATAAGAAACGTCAACAATCTACTCGAAAATAATAATCTTTTATCAGTTACAGCTAAAAAATGCCAAACAAAGGCCTTATCTGCTTTTAATTCTAATAGAATGGGATTAGAGTACATAAACCTATATAAAGGTATTTTGCAAAAAACAGCCTTAAAGAACAAACAAAACTCCAAATAAAAAAAGACCCTCAATTGAAAGTCTTTTTTTTAAACAATTTTCTTTTTAATAAGAGAATGCTCTTTTTATACTTGAATCAACTTGTTTTTTAACTGATTCAATTTCGGTCTCAATCATTTTCAATTTTGTTTGGAATCTAAGCATTTGTTGCTCAAGTTTTTTATCTATCATTTGAAGCCTTTGCTGCCTTGCTTGAAGCTTTTTAAATTCAGGAGCATCAGGATCCAAATCAGTTCCAATATTTAAAATATTATTTATTTGATTAGAAAGCCCCATTCGAGATTGAGATACAAGTTGTAACTTGTACTCAAAATCACTTCTTTGAAGCGTTAATGATACTAATCTAAATTGTGAACTTGCCAGTCCCATGATGAATTCCCCGTTATCTTAAGTAGTTTAAATTTTTACCTTTATTTAAGTTGTTTGGATTACCTTGCTCTATAAGGGTTTCCATTTGATATAACCTATAACTTACGTGATTAAGCCTATACTTAGCTATCTTTAGTTTTTTGTCCATTGTAAGCAACTCTTTAACTTTAGCTATAAAGTTTTGATAAAGAGACAATGCAGGATTATTTCTTCTAAGATAAGACTCAGAAAACATAAAAAATTGCTTTAATTGATCTTTTTTTGTTGTGATTGTTGCCACTATTGACATTAACTTACTCCGATTTGCATTAGATGACGATTTCTTACTCATTTATGTCAACCTATTTATATAAAAACATTTCTAAATTCAATATTGCTCACATGTCCCGATTTGTTATTATTACTTAATATTTTTTTTACTTATCTTAATGTATTTAAAAGGAAAATATTTTTAGACTGTTCACCTTTTTTAACAAGAATTTCAGCTCTTTGTATTTTCATTTTCTGTTCTTTTAATTTTTCTGTCATGTCAATATTTTTTATATCTATTTGAAATATTCTAAGACATGTTTTTATTCCTATTGCCAATATATTATTTTCAAAAATTACTCTTTGGATTGATCTGACATACGTCCTTGTATTTATCATTTACCCACCTTAAATATTCTGTATCGCTTTTGAATCATTGTCCATTGCTTCTTTCAACATTTTTTTAACAACACCGTTTTGAGTATTTAACATTTTAACAACTGTCTCGATGTTTTTAACCTTATTTGAAAGTATTATATCAGCATTATTAAGAATTCTACCTGTTGTTGTTTGATAAGCAGAAAGAGTTGCACTACTTACACCTTGCAAAAGGTTTCCAGCGAGATTGGCACCCAATCCAAAAGATCCTAAATACGGACCCATTGTTGTAATTATACCACCAATACCGGCAATTACACCTGCAGCAGGCATGAGAAGATTTCCTCCGTAACCACCGCTGGCACCCGAAGCTGTACCCATAACAGCTCCTGCTGTTGAAAGTGTTCCTACTGCAGATGCAGCAGCACCAGTAGGCATTCCTCCTACTGTAAAATCTTGAGCAAGACCAGAAAGCATATTTCCTATTCCATAAGCTATTGGAGCTGCACCACCGGCAGGAAATCCAGGATACTTACTTAATTGTCCAACCCCAAAAGAAGTTTGACCATTCGGGAAAACACCTACCCCTCCTGAAATAGGAGAACTAAACGACGTTCCGGGAATATTCATAGCTTGAGAACCCAAAACGGGCATGAACGCACCCGGTGCTAATAACCTTGAAATACCTATCAAAAAAGATCCGGCTTTACCAAAACCCGCACCTGGAAGTTGAGATCCGCTAACAGAAATATCTCTGATACGATCGTAAGTTTCAAAAAGCTGTGCTTTAGCTTCACCACTAGCTTTTCCGTATTTACTTGAAATTGTCAATAAATGATCGTTTTTATAGCTCATTTCTTCTTTTAACCTTATTTATTAATATTCATTTAACTTTTATGCGAATGTTTTAAATACTAAATCAATATTTTTATCAATAACTTTTTTAACAGATTCCATTTCTGTTGAAAGTGCCTGTTGTTCAGTATCAAGTTGTTTCAACTGCAACTCTAAAGCTCTATCTTGTTGTTGAATTTCTTCTGTTTCAGCATTAATTTTGGCAGTTTCTAAATCATAATTACGTTCACTTGCCAAATATTGATCATAGGCAATTTTATATTGAGGATCATCACTTCCCATTGGATATAACACCGAATTAGGGGGGGTTGCCGGTCTTAATTTCAAAAGATCTTGAAAAAGATTAGCAGATTGATCTGCAAGCGCTGTTCTCGCCTGATTTATTTGCTGTCCTTTAAACTCAACATTAACTTTTCTTGCTGTTAAGCCCAAAAATCTAGCCTGACTTGCTGCTATGCCCATTTTCTAAATTCTCCAATGTTCCAATTTGCTGAATTAATAAAATTATCGACACAATCTCTTTAAATCTTTAATAAAAAAAAGAATGTAAACTTTTACTAAGCAACGCATACCATGACAATATCTACGTTTTCAGCAAATTCATCTAACCATAACTGCCCTTTTTATCAGCTCAATCTTTTTAAACTACTACTTAAATCAATATTAATAATTTTTCTTAAAAAATCCATTTCAAAATTGAAATGTTAAATTATATTAAGGGCTCTTGTTGTATTTTATAAGTATTAATGAATATTAACAATCGAAAACGTACAAAAATCAACCAAATGTAGTATTTTTAACAAATACTTTACTAAAATCACTCTTTTAACTGGACTAATAAGATTTTTTATTATAGTATCTTGCTACAAGGGAGTTACGAGCTTTCTTGTAAGTGATAATTTCATAAAATTTGCCCTGGTGGCGGAACCGGTAGACGCGTTGGACTTAAAATCCAATGGGGTTTAAACCTCGTGTCAGTTCAAGTCTGACCCAGGGCACCACTTTAAGACTCCTCTATGGAGTCTTTTTTCATGCTTTCTTTTCATACGTAGCTCTATGTACTTCGTACTAGACCTACGGTTTACTGCCTTTTTGCTGCGCAAAAACCAGCATCCTGATTTCTATGGCTCATTCTTCGCCTAGAACTCAAGACAAGTCTGACCCAGGGCACCACTTTAAGACTCCTCTATGGAGTCTTTTTCATCTTTTCTTTTCATACGTAGCTCTATGTACTTCGTACTAGACCTACGGTTTACTGCCTTTTTGCTGCGCAAAAACCAGCATCCTGATTTCTATGGCTCATTCTTCGCCTAGAACTCAAGACAAGTCTGACCCAGGGCACCACTTTAAGACTCCTCTATGGAGTCTTTTTTCATGCTTTCTTTTCATACGTAGCTCTATGTACTTCGTACTAGACCTACGGTTTACTGCCTTTTTGCTGCGCAAAAACCAGCATCCTGATTTCTATGGCTCATTCTTCGCCTAGAACTCAAGACAAGTCTGACCCAGGGCACCACTTTAAGACTCCTCTATGGAGTCTTTTTTCATGCTTTCTTTTCATACGTAGCTCTATGTACTTCGTACTAGACCTACGGTTTACTGCCTTTTTGCTGCGCAAAAACCAGCATCCTGATTTCTATGGCTCATTCTTCGCCTAGAACTCAAGACAAGTCTGACCCAGGGCACCACTTTAAGACTCCTCTATGGAGTCTTTTTCATCTTTCTTTTCATACGTAGCTCTATGTACTTCGTACTAGACCTACGGTTTACTGCCTTTTTGCTGCGCAAAAACCAGCATCCTGATTTCTATGGCTCATTCTTCGCCTAGAACTCAAGACAAGTCTGACCCAGGGCACCACTTTAAGACTCCTCTATGGAGTCTTTTTTCATGCTTTCTTTTCATACGTAGCTCTATGTACTTCGTACTAGACCTACGGTTTACTGCCTTTTTGCTGCGCAAAAACCAGCATCCTGATTTCTATGGCTCATTCTTCGCCTAGAACTCAAGACAAGTCTGACCCAGGGCACCACTTTAAGACTCCTCTATGGAGTCTTTTTTCATGCTTTCTTTTCATACGTAGCTCTATGTACTTCGTACTAGACCTACGGTTTACTGCCTTTTTGCTGCGCAAAAACCAGCATCCTGATTTCTATGGCTCATTCTTCGCCTAGAACTCAAGACAAGTCTGACCCAGGGCACCACTTTAAGACTCCTCTATGGAGTCTTTTTTCATGCTTTCTTTTCATACGTAGCTCTATGTACTTCGTACTAGACCTACGGTTTACTGCCTTTTTGCTGCGCAAAAACCAGCATCCTGATTTCTATGGCTCATTCTTCGCCTAGAACTCAAGACAAGTCTGACCCAGGGCACCACTTTAAGACTCCTCTATGGAGTCTTTTTTCATGTCTTTCTTTTCATACGTAGCTCTATGTACTTCGTACTAGACCTACGGTTTACTGCCTTTTTGCTGCGCAAAAACCAGCATCCTGATTTCTATGGCTCATTCTTCGCCTAGAACTCAAGACAAGTCTGACCCAGGGCACCACTTTAAGACTCCTCTATGGAGTCTTTTTTCATGCTTTCTTTTCATACGTAGCTCTATGTACTTCGTACTAGACCTACGGTTTACTGCCTTTTTGCTGCGCAAAAACCAGCATCCTGATTTCTATGGCTCATTCTTCGCCTAGAACTCAAGACAAGTCTGACCCAGGGCACCACTTTAAGACTCCTCTATGGAGTCTTTTTTCATTCTTTCTTTTCATACGTAGCTCTATGTACTTCGTACTAGACCTACGGTTTACTGCCTTTTTGCTGCGCAAAAACCAGCATCCTGATTTCTATGGCTCATTCTTCGCCTAGAACTCAAGACAAGTCTGACCCAGGGCACCACTTTAAGACTCCTCTATGGAGTCTTTTTTCATCTTTCTTTTCATACGTAGCTCTATGTACTTCGTACTAGACCTACGGTTTACTGCCTTTTTGCTGCGCAAAAACCAGCATCCTGATTTCTATGGCTCATTCTTCGCCTAGAACTCAAGACAAGTCTGACCCAGGGCACCACTTTAAGACTCCTCTATGGAGTCTTTTTTCATCTTTCTTTTCATACGTAGCTCTATGTACTTCGTACTAGACCTACGGTTTACTGCCTTTTTGCTGCGCAAAAACCAGCATCCTGATTTCTATGGCTCATTCTTCGCCTAGAACTCAAGACAAGTCTGACCCAGGGCACCACTTTAAGACTCCTCTATGGAGTCTTTTTTCATGCTTTCTTTTCATACGTAGCTCTATGTACTTCGTACTAGACCTACGGTTTACTGCCTTTTTGCTGCGCAAAAACCAGCATCCTGATTTCTATGGCTCGGACAAGCCTCGTTAGCAAACTTGACTCAAATTTACCCTAAACCTTTTGCTGCATTGGTTGTTTTTTCAACTGTTTCTATTAATGCCGCTCTGACACCTTCATTTTCTAACACACTAAGCCCAACAGCCGTACACCCTCCTGGGGTTGTAACCTCATCTTTTAAAATCGAAGGATGTTTTCCTGACTCAAGAACCATTTTTGCTGCACCTAAAGCTGTTTGAGCTGCCAGTTCCAAAGCTTCTTGTTTGGGTATCCCCATTTTAACTCCACCATCAGCAAGCGCTTCTATTATCAAGTAAAAAAACGCCGGACCACTTCCGCTGATTCCTGTTACAGAATCCAAATGTTTTTCGGGAACTTCAATACATCTTCCTACATTAGAAAACAATTTCTTTGCATATTGAATCTGATCCTCAGATACGCTTGAATTTCTTGAAATAGCAGTCATTCCCTCATTCACCAGCGCAGGTGTATTAGGCATAACTCTAATTATAGGTATATCTTGCCCTATTATTGATTCAATGCTATCAACACTAACTCCCGCTGCTATTGATAATACAAGCTTTTGAGTTGTTATTTCACTACTGGCATTCTTTAATACTTCTTTTATAACGAAAGGTTTTGTCGCAAATATAATGACATCAGATTTTTGCACAAGTTCTTTATTATCTGTTATTACGCTTATACCAAGACTTTTTGATGTTTTTTCTGCTAATTGCTCTGTTGCCTCAGAAGCTATAATATCTTCTTTTTTTGCAAATCCTGAGCTCAAAAGTCCTTTTATTATTGCGCCTCCCATTTTACCGGCACCTATAAAACCTATCATTTTTTCTGACATCACTACACCTTTTAAATACTATTTTCACCATTATATCTGAAATCAATTATCTAATCTTTTAAACTACCAACTTAAAACTATTGGAGATCAATGACAACCTTTTTTATTTTATTTAAAACAAATTAAAATCCAACTTCTAAAATCGGAGTTAAAAATGAAAAGTGCTTCCATCATATTTCCTAATCAACTTTTTAAAAATAATCCTTTGATTAAAAATAACAAAGAAATTTTCTTGGTGGAAGATAAAAAGTATTTCACTGACTTTAAATTTCACAAAAAAAAACTTTTGCTACACAGAGCTTCAATGCAATACTACAAAGATTTTTTGAAACAAAAAGGATTAAAAATTAACTATATTAATTTTAATCAAAATCTTTTTGATACCTTAAAACAATCAAAAATAGAGCTAATAAGCTTCATTGACCCTGTCGACCACGAGCTAAACAAAAGACTTTTTAGCGAATCACAAAAATACAATATAAAAATCGAAAAACTTACAAATTCTTCCTTTTTAACTCCTGAAAAACATTTTAACGAATTTTTCAAGGGAAAAGAGCATTTTTCAATGACTTCTTTTTATATCGACCAACGAAAAAGATTAAAAATATTAGTAGATTCAAAAGGAAAAGCCTCCGGAGGAAAATGGAGCTTCGACCCTGAAAACAGACAAAGAATGCCTAAAAACACCCCTATTCCTAAAATAACAAAATACGGAAAAAACGAATATGTGGAAAAGGCAAAAATTTATGTCGAAAAAAACTTCCCCGATAATTACGGAAAGACAGAAGGCTTTTTCTACCCTGTTATGCACACAGGTGCTGAACAATGGCTTGAAGAATTTCTAAATGATCGTTTAGAAAATTTTGGAACTTACGAAGATTTCATAACAGAAAAAGATTCTATATTATTCCACTCCTGCCTTTCCTTTGCACTAAACAACGGACTTTTAACCCCTAACTATGTTATAAAAACCACCCTTGAACATGCCGGCAAAAACAAAACCTCTTTAAATTCTCTAGAGGGCTATATAAGACAGGTGATAGGCTGGAGGGAATTTACAAAAGGCGTATATTCGATAAAAGGTGAATTCCAAAGATCTTCAAACTATTGGAACCACCAAAATCCTGTCCCAAAATGTTTTTATAACGCTACAACAGGGATACTTCCATTGGACAACGCAATTAAAAAAGTACTAGATAATGCCTATAACCACCACATTGAACGACTCATGGTGCTGGGAAACTTCATGTTATTATGCGAAATAAGCCCTCATGAAGTTTATAAATGGTTCATGGAGCTTTACATAGATTCTTACGACTGGGTCATGACGCCTAACGTCTACGGAATGAGTATGTTCGCCGATGGCGGATTAATGATGACCAAACCGTATTTAAGTTCATCCAATTACATAAAAAAAATGAGCGACTTTCCTGAAGACGACTGGTGCCAAGTATGGGACGGTCTTTACTGGCGATTCATAGCCAAACACATTGGCTTTTTCGAAAAAAATCCAAGACTAAGAGTCATGACAACATACCTAACAAGAATTAGCGAAGATAAACTCAACGAACATATTAAAATTGCAGATAATTTTCTGGAGGACTTATGGAAAAAGTAGCCCCAACAAGAATTCACACAATAAAACATGCGAAAATCAAAAAAGGTCCTGTTATCTATAAAATAAACCGAGATCAAAGAGTGAAAGACAATTGGGCTTTAATCTACGCTCAAGAACTTGCACAGCAAAACAACCAAACTTTAATTGTAATCTTTGGACTTTCCCCTTTTTACTCAAATATAACCCTGAGACACTACGATTTTATGATCAAAGGGCTACAAGAGGTCGAAAAAAAACTAAAAGAAAAAAACATCCCTTTTTATATACTAAAAGACACGTCCCACAAACCTTTTCTCGAATTCCTCAACAAAGTGAATGCAAGCGCATTAATAACCGATTTTAACCCCTTAAAAACAAGCCAAAACTGGAATAGCAAAATCAAAGACTCTTTAGATATTCCTTTTTACGAAGTCGATGCGCATAATATCTGCCCATGCCGGCAAACATCACCCAAACAAGAATTTGCCGCCAGAACAATACGCCCTAAAATACACAAATTATTAATTGAATACCTCACCGAATTCCCTGAACTTGAAACCCAACATCAAGAACTTTCTCAACCTAAAAACGACTGGGAAGGTTTTCATAAATACTTAAATATTGATACAAGCGTAAAGCCTATAAACTGGTTAAAACCAGGCGAAGACGCGGCTCAAGAAGTCTTAAATAATTTCATAATCAACAAATTAAATACATTCGATGAAAAACGCAACGACCCCACACTTGACGGAACTTCTAACATTTCACCCTACTTACACTTCGGGCAAATCTCTGCGCAACGAATAGTATTGGAAGTACTAAAATCAAAAGCAAAACAAAGCTCAAAAGACTCTTATATCGAAGAACTGGTCGTACGTCGTGAACTATCGGACAACTACTGTTTTTACAACCCAAACTACGATAATTTTAACGGATTTCCCGACTGGGCTAAAAAAACCCTCAATGAACATAAAAACGACACCAGAGAATTTTTATATTCAAAAAGCGAACTTGAAAACGCTCAAACCCACGACGATCTATGGAACGCAGCACAAATGGAAATGGTCAAAAAAGGAAAAATGCACGGCTACATGAGAATGTACTGGTGCAAAAAAATCCTTGAATGGACAAAAAGCCCTGAAGAAGCTCAAGAAATAACTCTTTATCTTAATGATAAATACGAAATTGACGGTAACGACCCCAACGGTTACGTAGGTGTTGCCTGGAGCATCGGAGGCGTCCACGATAGAGCCTGGAGCGAACGAAATGTCTTCGGCAAAATAAGGTTCATGTCATATAACGGTTGCAAATCAAAGTTTAAAATTGATGAATATATCAAAATGGTAGATAAAATAAATTGACTTTTAACATTACAAACCCTTTTAAACCGGAATTGCCAGATAGTTGAAATTACCATTTAATACTACTTTTAAATTATCAAAATTTTTATGGATTCGAAAAGGCGAAGCCTTTTCATTATGTATTGGGTGGCTTGGGGTGGGAATTTTGATAACTTTATCAAAAAATTAATTAGCAATTCGAGTTCTTAAGGAAATAAATTTAAAATTTTTCTGCTTTTTTCTATTTCATCAAACACTTTCGAAGAGTCTCTTTTGGCAATTTCAAGCAATGTGCAAATAGGGCTACGATATTCCAATAACATTATTAAACATTCTAAAACTCTAATAACGTCCAAATTGGTTGATTGCATCTCTTCATAGAGTTTTTTTAATTTTTTATGTTTGCTCATTTTTTGCTCCTTTTATTAAGTTTTATCATTACCGAATAGCCATATTAGGTCAATAATATACTTATTATGCTTTTATATTATTTCAAATAGCGTTATTTGTCAATTGATAGCCAAATAACTATAATTATAGACATGAATTTAAAAGCTAGAGAGCAAATAAAATCATTGCTCGCACAAGAAAATTTAATGATGAAAGAACTCGCAGTAAAACTGGGAGAAGAACTTGATAAACAATATACCCTTGATAACCTATCAAAAAAATTAAGGAATGGAACCATTTCTTACAATCAAGTAGCTTTAATTGCAGACATTTTAGGTTATAAAATAAAATTTGATAAAAATAATTAATCTAAAAGACTGCATTTCAGTTTATTATAATGTTGGCAAGCTTTTTGAGCACATCCCCGATTAAAACTATTTACAATTTTATAATTATCATTTCGCATTTCGGTACGGAATTTATCCAACTTCAAAAGGCTTGATTTTAAAAATCAAGCCTTTTTTTAAAAAACTAAAAAAGTTTAATTAAGCTAAATAGCTTTTCCTATGATGTTATGAACATATAACGAAACAGGAACGATATTGTATAACAAGAAGAATAATCCTGACCAAACAAGCATATCTTCTATCAAAGAACCAAACGTAAGTCTATACAAACCCCATTTAGGAGCTTCCGGTTCTTCCATTCTTGATTTTCCAGCCTCACCTTCTTCATATTCCTCATCATTTGAAGCCACAAACATATCAACATAAATATAAAATAACACTGTTGCAGCAACAAAATTGAGAGCTAAAGCCATCATTTCTGTTGTAAAAAAAGGATTCCTAAGGGATATATATGATAAAATCAAGTCAGGTACTATCACTACCCAAGTTAAAATAATCCTAAACCAGCCAGATCTTTTATCCATAAACTTTCTCCTTATTTTTGCCTCAATTATATATTATTAAACCTGTTTTTGAAAGACTAATAAAAAATAATCATCTTTTAAAACGACAATAATAAAGATTTAAAATCTTTATTATTTCTTGAGATTTTTAACTTTTTTCAATTGTTCAATTATATTTAAACCATTAAAAACAGCTTTAACATTTGCTTTGGCTGTACTTGAATCCCTACCCCTACAAGTAACAACAATGCCACAAGGAGATTCAAGTTTTATAACTGTCATTGCATCTGCACTTACACCTTTTATCTCTTCATCAATAGCCTTTTGCTCATAATGTAAAAGCTTTTGAGAAAACCCTACCTGATTTAATGCTTCCAAACAAGCTGATAACGGTCCATCTCCATAACCGTTTACGTCATATTCTTTATTCGAATGCTTAAATATAAGCTTAAACACTCCTTCATCAAGCTTTTTAAATTCATCCAATGCAAATGGTCCTTTTACATCGCAAACTTGCTCATTATAAATATCTATAATATTTCTATTTGGCAGTTCCCCTATTTTTTCAGCAGCTTCTTTTACTATAGGAGTTATTCTAACCGATTCTTCAATTGTGATAGGATATCCAAGCCTATTGATAATTTCATACACCGCAGTTTTACCCGATTGGCTCGTAAATCCTATTTTTTCATCATCATCTCTACCAATCAAAGATGGATGAATAGGTCTATAAGCCCCTTTGTCCATATTTTTAGTTTTTGCAGCCCCATCCTGGTGAATTCCGCTACGATGAGCCAATGCATCATTACCGATCAAAGCTGTTTTTTCATATATATCAACTTTGGACATTTCAGAACACATCAAGGCTGTTTCATAGATCTCGGCTAAGTTCAAAGGCACATCAACACCACAATTATGAAGACTTACTGCAACTTCGTAAATATTGGTATTGCCGGCTCTTTCTCCCAATCCGTTCAAGCTACATTCAAGCTGCGTTGCGCCTGCAAAATAACTCTCTACCGTTGTAGCTGTAGCCATACCAAGATCATTATGACAGTGAACTGCAATCATAACATCATCAGGAAGTTCTTTTTTAACCATAGATACAAGATTCACAAACTCCATCGGTCTTGTCCGCTCTACGGTGTTAGGAAGGTTTATAACCGTTGCACCTGCTTCTACAACTTCTTTTAAGGAATCAATTACAAAACCGATATTTTCGCCACAATCACCAAAATGCTCTACAGAAAACTGAACCTCTCCTTTTTCTCCCATTGCCGTTTTGGCATATTTAACAGCCTCAACAGCTATTTTTCTGGCATCCTGAGGTTCTTTTTTAAGAACATATTTCATTACGAATGGGCTAAACCCTATAAAAAGTGTGTACTCTTGGTTTTGCAGCCATTTTTATCGCCTCGGCAACCTTAGTAATATCATGTTCAACAGCTCTGGCTAAAGCAGATACAACAACATTATCAGGAGCAATTGAAGCCAAATGTTTACAAGCTTCGAAATCCATCTCACTCGCACCCGAAAAGCCTACTTCTATCCCTTGAACTCCCAACTTTATTAACTGATTAAATATTATTTCTTTTTCGGCCGTATCCCAGGGTTTTTTAAGCGCCTGATTGCCGTCTCTCAATGTTACATCATAAAAAAATGGTTGCCTACTCATAAACTTATTCCTTTTAAAAACGGTTTTCTATTATTTTACAATATTAGACTAAAACAGTGTACTTGTTAATAAATAACTTTCATTTCACAATTTTTGCAATCAAATTCCAGTTTATATTTTTTGTTATATTCATCGACCAAAAATAAGTCTCCTGTTTGTTTTTGACAAAGGTCAAACTCATGGCGTAAACAATGTTTTGTTGTCATTATAACTTTCCCTTGCATATCGATGCCTGATTCGGCAGCCATTTCAAGAACTTTCACCCCATGCCGGCAATAAAAATACTTAGCTTTTTCATTCAATACATTTCCATTAAAATAAAGCTCTTTCTCAGGGTAAGGGTAGTTATTAGGGATAATGTCAAAAGATTGAATTTTATAAAGTTGCTTTCTTTGAAGTTGCAATTTTGATATTAAATTTCTTCTAACTTCGTTTATATCTTTAACCTTCATAAAATAGCAATTTTCAGAATTAAAACTTATTTTTTCAACTTTGCAGCCGGTATCTCCCAATTTTGCAAGCTGTTTTTTGTACATTTCAAGGATTTTAACAGAATCGTTCGCCTGTTCAAAACTGCCTGTCAACTCTATTTCAGCCGTAATACCTTCTAGATCAACTGCTTTAAAAATTATCCTATTTTTTTCAAATTCTACTGTTATTGCAATAGGGATTTCTCTTTTTACGCAGGCGTTTTTGAGCTGTTTAATAAAAACTTTATCGTGATTTCGATATATTTTTGCCTCTTTTACTATTGAATGCATTTTATCAAGGTAAATAAAACCGTTTTCATACTTATTTACAACACTACCACTTAGTTTTCCACTTTGATCATAAAAGGAAAGCCCATCACCACTGCTTAATGGGATATTATTATCAAGTTTAAACGAGTCTTTTTTTATCTCTTTAACTCCACCCAAATACTCTCCGACAAACTTTGGACTGTTAAACGCAGTTATATTATCTCTTTTACCGCTTAGATTATATGTTGTATACCCTCTATTAAAAGTCTTGCCCAATTCAGGAATAAAATCCGCCTTTGACGCCCCTAACGAACTTCTTTGCAAACCCCTCAACGCTAAACTATCATTCAACTTGCGGTTATAATAACTAACTACGTTTTTCACATAACTCTCGTCTTTTAACCTTCCTTCAATCTTAAATGAACTAATTCCTGCATCTATCATACTTTCAAGACGTTCGGAAAGATTTAAATCCTTTAAAGACAACAAATGAGAATCTTTGGCTATTATTTTATTTGAAGAGTCAACCAACGAATATTTTTTCCGGCATGGCTGTGCGCAAACCCCTTTATTGCCACTTCTACCACCAATTGCATAACTCATATAACATTGCCCGCTATAACTAACGCACAACGCCCCGTGAACAAAATATTCAAGCTCTATATTTGTATGTTTTTTAATTTCCTTAATATTCTCTAAGCTCAATTCTCTTGCCAAAATAACCCGCTGCAATCCAACCTTCTCAAGGAATTTCACCTTTTCGGGAGTCATATTATGCATTTGGGTGCTGGCATGTAAATATATTGGAGGCAAATCACACTCCAAAAGTCCTAAATCTTGTATAATGACTGCATCAACACCAATATCATACAAAGAATTTATCAATTTCTCAGCTTTAATTATCTCATCATCATCAAGAAGCGTATTAACGGTCACGTAAACCTTTGCTCTATATTCATGAGCATAATCTGTTAATCGTTGAATATCTTCTATATTATTATGAGCCGAAGCCCTTGCCCCAAAAGAAGTACTACCGATATAAACGGCATCAGCACCACAATCTATTGCAAGTTTTCCACAATTAAAATCTTTTGCAGGAGCTAAAAGCTCAATTTTTTTCATTTTCACGACCACACATTAATAAAATTTCTCTCAAACAACAATCCAAGGAGCTGATTCTTCAGCAATAACAGCATTTACTCCCAATTGCTCTATTTTTTCTTTTAAAACAGGCAATATAATTCTTTCAATCTCAAAATGCCCGGCATCAATAACTATTTTATCCATAACTTCAAGAGCATCGTGATATTTTACATCTCCTGTTATATAAAGATCCACATCTTTTAAACGTTTTATAAAATCTCCGCCACTACCGGGACAAACAGCAACTTTAGACACTTTTTGAATATTCTGTGGATTTATAAGATTCAACTTATCAATATCAAAAACTTTTTTTATCACTTCCACCATCTCATCAAGGTTTTTAGTTTTTTTTAACGTACCCGTTTTCACAAATTCTTCAAACTCAACTACATTTTCAAGCCCTAAAACATCAGCAACGACATCTGACACTCCACCAGGTGCTTTATCAAGATTTGTATGAGCACAATACAAATGAACGTCGTTCTTTATTGCTTCTATAATTATTTTTTGAATGCTATTTTCACAATCAATAGAATTTATTTTTGAAAACACCAAAGGGTGATGAGTTATAACAAGGTTACAGCCTTCTTTTTGGGCTTGTTTTATAATATCCGAACCGGGAGAAAGTGCCAACATAACCTTTGTTACATCTTTATCTTCAAGTTTAACCTGCCAGCCTGTATTATCCCATTCAGCAGCCAATTCTAACGGAGCCAAAACTTCCAATTCTTTTACTATTGCTGATATCTTAACCATTAAAAATCCTTTCAAGCAATTTTCGAGCAATATCTATTTTAGGCATTCTTTCAATTTTTTGCACTTCACCCTCTTTGTTTATAAGCAAAACTTCATTATAATCACTATTAAAACCAATTTCAGCTCTTGAAATATCATTAGCCACTATATAATCAAGATTTTTATTCTTTATTTTTTCTTTTGCATTCCCAAGTAAGTTTTCACTTTCAGCACAAAAACCTATAACGGTCTGTTTTTCTGTTTTTATAGCTGCCATTTCCTTTAAAATATCAGGATTTTTGACTAATTTAATAACCAAACTATCATTATCTTGTTTTTTTATTTTTTGATCTTGAATTTTTTCAGGCTTATAATCAGCCACAGCAGCAGCCATTATAAGAGAGTCCGCCTTTTCAAACGCTTTTTTTGTTTCCTTAAACATCTCCTCTGCTGATTCTGCGACAACTATATTATAAGGCTTTTCAACATACACACTACTCACAAGAATAACATCAGCACCAAGGGCAAAAGCAGCATCAGCTATTGCTATACCCATTCTCCCCGAACTATAATTCCCTATATACCTGACAGGATCAATGTTTTCTTTTGTTCCACCAGCGGTTACAACAATTTTTTGACCTGCTAAAAACTGTTTATGCGAAAAAAATTCAATAACCTTTTCTTTTATCACTTCAGGCTCTGCCATTCTTCCTTTACCTTCATAGCCGCAAGCCAAAAAACCTTTCTCAGGCTCTATTATCTTAAAACCTGAACTTTTAAGATATGTAAGATTTTTTTGTAATGCCGTATTTTCCCACATATTGCAATTCATTGCAGGAGCTAAAATGACAGATTTTCTAAAAGCCAGAACAAGTGAGGTCAAAAGATTATCGCAAATACCATTAGCTATTTTACCTATCGTATTTGCCGAAGCAGGAGCTATAATAAACAAATCACTATCATCAGCTAAACTTATATGCTCAGGTTTCCAGTCTTCAACATTAAATTGCTCACAATAAACTTGATTTTGAGTCAAAGTCCTTAACGTCGTTTCTGTTACAAATTCTTTTGCCGCAGGAGTTAAAACCACCTTCACATCAGCATTGAGTTTTTTTAAAGATCTAATCAACTCACAAATTTTATATGCAGCTATACCACCTGTAATACCGATAAGTATCTTTTTACCTGACAACGTCATTTATTTATTCCTTTCAGTATTAATAATCTCTTCGAGCTCTGTTACGGCAAGCTGAAAATCATCATTAACCAATTGATAATCAAATTGATCTTTTTGCTGCAATTCACTTTTCATCGCTAAAAGTCTTTTATTCATTGCCTCTTCTGTCTCAGTATTACGATCTCTAAGCCTTTTTTTCAACTCTTCAATAGAGGGCGGAAGAATAAATATCATAACAGCTTCTTTAATTTTTTCTTTTATTTGCATAGCACCTTGAACATCTATTTCAAGAACCAAATCCATACCTTTATTAAGGTTTTCTTTTACGGTATCAGTAAAAGTACCATAATAATTACCTGCAAATTCAGCCCATTCAAGAAATTTATTTTGCTCTATACTTTTTAAAAATTCAGCCTTTGAAAGATAAAAATAATTTACACCGTGTTCTTCACCGGGTCTTGGATTTCTGGTTGTTGCAGATATTGAAAGTTTTATATCTGAAGTATTATCCAATATAGCAGCCACAAGAGTTCCTTTACCCACTCCGGAAGGTCCTACAATTACAAACAACTTACCCTTTTTATCTTTCATTCTCAATTTTCCCTTAAATAATATCTCTATTTATATCCTTAAATTATATTACAATCCACCAAAATATTTTTCTAAACGGAAATATTGTTAAAAAATTTTTTAATCATTATGCTAGAATAAATAATTATAAAATTTATTTATATATTTAATATCCACATCGATGTTAAGTAATTTAGTCTAGCAAGTGGTAAAATATGCTAAACAAGTTTTTTAGAAGCTTTTTATCTAACAACAAACAAAACAATAAAATTATTGAAAACAGTCCAAAAATATCAAATTCTTTTGGATCATCAAGCATTTCTGATTTTTTTAATCGGGATCAAGACTTTGAAGTTCAAAAACTTAAATCCATTTTGATTGAAACAGAAAAAGAAGTCATAAGACTGGCTGAACTTGTTGCAAGCAAAGAAAAAGAACTCGGATTGCAAAAAAAGAAACTAACTTCTAACGAGGAAGAGCTGACCGGATATATAAATAAAATATTTGAACAACAAGAAAGAGAACGTATCGTAAAATGGATCGTAAACTCAATAAGAGAATCTCTTGAAGTTGAAAAAGTAGTAAAAACAACGGTAGAAGAAGTCGGAAGATTATTAAAAGTCGATAGATGCTTAATGGCTCTATACGAAGAGAGTTCTGACAGTTTTTTATTAAAAAATGAATACCGACTAAAAGACAAAATATCCTCTATAATTGAAGAAGATTCTGAATTTATCATGCCTCCTGAGTGGCATAATAAACTAGTCATTGAACATAAACCTGTAGTCGTAAGTGATGCCGAGGCACTCAGCGACAATTATAAAAAACTTTGCTTTAAATCTTCTGACGTAAAATCTTTTGTAGCAGCTCCTGTCGTTCATAAAGGCAAAATACTAGGTACAATAATAGTTCACCAAGTTAATTATTTGAGAGAGTGGAGAAATTCACATATTGATGTTTTAAAATACATTGGAACTCAAATTGCCATTGCTATTCAACAAGCACGTTTTTATACAGATATAAAAAAGAGATCCGACAGAGAAAGTCTTTTGCGAACCGTAATAAGTACAGTTCGTAGTACTTTAGATATAAATGAAGTCAAAAAGACTGTAGTAACTGAAATAGGCAAAGCTTTAAACGCTGATAGATGTTTTATAAGACTTTACGATACCCAAAAAGATAAGTTTATGGCTATTGACAGTGATTCGGAATATTTATCTTTTCCTCAAATTCCATCTTTAACAGCAAGAAGAGATAATATAAGACTTATAAATTTATTATTAAATAACATTAAAAACTATCAAGAATTTACCATAGAAGATATTAATGAGTTTATTGAAGAACACTACCCCAATAAAGATTTTAAAAGAGATGTTTATGACGTTGGCTTCAAATCAGGAATAGGTATCCCTATTGTTTTTTCAGAACGTTTAATAGGCGTTTTAGGACTTCACTTTGTTTTAGAAAAAAGAAAAATAGAAAAAGAGGAAGTAGAACTTTTAAAAATGTTAGCAAACCAAGTGGGTATTGCCATTCACCAGCTTAGTCTTTATGAAAGGCTTCAGTATAAAGTCAAAAGAGAAACTCTACTAAGAAAAATCATTACAGCAATACGCAGTACACTTGAAATTGACGAAGTTTTATCCATTTTATGCGCAGAAGTAGCAAAAATATTTCAAGTAGATAGAGTTGTCATTGCAAAAATGGACAATGAAATCAAAAAGGGTTGGTATATAAAAAAAGAACATATTGTTGATGAAAACACTAAAAAAGTGGGCAAAAATACATATTGTACAGAAATTGGCGGATATTGGTGGGAAAACTATTTCAAAAAAGGAAAAAAACTACGAGTTGACAACATAAAAAATTCAAATATTCCCGATTATGTGAAAGACTATTATGAAAAAATGTCAACATATTCAGTTTTGGGACTTCCCATAAAAAGAGGTGATGACAGTTGGGGTGGGCTATTTTTAACCACTCAAAGTCCTTTGAAAATTCTCAGCAACGAAGACAGTGATCTTTTAGAAACTATTACAGACCAAATATATATTGCTATAAGGCAAGCAGATCTTTTTTCTAAGTCAGAAAAAACAAATCACCTAAAAAGTGAATTCTTAGCCAGCATGTCTCACGAATTTAGAACCCCATTAAATGCAATTATAGGATTCTCGGATATGCTGTTACAAGGTAGTTATGGGGACTTAAGTGAAAAACAACGAGATTATTTAAAAAATATTTCCAAAAGCGGTGATCACTTACTACGACTTGTCAATGATGTTTTAGATTTGTCAAAAGTTGAATCAGGAAATATGGACTTAATGTACGAAAAATTTGATCACAGACAAATAACCTATGAAGTCGCATCAGCACTAGAAAGTGTAGCCAGCAAAAAGAACATTAAAATTGAACTGAAAGTTTCTAAGGGAATAATAAAAGCTGACAGTAAACGTTTCAGGCAAATAATGTACAATTTAATCAGTAATGCCGTTAAATTCACGGAAGAAAATGGAAAAATAACGGTAAAAAGCTCTATTGAAGGGGATAATTTAAGAATAGAAATTAAAGATACCGGCATAGGTATAGCAAAAAAAGATAGAGAAAAAGTATTTGTACAATTCGCCCAACTGGATTCTTCTTATACTCGCAAGCAAGAAGGAACAGGATTAGGACTCGCCTTAACCAAAAAATTTGTGGAGCTTCATAACGGTCATATTGATTTTTCTTCCATAGCAGGAGAAGGCAGCCGTTTTTGGTTCGTACTGCCTGGTGTGGAAGTTTAAATATTAAAACTTTAAAATTCTAACAATGTTATTATTACAATTTGTAAACATTTTTTTATTAAGAGCAATTTTTTCATTTAAGCTTCTTTATTAAATTAGCCATTATTTATAATAATAGAAAAGGATTTAAAAATGAACAATATTTCTTTTAACGGTGCTATTAAATTCAACGTCAGAAACCAACAAGAAAAAGCAAAATTAGAAACAACTCTTAAAGAATCAACTAAAGCCTCAGTAGCAGGAACAACAAAAGAAGGTGAACCTTGTTTGCTAACAGGAAAACAAGCTGTTGATTTCAGAAATCAACTTGATAATATTCTTTCTCAACCAAAACTTTCAGAAGAACAAAAACAACAATTCGCTCAAGCTGCATTTCAAGAAGCTTCAGAAGGTGCTATAGAAGTAAAAACCCAAAACAAAGATTTTACAACTATCGAATCGTTTGATGAGCTAGAATCTGCAGCAATAAATAATCAACAACAAATCAATAAGTTTTAATATATTTTAAATAGCTAAAAAAACGACCTTATAATGATGATCTAAGCCACAAAAATCGGACAAGTCATGGAAGGTCGCTTTTTTTTATCGTTATATATGTAATCTCGGTCTTTGAATCTGTTTTTTCAAGTTTCGATAAAGAACTCTATCAACAGAAAAACCACCACCTCCGCCTAAGAAGTATAAAAGACCCACAAAGAAATAAAGTATAGTCAATTGTTTCAAAGGATCAGCGTAGCTGACACCGGCATGGGCAGTTATAAGAGCTACAAACATTATCGTCATTATCGCAATAGAAGAAATTCTGGTAAATAAACCTACCAGCATTATCATTCCCGCTGTAAGCTCAGTAAAAGCCACCAAAGGAGCAAAAAATGCTGCCGCCGGGATTCCCAAAATAGCAAACATACTAACAACGGAATCCAACCCCATTACAAGTTTGCTCATACCGTGATATACAAACCCCATCCCAAAAATTATTCTCAGGGCAAGATATCCATATTGTCTAAATTCTGTAGATTTAAATAAAACTTTCAATAAAATACTTAATCTATCAGTCATTTTTCCATCCCTCATAGTTAAGGCTAATAAAATATATTTCCATCTGCTATTACTGTCAAAACACCTAAATGCTCCCATTAAGTAATGCAGACGCATCCCTGTTTTTCCATAAACTTCAAAGATTCCAAATATTTTCCCGACACTTGTCTGTCCTAAAGGCAACATCCAGCCGAGATCCGGAGGATAAAACTTTTTCAAAGATTTATTTTCAACCAATCTTTTTATATTCAAAGCAGCTCTTTCACCTGAATATATTGCAAAATTAACTGCCTTTCTAATATAATTGTCTTTTTGTTTTATAGCGGCACTATCACCTGCGATAAAAGTATCTTCATAACCCGAAACTCTCAAAAATTCATCAACAACAATCCGACCATCTTCTAATGTACTAAAACCACCTTCAATGTTAGTCATTGGAGACTTAGTTCCTGTCGTCCAACAAACAAGATCTGTTTTTATTTTTGCCCCATCAGAAAAAACGGCTTCATTACCGTCATACCCAATCAATTCTGTTTCTAAAAACAACTTAAAACCTTCTTTATCAAGATATTTTTGCACATATTGTTGTTGTTTTTTACTTAAAAAAGCAAGTATTCGATTATTTTTTTCCAAAAGTATTATTTCAACTTGCTTTTTATGATGCTCAGCTGTTTGTTTTAGATGCGATGCCAGCTCTATACCTGTATAACCGGCTCCTGATATTACTACAACAGGATTAATTGTCAAATTTATATAACTAACAAATTTATCAAGAATATCAACCGCATCATTATAACTCGTTAAAGGATAAATTTTAGAATCTGTTTTCAGACCAAAATAATTAACTACAGAGCCTGATGCCAATATCAAAAAATCATAATCATAACTATTTTTATTAGACTCCAATTTCTTATTATCAAAATCTATAGAAATAACGTCCTCTTGCCTAAACTCAATATTTTCAGGCAAAAATTCTTTTATTTCTCTTTTTATCATCTGTTTGGTGGTCATTTCACCTGTATAATCAGGTAAAAGAGGAACAAAAGTAGAATAAGAATTTTTATCAATTAAGACAACTTCAATATCTTTTTTTTGAGCTGTTTTGTTTAATTTTTTCGCAGCAGCCATACCTGCAAAACCGGCACCAACTATTATTATTCTCATAAATTCATCCCTTTTTAGCCAGCCATTTTTCAGTCTTTTTAATATTACAAAATCAAAGGACCAATAAACACCGAAAAAAGTTTAATATTTTAAGAATTATGTAATCCTTTTAGTCGTAACAGCTATGGATTATAATAATATTTGCGAAGTTATACCGATACAAAAAAGTAATTAAGAATTCAGTCAAAAAGTTTGCAGCGGTATGCGTAAGTTAGGAGCGTTTTTTAAGAAATGCGATCGCATCGAATTTCTTAAAAATAAACTCATTTCAGTATAAAAAGGTGAAGCGAATGCCTCAAGTTCTCAAACAAAGCCTTAAAAATTCAATACTAAAAGCAGCAAGGTCCGAGTTTTTAAACACTGACTATTCAAAAGCCAGCATGCGCAAAATAGCAAAAAATGCGCAAGTTTCACTCAGCAATATTTATAACTACTTTGAAAATAAAGACAGCCTTTTTGAAGAAGTTATAAAACCAACCTTATTACAACTCGAAAAAACATTAAAAGAACTGCAAGATTCACCGTCTAAAATTCAATTTGATAAATCTGAATTATATTTTGATACCATAGTTAATTTTCTTGATGAAAACAGGGAAAATTTAAAACTTTTAATTTTCAAATCCAATGACTCAAAGTTTGAAAACTACTTAACAAACTGGGCTGAACAATACAGCGAAATAGAGTACAAAGCCCTAAAAAGCAAAGCAAAAGCCCATTCTGACCTTTTAAAACAACTACCGTCTGAATTTTTCATAAAAAACCTTTGCAGTTTCTTTTTTAAAGCTGCAACAGACCTTATAAAAGAAGATCGCTCAAAAAAAGAACTACAAAAATATATAACCGAAATTTTCTCATTCGTATACCAAGGATGGGACTACTACACCGATTAAATAAACAAAAAGCTGTCTAGTCGGGTAATACTTAAGAAAAACTACAAGCCTTATCATATAAAAACAATCTATACTAAAAGATTTTTATATGAGCGAAAAACTATCACTTAAAAACGATATATCCATTGTAATCTGCGGACATGCCGGTCAAGGAATAGAAACTGTCTCCGAAGTACTCTTAAAAGTTTTCAAAAAATGCCACTACAATGTTTTTTCTTGCAAGGAATACATGTCAAGAGTAAGGGGTGGATTAAATTCTGCCCAAATAAGAGTAAGTTCATCACCTCAAAATTGCTACAGTGAAAAAATAGATATCCTAATAGCTTTATGCAAAGGCGCTATTGAACATCTTAAAGACAAAGTAAGTAAAGATACTTTGATTTTATACGAATGTGAATGTGACTGCCCTCAAATAAAGGCTTATAAACATATTGAAACTCCTTTAATAAAGACAGCTAAAGAAATAGGCGATACAGTTTATGCCAATATGGTTGGCGCTGGAGTTATTCTTGGCATTTTCAGCAGCCAAGAATGTCATATAAAAGATTTTATAAGCCAAAAATTTGTCAACACGCCACAATATAAAGAAAATAACATTTTAGCGGCACAAAAAGGTTTTGAAATAGGACAAGAAATTTTAAAAACAAAGGACATAGACCTTGATATCAACCAAGATAATTCCATAGAAAACAAACTACTTCTCAATGGCGCAGAAGCTATTGGCATAGGCTGTATCGCAGCAGGGTGTGACTTTATTTCATCATATCCAATGACACCGGGAACCTCCTTATTTCAGTTTTTAACAAATAATAGCGATGATTTTTGCATAATATCAGAACAAGCCGAGGATGAAATTTCCGCAATAAATATGGCAATAGGCGCATGGTATGCGGGATCAAGAGCACTTGTAAGCACATCAGGAGGAGGTTATGCACTAATGGCAGAAAGTATTAGCCTTGCAGGAATGACCGAAACTCCTATTGTTGTTCACGTTGCACAAAGACCGGGACCTGCCACCGGGCTCCCGACACGCACCGAACAAGGAGACCTTAATTTTGTTTTATACTCAGGGCACGGCGAATTTCCCCGTATCATCTTCACTCCGGGAGATCCTCAAGAAGCTTTTAAGCTAAGTTTACTTGCTTTTAAAATGGCTGATAAGTACCAAATACCCGTCTTTATCTTAACAGATCAATACTTTGTGGATTCAACTTTCATTGTTGATGAACTTAATATCGAAAACCTTGAAATCAAAAGATACATAACAAAAACAGACGAAAGCTATCAACGCTATGCCTTTAACAACTCCAATATCAGTCCCCGAGGAATTCCCTCCTACGGAAAAGGTTTTGTCTGTGCAGATAGTGATGAACACACTGAAGACGGAATTATTACCGAAAATTTTAACCTGAGAATAAAAATGGTTGATAAAAGAATGAAAAAATATAACGAAATCGCCCAAGAAACTATTCCTCCTGAATTTACAGGAAATGAAAACTACAAACACCTTTTAGTAAGCTGGGGCTCTAATAAAAAAAACGTAAAAGAAGCCCTAAAAAAGTTTAACAGCCCCGATATAGCCCATCTGCACTTTAGCCAAGTTTTTCCGGTGGATAAGAATTCAAAAAAATATTTTGAAAAAGCTCAAAATATAATCACACTAGAAAACAACTGTACAGGGCAATTTGCCCATATTTTAAACACCTACCTCGGAATTAATATAACAGAAAGTATATTGAAATATAATGGTCTGCCTTTTTCTCCCGAAGAAATTTGGCTGGAACTAACCAAAAGAGGTTTATAAATGAATCCGTTTGATAGAAATGATGTTGAAATAAGTTGGTGTCCGGGATGTGGAAACTTTCAAATACTAAAAGCCCTCAAAGATGCTCTTTCAGAGCTTAATATTGAACCTGAAAATATCGTTTTGGTATCAGGAATCGGACAAGCCGCAAAATTACCTCAATACTTTAAAAGTAATTATTTCAACGGTCTTCACGGCAGGGCAATTCCTGTAGCAACAGCAATAAAAGCCGCTAATCCAAATTTAACCGTTATAGTCGTAAGTGGAGATGGATGCGTGTATGGCGAAGGAGGAAATCACTTTATACACGCAATGAGGCGCAACCCCGACATTACTCTTATCGTTTGCAATAATATGATTTACGGTCTAACAAAAGGACAAGCATCCCCGTCTTCTCAATTAGGTTTTGTCACAAAAGCACAACCTCACGGCGTTACAAGTGAGCCTTTTAATCCTATTTCAACAGCTGTAAATTTTGACGCAAGTTTTGTGGCAAGGGCTTTTTGTCAACAAATAGAACAAACTAAAAATTTATACAAAAAAGCCATTTTAAACAAAGGATTTTCCCTTGTAGATACTTTCCAGCCCTGTATTTCTTTTAATGAGATAAATACCTACGGATGGTTTAAGGAAAAAACATATTACCTTGAAAATCACGATACCACTAACCGAATAAAAGCATTTGAAAGATCGTTGGAAGAAGAAAAACTGCCCCTTGGTATTTTTTATACGAACAATAAAAGACCTACTTTTGAAGAAAATGCTGCAAATGCAAACAAATGCCAACAGCCTTTATTATTAAGGGGATATAACAGAAAAGAAAAGCTTTTAAAGCTGGTTCAAAGCTTTAAATAGATTATTTAAAAAATCTAATACAGAAGATCAACATCTAATTAACAAAAGACTTAAGCTCATAATGTTTTACCGAAAGAATATAATAAACTTTGTCAAGATCACCTAATAAAGATCTTTTTCGTTCAATATTCACAGGAAACTCAACATTCAAAAAGCTTTCCAATTCTCTTTTTATCGTCTCAATATTATTCAAAATCATTTTAATATCTGCATTATTAGGATTTTGCTTTAACATCAAAACATCCGTATAAATAGCTTGGGATTCCTGTTTTATGCGGTTAAACACTTCCTGTTTTGTTTCTTCTTTTTTGTCTAAAACACTTTGCAAAATATCAAGTTTTTTCAAAAATCTATTCAATAGCAATCGAGATGATTCAAAAGGTTCTTTCCCTGGAAGTGAGGCGTTTTTAACCTGATAAATACCTTTGGACAAAGATTCTATTTTATTTTTATCAAACTGATCCATCGCAAAAAGGGTGCTGCCCGACAGTCCTTCTATTCTAACTGTATTTATCTGATCATCCAATGATACATCATTCAAATGTTTCAAAGCCACACCGGGATAAACTAAAGCCTTTTTTCCCACACCTTTTTTAAAATGAACAAGATTTCTTTCAAGTCCTTCGGTAGTTTTTGAATAAATCATCGGGTTTAAAATATCTACCCATCGGCTTTCAACCCATTTTTCCCATTCTTGACCTATTGTTTTAAGCCTTTTTTGTTGACTTCCTCCAAAAACAGCCGCCGAAACCCTTGCCTCAGGTTTTATTTCTTTAATCAAACTCGAAGCGTTTTTAACAAAAGTTGTAACCTGATCGGCTTTCCATTGATTCCAGCAATCAAACTCCTCTTGTGTCAAATCTCCAAAAGAAATACCTGTTTCACGTTCGAACTTTTCTATAGAGTAAGAGTTTAAACCCATTAAATTGAATCTATTTTGAAAAGGGTACCTTATGTAGTCAAGCTGAATACCGTCAATATCATAGTTTGTAGCTATTTCTTTCAACAATAAAAGTAAATGTTTTTGGCTCTGAGGATTGGATGGGTCTACCCAAAACTCGTGTTGGTTTATAGGCACAGCTTTTCCTCTTTGACCTAATAGCGAAAAAGAGGGATCTCTTTCTAACAGTGGTCCTTTATACTCTTCCGGCATGGCTATTATAGAGTTATGACGCTTATTTCCAACCGCAAAGATCCAAACCCAAGGGTGCAATTCTATATTTCTTTTATGAGCCTCGATTACAGCCCAATTTAATGGATCTATGCCTTTTGCCTGAGGTGTTTGTTCAATAAGTTTACTTGGATAAACTGCAAAGCCTGCGTTTACAGCCTCGAAATATACTATATTAACTCCTGCTTTTTTTATTTTTTCAAAAAGCTCTGACATTGCTTGTTGCGAGTGGATAGAAACTATTGTGCCTCTATCAACCCAAAGCGCTCTTGCTTCAACCGGCTCTGATACAATTGAATTTTTGTAGGCTTCTAAAATATTGTCCGTTGATATTTCAAGTTCTGTAAGTGTTTTTTCGATATTTTTTTCATTAAAATAATTTATCGCCATTTGTTTATGAACTTCTGAAAGATAAATTTTGTTTTGTATCAAAGTTAAAAGACTTTGTTTTTCAGGACAAAAGCGATGATCAAAGTTTTTAGAAATTTTATTTTTATAATAATTTATTCGATTAATATTTTTTTGAAAATCTTTTTTTGAAAGTGTTATTTGTCTTTCTAAAACAGCTTCAGAATCAATTTTTGCCAGCAAAAACCTCAAAACTTTTGCATCAAGTCTTTTATTTGCCCCCAAGCCCCATTGCCAAGCTATATAAGAACCCGAATCCCCAAGAGTTACAGCCGGTGTTTGATTTTCCATCCAATTTAAAACCGCTTCGGATTTGTGTGATGTTAATAGCTCTGCTACTTTACACCTTTTTTTTAGCGAATATTTAACATCTTTAATTTTTATTCGTTTCTTTTTTTTCGATTCATTAACACTTAAAACACCAATATCTACAAGGTTTGCAAATTTATTCAAACGTTCATTCTTAATTTTCAAATCAGAAGTTGTAATTATAATTTTGCCATCATTATTTTTAAACTGTTCCAGTTCGGATAACACTTCATCTGAAATGCAATCTAAGAAAGGAATAAATAGAAATTTACATTCTTTTGCTTTGTTTAAAAAGTTTTTATCCAGAATTTCATAATCAACTTTTGCATTTTTTAAAGTAGACTCAAAATTCTTCCACTTTCTTTCACAATTTCCATTTTTGCATTTTGGTTTTAGTACGCCAAGTTTAGCTTGTACAGGGGGAACACAAAATATTAAAAATAAAAAACAAAGAACAAATGTTTTTTTAAAAGACAAATTTAAAACCTGATTTTTTCTACTCACATCAATTATAACTTTATATGAAAAAATAGAGAACAAAATGTAAACCTGCTTGTCTTAGATATTTATTGGAGTATACTAAAAATAATTGGTTTGAACTATATTTTTATACAGGTGAAAAAAAGTGGGATACAAAATTTTATCTAAAAAACAACTTTGCGAAGGACAGTTTGAAATTGTCGTGGATGCCCCTAACGTAACAAGAAACGGTAAAGCGGGACAATTTATTATTTTAAGAGTTGATGAAAATGGCGAAAGAATTCCATTGACCATCGCTGATATCGATAAAGAAAAAAACGAACTTACCATAGTCTTTATGGCTGTGGGTTATACAACTAAAAAACTTGCTCAACTTGAAGCAGGAGAAGAAATTGAAGATTTAGTAGGTCCTTTAGGCGTTCCTACTAACGTTAAAAAATACGGAACGGTAGTTTGTGTTGCAGGTGGATATGGCGCAGCGCCTTGTTATTTAATAGCAAAATCCCTAAAAGAAGCCGGTAACAAAGTTTATATGATAATGGGTACCAGAACAAAAGACCTTTTATTCTGGGAAGATAAAATGAAAGAAGCTTCCAGTGAGCTTTTTGTAACGACAAACGATGGTAGCCACGGACGTCAAGGGCTTGTAACAGAAGTTCTTCAAGAAATCATTGACAGAGAAACCGTTGATTTCGTAATAACCGTAGGTCCTATGCCTATGATGAAAGCTGTTGCTGACCTCACAAGAGAACCTGCCATAAAAACAGAAGCAAGTATGAATCCGTTAATGGTGGACGGTACCGGCATGTGCGGAGCTTGTAGAGTTACCGTAGGCGGAGAAACAAAATTTGCTTGCGTGGACGGTCCTGATTTTGACGCTCACTTGATTGATTTTGATGAAGTAATTCAAAGATCAAGAATCTATAAAGATCAAGAAAAAACAAGAGACGAAAACTGCAATATGTTAAAACAAGCAGATGCATTAAAGCAAAACTCATAAAACCTAAAAATCTTTATTAAAGACCAAAAAGCCTCAAGTTGTTAACTTGAGGCTTTTTTTGATTGCTATTATAAATTATTATTCCTCGAGCTCTTCTTCTTCCGATTGAATAGTTATACCCATTTTTTTGAGCTCTTTTTTAGATTTAGGACCTAATGCAGTATCGGGGAAATTTTCCAATACAAGCTGAAAACACTCTATTGCTTGTTCTCTGTATTCTCTAATTCTATAAAGATTGCCCGCCTTATAAAGTAAAGGAGCCAACTCGGGAGAACCTCCGGTCAACATCGCATTATCAAGTTTTATTTTTACGTCAATTAATTTTTCGTTTTCTTCAGGAGAAAATAAAGAAGAGGCATAGACTTTTCTTGTCAAAGAGTCTATCGTTTGGGTTATTTCCTGAATTTCAGCAGGATTAAGTCCACCGCTTTTTTTACTTTTTTTCTTGGCAAACGCTTCCGGCGTTGCAGCAAAACATACAAGCAACGCAGCTATTAAAGCTATAGTTATTGTTTTAACATTAGATATTTGCATATCAAAACTCACCGATTTAAATCAAATAGTCTTTAATACAGATTACAATATTTTATAGTCAAATTTCCTCTATTAAATAAATGATTCTTAAATTCAATCCGTATTATAAAATATATTTTGGTCCACAATTTGAGTGTTAAATTAATGGATATAAATACAATAATAAACAAACTTTCTATAAAAGAAAAGCTTTTTCAAATGTTTATCCTTGGTTTTCAAGGAGAAGCTTTAACCCAAAACATCAAAGATGCTGTCTCATCAGGATTAGGCGGTGTTATTTATTTTGCAGAAAACTTAAACTCACGAGAAAAATTTTTAAATTTAGTAAAGAATCTTGATGAATATTCTCAGATCAACCTATTCCATAGTATTGACCAAGAAGGAGGACTTGTCGAAAGGACTATTAGACTAGATGATCGCTTGGAATACCTTACTCCAAAAGCTTTAAGCGTTATAAAAGATGTTCAAACTTTAAAGGAACACACTCAATTAATGTCCACCGAGTTAAAAAGCCTTGGCATAAATCTCAATTTTGCACCTGTTTTAGATATAAATACAAACCCTCAAAATCCTGTTATCGGAGTTAGAGCATTCGGCAATAATCAAAAAAATGTCATTGAAAACGCATATCCCGTATGGACAACTTTTGCGCAAAATCATATTATTCCTGTAGGAAAGCATTTTCCCGGACATGGAGAGGCTTTTGTTGATTCACACTTGGATTTGCCTGTTATAAACCTTCCCGAATATGAGCTCGTAAAATACCATATAGAACCATTTAAAGACGCAATTAAAAAAGGCCTTGATGCTGTTATGGTTGCTCATGTCCACTATAGTGCTTTTGATAGCAAAAAAATTCCGGCGTCCCTTTCAGAAAACATTATAAATGGTTATTTGCGTAACAAGCTTGAATTTGAAGGGCTTGTTATCTCTGATGATATGGTTATGGGGGGTATAACCAATCATTTTAAAAGAATTGAAGCTTTAAAATTAGCCATTAAAGCAGGTGTTGACTTATTTATTTTTAAAGATAGCGATAAAGATATTTTGAACGATATAAATACACTTGCCCAAATGATCGAAAATAAAGAGATTGAAGAATCTCGTATAGATCAAAGTATTGAGCGAATATTAAAATATAAAGAAAAATACGGCATTTTAAATAAGCAAAAAAATCAAATAACAATAAATGTATCTCAAATGCGTAAACAACTGGAAAATATAACTATAAAAACAATTGAAACCACAAAAAAAGGACAATTATTGCCTCTTCAGAAAAATAAAAATTACCTTATTTTATCAGCGGACAAATCTCAAATTTATAATTATAAATTTGATAAATACAAGCTTTCAGATTTTCTTCATTCTGAAAATACTCAAGAAGTATCTTATTCATTAAATCCTGACGTCGAAAAAGTCTTAAAACAAATATCTCAAAAGGATTTTGATGAGGTTATTTTTATCGGGTATAACACTCAACTGAACAAAAACCAAATTAAATTATTTGAACAAATAAATAAGCCTAAAATACTTATACATATTGGAATAGAAAACAATCACCCTTGTTTTAACCAGGCAGATAGCATCATAAACGCTTTTTGTTATAATTCAATATCCCTAAAGGCCATTGCAAAAGTATTAGAAAAAAAATTTTCATAATCCAAAAGTTTAATATAAAAAACACTACTAAACTGCAATAAATATTGGATTAAACACTGTCATAATAAAAGTTAAAAACAATCCGATCTAAAGCTAAAAACAGATAACCGAGTGAAAGTGAGCAAATGTGCGTTTTAAACTCAGTTAATGCTGTAACAAAAATAATTCTGATTAAATATAAATCAGAACATTATAAAAACCCTTTCCAAGCAAATTTTTCATTCGTAAAAAACAATGAAAAAACCTGTATTTGGATAGAGGGAGACACGCAAAAATTTACCCAAGAAAATTAGCTGAGGGAAAAAGAGGTTGGAATATGTAACTCCCGTTTAAAGGGAGTTTTTTATTATGCTTTGGATGGGGATTTTGACTACGTTATTAAAAAATTAATTTGCGATTCAAGTTAAATAAAACCCAAAAACAAAAATTATTTTATGTTATTATAAACCAGTTAAATCACACATGATAAAAGGATTTTGTCTTATGAAAATGTCAACTCTTTTTGTTCAAACACTAAGGGAAACCCCTGCAGATGCTGAGGTTGTAAGTCATCAACTTTTAGTCCGAGCAGGATATATAAAAAAACTCACAAGCGGAGTTTATTCTTATTTACCACTTATGTGGAGAGTTTTGAAAAAAATAGAAAACATTGTAAGACAAGAAATGGACGCTACAGGAGCGCAAGAACTTCTTATGCCTATTATTCAACCTAAAGAACTATGGGAAGAATCTGGAAGATGGGATGTTTATGGCAAAGAATTAATGCGTCTTAACGATAGGCATGGTAGGGAACTTGCCCTAGGACCTACTCACGAAGAAATCATCACTTCTCTTGCAAGAGAAGACATTCGTTCCTATAGACAATTACCTGTATATTTGTATCAAATTCAAAATAAATACAGAGATGAAATAAGACCTCGATTCGGACTTCTAAGAGGTCGTGAATTTATCATGAAAGACGCTTATAGCTTCGATACTGACGAA
Organism: Candidatus Gastranaerophilales bacterium; assembly: GCA_942491415.1. Classification (GTDB taxonomy): domain Bacteria; phylum Cyanobacteriota; class Vampirovibrionia; order Gastranaerophilales; family CALOAD01; genus CALOAD01. The sequence goes on along the minus strand of CALOAD010000022.1, from coordinate 182,227 downwards.
AAAAACGCAGATAAATCTTACGGAATAATGGCTGAGGCTTACAAAAAAATATTCAAAAAATGCGGACTTGAAACAAGAATGGTAAGAAGCGACTCAGGTGCAATCGGCGGAAGTGTAAGCCACGAATTTATGGTTTTAACCCAAACCGATAGCGGAGAAAACGATGTTTTATATTGTGATAAGTGTGATTACGCCGCAAATACAAACCATGCGATTTCAAAAATGCCTGAAGCTAAAACAGATGGTAAATTTGAAAAAGCACACAGAATAGACACCCCAAACACAAAAACTATCGAAGAATTGGCTGCGTTTTTAAATATTCCACAAACGATAATCTGCAAAAGTCTTGTTTATATAGCAGACAGTAAACCTGTACTTGCTCTTATTCGAGGTGATCAAGCTGTTGAAGAAACCAAATTAAAAAATGCGATAGGTGCAAACGAAATAAGAATAGCCACCAATGAGGAAATAAAAGATTTAATGAAGAAAAATGGATTTAACGCAAACCCTGGCTTCATTGGACCGATAGGGCTTAAAGACATAAAAATTGTTGCTGATAATAGCGTTAAAGAACTTAAAAACTTTGTTGTCGGCATAAATGAAAACGATATTCACCTTGTTGGCACTGATTGGAACGAAGATATTCAACTTCCTGAAATGATCACCGATATTAGACTTGCACAAGCAGGAGACTTATGCCCTGAATGCACAGGAAAATTACTATTAACAAAAGGTATTGAAGTTGGAAATATCTTTAACCTTGGCACAAAGTATTCTAAGGCAATGAATGCTTCTTTTACTGATGAAAACGGCAAAGAAAACCCATTTATAATGGGCTGTTATGGTATAGGAGTTTCAAGAACAGCTGCAGCTGCGGTTGAAAGGTATCATGATGAAAACGGAATAAAATGGCCTGTTGAAATAGCCCCTTATCACGTTGTTATTGTACCTGTAAACGTTAAAGATGAGCTACAGTGGACTATAGCAAATGAAATATATCAAGAGCTTCAAAAAGAAGGTATTGAGGTTGTTTTAGACGATCGCACCGATCGAGCGGGTGTTAAATTCAAAGATGCAGATCTTATAGGATTCCCTCTCAGGATAACTGTTGGTAAAACTATAAACGAAGGTTTGGTTGAGTTAAAAAATCGTGATACGGGTGAACTTACAAAACAAACAAAAAAAGAAGCTATTGATAAGATCAAAGAGACTTTAAAAATATCATACAGCTAAATAATCTAGCGGGAGCCTGCTCAAGTGATCAAGGAGACGGACCTTTAAATAATAATTGTGGAACTGTAACTGTAGATATAAACGGAAGCAAGGGTCCTAATACTGCCGGTAGAGATTATTTTGAATTTAACATAACCAAAGCAGGTGTATACCCTCTAGGTTCTTATAATAATACGTTTACTTGTGAATCAGGTGGTGATACCTGGAATAAATGCGGTGGTTGCGCTGCAAAAGTTCTCGCAGAAGGTGAAATGAATTATTAGCGAAATCGAGCTGAGAATGAAGAGCTTGCCGAAGAGCAAGGTCGCAACTCGTTAATGGCGAGATTTCAAGACAGCGAAATTTCGGCAGAGAGTGAAATCGAGCTCTTGTTGTCATTCTGAAAAGCCTTTTAGGCTTATTCAGAATCTTACCGATTAAATTAAAAACATCAAACAACAAGCTGTACCATCTAACAATGTGGAAATCCATCCAAAAAAGCTATCTCTAATTCTCACTGTCTATTGCTTGAAGTGGGGATTTTGATAATTTACCCAGTAAATTAATTAGCAATTCAAGTTATTTAGAGTTTTTTCTTTTCTCATTATTTATATTTAAAAAACTACCCGCTTTACTATTACAACAAGTTATTGCGGGCAAAAATTCAGGCACTTTAAAAACCTGCTCTATAGGGCGTAGTTTAAGAACAATTAAAATGATTAAATATTTATACTTAATATATATAAACTACGAGTTTGGAGTTGCACACCATGAAAAAGGGATTGAGAGAGATATGCATTGGTCTTTTGGCGGCTTGTTTTATTTCGGCGACGTCGTATATTCAACCCGTAAATTCACAAAGCTACTTATCAGATGAACAAACAAACATTCTTGTCTATGAAAAAATAAATCCGACTATTGTTGCTATTGACGCAGAAATTCCCGATGGTGTATCAAGCGGAACGGGTTGCGTAATAGACGCTAAGGGGATTATTTTAACCAGCAGCCACGTTGTAGAAGGTGCTGACAGCATCGATATTACACTTCATGACGGCGAAAAATACATTGGCTCTGTCATTTCTACAATGGGCGAAAACAACGATCTTGCACTTTTGAAAATTAGCCCTAAAAACAACCTAAAAAGCATACAACTGGGAGATTCTACCAAAATAAAAGTAGGTCAAAGAGTTCTAGCCATTGGAAATCCTTTCGGATTTAATGGAACCCTAACTACAGGAATTATTAGTCGTATAGATTACAAAAGAAACAAAATCCAAACAGATGCAGCCATAAATCCGGGTAGTTCGGGAGGACCACTGTTAAACTCAAATGGTGAAGTTATAGGCATAAATCAATCTATATATAATCCTGATAATAACAAATCAAACATAGGTATTGGATTTGCAGTTCCTGTTAATGCAGCTAAAAGGTTTATATTAAAAACAAAAAAACAACCTAATCAAACAAATAAATTGAGCTTAAATCAAAATTAAAAAGTTTTAAAATATTTCAAACTTAAAAACCACCTTTTTCAAGGTGGTTTTTAAAAAATTTAATCATCATCCGTTAAATGCTGAGATAACGTATGATGTAGTATTTTCCAAATAAGACTCATAATTGTTAATTATGCTCACCAAATTGGCAAACATTGAAATGATCAAAAGTATTCCACCAGCTGTAAAACACTTTGCCATATAGCTTTTATCGGTCATACCAAATTCTCCATCTGTAGTTTAAATATTAAACTATTTTTAACCTCCAATATATTTTTTAAAACCATAATCTACTTAAATTAACCAACCATTGTGAAGCCGCTATCACCGCTATCGCCACCACAATCACAAGCTACACTGCCTGTTGTTTCAGCTGCTCCAAAGTTAAATAATGAAGGCTGATTATTAGCAACTTGACCTGTTGTCTCAACATTTTTACTTGCAACTTGACCTGTTGTCTCAGCTTGAGCTTGTTGTGATGCTTTTGTGAATGATTGTTTATTAAAACCTAACATATCTTTATCTCCTATGGATTAGCTCTCTTTTTTGTTTTTGGATTTTATCTCTTCTACTTAATTAAAAACAAATGAAAAGTCATAATTGCAGAAAAGTATATATTTGTTACATACTTTAACATTTACACCTAAATGCCAGCCCCTCGGTAGTTTTAAGGATATTTAGTCGTTTTTTAATATATATTAATTACATACTTTTCTCTAATAACATGATTTTAAAAAAATTTTCGACTCCAAAAAAGTAAAATGCTAAAATATTGATATTAAAGGTTAAAACTTTGTTTTTTAAAACTACAAAAATATTATTAACTGTTCCATTATATTAAATGAAGGAGATTAAAAACTTTTTGTAAGAATTGTAAAAGGATTGTAACAGATTTTCTTTACTAATAGATTTATTTTGAATAGTATATTAACAACTGGGTTAGTATAACCTTACAAATAAAAAGGGCAAAAAACAGACAACGGAATTAACCGTAACTGAAAAAACACAGTATTAGTTAAATTATAAAGGGGTCAAAAGAAGTGGACAATAATTTCGGACCAACAAATTTTGACGAAAGGCAGTGTCAATTGGATGCAAACATGAGAAACCACGCTAATATTAAAGTAGTTGGCGCAGGTGGCGGTGGCGGAAACGCTGTAAACAGAATGATCACAGCAGGCTTAACAGGTGTTGACTTCTGGGTTATGAACACAGATGCTCAAGTGCTTGATATGGCTTGTGCGGGAAATAAAATCCAAATCGGTACTAAACTTACTAACGGTCTTGGTGCCGGTGGTAATCCTTCAGTTGGTGAGAAAGCTGCTGAAGAAAGTAGAGATGAAATCATGGTAGCTCTAGATGGCGCTGATATGGTATTCATTACAGCCGGAATGGGTGGTGGAACAGGAACAGGATCTGCTTCTGTTATTGCTCAAATAGCCAAAGAATTAGGAGCTTTAACTGTTGGTGTTGTTACAAAACCATTCAGCTTTGAAGGTCGCAGAAGAATGAGCCAAGCTATGCAAGGCTTAGAAAAACTAAAAGAAAACGTTGATTCACTTATAGTCATTCCAAACGATAAGTTAATCCAAGTTGTAGAACGTAGAACAACCATAAAAGAAGCTTTTTATGTAGTTGATGAAATATTATTACGTGGTGTACAAGGTATTTCTGACATTATCACAGTGCCTGGATTGATAAACGTTGACTTTGCTGACGTTAAAGCAGTAATGCAAATGTCAGGATCAGCTCTTATGGGTATTGGTCGTGGCAGTGGCGAAGGAAGAGCTATGGAAGCAGCTAAAATTGCTATCAATTCACCTCTTCTTGAAACTTCAATCAATGGTGCCAGTGGCGTAATCATCAATGTAACAGGCGGACCTGACATGACATTGCACGAAGTTTATGAAGCTGCTGAAGTTATTCATGAATCTGTACTTGATGATGCACAAGTTACATTTGGTGCAGTGATTGATGATAGAATTCAAGGAGAAATCCAAATTACTGCTATCGCTACAGGCTTCGAACTTCAAGAAAAGAAACCTGAAGAGAAAAAACATGATCCAACAGCAGCACTTTTTGGACCTGCTCCAATACAAAAAAAATCGACACAAGATGTTGCAAACGGAATGTTAGATATCCCTGAATTTCTAAAAAAACCTTTATAAAAAAGGGTAATAATAAAAATTAAAAAAGAGCGAATAATTTATTCGCTCTTTTTTAATTCCTGCTCGTTTTATTCTTTAAAAATAAAATTCTTAAATATTATAAAAAAACTATTGACAAAAAGTTCACCTTATCGTACATTTATATAAGTTCGGCACTCCGAACTTATTGCGAAAAGTAAACATGTCGTTAAATTAAAGCAAATTTTTATATTTTTTTGTTTTTATACAATTAGAAATTAGTGGCAAATTATCAATCATGAATAACATTAAATTAGCAGCAAAATACTTGGATCAACCTTTATTAACCTCCAAAATATCTAAAGCCATGCCGGCGGCAATGATAAGTGGAGCTACTTTGTATGGTGTTTATGACTCTTTTAAAAATTCTAAAGGTAATGATAATAAAAGAACAAAAAAACTTATTAAAAATCTTTTAGTTCTTAGCGGTACTATTGCATCTGCACTAATTGCAACAAGAGGACTTAAAATAAAAGGCAAACAAATAATAAAAGGTCTCATTGACATTAATGGATCTCAAAAAGTTTTAAAAAGACAAAACAGATTCATTAACACTTTTAGCAAAATGCTTCAAAAATCAGATGACCCCATGCTTTCAAAACTTGTTAATAATAAAGAATTCAATGCTGTTTTAGATAAAGCCAAAAAGAGCTTATTGTCTGTTAATGATTTTAAATTACTCGATAAAACGCTCAAAGATTCTCAAATCGGCAAAAAATTCATAGAAAAACTTGCTCCAAAATCTTCTATGTTAAATTCAAAACAGATTTTCAAAGAATTGATAGACCTTTCAAAACTAGGTGCAATTCCTGTAATTGGAGGTGTATTAGGTGGTCTTGCCGGAGATGCTGTCACCGGGGAAGGCTCAAATAAAAAAGCTGCTAATAAAATAAAAGAAGCTTCGTTCCAGTATTTGGCAAATATTGTTCTTTGTAATGTAGGAGCAGGACTGTCCTTAGCGGGAGCTGAAGCTCTTCAAAAAGCTGAAATAATAGGAAAATTATCACCTACAAAAAAACTTGCAATTATGACCTCCGGAATTATTGGAGTTGGAGTTTTAGGTGGTAGTGCTATAGCCAACTTTATAGGACAAAAAATCATTAATCCTTTATTCTCAGGAAAAAATTGCCCTCAACAGCCAAAAGGTATTTATAATGAACGAACACCTGAAACTTTAGATGTAGCCTTACATATTGATGATTTCGCTACCGTAGGAGTTTTATCAGGATTTCAATGGGTAAAACCTATATTGCCAATCTTATATTCCATTTCAGGCTACAGAGCCGGCATTGGCTATCGCAACGGAAAAGCCGATAAAGCATTACGCAATCCACTCCACCAACACCGGAATAATTTTGCCTACAGTCAAAAATCTAGACAAACTTTTAAAGCTTTTTTTAAAAAAAACTATTAATACTTAATGATTTAAAAAATTAGAACTGAAAAATTTTTTGCACAAAAGTTCGCCAAGCCGTACTAAAATATAATAAAAAACAAAACTTTCATTGTTTGTTCCTTCGCTCTTCTCCGGAAGAGCTTTTGTTTTGTTCAAATTCTCTCTTTATAGCTAAATAAGTTAATTTTTTAAACTAATATTAATTGTAAATTTAAAGGAGCTGTATTTTGGATAATCAAAAATGAATGTATAAAAATCAAAAAAATCGGGTATTATAAATAAAGCTACATACAAAATAACCATTGCTAAAATATTCAATTTAAAAATCATCGGGGTATAAAATGCGAAAAAAAGATGGTGCTGCTTTAATAATGGTTGTCACTTTATCAACTTTGCTTTTGCTAACAGCTTTTGCTGTTGCGATGAACTCTGTTTCAGATGTGAGTTTGACTAGTGATGATAATATAAAAACAAAACTTGAACTCGCCTCTTTATCAGGCATAAAAAGAGCTACAGTAAAAATAGAACAATCTTTTAACAATAAAAACCTTACCTTTTTAGAACCCGATGTATCTTTTCAAGGCTCTGATCAAGATGATTCTGGCTTAAGCCCTAATGAAAAAGCTTTTGAAGATGAAACATTTGAAAGTGGTAGCAACTTAGATTATTACACTTATACTTATAATTCAGACATTGAAAATCAAGATATCATTGTTATTTATTCAATTAATGGAGCTGCCAACTGGGATCGTTCTCAAAATTATACATCTTATGATTTAGATATTGAATCTATAGCATATGCTCCGGGATATGGCTGGGTCGGCATGCAACAAGAAGCAACCGTTAGAAGAACTACTTTATTTATGTATCAAGTATTTTTTGAAAACGATCTGGAAATCTTACCCGGTGCAAAATTCGACCTAAAAGGGCTTGTTCATACAAACGAAGACATGTATTTAAGTGGTGAACTGTCTATTTATACCGACAGCATGACATCGGCAGGTGAAATGAGCAGATACAGACTTGATAATCCATCCTCAACAGGGGGAGATGTTAGAATTACAAAAGAAGACGAAGATGGTGATCTTATTTCAATGAGATCAGGGATAGATGAATCCAAAAGAGACAATTGGATTGAAAACGCAACAACAAGATGGCAAGGAACCGTCAGAGATAAAAACCTTGGAGCAACAAGACTTGAAGCCCCTGACCTTGAATCATTTGAACCGGGTGGTTATTATGACCAAAACGCTGATCTTAAAATCGAAGTATTGGCAGAAGGTCAAAGTTTAAATACTACAAGATATAGAATTACTTTAAATGGTGCTACTTCTACATATTATCCTTACCAATTAAATGGAGCTATAAAAGAAGTTGAGTTTTATGACAGACGTGAATACGGAACAAGTAAAAAAATGAGAACAACTCAAATTGATATTGAAAAATTAAACACTACATTAGGATATCCTACTAATGGTCTTGTTTATATGACCAGAGACGATGCACAAACCGATAACGATGGTAATCCTTATTATCCTGATCCTCAGCGTAAAGTTTCAGGTTTTAAGATAAAAAACGGAGACGAATTACCCGCATCCTCTACTTTTGTATCTAATCTTCCTACTTATATACAAGGGGATTTTAATCTCCATACAAATGATAATCCTGAACTTGACAAATGGAAGCCGTGTGCCGTTATTTCGGACGCCATAACACTTCTCTCTAATAGCTGGAATGACAGCAACTACAATACTAAACCCACTGCAAGCAACACTAAGTACAACACGGTATTTATAACAGGCAATAACCCTTCAAAACTAGGTTGTTACAGTGGTGGTCTTGAGAATTTTCCCAGATTTTTAGAAAATTGGAGTGGAAAAAATGCTGAAATAAAAGGAGGCTTTATTCAGCTATTCAGAAGCCAATATGCAACAGGAGAATGGAATTCAAGTTATTATAGCCCACCTATAAGAAAATGGGGATCTGAAGAACGTTTTTCAGACCTGACAAATCTACCTCCAAGCTATGCTGCTTTATTTCCAAGTACAAATCTAGGCGTAGCATATTCAAATTGGTCACAAATAAGCAAAGACGAATCAGAAATAGGCGTAGAATATGAAAATTAGCCCTCAAAAAGCATTAACTTTATTTGAGCTTTTGATCACCGTAGTTGTGATCTCAATTTTATTGCTTATTGGGTTTGCAAGTTTTGACAACATAATTAATGCTCATAACTTACAATCTGCAACCGAACAACTTGCATTGGCAGTCAAAAAAACAAAATATTACGCAAAATCACACGGAGAGATAACTAAATTCAATTTCACAGAAAGCAACAGCTATAGAATTGGAACAGATAATAAAATTCTTACTAATAGCAAAAATTTTGATGCTACATCAGGAATTTTGCCCGGCAAGGTAAAATTCCTTTCTAATAGCTGTTCTGTTATGAATTTTTATATTGACGGCAGCCTTGTTGATGGATTCAAAAACACTTTGGATAATGATTGTAGAATTGTTTTAGGATATACAGGCGGAACAAATAAAACTTTAGTAATTAAACCTGAAAACGGAAATATTGTATATGAATAAAAAAGGTCTTACTCTTGTCGAACTTTTAATAGCAATAACAACCCTTGGCATAATAATTATGGCATTGGCGGATTTTTCAATGAATACTTTTAAACTATCTTTTGATCATTCTGAAGCTCTTCAAAAAACATCTCAATCGAGACTGTTTGCCGATCTTATTTCTACAGAAATCAACAGGGCTGCATATATATTCCCCGGTAGTCATGAAGTTGAAATAACTAATGATGAAGGAGGAACTGTTACTGTTAATACCGATGAGGCTCTTGCCTTGCTTGTAAAAAACAAAAATTCTGATAGTTATAAATTAAAAGTTTTTTATCTTATAGAAGGTGAAGATAATAAAGTTAATCTAAATGAATTCACATCAAGCAATTGGAGAAATTGGACTTTTAACACCCATCCTATTGACTATTTTTCAGGTATTTCAGGATCTTCCAGTACAATTGCCACTAATATAATCAAAAGCGAAACATCATTAAACTATATCTTAAATTATAACAATGGAATAAACGACCCCAACCTAAAGGGAACTTTAGGAGGGGCTAATGTTAATGACTCGAATGCTCTGATTAAAGGAATTACATGGGATTTAACCATTCAAAGTAAATCCCCAAAACACATAAAAGCAGGAGGCGTTTCTAAAAATGTACCCCGATTTATCGATCACTAAAAAAGCCTATACTCTTCTTGAAGTTCTTATTTCCATGGCATTTTTCGGTATTATTGCGTTGGGACTTCTTGTTCCATTTCAAGAAAGTTTTATATTAACCGGAACTAACCAAAATATTGTCAGCGCAAATAGCCTTGCAAAGGCTTATTTAAAAGATACCGAGCTAAAATGGCTAACTCCTATTGAATTTGATACTGGAGAATTACCCACTATAACTCCCAAGTACACCGAAAATAATATTTATAAAGTAACTACAACAAAACTGGACCTAGAACAAAACACTACCGGTATAGTGATTTTAAGACGTGTAAATATAAAATATAAAGACTCTTCAAACCGTTTGCTGGTTGATTTGTTTTTCGATTTTTCAAGACCCGGCGCTAGTTTAAAATAAATTACTTTACAAAAGAAATAGCAAACGGGTACTCATAGTTCTCTTTTTTGATTGTCTTAAGCAAGGCAATAACAGGTGCTATATAAAAAAGAGGAACAATAAATAAAAATCCTAAAAATCCTATGAGTATAACCGTTAATATCACAGAAACAAAACTATATAAAAATATTGAAAGTTGAAAATTTAATGCGTTTTTAGCCTGATCTCGCACAAATCCATCTGATAAAACCACATAAAAAATCAAACTCGGAATAAAAGATAATCCAAGCCAAGCCCCTAGATGAATACCCACTAAAAACCATCTTTCATTAACCGGTAACTCTTCTTCCGTAATATTTTGATTTTGACTTTCATCATTCATAATAAATACCTTTTTTAAAGCTTTATTTCAGTTTTACACTCTTTTCTCAATTTAATATAATTTTCCAAAGAAATCTGCCAATCAGGACAAATTCCATTATTTTCCATAATAGAATATTGAGGTCTTCGAGCCGGTGTTGGAAATTCTTCTGTTGCAACAGGAACAACCTTCACATCCAAACCTGATAACTCCATTATTTTTTCAGCAAAACCATGCCAGCTTGTAAAGCCCGAACCACAAACGTGATAAATCCCATAAGGTTTATTATTTTTAATAACATTAACTATAGCTTTTGCCAATTCAATGCTCCAGGTCGGACAACCGACTTGATCATTTATAACCCTAAGTTCTTTTTGTTTTGAGGCAAGATTAATCATAGTCTCTACAAAATTTTTGCCATTATGCCCATATAACCAACTTGTTCTTACTATATAATGTTTTGGGTTTAAACTTTGAACAGCCAGCTCTCCAGCTAATTTTGACTCTCCATATATATTAATCGGGCAGGTTTTATCTTTTGGTAAATAAGGTTTATTTTTAGTGCCGTCAAAAACATAATCCGTACTGATATAAACAATAGGAATACCTATTTCAGCACTAGCTTTTGCTATATTGCTCGTTCCATCTTTATTTATCAAAAAAGCCGTTTCAGCATCAGATTGAGCGCCGTCAACATTTGTATAAGCCGCGCCATGTATTATAAAATCAGGTTTTTTTTCTTCTAAAACTTTCCTAACTTCATCATAATTTGTAATATCCATATTATGAATATCAGTCTCTATAGGCAAGAACTTTTCCTCGGTTAAGATTTTACTTAAATCCTGACCAAGCATGCCTTTTGCACCTGTTATAACCACTTTAATCATTAAATTTTTCTTCACCTGCTAAATACTCTTAAAACTAATTGTACTTTAAAAAACGGATTTATGTAAGTTGAGATCTTTTATTAGAAACTTTTGATACTTACCATTTTTAATAAATTTTAAAGTTGTAAATATACTCAAAAAGAATTATGAAAAATTTTATTTTTTCTGTATAATTAACAGGTAAAAATTATCCAAAATGATTAATAGAAATTTTTCTAGGAGGAAAACAATGAAAGTAAAAATCGAAGATGGTTGCATTTCATGTGGCGCTTGTGAATCAATTTGTGGTGAAGTTTTCACTATTGAAGATGTAGCAATTGTTAACGAAGCTGGTATTGCCGGAAATGAAGAAGCTGTAAAAGAAGCAGCTGAAGCTTGTCCGGTAAGTGTTATAGTTATTGAAGAATAAACTTAATTTTCTTTAAGACAAAAGACACCCTTTAAAGGGTGTCTTTTGTTTTTACTGGACAAATAAGGCTTAAAAATGGTAAATTGAAATATCAAAGATGACAGAAAAAGACTGGTAATAAAATGAATTTTTTAAACGGATACGAATTTTTCGGATTTGAACTCAGCAAGATAATTATATTTTTCATCGTTATAACAACAACTCTTTTATTCTCAAAGTTTTTTAATCTTTGTGTAATTAAATTTATAAAAAAACAAGCAAGTAAAACATCTTCTTATCTAGATGACGACATCGTTGAAGCCGCCGAAAGCCCTTTATCATGGCTTATTTACATATCCGGTTTTTACCTGGCATTACTAACTTTAGGACCTATAAACAACCCTATTCCTTTAAATTCAATAATAGATGCGATAACAGAAACTTCTATTGCTCTTGTTTTAACTTGGTTGTGTTTCAGACTAGTGGATGTTTTTGATATTTTTGTTGAAAATAAATTCAAAACACAAAATAAAAAAGATTCACTTATTTTGCATTTTTTCCCTTTAATAAAAAGAGCTCTAAAAATAGCTATAGCTTTCATTGCAATAATAATTATTATTCAAAACAGAGGATATTCTGTAGCTTCATTACTTGCCGGTTTTGGAATAACAGGTTTAGCAGTTGGTTTTGCCGCTAAAGAATCTATCGCAAATATATTCGGCTCATTCAGTCTTGTTGTAGATCACACTTATAAAGTTGGTGATTGGATCATTGTTGATAAAAACATTAGCGGTGCTTGCGCAGAAGGAGTTGTGGAAGATATCACCCTTAGATCTACCAAAATACGTGCTTTTGATAACACTCTTCTTATCATCCCTAACAATGAAATGGCTAATTCAACCATAAAAAATGTATCAAAACATAAAAAAAGAAGAATTTTTGAGTACATTGATATCACATACGATACACCCGCTGAAAAAATCGAACAGGCTGTGGAAATTTGCAGAAACATTGTCAGAAATCACCCCGAAATGGAAGAATACCAACAAATTCACCTAAATAAACTCGGCGCTCATTCCTTGCAAATTATTTTTTATGTATTCACCAAAACAACAGACTGGGGCGAATATCTAAGAATAAGACAAGAATTATTTATATCTATAATAAAAGAATTCCAAAAACTAGGAGTAGAATTTGCATTCCCTACTCAAACTTTATATTTTAATAACGCTAAAAGCCTTTCAAAAAGTACAATAGAAAAGTAATATTTATAAAAATTAAAATATAGGTTTAGTTTTGAGCCAATAAGGGAATTATTAGAATAATAACTTTTAATGGAGCGGCGTTTATCAAAAACTAGGAAGTTGGTTTTAAGTGGATAAGGATATCCCAAAATCAAGTAATTTTTCAAATTTTAAAAATACAAATCAAAGTTTATTATCCCCTAAATCACATCAAAAATGGACCTTACAAGATTTACTATTAAAAGAAATCATTTTAAAAATTAAAGGCTCTTTTGACCTGGATGTAATCAAAAAAAGTGTCGTAAGCACTCTAGGTGAAGCTTTTGATGCTGACAGAGCTTCTATTACCTTATATGACAAATATAATAAAAGCTTTTTGCCTATTGATAAATATTCAGAATTTTTAACATCCAAAAACCTTTCCAGCCTTGTGGAAAAAGAAGTCAATAACGTCTGCAACCACCCTTTTTTTATAGAACACTTTACCAATAATCAAATTTTATTCATCCATAAAGGCAAAAAAAATTTAAAAGAAGTTGAAAGCATCCTGATAGAAAACTATAAATTTCAATCCAGCCTCGCTTTTCCTATCGTTTATATGGGCAAGCTTTTTGGTGTTTTATTTTTTCATTATATGGAAGATTTCAAAAAATTCACTAAACAAGAACTGGAAATTGTCAAAACCATTACCGATTTTATAAGCATAGCAATATACCAATCAGAACTCTACAAAAAAGAAGTAATGAAAGTAGAAAATCAAAAACTACTTAATGAATTTTTTCAATCTGTCAGTAAAACTCTTTGTGTTGATGAAATTTTATCCTTACTTTGCGAATCCATAATAAAAAACATAGATGCTTCAAGAGTTACCGTGTTAAAAATCAATAACGAAAAAAATACCTTTTCTATAGAAAAAATTAACGTTAAAAACCAACAAAAACCAATGTATTACAATATATCTAACTATGAAGAAATTATTAATTATCTAAGCAAAAATCTTATTCGAAAAAATAACCCCTTTAAAAAAATTGACGATATAGATAATCATGATTTTCCTTTTTATATAAAAAAACTTCTGAAAAAAATCAAAGCAAAATCACTTATAACAGCACCTATTAAATTTGAAAAAGAGCAATGGGGTTTTGTAATTGCCTACAGCGATAATAAAAACAAAAAATGGAGCAATGGGGATATAAAATATTTAAATAAAATCTGCAAAAAGATTTATGCTCCTTTAATTAAAGCGCAGATGCATTCTGAACTTAAAAAACAAGTTGATATTGAAAAAAACTTACGACAAGACGATAGTATTTTAATCAATAAGAAACTTGCTAAATTAGTAGGCTTAAACGGTGCTATAACATACGCTACTCTTGTTAATAAATATAGTTTTTATAAAGAAGAAGAAAGGCTTGACAAAAATCAACATGCCAAAATAAAATTAAACGAATTGATGGAAAATACCTGCCTGGACAAACTAGAACAAATATCGGCACTTCAAAAACTACTAGATCAAAGCTTGATTTTTTATGAAGATATAGAAGATTTTATTTTATTTCAATTAATCGAAGATAAAAAACTTTTAAAGAACATAATGAATATATCTCACAAGGATTATTCAAAAGATATAATCGAATCAACTCAAGATCAAAAAATTTATAAAATAGAAGAACTAAATAAAAAATATGAAAAAATCTACTCAGAAAACAGCTTAAAAGCAGTTAATTACTTTTTAAAAAACAGCTTTAATGCGTCAAAACAAAAAAATACAAGCGTTAGTCGACTTTATTTTTCTTTAATTGGCAAAACTTTCCATGATTTTATGCAATCTTATGAACTAAATTTTGAAAAAATCGTGGTTCTTTTGGATAATATCCTAAACCTTTCTGAATTTGGTCGAAACAAAAAAGTAAGCTTTGAAAACTCCCCCAGTATATTAATTAGCAGACTCAAAAAAACTCTTCTTTACAGAATCCAAGAATCAAAGGTACTGGCAACAGATTTCAATTCTAAATTCGACCTTTACTCAGAACCAAATTTAAGCCTTAAACTGAGTGACTTGGAAGAAATGTTACTGGAAAAATAAAATTAATGTTCCCGTCAGTATTAGCATCATTTTGTAAATAAATATTCAAGCTTTAAAAAACGAACCTGAAAATTTTAATATCAAAATGCAACAAATAAGACATTTCGATTTTTGACTTGCAGAAGCCTGTACACTCAAGTCATTAACTATTAATTTAGATAAACTTGAATTCACAAAAGCAAGAACAAAAAGAGAAAACCTTCTTCATTCCAATATAAAACCAACAAAAAAAGACGTCTTATATAAGACGTCTTTTTTAATATTTAACCCTGGCAACGAGCTATCTTCCCAGGGGTTCTCACCCCAAGTATTGTCACCGCTAACAGTCTTTACGGCCGTGTTCGAGATGGGAACGGGTGTTTTCCTGTCGCTTTGTCACCAGAGATTTAATTCTCTGTTACTCTGAAAGCTGCATAATAAAAATCTTATTTGTAACTCTCTTTCGAAAGTTATAATTACCTGGCTAGGAGAAGCCCTCGTCCTATTAGTATCAGTCGGCTACATATGTTGCCATACTTCCACCTCTGACCTATCAACCGAGTATTCTTCTCGGGGACTTACCTGGTTATCCAGTGAGAGAACTTATCTTGTGGTGGGCTTCGTACTTATATGCCTTCAGCACTTATCCACTCCGAACACAGCTACCCAGCGTTTGCTCCTGGCGGAACAACAGGTACACTGGAGGTTCGTCCGTCCCGGTCCTCTCGTACTAAGGACGACTCCACTCAATTCTCTTGCGCGCATACCGGATATGGACCGAACTGTCTCACGACGTTCTGAACCCAGCTCGCGTGCCGCTTTAATGGGCGAACAGCCCAACCCTTGGAACGTACTACCGCTCCAGGATGCGACGAGCCGACATCGAGGTGCCAAACCTCCCCGTCGATGTGGACTCTTGGGGGAGATAAGCCTGTTATCCCTATGGTAACTTTTATCCGATGAGCGACGGCCCTTCCATTCGGTACCGCCGGATCACTAAGCCCGACTTTCGTCCCTGTTCGACTTGTAAGTCTCACAGTCAAGCTCCCTTATGCCTTTACACTCTACGGTTGATTTCCGACCAACCTGAGGGAACCTTTGGGCGCCTCCGTTACTCTTTAGGAGGCGACCGCCCCAGTCAAACTGCCTACCAGAAACTGTCCCGAAGCCAGATGTTAGTGGCGTTCGGTTAGAACCCAAATTACACAAGAGAGGTATCTCACCGACGACTCCACGAAATCTGACGATTTCGCTTCAAAGTCTCCCTCCTATGCTGCACAAGCATAATCCGAGTTCAATTTCAAGCTACAGTAAAGCTCAATAGGGTCTTTCTGTCCTGGTATGCGTAATCCGTATCTTCACGGATAATCCAATTTCGCCGAGCCCCTCGCCGAGACAGTGCCCAGATCGTTACGCCATTCGTGCAGGTCGGAACTTACCCGACAAGGAATTTCGCTACCTTAGGACCGTTATAGTTACGGCCGCCGTTCACTGGGGCTTAGTTTCAGAGCTTCGACCGAAGTCTAACCCTTCCACGTAACCTTCCAGCACTGGGCAGGCGTCAGCCCCTATACATCGTCTTACGACTTAGCAGAGACCTGTGTTTTTGGTAAACAGTCGCCTGGGCCTATTCACTGCGACCCTATCACGCTCAGTGAAGCAAGTTCACATCACGCTAACAGGGTACCTTTTCTCCCGAAGTTACAAGGCTATTTTGCCGAGTTCCTTAGCGAGGGTTATCTCGCGCACCTTAGTATTCTCTACTAACCTACCTGTGGCGGTTTACGGTACGGATAATCTAATATTTCACTCGCGAAGATTTTCTTGGCAGTGTGGCGTCTATGCCTACGCTTCCGTAGAAGCTCCTTATCACGCCTCAGTTTATAACGCGAATGCGGATTTTCCTACATTCACTACCTACACGTTTAAACTAGCACTTCCAATCGCTAGCGCACATAGCCTACTGCGTCCCTCCGCAGCTCAAACAATATTAAATTAGTACAGGAATATCAACCTGTTGTCCATCGACTACGCCTTTCGGCCTCATCTTAGGTTCCGACTAACCCCACGCGGACGAGCCTGCCGTGGGAAACCTTAGGTTTTCGGTGCATTGGATTCTCACCAATGTTTTCGCTACTCATGCCGACATTCTCACTTCTGCTTCGTCCACTAGTCCTTACGATCTAGCTTCAACCTACAATAGAACGCTCTCCTACCAAACAGAATAAATTCTGTTTCCGCAGCTTCGGTACTATGCTTAGCCCCATTATATTTTCGGCGCAAAGTCGCTTGACCAGTGAGCTATTACGCACTCTTTCAAGGGTGGCTGCTTCTAAGCCAACCTCCTGGCTGTCAGAGCAACTTCACCTCCTTATTCACTTAGCATAGATTTAGGGACCTTAGCTGGCGGTCTGGGCTCTTTCCCTCTTGACTACGGATCTTATCACTCGCAGTCTCACTGCTAGATAGTAACGCTACGGGCATTCGGAGTTTAACATGATTTGGTACCCAGTTTCTGGGCCCGCACCAAACTAGTGCTCTACCTCCCGCAGGATAAATCTAACGCTGTACCTAAATACATTTCGGAGAGAACCAGCTAGCTCCTGGTTCGATTGGCATTTCACCCCTAACCACAGCTCATCCGCTGATTTTTCAACATCAGTCGGTTCGAACCTCCACGTAGTGTCACCTACGCTTCATTCTGGCCATGGTTAGATCACCAGGGTTCGGGTCTACCTCATGTAATCAAAAACGCCCTATTCAGACTCGGTTTCCCTATGGCTCCAGGTATTAACCCCTTAACCAAACTACATAAGGTAACTCGCCGGCTCATTCTTCAACAGGCACGTAGTCACACTATCAATAGTGCTCCTACTGGTTGTAAGCATACGGTTTCAGGATCTATTTCACTCAGCTTTCCACTGTTCTTTTCGCCTTTCCATCACTGTACTCGTTCACTATCGGTTACTAGCGAGTATTTAGCCTTACCGGATGGTCCCGGCAGATTCAGACAGGGTTTCACGTGCCCCGCCTTACTCGGGATACTTTCTAGAGATTATCGATTTTCACTTACCGGACTATCACCGTCTATGGCTTAGCTTTCCAGCTAATTCAGTTAATAGATAATTTTTTGACTCTATGAAGCATTTACAGATACTTCTGAAAGTCCCACGACACCACTTACACAACGACTGTAATCTATCACATGTAAATGGTTTAGGCTATTTCCCTTTCGCTCGCCGCTACTAAGGAAATCATTAGTTTATTTTCTTTTCGTTCAGTTACTAAGATGTTTCAGTTCACTGACTTTGCTTCCTATATCCTATGTATTCAGATATGGATTCTAAGATTTTACTCTTAGAGGGTTTCCCCATTCGGACTCCCACGGATCAAGGCCTTTTAGCAACTCCCCGTGGATTAACGCAGCTTTACACGTCCTTCTTCGCCTGCTAGTACCAAGGCATCCACCATATGCTCTTTGTAGCTTCACCTAACATTGGTAATTATTTATTTTGCATACAAACAAGATTTTTAAAATTTTATTATGCAGTTGTCAAAGTACAAATTTAGCTTTTATATCTTATTATAGACATAATTGCTCGTCAAGGTATAAACCTTGAAAGCTGAATAAGTTGAAAACTCTGTTAATTTCTGCCTCCACTATCTGGTACAACCAGCTAAAGCTTTTTATTAAAAACCATGATAGCTTCATCGACACCGACCTGGGATATGTAAAATTACTAAGATTTTACGTATCTCCCTAGAAAGGAGGTGATCCAGCCGCACCTTCCGGTACGGCTACCTTGTTACGACTTCACCCTAGTCATCAACCCTACCTTAGGCGGCTTCTTCCCACGAGGGGTTAGATCACCGACTTCGGGCGTGGTCAACTTCCATGGTGTGACGGGCGGTGTGTACAAGGCCCGGGAACGTATTCACCGCAGCGTGCTGATCTGCGGTTACTAGCGATTCCAGCTTCACGTAGTCGAGTTGCAGACTACGATCCGAACTGAGGATAGGTTTATGAGATTTGCTCACCGTCGCCGGTTGGCTGCTCGTTGTCCTACCCATTGTAACACGTGTGTAGCCCAGAACATAAGGGGCATGATGATTTGACGTCATCCCCACCTTCCTCCGGTTTATCACCGGCAGTCTCGCTAGAGAGCTCGACAAGAGCATGCTCTTGCCAGCAACTAACAACGAGGGTTGCGCTCGTTGCGGGACTTAACCCAACATCTCACGACACGAGCTGACGACAACCATGCACCACCTGTCACCAAGTTCCCCGAAGGGCACTCCTGAATTTCTTCAAGATTCTCGGGATGTCAAGTCCTGGTAAGGTTCTTCGCGTTGCTTCGAATTAAACCACATGTTCCACCGCTTGTGCGGGCCCCCGTCAATTCCTTTGAGTTTTACACTTGCGTGCGTACTCCCCAGGCGGGATACTTATCGCGTTAACTACGGCACTGCAGGGGTCGATACCCGCAACACCTAGTATCCATCGTTTACAGCTAGGACTACTGGGGTATCTAATCCCATTTGCTACCCTAGCTTTCGTTCCTCAGCGTCAGTTATGGCCCAGCGAGGCGCTTTCGCCACTGGTATTCCTCCCAATATCTACGCATTTCACCGCTACACTGGGAATTCTCCTCGCCTCTACCACACTCTAGCTTGCCAGTATCCAGCGCATTCTCGGAGTTGAGCCCCGATCTTTAACACCAGACTTGACATGCCACCTACGAACTCTTTACGCCCAATAATTCCGGATAACGCTTGCATCCTACGTCTTACCGCGGCTGCTGGCACGTAGTTAGCCGATGCTTCCTCTGTAGGTACCGTCAGATTTCGTCCCTACTGACAGAGCTTTACACCCCTAAAGGCGTCATCGCTCACGCGGCGTAGCTGCGTCAGGCTTTCGCCCATTGCGCAAAATTCCCTACTGCTGCCTCCCGTAGGAGTATGGACCGTGTCTCAGTTCCATTGTGGCTGATCATCCTCTCAAACCAGCTACTGATCGTCGCCTTGGTAGGCCATTACCCCACCAACTAGCTAATCAGCCGCAGGCCCATCTTAAGGCGCAAAAACTTTCATGACTAGTATTTCAACTAGGCACATATAGGGTATTAGCTTCAGCTTCCCGAAGTTATCCCCTTCCTTAAGGCAGGTTTCCTACGTGTTACTCACCCGTCCGCTACTTATGTACTCTCCGAAGAGAGCCTTATCGTTCAACTTGCATGTATGAGGCTCGCCGCCAGCGTTCATCCTGAGCCAGGATCAAACTCTCCATTGTCAAAACTTTATATCATAAGGATTATATCCTTTTGACAACTTAGTTGTTCGCCCTAGCTAATTGTTTTTTAAATTAACAGGTTTTGTGTTTTCAACTATTCAGTTTTCAAAGTTCAATACTTTATTTCTCGACCGCTCTTTCTGTCGGCAGTTTGTATATTATCACCACCGTTTTTCTGAGTCAAGAGGTTTTTTAAAGATTTTTGATTTTAAATATTTTATTTTATCCAGTTATCTTTAAATTGTTTTGCTAATTTTTGTTAGCCAGCTCTTAACTGAGCGTGATTACTAATCTAGGTCAAACAAAAACTTTTGCCAACCATCTATTTAGTGTAGAATCAACACGAAACGTCAAGATCTCATCTGTATCTAGCTTATACTGGGAGTTACAAAACTTAAACTTGCTGTATTTTTCTGTTTTTAACACCTTTTCTTAACTTCTTTTTTCAATGATTTAAGTTTTAATTTCATCAAAGCATGCCTTTAATTTTTAAAGCATGCTCTGATAAATCTAGTTATTTTTGTTTACAAATCGCCAAATATTTAATCTCATTTTATAATTAAACTAAGTCATTTATTTATTTTGTATTACAAAAATATGGAATTAAGCATGAAAAACTCAATAAAAAAAATATTAATTATAAGATTTGGGGCAATCGGAGATGTTATACACTCCAGTGGACTATTTAGATCTATAAAAAAATATTCTAATGATCTTTCAATCCATTACCTTTGCTTAAAAACACCCTCTTTACTTATTCAAAATGATCCGGATCTTAAAAAAGTATGGATAGCTGAAAATAAAGAATATAAATATCTATATACTCTTGCGAAAGAATTAAAAAAAGAAAAATTTGATCTCATAATCAACTTGCAACCCTCAAGTAGAACTAATTTTTTAACCTTTTTTTCCAAAGCAAAAAAAGTTCTTAAATATAAGAAGACTTTTAAATTACATGCTGTTGAAAATTTTTGGGATACAGCCAAGCCCGTTTTTAAAGATTTAATTTTAGATGACAAATTGCATATATATATATCTGAAGAAGTAAAAGAAAAAGTTTCAACCCTTATTTCTTCTGACAAAAAAAAGATTCTTTTCAACGTAGGTACAAGTAACACAAGACAAGGGCGACGTTGGCCGATTCGATACTGGCAAGAGTTGGCAAAAATTTTAATCGACAAATATGATTGTGAAATAATTCTTACGGGGTCCAATGAGGATAAAGAGCTTGCCAATGAACTTTTGAAAATTTCTCCTTTTGTTAAATCTTTTTGTGCTGAATTACCGTTAGTTGAAAGTGCCGCTATCATGTCACTTTGTGATTTGGCTATTTCAGGTGATACAGGACCTTTACACATTGCAACTGCTGTTAATACAAGAAGTATCGGTATATATGGAGCTGCTCCTGTATCAAGAACAGGTCCCTATGGAATGGATAACTTTGCTATATCCTCCGAAAGAAATTGTGTTCCTTGCAACAAAAGAAAATGTCGTTTTGTTGCAAAAGGTAAAGAGGAGCCATGTATAACAGACATAACACCTAAGAGAGTTTTTGACTTAATTGATAGCCACAATTTATTAAGTGATATATAATACTATAGTTAGTTTTTCAGAACATAGAGGTGGGATTATGACCCTAAAGAAAAAATTGGTTTTAGGAATTGCAGTATTTGCTGCCGCAAGTACTTTAAGTATGAATTCAAGCTTTGCGCAAGATAATTTTTTTGGAGCTGTACAAGTTGATGATGCGGTTATTACAACCCCTCCGGCTCAGCTACCTATAACAGCGCCAACAGATGAATCTTTTGTATCTCCTGTTTCAGAAGATAATACAAAACTACAAGATGCAATGCAATCGCTTGAAAGCGCTCAAGACAAGATAAGAGGCGAACTTAGCGAACTTCAAGTCAATTATACAAACAAAGATAAAGAATACAAAGTTGTAAAACTTGAGCGTAAAATGCTAAAAAATCAAATCAAAGATTCAGAAAAAAGACTAAAATCTATAGAATCTGCAAAAAAGAAAATCAGAAAAAACTTAAAGGTTAAATAAACTTTTAATAAGGTTTAATAAAATCTTTTTTGAATTTTTGAAATTTCGTCATGAAGCAATTCGTGGCGAAATTTTTCTATATTTGCATATTCCAAAACAAAAGAATCGTATTCTTCATAATTTTTTATTAAAGATTGATCAAAACCGCTAATAAATTCAAATTTCAAATTGCCATTTTCAAGTTCATTTATTTTTATGGATTGTACTTTCTCAAGAATGTTTATACCCAATTC
Organism: Candidatus Gastranaerophilales bacterium; assembly: GCA_942491415.1. GTDB lineage: Bacteria > Cyanobacteriota > Vampirovibrionia > Gastranaerophilales > CALOAD01 > CALOAD01. The sequence continues at coordinate 159,784 of CALOAD010000022.1, read as the reverse complement.
AACCATATTATCGGTCAATGCAAGTCTCGAAGAAATTTCTTCTACTCTAACTGTGCCGTCTTTATTAGAATGAGCATATTTTAACATTCCACAGATTATTTTTATTAATTCATCTACAGGCTTGAAAGTGGCTTGAAAGTTCATAATATGAATAACTTTAGGATTTGCCTTTTCTAATATTTCTTTCATTAAATTTTCACATGCCGGCAACTCAAAAAACATTAACTGATCTATTTTTTCTATATTAATTCTGTTAACGAATCTTTTATTAAACCCCGATTCTTTTTCAAAACGGTTAATAATTTCGGTATTCTCTACAAATATAGATATTTTATTCATTGCTGTTTTAAGGTAATTCAAAAGGGGCTTTTCAACGTCAGTTCTTTTTCTATGATCAATCCAACGCACAGTATCTAAAGGTTTTTGAGGTAAATCAATTGATCCGTCTGAATTTAATACTGCAATATCTTTCATATCAAGCTGAATAGAAGTTCTACCTCCAAAACTATTCATTTTAGGGCTAAAAGCAGCTTTTATTGCCTCTGAATTATCAACATTTAAAGAGTTTTTACCCCACCAAACACCTTCCAAAACATTATTTGAAGAATCAGCAAAATACAACTTCAAGTGATTATTTGCTTTTCCCATTGTTTTATACTGTTTCAATGTTACATCTGAGACGCTAAAAACAGGGGAAGGATTGCCTGCCCCAAAAGGAGCCAACTTTTCAACTTCTTGTATAAACTCCAATTTTAAATCTTTTAATTGAATATTTGTATCAACAGCCAATGAAGGCTTTAAATCCTTACCTTTTAAAGTTTTGTTCACAATACCTATAAGCGATTTTGAAAATTTATCGATATTAATTTTTTCAAGATTCAAAGAAAAACCTGCCGCAAGTGAATGTCCGCCAAAGTGATTAAACAATTCTTCTTGCTGTTGAAGCGTTTCATACAAATGTAATCCCTGTATACTCCTTGCCGAACACCTTGCCTCTTTTCTTTCTTTATCGATTTTTATCATAAATACAGGTCTGTAAAATTTTTCAACCAACCTGGATGCAACTATGCCAATAATCCCCGGATGCCAATTTTCATCATAAATTACTATTGCCTTATCTTTTTCAAGATCGACCTTACTCATAACTTTTTGTTCAGCTTCCATAAACACGGTATCGCACATCTGTTGACGTTGACGATTAAAATGCTCAAGTTTTTTAACACAAACTTCAATCTCTTGAATATCATCAGAAACAAACAAAGAAACCGCTGTTTGAGCAGTTTCAAGCCTTCCTGCTGCATTTACCCTAGGCGCAACTGAAAAAGCAATTGTATCAGCACTTATATCTCCATCAAGACTTGCACCTGCTGAAACAATGAGCTTCAAAAGCCCCTTAGGTCTTACTTTCAAAATAGATTTGAGTCCTTTATACACATATCCTCTATTTTCTCCCAAAAGAGGAACAACATCAGCAATAGTACCTATAGCAAGCAAATAAAGGATTTCTTCACAAAATTCAGACGTCCCAAAACTCTCTAAAATAGCCTCTGCAAATTTATAAGCGACTCCAACCCCTGCTAAATAACTTAAATTAGTTATTTGCTCTAATGACAAGTTTTCACTTAAAGCATTCGGCGATTTAGGATTAATAATTGAATACGCCATAGGAAGAGCATCCGGAGCCTCATGATGATCAGTAATAATTACATCTACTCCAAGACTTTTTGCTAAACCCACCTCGGCAATATTACTAATACCGCAATCTACAGTTATTATTAGCTTTGCTTTTCTAGAGCTTATCAACTTGCACACAGCAGCACTATTAAGCCCATGGCTTTCGATTGCTCTATCAGGAATATAATAACTTACATTAGCGCCTATATGGCTTAAAACCTTATACAGCAATGAAGTACTTGTAACTCCATCACAATCAAAATCACCGAAAATAACTATATGCTCATCATTTTCAACAGCTGTACGAATCCTTTTAACAGATTTTTCCATATCATTAAATTCATATGGAGATGTAAATTCTATTGATTCAGGGTTTAAAAACGTCTTTGCTTTTTGTTCTGTATCAATCCCTCTATTTACTAATATTTGAGCGATTGATTCAAATTTAACAAGCTGCCTTACTGATGAATCTAAAGGCTGTTTTTCAGGATATGTCCAATTATATGTATTGACCAATTTTTTCTCACTTAAACTGTATATTATTATATTAAACCAAAAAAATTGGTCTTATTAAAGTTATTAAAATACTTTATGAATCAAAAAACAAAAGACCTCTCTTTAAAGAGAGGTCTTTTAAACTTTATAACATTCTGATTATCTATCTGTGTATAAAGGTTGAAGTTTTTCTTCCTGCTGAGGAATTTTTCCTTCCGTAATCGGTCTATATACACGATAATCAATTTCAGGGAAGCAATTATCAATTGATTCGATTTCAACAAGTGCTGCTTCGTCAATTTGACTTGCATCAATCATGTTTGCTACAGTTTCGAATCTTTCAACATGCTCTCTGAATCTATCCGCTGCATAATCTCTAGCCTGCCAAGTTGTGATCAAGAAAGGCCAGTCACTACTTTGCAACAACAAGTTTTCTCTTGCAAGTTGGCTTAAAGCTCTTTGCATAAGTTTATCCTGCGGTACATTTGCAAATCTTTCTGCTATGTCTGACATTCTTCTTTCACAACCGTGAATAATCGGCCACATCCATTCTGTTTGATGATTTTGCCATACCCAGAAATGTCCGCCTTGTCCCCAAGAACTTTCAGGTATCTGAATAGCTTTTTGAGGAGGATTACTTTCCAAGTATTCACTTGTTGTGCATCTAGAAACAGATTTAACATTATTATGCAATTTTTTAATTGTTTGCTTGATAAATTCAACACCTTCAAACCACCAATGACCAAACAACTCAGTGTCAAAAGAAACCATAACAAGTCCTTCTTTTCCAGTTGCGTTTTTATAATCATTTAACAAGTGATATAATAAGGTTGTATAATGATCAGTGTTTTCATTAATCTTAGACATTGCAAGCACGGGATCATAAAGCATTTTATCGCCTAAGTCAGTTGTTGGGCTTGTAATTCTCCAATAATGCATTCCTGAATTCTCATCTTTTTTATGGAATTCTCTAAAGCAACCATCACCGGGATAACCATCAGCAGCTGACCATACTTGATATCCTGCTCTGTCATTTCTACCCATAATAGACACCTGTGCATCAGGCAACCAATAAGCTTCATATGTAGAACATCCAGTAGAAGGTCTTTCAGGTAACGGAATATATTCAATATTTCCGTAAACACCTATTTCTCTTCTGTTTCCAATAGAAGTACCACCTTCTATTACGTGTGATTCAGTAAAGAAATAACCTATATCATTATTTTGTAAAATAACTTCAACAGCGGGCCTCCATTGCTTTTGACCATTGGAATCTGTATATTCATATCCCGGTCTATAAGCACACTCTGGAAGCCAACAACCTTTTGCTTTTTTGCCAAAAAGTCGTTTTGTAGTGTCAGAACCTATTTTAAACTGTGCATTTAAGTTTGAATCGGTAGCAAGCAAAGGAGAAAATCCGTGAGTTGCTCCTGATGTAGTGATTTCGATACATCCAAGGTCTTGATACTTCTTAAATGCTGAAATAAGATCTTTTTTATATTTGTTGATAAAATTATCTTTAAGATTTGAATACCAGTCAAAATAATACTTTGCAAGGTATTTTAAGTGTTGCGAATGAGCAACACTATCATTAGGATAACGTTCCAGATCTTTCGATACAGCTTTAATTCTAGAATCAAGATATTCAACAAAACCATTCTGCAAATATTCATCATCTAGTTGTTCTGCTAATACCGGAGTGATTCCAACAGTAAGTTTCGCCTTGATACCTTCATCATACAATTCACTAATTGCATTTAATAATGGAATGTACGTTTCTGCCATACATTCATATAGGTTTTCTTCACCAAACGGCCACATTCCAGCCTTCCTATAATAAGGTAGGTGGCTGTGCAACATAAATACGAATGAACCGATTGTCATTTTTTTTCCTCCAAATTCATGGTTCTTGGGGTTTTCAGCTTCAAATTTTTTAATTTTTGAACTTTATATATATAAAAAATCATAGATTTGAAAAAATATTAACACAAAAAAAACAATGTATAGTGGATAATTTTTAAATACCAATAGAGTTATATTTTAAAAGTTTACAACTTTTAGCCGTTGAAAACTCCGCCTTTTTGTCCTATAAAGGACATGCCTGTATTATTTAAATTAATTATTATAGATATATTTATTAATAAAACTACACACATAGTAAATAGTAATGAGCCAAATTTTAAAACAAATAGAAAAAAAAATAATAGTCTCCTGTCAAGCTTCTTCAAATGAACCTTTATACGAAGAGTGCTGCATGCTTGCGATGATAAAGTCCATTATAACCGGTGGTGCTAAAGGTCTACGTCTAGCAGGAATCAGGGATATATCAAATGCAAAAAAAATAACGGACTTGCCTATAATTGGCATTACAAAACCTGATCCCATCCCAAATAACTTCAAAGAAATCGTTTATATAACCCCAACTTGTGATGATGTAAGAAAAATAATCACTGCAGGTGCCGATATTATTGCATTTGATGGCACATCAAGAACACGCCCTAAAGAAAATTTAGCTGAAATAATAAGCTTTATAAGAAGCCAAAATAAGCTTGCAATGGCTGATGTTGCAACCATTGAAGAAGGCATAGCGGCTAGATTGTTAGGAGCTGATATTATTTCAACCACATTATCAGGTTACACAAAGGAAACTCAAGAAAAAGATCCTAAAAAGCCTGATTTTAAACTTTTAGAATCATTAAAAAAAGCTTTAAATTGTCCTATAATATTAGAAGGAAGGGTTTGGACAGATGAGCACTTAAAAACAGCATTCGAAAAAGGAGCTCACTGCGTTGTAATAGGTTCAGCCATTACCAGACCTCAACTTATAACTCAAAAATTTGTCAAAGCAGCGCAAAAAATTGAAGGAGCATAAATTGAGCACTAAATCAGCTATCGGTATTGACATTGGAGGCACCAAAATATGTGCTGCAATTATTAACAACGGAATAATATCCGGTAAAGTTTTAAAACACAAAACTCCCAAGACTGCTAAAGACATATTAGACAGTGTTATCAAACTAATTGAAGAATTAACGGCTATAAATAAAATAGCTTCTGTAGGAATCGCCACAGCAGGAGCAGTTAACAAAGAAAATTCAAAAGTAATAGGCTCAACAGGCAATCTACCTGAAGGTTACGCCGATATCAACTTTAAAAAGATAATTGAAGAAAAATTCAACCTAAAAACCTTTGTCGAGAATGATGCCAACGCAGCAGCATATGCCGAATACAAAACAGGAGCGTCGAAAGGGCATCAAAATACTATAACAATAACATTAGGAACAGGTATTGGCGGTGGCATAATAATAGAAGGAGAGCTACTTAAAGGAAAATCAGGTGCGGCAGCTGAAGTAGGACACTTACAACTATCATGGAAAAAAGAAAGACAATGCACTTGCGGGTCTTGGGACTGTTGGGAATCCTACGGTTCAGGCACAGGATACAAAAAAACAGCTCAAGAAATGGCAAAAACGTTTGAAGAATTTAAACATAGTTTATTAAAAGATAAAAACCCTGAAAATCTTACAACCCACGATATAATTGAAGGACGGAGCAAAAAAGATCAATTTTGTCAAAAAGTTCACGAAAAATGGGAAGAACACCTTTTGATGGGGCTTATCGCTCTTGCCAACATCTTTGACCCTGAAAGCATTGTGCTAAGCGGTGGAATGGCAAAATTTGTTAACTTTCAAAAACTTGAAGAGATTATTAATAAAGAAATTGTCACATCAAAAATACAACTTTTAGAGGCAAAAGCCGGAAATCATGCCGGAATGATCGGCGCTGCAATACTTTCAAACAAATAATTCACAAAAAAATAAAGCGACCCACAAGGTCGCATCAGTCAAGAAAGGAATGGTTAGACTATTAACGATATTAATTATGGCACATGACAAATCAAGTGGCAAAACCCAAAAATAATCTTAATAAATTTTAATAATTCAAAAAATAAAGGCGCTTTTAAAAATTTTTATCTCTAGAAGTGCTCTCAAAATTAAATTTTTGGATTTTTGATACTACTTCTACTATTCCCAATAAGTAGCACAAGCTCTTTCAGTTTCCCAAACAGAAACTTTGCTTATCTGAGGAAATACTCGTTTTAATTCTAAATAAATATATTTAGACATAATTTCACTGCTGGGACTCACGTCTTTAAAATCTTCCAATTCGTTTAAATCTTTATGATCCAAACGATCAAGCACTGTGTTTAACTCTTTTTTTAACTCCTTAAAATCAATCAATATATTTGATTTATTAAGATTCTCACCTTGTGCATAAACTTCTACTTTCCAGTTATGCCCGTGCTGATTTTCACAATCACCTTCATAATTTAATAAATGATGTGCAGATGAAAAATGACTTTCTACTTTTACTTCAAACATTTTTTTACCCTATGTTAAATTTTGACCGTTTATTTTACAATCTATAATACAGCTAACATAAAGGAATAGGCAATATGAATAATTTAGATAAAATTCTTGAAACAGCCCAAAAAGCAGCCCTAGAAGCCGGTAAAATCCACATGGAATTTTTCGGCAAAAATAAACAAATTGAATACAAAAAAAACGAATTTGACCTTGTCACAAACGTAGATAAATCAAGTGAAGAAAAAATCATCTCTATAATTAAAAAAGAATTTCCCGATCATTGTTTTTTATGCGAAGAAACAGGCAATGCTCTCGGAAAAGACCCTGATTATCTTTGGATTATAGACCCTCTTGACGGAACAACCAACTACGCACACAATTTCCCTCATTTTGCCACATCAATAGGACTTTATTACAAAAATAAACCTTTAATCGGTGTTGTTTACGACCCTTTTAAAAAAGAAATGTTTCATGCAGTAAAAGGACAAGGCGCTTTTCTGAATTCTGAAAGAATAAAAGTGAGCGATATTAATAGCCTTCAAAAATCTCTTCTTGCAACAGGCTTTCCATATGGCAGAGATGGGATTATGGAAAAAAATGTAGCTTACTTTAAAGAATTTTTATTCAAAGCTCAAGCGGTAAGAAGACCGGGAGCTGCTGCTTTAGACCTTTGTTATGTAGCTTGCGGAAGATTGGATGGATTTTGGGAACTAAACCTCAATCCCTGGGATGTCGCTGCAAGTGTTTGCATAATAGAAGAAGCCGGTGGCACCGTAACAAATTTCGGAAGCAACGAATTTGATTATAATATTAAAAATATCTTAGCCGGCAACGGTAAAATTCAAGACCAAATATACTCGGTTCTAAAATCTTGCGATTCTTAAATTAATCTAATTTACTACTTCTTTATATTCCTGAATCATCAACGGTAAGCATATAAATATGCATATTATGGCTGATGTTATCCAAAAATAAATCGCCCCGTCCCATCCAAAATGATCTGCAGCAAAACCTGTTCCAACGCCTGATAAAACAGCACCTAAATACCCAAACGAACCTGTAAATCCGGTTGCGGCTGATGCAACTTTCTTAGAACTTGATTCAACAGCGCAAAGCCCTCCTATCAATACTTGAGGTCCGCATGTAAATATACCTATTAACGAAAGGTATACATAATCTAAAGAATCAGATATATTGCATTTAAAAGCGTATATAGAAATTGCAAGTCCGATTAAATAAAGAATATTAACAGGGGCTCTTCTCCCTTTAAAAAAGATATCTGAAACGATTCCGGCAGATGCTGTTCCTAGACTACCCAAAAGTGGAAGAACACTGAGTTTTGCTGCTGCAATAACCAGCGTATCGTGTTTAACTTCTACTAAATATTTTATAACCCAATCTATCGTCCCATATCTTATTATATAGACAAAAACGTAAGCTAAAGCTAACATCCATATGGTTTTATTAAAAAGTATGTGTTCTTTAAATATTTGAAAATAACTTTTATTTTTTTCACTGTCTTCAAGCTCAACAGGTTTTATAGACTCAGGCTCCCTATATTCTTCTATATCAGGCAATCCTAAAGATGCAGGTTTATCTCTAAGCCTATCAAAAAGCCATAAAGCAACCACTATTGATATAATACCCGGCACATAAAATATAGCTTTCCAACCAAAATGAACTATCAAAGCCCCTGAAAGTATTACGCTTAAATAGGTACCTACCTCATGAGAAGTTGACCACAAAGACCATTTAATCCCTCTTTCTTTGTTAGAAAACCAGTAAGTAAGCGTTTTGGCGATTGGAGGAAATCCCATAGATTGAAACCAACCATTTATGCCCCATAAAAAAGCTAAAACCCATAACAAAACAGAAAAAGGAGGAAGACCAAAGAAAGAAACCTCACCAGGCGTTATGAAATAACAACTTATAGCAAAACAAACATTTGTAATAGCTGAAACAATAAGAGCCATTGGCAAAAACGTTCTTACATTTGAATTATCGGCTAAGATACCATTAGTAAATTTACCGATAGCATAAGTTGCATATAAAGTACTGCCAAGTATTCCCAGTTCAGTATTTGAATATCCCAACTCAGACCCCATTGCCGGCAAGGCAACAGATATATTTTTTCTACAAAGATAAAACACTGTATAAGCAATAAAAACTGAATAAAACATTCTTATACGCCAGTGTTTATAACCTTTTTTAACTTCTTCTTTTTTTTCTATAGGTGCTATGGCTTGTGGTTCTTTTAAAAAATCAACCAGACCTGACCAAAAACCTCTTTTTTGTCCTTTTATTTGAGGTTCTTTAACTTTAGTTTGAAAACTCATAAACAACACAACCCAAAATGATTAATAACAAGTTGTATTATCTCATAAGTTAATTAAAACTAGAATATTTTTAAGCAAGCTTTTGATTTTGAAACTTCAAATACAAACCCCTAAGTTGAGGATTAGATTTAAACATTAAATCTTGAGCAGCTTTCATATCTTTCGTTGGAGCTTCATCAGCCATAAATTTATTTTTAAACCAAGTAGCCAAAGGAGTTGAAATAAATGGAACTACGGCTCTTTTGGCAATAATGGTGGTTCCTATCAACGTTGTCAAGAATACAAATCCATTTTTAGCAACTTTTTCAACATTTTCAACCGCTTTATTAAATGAAACTCTTCCAATATCTTGGAATTTCTCTGATTTTTTAACTTGCTCAAATAATTTATCAAGATTTTTCTTTGTTAATACTTTGCTGGATAAAGCTTTAAACCACTTACCGGAGTTTTTAGCAACCGGAATACCTATTGCCAACTGAGTAGCAATCATTAAAATACCATTAGCAAGGTCTAATGAAGCAACAAATTTTCTTTTTTCCTGAGGAATACGCTCATTATTCAAACTCTGAGTTACATAATAATAACAACCTAATGCATCTTTAGCGACATTAGAAGCTACAGCTATTTGTCCAACTGACTCGCCTGCTTTAGGACTTGTCAATGTTTTCATAACATCAACATTAGCAGCCACTTTTAACATATTTGAGGGAGTAAATTTACTTACATTCATTATTTTTTACCTCCCGCTTTTTTGGCTGCCAAAAGATCAGGAAAAACCACTTCCATTATTCTTGGATATAACCAATTCAAAGCACTACACGTAATTGGTAGCATTGCAAGTGAAACACCAATACCTGCATACTTTTTAAACTTACTGAACCTAGCTTCAGCGTTTCTCACTTGAGCTTTAACAAATTTTTCAATTTTTATTTCCTGTAATGCTTTTTTAGAATTTTTAATTTTATCTTCTAATTGAGTTTTAACAAGCTCTTCAGCCTTTGCTTCGGCTTTTTGCAAAAACTCCTTTTCACTAATATGTACATCGCCTAATTCTTGTTTAACAAGCTTTTTAGCCTCATCAAACACTTCCACGTCAACCATATCAGCATATTTAATATCAACTTTTGCCAATTGTTCTTTTGCTAATGTCAATTTTTCATTTAAAAAGCCTGTTCTTGTTTTTTTCAAAGCTTTAGTAAGTTCTTCTTGTGTTATTTCAGGATTTTGCTCTTTGATTGTTCTAATTAAATGTTTTTCAGGAGGACTTGCCGATAAATCATAATCAACACCCAATTTACCCGTAGCAGCAAGTTTATTTATATATTTATCAAATTGTTTATTAACGCTAGCTTGAGTAAGGATTGCTAAAGCAGCTGAAATTGGCTGCCTCATGGCAGAATATGTCTTTGTATTTTGATCTTCTTTTGATAAAGGGTTAAAAGCAATAAAAATAGGAGCAACAAAAGCTGTGCCTATCGCATTTATCATTATATTTTTAATTTCACCACAATCTTTACCCATCGACATAAAGAACTTATACATTTTTGAGTCTTTAGCAAGCTCTTTTTGTAATTCTTTTTGAAGCTCTTTTGCTACAGCCTCTCTACCTTTAAAAGAAGGTTGTTTCTTAGCGGTTGTTGTCCTTAATATTTGATTTGAAGCAGAATTAATTTTCAAAGTATTCATTTAATTTTACCTAAATAATTAATTAAATTGGATATGGAAAACCTTGCCGATAATATTATTTCCATGTATATAAACCCTTCAAAAGAAAAAAATTTGCTATTTAAAATCATTATTCCCAAAATATTTAATAATACGTTACAAATGCGTTTTATTCCAATATTAATGAGCATTTACCAAAAATCACATACAAAAAAGAGCGATTTAATAAGTTAAATCGCTCTTTTGAATTTTTTTAAACTTTATTAATTAACCAAGATGAAATAAATTTATATTTTGTGGCATTTGTTGTTGTTGTTGATTTTGCCCCATAAGGCTTCCCATTAAACCGCCCATAAAGCTTCCCATGAAATTCATCATTGAGCCCATTTGACCCATTTGACCCATTTGACCCATTGGATTATTATTTCCCCACATTGGATCTCCTGACATCATGTTATTACATTGCCCTTGTCCTTGCATACCTTGCATAGCCGTCATACCACCCAACATAAATCCCATCATTGCGGGATTCATCATATTGTTAGAATTTGAACTCATAGACATGCCAAAAATACTTGGCGCTTGTTTACATTGCCCGGTAAAACTAAAAGCTTGTGAATTAAAATTACAGCTATTATTTGAGTTGAACATTTTGAATTGACTTAAAACTTGAACCATTTTACTCACCTTTCTTCTATTTTTGCACTTGTCTTATCTATATAAAAACATGTTGGGATTTTAAATTGCCTAAATTTTAATACAAAAAAAAAACTTTTCTTATTAATATAATTTTTATTATTTATATTTTTCCAAAACCCTTTACTATAGCTAATATTCCAAAAAGCATGCTCCGGCATGCTTTTTGGAATATTATTTAAGAAATGTTAACAATTTATTCAATTAACAAGCTATTGTTTTATTTTTTTGAATTTCCTGCCTTAAATCTTCAACTCTATTTAACCATCCTTTAAGGAACGTTTTTTGCGTAGGATTTTTTGCTACTCTATCCCTATGATACTGAATTCTACGATCAAGATATTTTTCCACATCTCCATTGCTTTGTTTTTTACAAATTGAAGCCATTCGAGGAGAAAGAACATAAGAGTCAAAATGAGCTAAAGCAAAATTCTCATCTGCCATTTTATTAGCCCTTGATTGCACCCAGTATAATTTATAATAAATATCTACAACTTCTTTTTTAGTTATGCCTTTAACATCTTTTTTAGGCAAACCTTGAGATTTATTATAATGATTATAAGTACGTTGAGTTACTCCAAAATTAGTCCTACCACCCAGGTCATGTTTATGATCTGCAAAACCACCTTCTTTTCTTAAAACAAAAGACAATGATTTTTTAAAAGTTTCACTATAATTTCCGGGGATATTATATTTTTTTGAAGGTGATTTTTTTCTAAATAAGCTAAAACATCTGGAACAAAAATCTTTAAACTCAATTGAAGTTTCTTTTTTTTCCGTTAAACTTTTAGAAAAACTATCTGCCTGCAAAGGCTCACTTGTAAAATTAGGAGTAATGTTTATTTTATGAATTGTATTTAAATTTCTTTCATCAATCCTATTTTTTAAAGCGTTTAAAGTTAACATACTTATTTCTCCAAGCTAATTATAAATCAACTTTATATATAAACATAAGAATAATTCAATAGTAATTTATCTGTTTTTTGATAAAAATATAAATAACAAGAATTTATATCTTCACGAGGATTATTAATGAACAACAAAACAAAAGGTAAACAAGGAGAGTTATTAGCCGTCGAATATCTAAAAAACAAAGGTATCAAAATTATTGAAACAAATTGGCACTACTCTCGTTTTGGTGAAATTGACATAATAGCTGAAGACAAAAAAAATCTTGTATTTATAGAAGTAAAAACGCGCTCAAGCTTAAACTTTGGGCACCCACTGGAAGCTATAAACAACAGAAAAATGGCTCAAATAAATTCTGTTGCAATGGCTTATATAAATCAAAACTCTGATAAAAAATACAAAGGTTATAGATTTGATGCAATTGCGGTTATTTTAAGTAAAAATCCTGAAATAACTCACTATAAAGACATTTATCAATTTTAAATTATTCTTTATATCCTACTACAGTAGCTATAGCATCTCTTTTACTATGAGAGACACTTACTTCCCAATTTGTAATACCTAACTTTTGAGACAACTCTAAAGCAATACCTGAAAGCCTCAAAGTAACTGCTCCTTTATCATCTCGAACAAGCTCAACATCTTTCCAGTCAATACCTTTACTCCAGCCTAACTTATTTATCCCTACACCTATTGCTTTGGATACAGATTCTTTAACAGCAAATCTAACAGCCAGTCTTGATGCCGAATGAAGAGGCTTTGAAGTGCAATATAAAATTTCGTCATTAGAAAAAGTTTTTTCTAAAAATTTTTGCCCGTATTTTTTATAAATTTTTTCAATACGATCAATTTCAGTTATATCAGTGCCTAAAAATATTTTCATCTTCTACTATTCTTTTACACTATTATTATGCGTTATAAAATGAAAAATTGAATACAAAATTTCCTTAAAAATCTCATCTTTTATTTCATCATCAACCTGTTTTAAAAGCTCTATCGCTGAATGAAGCGTTTCAGGATAATCATACCAACGTCTTCTGTTTTTTATATAAAAAGAATTTAACTCATCAATCATATCGTCTGTATAAGGAACTTTTTCTTTTGCAATCATTTGAACCAGATCTACAGCTATAGAAAGTTTTGTTTCATCTTCAACATTTTCAAGAGTATCCATTATCAATTTTAAATTTTGGTCTTTATCATACCAACGAGTGTAACTCATAAAAATACCTAAAGTTGTGCTTTTTAAAAATATTAAATATATCAAATTTAATAAACTTAATTATAACCTACACAAACTTTAAAGAAAAATTATTAAGCTTTTAACGCTATTTTCACTATAAAATCAACTCTATTATGTATTTTATTTAAAGTCTCTTGTAAAGCAGGCTTGTCTATTATAAACTTTGATCAAGTAAAATCGTTAACTTATAAGATCAAACAAAATCAAAATTTGTTTATCTCAATACACGATACTTTTACGAATTTATCAGCTCTAGAAAAGGAGACTTAGTAATGAGCGAAAGAAAACTGGTAGGCACAAAAGAAATGTTTCAAAAGGCGTTAGCCGGAAAATATGCAGTTGGTGCTTACAATGTAAACAACATGGAACTTTTACAAGCTATCGTAGAGGCTGCTGAAGAAACAAGATCACCAATCATTCTTCAATGTTCAGCAGGCGCTAGAAAGTATGCTAACCAAACATACCTTATTAAACTTGTAGAAGCAGCTTTAGAAACAACAACCGTTCCTATCGCACTTCATTTAGACCATGGTGAAGATTTTGAAATATGTAAAGCTTGTATCGACGGTGGATTTTCATCTGTTATGATCGACGGATCAAGATTCCCACTAGAAGAAAATATTGCTTTAACTAAAAAAGTTGTTGACTACGCTCACGCAAGAGGAGTTTCAGTTGAAGCTGAACTTGGCAAATTAGCAGGCGTTGAAGATGATGTAAATGTATCAGCAAAAGATGCTACATATACAGATCCTCAAGAAGCAAAAAGATTTGTTGAAGAAACAGGTTGTGACTCACTTGCAATAGCTATTGGAACAAGCCATGGTGCCTACAAATTTGCAGGCGAAGCAAAACTTGATTTCGAAAGATTAACTGAAATTAGAAATGCTATAGGACATGACTTCCCATTAGTACTTCACGGTGCTTCTTCAGTACCTCAGTATCTTGTAGAAGAGTGCAACAAATACGGCGGTAAACTTCCCGGAGCTAAAGGTGTTCCTGAAGAAATGCTTGCTGAGTCTACAAAACTTGGTGTTGCTAAAATCAATATCGATACTGACTTGAGACTTGCTCTTACAGCAACTATCAGAAAACAATTTATTGAAGACCCTTCAAACTTTGACCCAAGAAAATATCTTGGACCTGGTAGAGACGCTGTAAAAGAACTTGTTAAGCACAAAATGCAAGTACTAGGCACTGCCGGTAACGCTTAAGTTTTTACTTAAAATTAAAACTAAAAAAAAGACCTTTCGAGTAATTACTTAAAGGTCTTTTTTTTATTCTGAAATATCCTATTTTTTCTGTAAAATAATATATACCGATATCAAAATGCAATCAGGAAAAGGAAATTAAATGGACAAATTATTATTCGGAACAGCAGGAATCCCCTTAAAAACGAACCCCCGAAAATATGACATTGCCTTCAACGATCTTGTCGAAATGAATTTACAAGCTCTTGAACTTGAATTTGTTCACGGGGTCAGAATGAATGATCAAACAAAAAAACTGGTAAAAAAAACAGCAAAAGAAAAGAACATAACCCTCACTGCTCATGGACCTTACTATATAAATCTAAATTCAAAAGAGCAGGAAAAAATTGATGCAAGTGTTGTAAGAATAATAGATACAGCAAGAGCTTTAAATGAATGCGGGGGATACAGTGCCACTTTCCATGCTGCTTTCTATATG
Source organism: Candidatus Gastranaerophilales bacterium (assembly GCA_942491415.1). Classification (GTDB taxonomy): domain Bacteria; phylum Cyanobacteriota; class Vampirovibrionia; order Gastranaerophilales; family CALOAD01; genus CALOAD01. The sequence continues at coordinate 144,713 of CALOAD010000022.1, read as the reverse complement.
AAAATGGACAAAGAATTTGTCTACAAACAGGTAAAATTAAAAACCGCTGAAATAATTGAAAATCTTGAAAAAGAAAATATTAAAGTCTGGATAAGACCTGAAACAACAGGAAAAAATTCTCAATGGGGAGACTTGGATGAAATAATAAAACTTTCAAAAGAATTTGATCAAGTATTACCTTGTGTGGATTTTGCGCATCTTCATGCAAGATCAATAGGTGAATACAACACTTACGATGAATTTGCTCATGTTTTTGAAAAAATAGGATCCGAAATTGGCGATTATGCTCTTAAAAATTTCCATGCTCATATAGCAGGCATTGAATATGGAGCTAAAGGTGAAAAAAAACATCTTATGTTAGAAAATTCCGATATGAATTACAAAGATCTTATGAAAGCATTTAAAGATTTTGATATAAAAGGAGTTATCATTTGCGAAAGCCCCAACATGGAAGATGATGCTATATTGCTTAAAGATTATTACAACTCTTTATAACAATAAAAAGCGAGATTTAAATCTCGCTTTTTATTGTTATATCTTTTATAGGCTTTAAGCTTAGTCAGATCCGCCTCCACCACCAGAGCCTCCGCCTGAACCACCGCCGGAACCACCAGCTCCGCCGCCCTTACCTTTGCCACCTTTAGAAGCACCTTCACTTTTACCTGAGCTCGAACTAGAGCCCTTAGAACCTTCAGAACCTTTATCAGATTCTCCACTCTTACCAGCTTTATCTGATTTAGATTTAGACTCAGCCTCTGCCTTCTCAGATTCTTTACTAGCTTTATCTGTTTTATCAGCAGCAGCCTCAGCCTTGTCTGCTGTTTTAGCAGCTTCACTAGCTTTTGAAGCTGCACTCGTTGCCTTATCCATTGAAGTTTGAGCAGTTTTACCTGCCGCTGTAGCTTCGTTTGTTTTTTGATCTGCATTTTCAGCTGCTTTTTGAGCTTCAGCCTTTTCTGCAGGAGTTCTAGCTTCTGCCTGTAAGCTTTTTGCTTCTGCCCTAGCTTGCGCTGCTTCTTGAGCTTTTGCTTTTGCTTCTTGCTGAGCCTTTTCTGCTTCTTGAGCTGCAAGATTAGCTTCTTTTTGACACGTTGCAGCACAGGCTTTAGCATTTGCAGCACAGGCTTTAGTTCCTGTTGCAGCATTGGCTACATCCTCAGCTGTAGTGCAAACACCTATAGCCTGACCTATTTTATCAGCTATACCTCCTAGTGCACCTAATCCCATACTTCTTAAGCCACGACCAAGAGCCGTTGTTCCTACTTTACTTTGAGGACCATTAGAAGCTGCTCCTTTTTGAGAAGCGGAAGATTCCCCTAACCCAAAAGCCTCTCCCAATTTATCAGTCAAGCCTAACTGATTAGCAATGGAAAGAGCAGGACCAATTCCCGGCACTGCTAAAGATGCAAGACTTGCTAAACCACCAAGACCTGGTGCTTTCCCACTCATTAGATCCCCTGCAATATTAGCTATACCTGCTTTATCACCTAAAACAGAACCCAATGCGCCTGAACCTAAAGCGCCACTTAAAGCACCGCTAATATCACCATTTTGAACATTTTTTGCCGCTGAAAATACACTGCCTACATCAGAACTACCAAAAGATTGAGGGTTGTCAGCCGCTTTGCTGAGTGACCCTATCATAGAAGCTATTTTTGAAATACTTCCAATATCAAAACCCATAACTAATCTCTCCTTATATTAAATAAAAAATGTAATCAAATTTTTATTCGTTATATATATATAAAGTTTATATATATATAAGAATTGCCATGTTCACATAAAAAAATTAAGAAATGTAAAAATACAAAAAGCATGACTACATATATTTTAAAATTAAAAACTTTATTTAACTCGAATCATCAATTAAAAAAACCTCCGCTTTAAATTTAATAATTTATCGTGGAGGTTTTTATTTTGTGTATTTTAGTTTTTCACTTTTGCAAGGTGATTATTTCTAGACATCGGTGAGAGTTTTTTGTTCAGCGATTTCTTCCGCCTCTTCAGATTGCTCTTCTGTTGCAGGAATTACGATTTTATTCACCACTGCTACTTGATCGTGTTCCATTAATGCTTGAATACGAACACCTGTAGCAGGTCTACCTTGTTTGGAAATATTTCCGACTTTTTGTCTTGTAACAACACCGTTCATTGAAACTATCATTATTTCATCTTCTGCTTTTACGATAGTTAACGTTGTAAGTTTACTGGTCGGTTTTTTAAATTTAGTACAAATAAGACCTATTCCGCCTCTATTTTGAGGTCTGAATTCTGATAAAGCAGTACGTTTACCATAACCATCAGTCGTAATAACAAGTAAATCAGCCTGATAGTCCTTGGGAACAATATCACAACCAACAATAGTGTCTTGAGGTCTTAATCTCATTGAAATAACACCTCTGGCGCTTCTTCCTAATGGTCTTAAGTCTGATACAGCAAATCTTATCGCCATACCATTGCTTGTTCCTATTATGACTTCATCATTAGGTGTTGTTCGTTTCACCCAACCGAGTTCATCATCATCGCTAAGTCCTATGGCGATAATTCCACTTTTTCTTATATTATTAAAATTATCCAGCTCTATTCTTTTAATAAAGCCTTTTTTGGTAAGCATAATAAGGTTTTTATCTTCATTTGCTTTTCCAACAGGCACAACAGCTGTAATGCTTTCACTTTGATCCAAAGGAAGTAAGTTTATAATAGGTAGTCCCTTAGCTTGACGACTTCCTTCAGGGAAATCATATACATTTAAACAGTAAACAGTACCTTTTGAACTAAAGAAAAGAACTTTGTCGTGCATCATAGCAGTGAAGAAGTGCTCAACATCATCATTATCTTTGGTTTTAATACCGCCTTTGCCTCTTGTTGCTCTGTTTTGTCTTTCAAAAGTATCCAAAGAAATTCTTTTGATATATCCCTGACTCGTTATAAATACAGTCATAGGTACATTAGGCGTAAGGTCTTCAATGCTTAATTCATCTTGGTGAGGAACAATCTGTGTTCTTCTTTCATCACCGTATTTTTCTTTATCAGCAATAAGCTCTGTTTTGATAATATTAAGCACTTTATTTCTATCTGCCAAAATAGATTCAAATTCAGCTATTTTCTTTTTAAGTTCATTATGCTCGGCGTTGATTTTTTCTTGCTCTAACCCGGTTAATCTTCTTAATTGCATTTCTAAAATAGCATTTGCTTGATCTGTATCAAGACCAAACTTTGTTATTAATCCATTTCGGGCTTCTTCTGTTGTTTTTGAAGCTTTTATAAGTTCAATAACTTCATCTAAACTTCCTAGCGCTATTATTAAACCTTCCAAAATATGAGCTCTCATTCTTGCTTTTTTAAGCTCAAATATGGTTCTTTTGGTTACAATTTCTACTCTGTGCTCTACAAATTCGTTTAAAACTTCGTAAATATTAAGAAGTCTTGGTTGTTGATTCACAAGCGCTAACATGTTTACCCCAAATGTTGTTTGCATTTGAGTTTGTTTAAATAAATTGTTTTTGACAACTTCAGGTTTTGCATCACGTTTTAGTTCTATGACAATACGCATACCGTCTCTGTCAGATTCATCTCTTAAATCGCTTATACCATCAAGCTTTTTATCTTTAACAAGCTCTGCGATTTTTTCAATAAGATTAGATTTATTTACTTGATATGGAAGTTCCGTAACAATTATTGCTGTTCTGTCATGACGTCCCGGACCTCCGTTTATTTCTTCAAAAGTTGTTACAGCTCTCATTATAACGCTGCCACGACCTGTCTCGTAGGCTTGTTTTATTCCGCTCATTCCTAATATAGTTGCGGCAGTTGGGAAATCAGGACCTTTAACATGCTGCATTATTTCAGGAATAGTAATGTCAGGATTATCTATAAGAGCGATTGTTCCGTCAATTACTTCAGAAGAATTATGAGGAGGTATGTTTGTAGCCATACCAACGGCAATACCACTAACTCCGTTTAAAAGTAACATAGGAAGTCTTACAGGAAGAACTGAAGGTTCTTCTAAGCTACCGTCAAAGTTAGGAGTGAAGCTAACAGTTTCAGAATCGATGTCGGCAAGCATAGTTCCTGTGATAGGAGCCATACGAGCTTCGGTGTACCTCATTGCCGCAGCTGAATCGCCATCAACACTACCAAAGTTTCCGTGTCCATCAATAGTCTGATACCTTGTAGAAAAGTCTTGTGCCATTCTAACAAGAGAATCATAAACGGCTGAATCACCGTGAGGATGATACTTACCTAAGACTTCCCCGACAATACGGGCGCATTTTTTAAATGGTTTGTCCGAGTACATTCCAAGTTCGTTCATTGCGAATAAAATTCGTCTATGCACAGGTTTTAAACCGTCACGAACATCTGGTAATGCTCTTCCTACAATTACTGACATTGCGTAATCTATATAGGATCGTTTCATTTCATCCCTAATATTTATAGGAACAATTTTTTGATCTTCAAAAAAGTTTTGTTGACTCACTTTTTATCCTTTCATAGACTTTAAAGCTATTATTTATAAATGTTTAAGAATACTTCTATGACAATATTTTAGCATGCACAAGCATTCTCTGCCAAATTTGTAGCAAAACTATACGTTTAAAATAATAATTTGAAGTAAAACAAAAAGCTCGTTGTATTAACAACGAGCTTTTTATAATAATATTCTCAAAAACTACTTAGCAACAGCTTCTTTGAATTTTTTACCTGCAGAAAATGCTGGAACTGTTTTAGCTGGAATTTTAATTTCTTTACCAGTTTGTGGGTTTCTACCAGTTCTAGCTGCTCTTTTGCGTGATTCAAAAGTTCCAAAACCTACTAGAGTAACTTTTTTACCTTTTGAAACTGTCTTTTGAACAACATCTAAAGTAATTGTAAGAATTTCCGCTGCTTGTTTTTGGGAAACTTTAGCTTTTTTTGCAATCTCTTTTACTAATTCTTCTTTGTTCATAAAGAACCTCCTTTTCTAAACATTTTCAATTATACTCCTTTTAATATTTTACGCAATACTTTTTCGCAAAAATAGCCCAGGTTACTAGTTACTAGGATAAGAATTTCTTAAAAGCTGAAAAATAATACTCTATTTTGTTTTTAAAACCTTAAAAAACATATAGATAGGATACGCTAGATGTAGTGGATAGGTAAAAGCTTTTTCCAGCAAGGATCTATTAGTAAAGTGGGTAATAAACAGTCTGTTGTATAGGTTTTTAATGCTTTTATAACATGGTTTATTGAGATAAATAAAAAAAGGCTTTAAAAAAAATTTAAAAATTTTTATTTTTAATCAACCGCTATATGTAGTTAACATATAGTTGACTATGTTATTTATTATTTTACAAAAAAAGAAACCGGTAAAACATTAACAAAACTTAAACAAAAAGTTAGTTTTTAACATTTATTTTTTAACAATAAAATTAAAAAGAGTGTAAAAAACTAGGCTTAATCCTAAAAAACAAGATACTACATTAGATAAACAAAAATATATTATTAAAGAAGGGGCGAAAAACAATTGGAAAAGTCCAAAAATTAGAAAATCTAAAGCTATTACAATCATTTGAAAATTCAGATATTTAGGTGAAAAATAATATAAAATTCCTGTTGAAAATAAAAAAATGAGTGCAAAAATTTTGTATACGATAGGGTTTAAAAAAACACTTACACTATGATTAATCGCAGGCAACACAGTTAAAAAAGCCAAGCCTACAAAGTTGCATACGGTTCCTACTTCAAATTTATCTATTTGTTTTCCAGCTATCATAATTATACTTAAATAATTTAGTTTCCAGGAAAATCCTACACGCATTTTCTGAAAACATGGCTCTCTGCTTACGCATACCGGCTTGCAAAATTATTTTATTTTCTTGATTATATTTTGATATCGGTATAATTAAAATTATAGACTTTAATTTAATAAATATAAAGAAAGTAAGCAATAAGCCGGGTTCTGTATTAAGTGATCATCTGTCTGGGATGTTTGTTGCCAAACACCTCTAGCGGTATGTTTTGGGAATGACGGGCAGTCTTAGCTCCCAATTTTAACCTTGCACCGAACCGGGGGTTACCTGACCAACACCTCTCGATGTTGTCGGTGGTCTCTTACATTAAGGGTTTTCACCCACCACCGTTGCACCTTTGCCTGCTAAAAGTTTTGGTGTAAAAATAAGTGCGGACAAGTCCTTTATTTTCACTTTTAACATAGGCTGTCTACATTTCTGTGGCCCTATCCTCACAGTCACCTGCACCGGACGTTATCCGGCGGTCTGCCCTTCGGAGCCCGGACTTTCCTCAGATAAACAAATTTAATTTATTTATCCGCGATCACCTTGCTTACTTCCTTTATAATATATTTATTATTATTACATAGTTTATAAAGAATTCCATATATAATATATATAAGATGAATAAAAATACAAAAAAAGAAGTAAATATTAAAAATTTATTTGATTCCATAGCTAAAAACTATGACAAATTGAACACTATTATATCTTTAGGATTGCATAAAAAAGTTAAAAAAAATTCTATTGAAGAAATACCCTTGAAAATGCCTTCTAAAATACTTGATCTTTGTTGTGGTACAGCAGATATAGGGATTATAATGTCTAAAAAATTCCCTGATAGTGAGATTTTCTGTGTAGATTTTTCGGATGAGATGTTAAAAATAGCACGAGAAAAAACTCAAAAATATAACAATATAAAAGTTTTGTCTGCTGATGCTCTTGACATGCCTTTTGATGACGACTTTTTTGATATAAGTGTAATAAGTTTTGGTTTAAGAAATCTTGATGACATTAAAAAAGGGTTGCTTGAAATGAAAAGGGTTACTAAAAAAGATGGATATGTAGTTAATTTAGACACGGGTAAAGTAGCTAATATTAATTTAATGCCGTTATTTTATCTTTTTTTTAATGTTTTGATGCCTTTTTTAGGTAAGATTTTCCATGGAAAAATAATGCCTTATAAATATCTTAGTGAATCAGCAAAGACTTTTCCTTCTCAAAAAGAACTTATTCAGATCTTTAATGAGCTTGGGTTTAATGATATAAAGAATTATGATTATATTTTTGGAGCAATAGCCCAACAAATAGCAAAGGTTTAAAAATGAAAGCAGTTATATTTGATAAAGAACTTAAAATAGTTAAAGATATGCCTAAGCCTATTCCTCAAAAAGGAGAAGCTCTCATAAAAATAAATATAGCAGGTATTTGTAATACTGATAATGAAATTATAAAAGGTTACATGGGGTTTTCCGGAATTTTGGGGCATGAGTTTGTTGGAATTGTAGAAGAAATAAACGATAATGATCAATTATTATTAAATAAAAGGGTTGTTGGCGAAATAAATTGTGGTTGTGGAGATTGTGATTTTTGTGCAAAGAACATGCAGCGACATTGTCCTAATAGAAATACTTTAGGTATTTTTAATAAAAATGGATGCATGGCTGAATATCTTACACTGCCAATTAAAAATCTTTTTGAAGTGCCTGATAGTATTGATGATAAAACAGCGGTACTTACAGAGCCTTTTGCTGCTGCAATGGAAATTCTTGAGCAAATACATATAAAACCCGGTGATAAAGTGGCGGTTTTAGGAGATGGTAAGCTTGGCATTTTAATATCTTATGTTTTGAGCATGACATCGGCAGATTTAGTTTTGATAGGAAAGCATGCCGAAAAATTGAAGCATGCTCAAGATAAGAAAATTAAAACCAAATTACTTGATAAAGTTAATGAAAGCAAATATTTTGATTTTGTAGTGGATGCAACAGGTTCAGTGAGCGGTTTTGAAACTGCTATAAGTTTGGTAAAACCCAGAGGATGCGTCGTTTTAAAAAGTACTATTGTTTCAGAAAAACCTTTGAATTTAACATCTGTGGTTGTGGATGAAATAACCATTGTAGGATCTCGTTGCGGTCAGTTTAAGCCGGCTTTAGAACTAATTGAGAAAAAATATTTCAACTTAAATTCTTTAATAGCAGCTATTTATCCTTTTGAAAAGGCATTAGAGGCTTTTCAAAAAAGCATAGAAAAAAATACCATGAAAGTTTTAATTGATTTTTAGCGTATTTTTCATCCAATTTTAGAAAGTTTAACACGGTAAAAAAACCGAAAAGCCTTACCGGGAGGGTTTTTCGTTTCCTTAATAACTTTTGAATTGTTTCTTTTTATTAACAATTTGAATTTACACTGTCAAATTTTTTTTTTGTTTAGTTGTTAATGCGAAAGTAAGATAGGTCTCATATGGTAATAATAAGATGATAGTAAATTCAGTCAGTTCAAACAATTTAGTCTCTTTTGGAAAAAGAAAAAGAAATTATCCTGATACTTTTGTAAGAAAAGTTGCTCGGGATCAAAGTGCTCACATTCCTTGTGCTTATGTAGGTTGCGATTTTGCAAAGGGTTTAACCCCTTCTTATGAGCATATAAAACCTTTTAGCCAAGGTGGAGTAAATGGATTAGAAAACTTATTGGTTGTTGAATCTAAAGCAAATAGCAACAGAAGTAATGATCCGCTTTCTTTTTATGTTAATAATACAAGACAAAAAAACAAAATTGATCCTATTAAATGCATGGTTAAGCAATTAATAGCTTATGATCAACTGGCTGATAAAATGAAAAATATGATTAAAAAAATGTCTGTAAATGTATACAACGAACTAAAAGATCCTAATCAAAAAACTGAATTTCTGAACGGAAACAAATTTATATCAGAGCAAGATGTTGTGAATGTAGATATTAATAAGGTAGTTAACGGTAGTTAAAAGACAAAAATAAAAAATCTTGTTAATGTCGGTACAAAAATTGGATGGAATATAAAATGAACATATCAGCAATATCAACATATTCAAATAATATTTGCTCTTTTGGAAGAAAAGGCAAGAATAAAGTAAATCAAGGTCAAAAAAGAAAAGAATTTACAAAAGCAGGTAAAGCTTCTCAAAATCAAAAAAATGCAGAGCAAGTCCAAAAAATTGCTTCTGAACAAGTTTTTATAAATGAATTAGATAAAAATGTAAAATCTGCAAACACTTCATATACTGTTTTTAGAACAATTGCAGAAGATAGCAAAACAAATGTAGCTTGTGCTTATTCCGGAGCTAGAGCTGAAAAACCTATATATGTTCCTATTAAACCTTTTGATATGGGTGGAACAAAAGATGCTGATAATCTTTTATTAGCCAATAGAAGACATGCTGCTTTAAGGGGAGATAAAGATCTTTCAACTTTTGTAAGTGAGCTTAAAGACGGTATCGTAAAAAAAGGTGATGAAACAATTCGTGTTCAAAAAACAAATCTTTTAGATAATATAAATAAGCAATTAGAAGATTTTAATCAAATTGCTGAAAAAATCAAAAAATGGATTCCAACTGTTTCTAAAACAGTATATAGAGAGCTAAATGATAAAACACATAAAGAAGAATTCTTAGAAGCCAATCCTTATTTAAAAGCAGCTGATGTTGCAAATTCTAAGAAAAAAGTTGAGCTTATAGCGTAAAAGCTAAAAATATTTTTGTACTTGCATTTAGGATGAGACTTCTCATCCTTTTTCTTTTGTTAGAAATTTGTTCTTAAGTTATTATAATGCCTGATAAAAAGTATTATGTAAAAAGCTTGGGTTTTACCTTCGGTAGGAGGTACTTTTTTTGAAAAAAGTACCCAAAAAACTTCGACACAAATTTATTTTCTTGTTTTATACGCTTCTCTTGATCTTTATTTTCTTTTCAAAACCTGCTTGCTAACTCACTTCGTTCAAACACAGCAAGCATCCTTTATTTTTTACGTTTCGCTTTAAAACTTACAAAAATAACTAATGGTCGGGTATTTTTCTATTTCTAAATTTAAGAATTGCCGACTTTAAATCTTTTCATTTTTTACTTAATGGAGTGGGCAAATTAAAAGCAAGCTGCATTGTTTGAGCGATAGCGAGTTATGCAGCATTTTTAGATTATTATGCTTTAATTTAACGAAGTTTAGTAAAATAGAAAAGTTTTACGGAGGCAGGTTTTTATGGAACTTTTTACACAAAAAGTTCCCCCTCGGAGAGAGTAACCTTTTTTTACATAATACTTTTTATACGACCCATAGGTATTATTACAACCATCATCAATTTTCAGTAATAATTTCTTTATTTTAAGCAATTTTAAAGTAAAAAAATTGTTTATATAAAAGTAGACATCTAAAAGAAAAAAAATGAATTTAATTAATTTTACTGCAAGTTTATCAAATAAAAATATAGAACAAAAAAAAGCTAGAGAGCAAAAGAAAAAAGCTGAGCGAAAACTAGCTAAATTAAGCAATGCAAAAAATACTCCTAAAGTATCTAAAAAAAGAGATTATCCTGATAAATTTGTAAGGTCTATTGCTTTTGATAAAAGTGCTAAAATTCCATGTGCTTACATTGGTAAACTTTTTGGCAGAACATTTAAACCTTCTTATGAACATTTAAAACCATTTAATCTGGGAGGTGAAAATACTCTTGATAATTTATTGGTTGTGGATACCGATGCTAATGGACAAAGAAGCAGTAAATCTCTTTCTAAATACATTCAAATAAGCAGGAAGCAGGGTATTGATCCTGTTAAAAATATGGTCAAACAGTTAGTTGCTTATGATAAAGTTGCCAAGAAAATAAAAGGTGTGATCAAAAAAATATCTTTAAATGTCTACAATGAGTTGAATTCGACTCAAAAAGCAGAGTTTTTAAGTAAAAATAAATTTTTAGTAGGAGCATTAAAAGTTTTAAACAAGAATGAAACGAAGTCTCAAACTACAAAAACAAATCCTAACGAACCTGAATTTACAGTTTTAAAAACAATCGCTGAAGATAATACAGCGGCTATTTCATGTGCGTGTTCGGGCGAGACGTTGATTGAAAATGAAGAAATGAAGTCCGAGGTAAGCTCCATTTCTATTAATTCACAAGAAGGAAATATTGCTGAAAATACTGTATTGGTGGATAAAAAATATAGTGAATTTAGAAAGAACAAAAGTTTTTCCGAGTTTGTAAATGAGCTTAAAACGGGCGTTATAAAACAAGGCGATAAAACAATCCGTATTTCAAAAACAAACCTTTTAGATAATATAAATAAACAATTAGAAGGTTTTAATAAAATATCCGAAAGAATTCAAAAATGGATACCGACTGTTTCTAAAACAGTGTATAAAGAATTAAACAATAGAGCGCATAAAAAAGAATTTCTAGAAGCTAATCCTTATATAAATGCAGCTGATATTGAAGTTTCATCTGTTTCAAAATCTGCAAAATCAGCATAGTTTTTTAGCAAATTCTTTAATAAAGATTCATTGCTTCTTTTGCTGCTTTTAAGTTGGTAAAAGCAATTTCTCGTGCTTTTTCGCTACCTTCTTTTATGATTTTATCTACATAATCAGCATTTTGTTCAAGTTCAAATCTTTTAGTTCTTATATTTTTAAATCGTTCATTGATTATTTCCGCTAACTGTCTTTTGCAATCTGCACAACCCCAAAGAGCATTTTCACATTTGTGTTTTTGTTCTTGAATAGTTGTTTCATCTGCAAATATTTCATAGTAAGGACATACAACTTCGCATTGATCAGGATGTCCGGGATCGGTTTTTTTGATTCTGGAACGATCAGTTATCGCTCGCATTATTTTTTTAGTTGTATCATCTTCAGAGTCTGAAATTTTAATATCATTATTAAAGGATTTGCCCATTTTTTGTCCATCTATACCCTTTAAAAGAGGTGTTTCAGTCAATTTAGGCTGAGGCTCGATAAATACATCTTTTTTATAAATATGGTTGAATCTTCTGGCTATATCTCTTGTAATCTCAATATGTGCAAGTTGATCAGTACCAACCGGAACGTAAGATGCATTAAAAATAAGAATATCAGCACTTTGTAAAACCGGATAGCCCATAAGACCATAACTGACGAGTCCTGAGAAATCTTGCGATTCGTCTTCTGAGTTTTTTCTTAAAATTTTAATCATATCTTTTAATGTAGGATCACGCTCCACCCAGTTTTGAGGAGTTACCATGCTTAAAAGAAGGTGCAATTCCGCTATTTCAGGCACTAAAGATTGAAGGTATATGGTTGATTTTCCAGGGTCAATGCCACATGCCAGCCAGTCCATTGCTACATTTTTAATATGTTGTTTAAATTCTTTTGTATCGTCATATTTTGTAGTAAGGGCATGCCAATCGGCGATCATATAAAAGCAATCAAACTCATCCTGAAATTTAACCCAGTTCCTTAAAACACCCATGTAGTGACCTAAATGGAGTTTTCCTGTTGATCTCATCCCAGACATTATACTTTTTTTAGACATACTATTTCCTTTTTAAAACCCTTACTTTCATTATAATTTTACCACTAAGATAACTGACAAGAATTACGCAAGTTATTATTTTAACCTAATTTACTGAGTTTTTACATCTTACACTTCTACACAAGTGAATTAGTGCCTCTTAAAGGCTTATGGGAAACAAAATTATATCTGTTTATTTATTCCCGACACACAACCTGAAAAGACTATCAATATGGATTTTAGGACTATTTTTCTCTCCTTTTTTTCTATAAAACAAATAAAAGTAAAAAAGAAAAACATTAATATATGAACAGATATAATTTAGAGACTCTTAATGCCTTTTAGAGCACTTTGAACGATATAAACACGTCAAAAACGAGCGGGTTTATTTAGCTATTTTAATAGCGGGTAAACTCGCATCAAAATATTTATCAAATTTTACGTAATTCCTAAATTGAACTAAAGTTTTAAGACCCTAAAAAATGCTACAATTTGTTGTAGGTATTTAAAGGTATTAAATTGAAAGTAAGTATAAGAACAAGGCTTTTGAGCTATTTTTTATTTGCTGCGTTATTACCCTTGTTGGTACTTGCCGTTATTTCAACACTAACGGTTAATATAAACATAGAAAGACTTTTAGATAATTCTTTATTTGATACAGCTTCGATAATAAATATAAGTTTTAATAATATTGCAGGTGAGATCAATGTTTTAATTTTTAAAATAGCTGTTGTTATATCGATAGCAAGTATAATGCTATCTTTTATTTTTGCAAAATTAACAGCACAACCTATTATAGAAATTACAAATCTTGCAAAGCTTATAGAAAAAGGAGATTATGCTCAAAGAGCCAATATAACAAGTAAGGACGAAATAGGGTTTTTGGCAAAATCATTTAATAGTATGTCTCAAGCTCTCGAAAAAAGAAAAGAAGCTGAGCAAGTTCGTGAATCTCTCGTGACGACAATAACTCATGATTTAAAGGTTCCACTGCTTGCAAGTTTAAATGCCTTAAAATATCTTGAGAACGGTTCTTATGGAGCTTTAAGTAAAGATCAATCATATATAACAAAACAACTTATTTTAAGTCAAAATCAACTGCTCGAGATGGTTAAAAATATACTGGATGTTCATAAACTTGAAGAAAAAGGACCCTGTTTGAATAAACAAAAAACGAAGCTTGATGAATTAGTTAAAAATAGCGTTGAAGATGTTGTTCAACTGGCACAAGAAAAAAAATTATCGGTAAAAACTTATTGTGATACAAACTTGGATGTGAATATTGATGTTGAACAAATTAAAAGAGTTTTGCAAAATTTTCTTTTTAATTCTATCAGTTATACTCCGGCATGTGGTGAAATAACTGTAACTACAAAAAAAGAAGGAAGCAAAGCAATTGTTATTATTGCTGATAATGGAATAGGAATTAATAAAGAAGAGCAAAAGACTGTCTTTGAAAAATTCTCAACTTGCAATAAAAAAATTAAGAATATAGGTAGTGGTCTGGGACTTTACCTTTCAAAGTTGATAATAGAAGCTCATAGTGGAGAAATAGGCTTTGAAAGTGAACAAAATGTTGGCAGCTCCTTTTATTTTAAACTCCCTTTATGATAGGTAAAAACGATGAATAAAACTGTTTTGATAATTGAAGATCACGCACTTACAAGAATAGGTTTAAAAACTGCTTTTGAGAAAAGTGGGTTGTTTAAAGCTATAAAAGAAGCTGAATATGGCGAAGAGGGTTTGAAGCTAGCAGAGTCAATACATCCTGATGTAATAGTTTTAGATCTCGGGCTTCCGGGAATAAATGGCATAGAGGTTATAAAGCAGTTAAAAAATAGTGTAAATTCAAAAATAATAGTATTAACTTCTCATGAAGATAAAAAAGAAGTCATAGAAGCAATAACAAACGGAGCTAATGCTTATTGTTTAAAGGATATTGATCCTGAAAGATTAGTTTCAATTATAGACAAAGTAATTGATGGTGGCTTTTGGGTTGACGAATCGGTTTCCGAGATTATAAGAAATAGTCTTGAGATAAATTCACCTCCTAAAACTTCTATTCCTTTAACCGATCGAGAAATTGAAATACTTCAACTTATAGCAGATTGTCATAACAATAAAAAAATCGCTCAAATGCTATCAGTAAGTCATTACACGGTAAAATCTCATATGTGCAATATTTTGCATAAATTATCGGTGGATGATCGTACCCAAGCGTTATCTATTGCAATGAGAAACAAGTGGGTTAAATAATTTTATTCACTTATAACAGCTTTTTCAAGGCTTCTTGGCTTGTCTATATCTCTATTTAATGATTTAGCAGTACTTAAAGCTAAAAGCTGCATTATTAAAGTGGTATAAAATACGGAAATTTCTTCTGTTGAATCAGGTATTTCAATAAATAAAGCTTTTTTAAGCTCATCTTTTAGTTGAATTTCAAAATCATCGACAGTTTTTAAAATAATCAAAGGTGGTTTTCTTTTTCTGCTTACTTTAGAAGTGTTTTTTAATGCCAGTTTGTAATTTTTTGTATTATTACTACATTTTGGAATAATTGAAACCAATGGGATATCTTTATCAATAAATGCCATATGTCCGTGCAAAAACTCTCCTGATGGGTATCCGTTTGTATTTATATAACTTGTTTCTTTTATCTTTAAAGCACCTTCGTTTGCTATAGCACTGTTTGCACCTCTGCCGGTAATAACTATATCTTTTGATTTTTTTAGTAGTTCTACGCTTTTATTTAAAGTTCCTTTGTTGTTTAAAAGCTTTTCTAGGTTAAGCTTTAAGTCTTTCAGCTCTTTTTTTAAGATTTTTTCAGCCCCTTGGGCTGTTTGTTTTTTTTCAGCAAGATATAGTCCAATTGCATAAAGATTTAAAAGCTGTGCGGTGAAGGATTTTGTAGCAGCTACACTGTTTTCTTTTCCTGCGTTAACCTTCATTCCATAATTTGCAAGAGTGTGTATTTTAGAATTTTCATTATTGGTTAACGCAAGGGTTATAGCCCCTTTTTTAATGGTTTTTTTTAGTGCTTTATAAGTATCAGCGGTTTCTCCTGATTGAGAAATGGCTACAACAAGCTCATTAGGTTGTAATAAAATTTCTTTGTTGGCAAATTCACTGGCAAAACTGCAAAAACATGGAATTTGAGCCCATTTTTCAATAAAATAAACAGCGCAATCGCCCACGTTTTTAGACGAACCGCTTGCAATAATGCGTATTTGGCTAATATCACAAGGCAAGTCAAAGCCAAGGTTTATTTTTTCCGAATGAAAATATTTTTTAACAAGTTTTCCTAAGATCTCAGGCTGTTCTTTTATTTCAAGCTCCATAGCATTTTGAGCATGGGATTTCTTAAAATTAAAAATTTGTTTTATTTTTTTTATAAAATTATTAGATTTCATAAATTACCTATCGACTGATTATAACTTTACTTTATACAAACATTATTAACTTTTAAAGGCTTATTTTCAATGTTATGATGAATTTGAAAACAGGAGAGACTATGACAACCAAAAGTATTTATATTCATATACCTTTTTGCTCCGGAAAGTGTCATTACTGCTCCTTTATTTCTTTTGCGGATAAAAAAGAATATTTTGGTGCTTACAAAACAGCTTTGATAAAAAATATTGAAAATTCTTTTGCTCAAAATCCTCCTGAGAAAATAGACACAATATATATAGGAGGAGGCACTCCCTCTATTCTTGAAGTAGATTTTTATCAGGAGATTTTTCAATGTATTTCAAATTTTGCAACAATCAAAAAAAACACTGAAATAACAATGGAAATTAATCCTAAAACGGTCAATACAGAATATTTTGAAAATCTTAAAAAGCTTGGTGTAAATCGTATTAGCGTAGGTATTCAATGTTTTGATGATGAGATTTTAAAAATTATAAATAGAATTCATAATACTGAAGAAGCTATTGAAACAGTTAAACAAGCTCAAAGAGTAGGATTTGATAATATTAGCATTGATCTTATTTATGGATTGCCTCATCAGACATTGAAAAAACTTGACGACACTCTTGAAAAAGCTTTAGAACTTGATATTCAACACATTTCTACTTATGGATTAAAAATAGAAGATGGAACTTATTTTGCGGATAATTTGCCTAAAAACCTTCCCGATCAAGACTTAGCCGCTGACATGTATTTGAATATTGTCAAAAAATTAACTCAAAATGGATTTGAACATTATGAAATAAGCAACTTTTGCAAAAAAGGATATGAATCAGAACATAACTGTATTTATTGGGCAAATCAAGAGTATTATGGATTTGGACTTGCAGCGCACGGTTATGAAAATGGAGTTAGATACTCTAATGTTCAAAATTTTGAAAAATATTTAAAAGCTAAAAAACAAAAGCAAGAGCTACATCAAGTAACAACAAAAGAAAAAAGAGAAGAATCAATATTTTTAGGACTGCGAATGAAAAAAGGAATTGACTTGGTTCAGTTCAAAAATATTTACGGAATTGATTTGACTGAAAAATATAGTTTAATAATTCAAAAACATTTAAAAAATAACTTGATAGTATTAAATGATGATATTTTACAGCTTACACCTCAAGGTTTTTTACTCAGCAATGAGGTTTTAGCTGATTTTATCGACATGTAAAAAGACTGCTTTAATAAGCAGTCTTTTCGATAGTTCTTTATTTTTTGTCTTGATTAACTTTCTTTTCCCATGCCAGGCATTGGAGGTTTTCCGGCTTTTTTCTGTTCTCCACCTTTTTGAGCCATTTCCATTCCCATTTTTATGCCCATTTTTAAAATATCGTCAGGTTTCATGCCTTCAAGTGGATTTTGAGCTTTAGCACCACCAGCTTTAGCACCACCAGCTTTTTCAGCACCGCCAGCTTTTTTAGCACCGCCAGATTTTGCCATATTAAAAATACTGTCTGTTATGCCACCAAAAGGTGATGCACCGCCAGCTGCACCGCTAGCTGCACCTGCGACATCTTTCACCGCGCCCATTGGCTTTGTTATTTTTTCAGCAGCTTTTCCGATAGATCCTAATACCATGGTTTTCTCCTTATTTCCGTAATAAACAATTTGTTTCTAAATTTCCTCTTATATATTTAAAAACATTCTTCAACATCAAATTGTCAAATATTTGACACTTGTGAAGTTATGTTAATGTTAATAAAGCATGCTCTATAATTAGAAAACTTGTAGATTAAATCATATTAAGCTTATAGGATATATTGATAAAAAAACTCTAAATATTTTTAGAGTTAATAAATAGCGTTTAACTAAAAAGATCATTAGTAAAATTGATAGTGAATAGTGACGGATAAAATATTTTATATTGATATAAAATTGCCTCAAATGAGCGAATTAGAACTTAAAAACTTAAAAAACTATATTTAAGTACTCAAGGGGAGAATTTTTCTACTCGATTAAATCTAAAAACAAAGCTACAAGCAAAATAAAAAAGCGTTAAAAAATCGAACCTCAAAACCCAACTATAAACAGTAAAAACACCTACAACTAACTCACACAAGTGAATTAGTCTTTTTAGGGAGATTATTTCTAAGAAAATTTACCCCCTGAAGTAATCTCAAAAAACTCCGAAATAAACGAGGCAAAAGTCAAAAAAGCTACTTTAAAATCTATAAACTAACCATAAAAATCAAAAAACAATAAAAAAAATTTCTTTAGGGGTAAATTTTTGATTTAATAAGATCTCGTAAAAAGACTTTGAACGGCTAATCTAAGGTTTTTAGCCTTGCTTGTCAAGGTAAAAACCGCCTCAAAAAGAACAAAAATTTATTAAAATATATTCAAAACTAACCTTGCAAAGCAAATAAAAAGACGACTTATATAATATAAGTCGTCTTTTTTAAGTCCATTTAATTAAATTTCTTATGGTTGCAAAAATTCATTATGTAAATTCCTCAGGTTTTCAAAAGGATTTAAGTTTCCTTTAGGAGCGAGAGGAGCATTTGCGAGGTCAAATTTTTGATTAGCCTCATCTTCGGGAAGTGGTCTATTTTCTGCAATTGCTGTACCGAGAATACCATCCAAGTTTTTAAATTGACCTGATGGATCAACCATCATAGAGTCACCTTCTGCATGAATATCTACTTTTCCTGTTCCATCAGCCGGAACTACTGTCATTACTTTACCTTCTTTTATTATTTTGGTTCCGTCAGCAAGATCATATTCTCCATCTTTAGCTTCTTGACCATTTATTTTAAGATTACCTTCTTTATCATATTGGATGGTGTCATCACCTGCTCGCAGCGTTGTTTCACTAATTACACAAGGTTGATCGCCTGAAGGTGCATATAAACCAGTAATGCTAATATTATCACCACTGAATACATGATATTCATGACCGGCTATACCATGGTGGTCGAATTTAATTGGTTCTCCGTTAGCACCTGTAACTTCATAGTGAGGATCACCCCATACACCTCTACCTTCAGCACTAATATCAACTTCACCCAAGCTGTCATTAGTGACTATAATGTCATCATTACCGGCACCACCATCAATGTAGTTATTGGCTCCATCTGTAATAATTACATCATCACCGTCTCCACCAAGAATTGTGTTATTTCCCCTGAGTGGTTGAGCATTATAAACGGCTAAACCTTCTTGAATAACATTTATTGAATCAATTCTATCTACCATAATAATTTCTCCTTTTAATTAATTTCATATATAAATAATTAAAAACAAATTTAATTTTCAAATTGCCTTTTTAAACTTGATATGTAAAATATACTTAACTTTACAATTTTAAATTCCATTTTACAAGAAAATAGACGCCTAATACTAAGCGTCTATTTTTTAGTTTTTATTTAGCATCTACTTTCTTTCAATCCTGATGGCACTATCAGGACAAAGAAGAGCGCAAGCTCCGCAACCGATACATTTTTCAGGATCAGGTTGAACAGCCGGTGTTGCATAAAGACCTGTTTCTTTAGACCATTGCAAGCACTTTTCGCCTTTTAAATTCATTGGGCATTTTTCAAGACATAATCCGCAACCTTTGCAAAGATCAGTGTATAAATACCAATCCGCTTTGCCTTTTGCTACGTCTTTAATAACAAACCCTTTATGTTCTGTTGTTGTCATTATGTTATCTCCTTTGTGGATGTTTTTTGCTAAACCGTAGTTTTATCAGTAATTAGGTTGATACCACGTTCCATAGCTTTGTAGTTGAGATCACGAAGTTCAGGTTTAGCATCAAATTTCTTGCCAAGAGCTAATTCCATTGCTTTTTTAGCGTATTCAATACTTACAATAGCTGTAGATTGAAGAATAACGCCTAAAATAATGATGTTAAATACCCTTGCGTGAAGTTCATCATTTGCTATTTTATTAGCCGGTAAGCCAATAATTTTTTTAGCCTTCATTTCAGGTTTTAGTGTACAAATAGAAGAATCGTAGATAACAGTTGTATTTTCGTCTACATAACAAGAGCAACGATCAATCGCTCTATCTGACAACATTACAACGATATCACCTTTTGAAAATCTTGGTTCACCGATTTCTTCGTCTGAAATTTGACAAAAAGCAATACTTACACCACCTCTTTGTTCTACGCCAAAGTTAGGGATATAAAGAACTTTTTTATCTGCTTCATATGCCGCTTCTACAAGAATTTTAGCAACACTTTGAATTCCGTGCCCGCCTTCGCCGGCTAATACAATCTTACTTCTAGCCATTACTTAACCCCCTCTATTTCTTGAGGAACGTTAAATTCTTTAACTTCAAAGAATTCTTCCATTGTTTTGAGTCGGTTCCAAGTGTCAACGTTATTTGTTCTCCAATTTAACGGACATATTGAAAGTACTTCTACAAAAGAGAAACCACGACCGTCAGCAACGTTTGTTAAAGCTTTTTTGAATGTTCTTCTCAAAGCACGAAGGTTGCTAACAGTAGCTCTTGCTACATATGCTCTTTCACTGTCAACAATTGAATTAACCATTTCTGCACCTTTAGCAGGTTTTCCGGTTGTTTCAATATCACGACCATAAGGTGTTGTCTCTGTTTTTTGCCCCGGTAATGTAGTAGGAGCCATTTGACCACCGGTCATACCATAGTTTGTATTGTTTACCATAACTGCCAGCATTTTTTCATTTCTAACAGAGGCGTTTACAAGGTGTTGAGAGCCGATAGCAAGACCACCGCCATCACCCATGTAAGCAATACCGACAGTATCAGGCACAGCTCTTGTAACACCATATATTACAGGAGTTGTACGACCGTGGTGAGTTTGTACAGAGTCAATATTCATATAATTCCAAGCTAGAAGACTGCAACCGATATCACAACCAAATACAGCTCTATCTTGAAGATTTAAGTCATCAATAGCAAATGCTAAAGTTTTAAGAATCATACCATGACCACAACCCGGGCAGAACTTACTTGCTCCTACATCAGGGTTTTGTGATTTTGGTAAATTTGGAGGAAGTGTTAATACTTCTGACATTTTTATCTCCTTTTAGTATCCATAACTACTAAACAGTAGCTGGCTCTTTAATCATTTGTTCAACTTTTTCGATAAGATCATTACCTGTTACGCCAACACCCATCTTAAATAAAGTTGAGTATGGAGTGGTTAATCCATAAAGTTTTTCTAATGCCATTCTAGCGAATTGACCATCAGCTGATTCAGTAAACAGAACTTGTTTAGCTTTTTTAACAGCATTTCTTAATGGTTCAACGGCTAAAGGTCTAAGTGTTATAGGTCTAAATAGACCAACTTTAACACCTTTGCTTCTTAATGCATCAATGGCAGTCATAGCACTTCTTGCTACTATACCGTGAGCAATAATAAGTATTTCGGCATCTTCTGTTCTATATTCTTTGAATTCAGCAATTTCAGGAGTAAGTTCTTCGAATTCTTTCTTGTAGCCCTCTAAAACTTCCATTAACTCTTCTTCTAAGTTAAAAGTATTTCTTAGATGGACAGGTTTTCTGTCAACACCTGCAACACCTTCGCCTCTTAATGAAGGAATGGCAGGAAGCATATCAATGCCTCTAGAGTTAGGGTCATACATAACCACAGGCTCTCTCATTTTTCCTTGATAGCCATCAGCTAGGACATAAGTTGGGAATCTGTATTTCCAAGCTGTGTTGAATGCTTTAATTGTATAATCGTACAAGTCTTGATGACCTGCTGTAGAGTAAACGATCCTGAATCCTTCACCGTTTCCGCCGAAACAAGTTAATGTAGTTTCTTGTTGAGCATAAATAACAGTTGCAGTACTAGGACCACCCCTTTGCATCACCGCGCAAACAAAAGGTATTCTCATCATTTCTGCCATTGACATAGCATCTTGCATGATAACATTACCGGGACCTGCTGTAGCTGTAAAAGCTTTCTTGCCGGCTAAAATACCGCCAATAGTAGAGAATCCAGCTGAGATCTCATCTTCTGTTTGTAGGAATCCAGCTTCTGTTTTAGGAAGAAGCTTACACCAGGTGTGCATGATCTCGTTTTGAGGCGTAATAGGATAACCGTACATGAATTCAGCACCTGCTGCAACTGCTGCGTGTGCAATGACTTCATTTCCGGTCATAAACGCTTTTGTGTCTTCTGTGATTAGTTTTTTGACCATTACTATTGTACCTTCTTTGGTTTATCTAACACCTATAATAAAAAAATACTATAAACATGAATGTTTGCAAAATAAAATAAAATTTTGTCATCGGACAAGTGTATATATTTAAGGGATAACTCGTATTTGTCATATGCTAAAAACATTTTTTAAATTGTTAATTATAAAGAATATTTATGTATTTATAGATGTTTAGAATAGCTTTTAGTTTCATAACTTAATGACAAATTAAGTTTTTTATTGCTATTTTTACAAAACAACGAAACAAATTTAACAGCCTATCGTCAGGTTTGTTAAGTGTCTTTGTATAAATATATACACGGGGTATGTTAGGTTACAAAAGCAGTTCATCTAAAATCATATAAAACTGAAATAAAATTTTCAGTTTTATATTAGCTGAATTTAAAATTAAAGATTGAAGGAAACAATCCATGGCAAAAAAAGCAAAAGTAAAAGAAAAAGATCAAGGACTCGATTACGATTATTTAATCGATTTAGAAGATCATGAAGATTATGACATCACTTCAACCTTGGGAATTCCGGTAAAAAAAGAAGAATTAAAGTTTGTAGAAGAACCTGTTGAAGATGAAGAACACCTGGATAAACCAATCGTTGTAAAACGAAAAAAAACGATCGAACGTGAATTTAAATCAGATGATATCCTTCAAATGTACCTTAGAGATATTGGTCGCAAAAAAATGCTCTCAGCTAGTGAAGAGATTGAAATAGGTAAAAAAATAAGAGAAGGAAGTAAGATAGAAGCAAAAAGAGCAAAAAACAGACTTGTGCAGGCAAATTTAAGACTCGTTGTAAGTATAGCTAAAAAATATGTCGGACAGGGAGTTTTATTCATGGATTTAGTACAAGAAGGAAGCCTGGGGCTTATGCGAGCTGCTGAACGTTTTGATTATCGTAAAGGTTTCAAATTTAGTACCTATGCAACTTGGTGGATAAGACAAACCATCATCAGGTCAATCGCAAATTGTTCAAGGACAATAAGAATACCGGTTCACATGTCAGATAAAATTCGTCAATTAAAAAAACATTCTTTGGATTTATCCTTAATGCTGGGCAGAGAAGCTACATTGGAAGAATTAGGTGAAAAAATGCAAATGGCATCTGATAAAATAGCCAATATTAAAAAAGCCATGCAAAGAGAGCCTATAAGTCTTGATATGCCAATAGGAGAAGATCTTTTCCTTGAAGATTATGTTCCTGATGAGCCTAATGCAAGTCCTCATCAAAAAGCCGTAAAATCTCTTTTGCATTGCGATATATTAGAAGCAATGTCAGTTTTAACTGAACGTGAAAAAAGAATTTTAGAAGAAAGATTTGGATTGGGAGATTCTTCTGAAAAAACTTTAGAAGAACTAGGGCGGATGTTTGGATTTTCAAAAGAGAGAATTCGTCAAGTTGAAGATACTGCAATTAAAAAATTAAGGGCATCTCGAGAGATTAAACATTTACACGAGTATATTAACTAAAAAGTACAAAATGGCACGGCTATAAATTTTATTGACTTTTGGATAAGGGTACATATTTTAAAGCAAGGTATAGAATATGCGCCGTTTTCAATAAAGAAAGGTGTTAAGTAAAAATTTATTGAAAAAAGCCGTAAACGTTCTTCAAACAATTAAAAATGACTTAAAAGATTCTATCGATGATCTTTTTCACCAGATTAAGGTTATAAAAGAAGATGTTGAAATAATAAAAAAATAATCAGTCAAAAAAACGCTAATTTATTTTAAATAAAAAAAGGACGTTACAACGTCCTTTTTTAGTGCTGTTTCTATAAATTAATTAATTTAACCTATTGCTATAGCAATTCTGTTTTTTTCTTTTTTTAATTCGTCCACAACTCTTTCAGGGATAAAGTTTTTACCCATAAAGATTTGACCACTAAGATTTGGACTATGGAAGTCAGAACCCCCTGTTACAATAAGTCCTAATCTTTCCGCCATACTTGAGTAATACTCAACCATAGCAGGTGAATGCTTTCTGTGATAAGCTTCAATTCCTCGCAGCCCATAATTCATTAATTCTTTTATAAGATCTTCTGACTTTTCAAGATCACAAGGATGAGCGATTACCGGTATGCCTGAAGCTTCGTAGATTGTCTCTACTGCTTCATGTGGAGAAACAGTCTTCCTTCTCATATAAACGGGAGAATCGTCATTAATATATTTATTGTAAGCCTCGGAAACATTTCGAGTACCTCCTGCTTTTACAATGGTTTTTGCAATATGCGGTCGTCCAATACTACCACCTTCAGCAACTAAAGCTTTCAATGTATCAAATTCTATATTTATACCTGCTTTTTTCTTGAGCAAGTCAAGAATTTGTATAGTTTGCTCAACTCTGGCATGTTGTTGATATTTAAGCATATCTTGAAAAGGTTTAGACTCAGAATTCATAAAATAACCTAATATATGAATCTCTTTACCGTCCCAAATAGTGTTTATTTCTACTCCGGGAATTATCTCTAAAACAGGCTCATTTTTTTCTTGGGCTATTTTTTCGGCATGTGCTTTTGCATGCTCGAATGCCAGAACATTATCATGATCAGTTATTGATATAACTGAAAGATCTTGCTCTAACGCAGTTTCAACCAGCAGCTCAGGTGTAAAACTACCATCTGAGTATGTGCTGTGAATATGCAGATCTGTCTTCACTACTTTATCCTTTCATTATTCTCTATCCTCACTAAAATCTTTATAATACTTAATTCTTTCAATACAACATGCTTTTCCTGAATGTCTATCTAATAATATTTTTACACCATTTAACTCGGCTTTGTCCATTGGGGCTACATCAAATCTTTCGGGAAGTCCTGTTTTAAGTCTTTTAAAGGAACTTTTGATATCCATTCCTATTACCCCTTCACTAGCTCCACAAAAACCGGCATCGGTAATATAAGCACATCCGTTTGTTAATACTTTTTCATCAGCAGTTTGAACGTGTGTATGAGTGCCTAAAACAGCACTTACACCAAGCGTATCTGCATAATATCCAAATGAAACTTTCTCTGCCGTCGCTTCGGCATGAAAATCAATTATAATTATAGACGTTTTTTCTTTTAGTTTTTTAATTTCAGCTTCAATTATTTGCCAAGGTGATGTTATAGAGTTCATAAAAACCTGACCTAAAAGACTAATAACTCCTATCGAAAAATCTTTTGATTCAAAAATCCTTGAACCGACTCCCGGTACTTCATTTGTATAATTTAAAGGTCTTACAAGTTTTTGAGACTGGTCAATATAATCAAAAATTTCTTTTCTATCCCAAATATGGTTACCTGAAGTAAAAGCATCAATTCCACATTCAGAAAGCTGATCGTGATTTCTTTTAGTTAATCCAAATCCATGAGAGGCATTTTCTACATTTGCTATTACAAAATCATAAGAGTCAACAGACCCTTTTTCCGAAAGATAGTCTTCAACTATTCTTCGACCGGGTCTGCCGACTATATCACCTATGAATAAAATTTTGATGCAGTCATTCATTATTTTGCTATTTCTGTAGCTCTCATTTCTCGCACAACCGTTACTCTTATTTGTCCCGGATAATCAAGCTCTGATTCTATACGTTTTGCAATATCACGAGCTAATTTACTCGCACCTGCATCATCAAATACTGTCGGTTGAACAAGAACTCTAACTTCACGCCCTGATTGGACGGCAAAGGATCTTTTTATTCCTTCAAAACTTGTAGCTATTTCTTCAAGTTTTTGAATTCTCTTAATGTAAATTTCTAATGTATCACGTCTTGCACCCGGACGACCTGCGCTCATTGCATCAGCTATTTTAATTAGCACAGCTTCAACAGTATTAGCGGCAACATCATCATGGTGAGCTTCGATTGCGTGCACTACAGCTTCTTTTTCGCCGTAGCGTCTTGCAAATTCAACACCTAGCTCTATGTGCGTACCATCACGAGTTTGGTCTAAAGCTTTTCCGATGTCATGCAATAAACCGGCTCTTTTAGCCAGTTCAATATCAGAACCAAGCTCTGCAGCTAACATGCCGGCAATTTGACCAACTTCAATAGAATGTTTAAGGACATTTTGTCCGTAACTGGTTCTATAATAAAGCCTACCAAGCGTTTTTATTTCTTCTAAGTGAAGATTCATAACACCAAGCTCTAAAGCCGCAGCTTCACCTTCTTTTAGAAGTTTTTCTTCAATCTCTTCACGAGATTTTTCAACCATTTCTTCAATTCTGACAGGGTGAATACGACCATCAGCAATTAATTTTTCAAGAGCAATTCTTGCAACTTCTCTTCTCACAGGATCAAAGCAAGATAAAACAACTGCTTCAGGGGTATCGTCAATGATTAAATCAACTCCTGTAGCAGTTTCTAACGCTCTAATATTTCTACCTTCTCTACCTATGATTCTTCCTTTCATTTCGTCGTTAGGAAGATTCACAACGGAAACGGTAGATTCAACTACTGTATCCATTACGCATCGTTGCATAGTAGTTGATAAAATTTCTCTTGATTTTACATTAGCTTCTTCTTTTATTTTAGCTTCGTTTTCACGAACAGCCTGAGCATATTCCATCTTAAGGTCATTTTCAAGTTGACCTAAAAGAATCTTTTTGGCTTCTTCTGAGGTTATCCCTGAAATTCGCTCAAGTTCAGATATTTGCTTGGCAACCAAATCTGCCAAATAATCTTCTTTTTCAACAAGTTGATCCATTTTTTTATTTAGATCATGTTCTTTGTCAGTTACTGATTGAGTTTTCGACTCTAATCTATCTTCTTTTTGAGTTAGTTTATTTTCTAAACGAGAAAGTTCAGATCTTCGCTCTCTAACTTCTTGGTCAAAATCTTGTCTTTGTGATTGCAAAGATTCTTTTGCCGCAATCACAGCTTCTTTTTTTTGAAGCTCAATTTTTTCATCTACTTCTTTTAGTTGTTTTTCAGCGTTCTCTTTTATTTCATTGATTTTAGAATTATTACCGGCAATTTTTATATGCAAAATAACTATATAAATTATCGCTAAAACCAGCAAAACCACAGGAACTGCAAACGGAATTAAATTACCTATTGTCCTATACCTCGTTTCTATATATGAAAACACACTGTGAATTATAAAAACTCACCTTTAGTTGTATAAAAATTCAATTATTATTTATATCTAAGCTCTCAAGAGAGCATGAAACGAATTATTGTGCTCAATAATATTATCACATAAAAGTTGTTTTTGACACAGGTTTTCATTTCTCAGTTTCATAAGACTAAATATAACGTCACATTTTTTTACAAAAATCATTGAAAAATTAATCAAAATATAACTTTAAAAAACAAAATGAATTTATAAATTTTAACATGTGTTTTTATGTAACAAAGCCTAAAAAAAGAAACCATTATTGGCAATTTTTACTTGTATTTTTTTTTAAAAAACATAATGAATATTTTTTATAGATAGGTCAATAAAATGATTTCAAATCTGAATTTCTTTCAGCAAAATTCAGTTCAAAAGAACAATAATATAGCATTCTTCGGATCAAAAAGAAAAGAAACTTGCCAAGCATCATTGCCTAAAGTCTTACATCCTGTTCAGCAGGGTCAAAAACCTGTAAATGTAGAGGTTTCTCAAGATTTAGGAGCAAAGCTTGTAAATTACGCTAATAAACTTGGAATGAGCGTAAATGACTATATACTGCAGTATATGAAACATTTAGCACCACTTCAAGGAGTTATTCCCGAGAAAAGTGTAACTGCAAATGTAGGAAAAACAAAAGTAACATCACTAATAGATGCTGAACAAATTTTTGATAAAACCCTAGAATATGTCTCAAACGCTAAAAAATCTATTCAGGTTGAAATGTTTGAATTTCAAAACCTTGACGTAGACGGAGATATTTGGCCCTCAAACGGTGCTGAAGTTGTTCCGGGCTGGGAGCAACAACAAAAACTTTTATCTACAATGATTGAGAAGAAAAAAGCTAACCCTGAATTAAAAGTTCAGGTTATTTTAGATGTTCATAAATGGGGAATTAACGGTGCTGGGGAAAAAGAAAGAACTCATGACTTTGTTGATTCTGATTTGATTAAAAAAGGGTTGGTTAAAGAAAAAGATAGATATAGACAATATAACAATATTAAAATGGTTCGTTATTTAAAAGAAAATGGCATTGATGTTGTCCCTTACCCTCGTGCAAACCAAAAAGGTGCTAACCTTCAACATGTTAAAATGCTTGCGGTTGACGGAGAAAAAGCTATCGTAGGCGGGATGAACTGGGGAACTCATTCCAGTGCGAATCATGATTGTTGTGTTGCTCTGGAAACCAGAGAATACAAAAAAGGTACACCTTACAAAAGTAGTGAAGTAGATAATATAATTAATGATATTTTTAACAAAGATTGGAAATTTGCTTGGCAAAGACTCGGAGCTACAAAGCTTATTGAAGGTCCTTTAACAGAAGCTGATCGTGTTAACTATTCAAACGCTAAAAAGAAAATTAAACCTGAAAATATTGAATATATGCAAATGGTAGGTGAATTATTTAATAATCCTGAAGATAGGAACCGTTTTAAAGAAGGTAGACTTGATATGGTTGAAGTCAATCCAACAGAAAAACCTGCTATAAAAGTATTAACAAACACTCCTAGAGAAATTAAGCTTTCTAATGAAAATGAAAAAGGTAGTGAAATAAGTACTTATATTAAAGAAAGACTACAAGATG
The DNA here is from genome assembly GCA_942491415.1 of Candidatus Gastranaerophilales bacterium. GTDB lineage: Bacteria > Cyanobacteriota > Vampirovibrionia > Gastranaerophilales > CALOAD01 > CALOAD01. The sequence continues at coordinate 116,149 of CALOAD010000022.1, read as the reverse complement.
CCAAATCTTTAAAAGCTTCTTTATTCGTGTTAACTCACAAAGAAATAACAAATATGATCATAGAAAGAGTCAACGAATCTAAAGAAGGAGGCAGACCTTTTGAGGTTCAAATATTAATATCACCTGATATTATAGAAGAATTTCCATATTGTCGAAAAGCTTTTGAAGCTCTTGAAAGTGCGGGCGTTCCTGCTAGAACTTTCAATGTAAATGAATCTATCGGACAAAGATTACATACAAAACTGGCTGTTTTTGATGATGAAGAAGTTGTTATCGGTTCTGCTAACTGGAGTGCTGTAGGTCTTGAACAAAACGTTGAAAAAGGATTAAGATCAGATTATAAACGCACAAATGAAATTATAACCGAAGATATTTTAGAATATGCTTCTGCTACATCAAAGCTGGAAAAAATGATAGGTCTTGAATCAGCATTCTCAAAAGATATGGAAAATTATGATTTAGATAAAATTAAATTCCGCAGTAGATCGATAAAAGCAATCCTTAAAAATATCAATAAAAATGAAGACATTAAACTTAAAGCAATGGTCAAAAAAGATGGTAAACCACAATTTATAGAACTGGAAAACTCAAAGAAAAACATTCAAAGTTTAAAGCGTTTGCTTGGATTCTATAAACTTATTAAATATCATGAGGGACGTAGAGAAAGGTTTAAAAGGGGAAATAATGAATGTCTTTTAGCTTTCTCAAATAAAAAAATTGCCCAAACATTTGTCAGGCAATTCGCAAAAGACTGGAATTATAGCAAAACAGAGGGCGAAGTAATTTCCTTCACCGGCGGTCTTCAAAAACTAAAAAGTTTTGTAAAATCAGTTGAGCCAAAATTTAATTTTTAATGCCAAGGGAATGTAGAAATGAACAAAATAAACACACACAATATAACTATTAATAATAAATTTTTAAATAAAACAGCCAATAATTTTAAAACGACAATACTAAACCGTTCAAATAATTCGATTCAATCTTTTTCTAAAGAATCTGCAGCCGGATTAAAATCTTACGCCCTTGCTTTTACAGGAAAAGATATTGTAGAAGATGTCGTAAAAAATATTAAAGGCAAAAACTACCAAGGACAAGGTCTTTACTCAAAAGATGATAATGGTGAATACACAGATTATATCGATTGGAAAGATAAAATAGGCTGGGAAAAACTTGTAAACGAACAGTTAGACTGGACAAAAGCATCTAATGAAGAAGTGTATGGATTTTTACACGCCCTTTCTTTGGCAGAAGCTAATGATACTCCTTGGACAAGAAGATTTAACCCTTTAAATGTAACAGAGCCTCTTGCTACATATAGAACTTTAGCTGCTACTTCATCTAAAAAAATGTATGCGGGATATTTAAATGAATTGAGCAAAATCACTTCAAGTGAATTGTCATTTCTTGATAAGTCGGCTATAAACCCCGAAACAGGAGATATAAATTTTGCTTTTACTGTATTTGATACTGAAACAACAGGTGTAAATATAGTGAAAAAACCAACAATACCAGGGATGGAACCGAGAGCGCAAAAACCTTTAGATAAAATTGTTCAAATAGGTGCCGTTAAGTATGATGCTAAAGGTCAAATAATCCCTGATTCAGCTCTAGATCAGATTTTAGACCCTGAAATGCCAATTCCTGCAGGAGCTTCAAATGTTCATAGGATTTTTGATGAAGACGTAAAAGGTAAACCTAAAATGGGTGAACTACTTGAGTCTTTTATGGATGATTATCTTAAAAATGAAGTTGTCGTTGCGTATAACAGTAAATTTGACATGACGATCTTAAAAAATGCGGTTGAAGATTATAATGAAGAAAAACAAACAAGTATGGAACCTAAAAAATCTTGTACTGTAATTGACCCCTTCATTTTAATCCAAAGGATACACCCTTATATAGGCGCTAAAAAACAACTCTCAGAACAATATAAATTCTTGTTTGGTCAAAATGTAGACGGTGCACATGATGCGTTTGCTGATGTTGTTGCTACAGTTGATGTTCTTAAATATTGTATGCATTATCTAAATAATGAAGCTAAGAAAAACGGAAAAACACTTACTGTTAGAGATATTTTGAAATTCCAATGGGGTGAAAATATCGATGGAATTGGCATAAAGCTTAATAATAGAGGTGTAAACGCTGATAAACGCTTTAAAAAATCTTACCGTCAAGAAATTGTCGGCGTAAGTAATTATCCTGTAGGTTATTGCATAGCAGAACCTACAAAAAAAGATTCTGATACACCTAATGTTATTGCAAAAATTGCAGATAAAATAGGTGATAAAAACGTTGAAATTCTCAGAAACGGATCTTTGATTAATAAGGAAGTAGAGGATCAAGAAGCATTGGAAGATGCTGAAAAGGAACAACAACCCCTTACAAATAAATCTTATGTAACTCGAAGATATTTTAAGGAAATTCTTGAGAATGCCGGTATTGACTCTAACGGTAAACTTTCAAGGGCTGAGGTTATCGACTTGATTTTAGATAACTCCAAAAAGTTCATTAAAGAAGATTATGTGGATCTGTGGGTTAAAAATGTTGATCCCGACACAGTATCAAAAGGTAACGACATGCCGGATATCGATATTTCAAGACGAGTAATGTTAGAAAAATTAGATACTAATAAAAAAGTAGAAGGCAAAAAAGCCAGAGAACTAAAAGAAGTAGTTTAAAACTTCTATAATTTCTATAATAAAGACTAAAAAACAGCGAAATCGCTGTTTTTTAGTCTTTATTCAAATAAGGATTTAATTTCAAAAACTTTTCTTTATGTTCAGGCTTATCTAATTCTTTATAAACGACTTTAGACACATCAACCGTCCATTTTTTAATGTCTTCAGCCACTTTATTATAAGCTTTTAATTGAGCCACTACATTTTTCAATACATCTGTTTTGGGGACACGCACTATTTTACCATTTTCAGGACGTTTAGATATGCCCGCTTTTAATTCATCAATAAATTCTGATAAAGGCTTATGTTTTCGAAGTGAATTATATTCTCCTTCTACAACAAGCAAATTTCCAACATCATTATTTTTTTCAGTGCTAAAAGGTTTTACATGTTCATAAGTGGGAAGAATTTCAACATTATCATAAACACCAAAATAATCTCCCGAATAAGCACAAGGAATAGCAAGGTTTTTATCCTGAGCTAAAGTTCTCATTGCTGTATAATCATAAATTCTTTGTGTTATTTCATTTGATTTTTCTGAATTTAAAGACTTTTCTCTTTCAACAAATTTTTGCAGCTTAGCCTGTTTTTCTTCGCGTTTTCTTTTTTGCGCAGAAACTTTCTTCTTTTTGGCAGTTTTACCACCGCTAAAAGAAACATCATTATTCGTTAATGCTATTGTTGAACTAAGATTCATATTAAAACCTGTTTATTCACTATAGGTTTTATAAAACAAAAAACATTTAAAAATTGCTTTAATAATGGTTTTTTATTAAAAAAATTAACTAACTACGGGAATGTTTAAATTCTTGTTTTTATGTATTATAACTGGATGTTCAATAATAAATGGCTTAAAAAAAATATTAAACTATTCATTGTTTGTTATTTATATTTTTACTTAACCTCAAATGCAAATGCACAACAAACAATATTTAACGTCCCTTCAGCAGATGTAACGGTGAAGGGAATTTATTATACCGAAAGTGAAGCCCAATTTCGTTCGTGGAATCCTCACAAAATATTTCTTTTTACTCAATACAACAACCTTGGCATTGGGCATAATACCGATATTGAGGCAACTTTATACCAAAACAGAATAGAAGAAGCAAACCGTATAACAATGGGGTGGGGGTTTAAGTCGTTTTTGCCTATAAAAAAAGATTTATACCCTAAACGAGATTTCAAATGGGTTTTGGGATCTCAAATATTGACTGATTTTAAAGGACTGGGAACAGGTAATTGGACCTATTCTCATCTGAGCGGTCGCTTACCTGTATATAATACAAGAATTACGTCAGGATTAAGTTTTGGAACAAGACAACTTTTTGGAAGAAGAGTTTTAAGTTTTATAGCAGGAATAGAACACCCTGTTACAGATCATTTTTCTATAATTGCCGATTGGTTTTCAGGTACCCATAGTAACGGATTTTTTATTCCCGGATTTCAATACTCATTTTCACGGTATTCAAAAATTATGATCGGGTTTCGTGTCAGAAACTCCGCAGGAAGTGGAAGTTCCGGGTTTGTAATCGAGGTAAATGGTTTTATACCTGTTTTTGATAGAGATAAAGCTATTCAGCGACTTGAACCCCGTCAGTATTAATATTTATATTAATCATAAGAATATTTCTTGTAAAATCCTCTAAAAATGGTTGGCTATTACCTATTAGATTTAGCATATATCCGAAATTTATCTTTAAACGATCATTTATTTTTCTAGTTAATCCATAATATAACCTTGCTTGACCAAAACCACCACGAGGTCCGTTTTGTCGAGAATCGTAATTTATAAGAATTTCTTGAGAGGCTATAAACCCCCATTTACCGCTTTCTCCAAAAGGAATATAAAAATTCAATCGTTCTCTTTGCCTTATACTTGCACCTCCTACTCCTTGTATAAAACGTTCTTCCGTACGATTTCTAAGTGTGAGCTTAAATTTTTTAAACTCTTTTTTGCATAAAAGATCTTGATAAAGTCTTACTTCATCAATGAATTGCGGAGAAACCAGTGGTTGCCAAGAAACGCCTTGCCATAAGGAAAATTCTTTGTTTAATACATGCCCGTATGCAGGTCTTACAACTATAAAATCTGAAGTTGTTCCAATACGAGGCTGTATAAATAAATAACCACGCCCTTTTTCTTTTATGGGACCTTCTAAAATAATCGCATCCCAGCTTTGAAACCCCGAACTGTTGCTCATTATACTTTGTGCAAAAACAGCTTCGTTGTGAAATATAGAAATAAAAACTATCTGCAAAACACAAAAATAAAAGACTAGACGATACATATAAAAACATCACACTGTAAAAACTTTTGTACATAATAATACAAAATAAAATTATATGTTTACATCCCGTAAACAATTTGATAATAAAACTAAAGCAAATTACAATAATTGAAATTAATACAATAAGGTGAATACAGTGAAAAATTTAAAACAACTATTTATTATTTTAGCCCTGGCTGTCATGTTTTTTATCCCTGTCAATAAAGCCAATGCAATAACAGCCTCGACAATTGCAGATAAAACTATACACTACACGGCAAAAGCTGCTTATTTAACTACAAAATATACATTAAAAGCATCTTTTTTTATCATAAAAAAAACAGCAAAAGGAATTAAAGTAATAAGCAAAAGCTTATACCACGCAGCTAAAGATGCTTCCAAATCAAGCCCAAAAAAAAGCAATTATAATTATCGTGGACCTGAAATGCTTCCTCCTGTTCCTGATTATGAGGTACCTAGCGTTATAAACGTAAAGCCTCCTAATGCCAATAACCTGAAATTACCATCAGGTAAATAATTAGTTTAACTCTGCTTCAACCATTTCAGATTGTGGTTTTTTCAAGATCATTGTTTTTTCAAGATCTTCCAGTGAAACACCTTTTGTTTCAGGATAAAACATCAATACAACAAAGAATTGAATAACCATCATAAAAGCAAAGAATATGAAGGGATATCCCCCTGAAGATTCAGCCATTACAGGAAATGCAAAAGATATTATTGCACACATGAGCCAATGAGTTACACTACCTAATGATTGACCTTTTGCCCTGACCGAATTGGGGAATATTTCGCTTAGATAAACCCAAATAACCGCACCTTGTGAAAATGCAAAAAACGCAATATAGCCTATAAGCAAGGGTAATAAAAGTTCTTTATGGGATCCTAAAAGAAATATTGAACCAACACCTCCCAAGCAAAGAGCTGTACCTACAGAACCTATTAATAAAAGCTTTTTACGTCCTATTTTATCTATAATACTCATCGCTAACACTGTAAAAATAAGGTTTGTAGCTCCGATGCTCACAGATTGTAAGTCAGCAGACATTTTATCAAAACCAGCCATGCTGAAAATATCTGTTAAATAATACAATAGCGCATTTATGCCGGAAAGTTGATTAAACATAGCTATCGAAAAAGCTACGAATATTGCAAAAGAATATTTATAGCTAAAAAATCTTTCTTTTTCTTTATTATCTTGATTATTCAATGATTTAACAATCTCGTCACATTGTTCTTTAGCGTTTTCAGGTGAAATCATTTTCAAAACATTAAGAGCTTCATCGGTTTTTGATCTGCTAATAAGCCATCTGGGACTTTGTGGGATTGTAAAAAGTAATGAAATGAAAATCAATGCAGGCAAAACTTCTACCCCAAATTTTATACGCCATTCAAGCATTTCAAAACCTAAAGTTCCGATAAAAAAGTTTGAAAAATACGCAGTCAATATTCCAAAAACTATACTAAACTGAAATAACCCAACCATTCTACCTCTAAGGCTTGGTGGTGATATTTCGGCAATATACATAGGGGCAATAACAGAAGCCCCACCGACTCCAAGACCACCTATAAATCTAAATGCAACAAGAGAAAACCAATCCCAACAAAAAGCGCAGCCTAAGGCAGATATCAAAAACAAAAGTCCCATGTACTTTAGGCTTTCTCGGCGTCCCAGTTTATCCGCCACAAATCCGGCTCCTATTGCACCTGTTATAGTACCCCATAGTGCAATCGAAACAGTTAAACCTAAAGATGAAGCACTCAAGTCAAAGACCTGGGTCATTGCTTTTGTAGTACCCGCAATAACAGCCGTATCAAAGCCAAAAAGAAGCCCTGCCAGTGCAGCAGAGAATGCGCTGAGTATAAATATCTTTTTATTTTTCATAAATACCATCCTGTATTTTTAAATCATAAGTATTTTATTTTCATTTTGATAACAAGATTTTAGCTCTTTTTTTGAAATATTTATCTTGATAAAATCCCACGGCAATGGTTCATCCAAATTCCGTTTTGCAAGAGCATACCAATCTAAAGGTTTAATATCAAAACCTGTTTTTAGCAAGTTTTTATGAGAGCTTTGCCAGGTTTCAATTTTTCCGTTTTTTCTATAAACTTGCTCTATTAATTTAGCGATTTTACGATCTCCTCTTGAGATAATCGCACTTATATAATCTCTTTCAGGGCTTGAAAAACTACTTTTTACTTGAATTTTTTCAAATTCTTTGCGTAAAAAATCAATTTTTCGTTTTAAAGATTCAGTGCTTTCTTTTTGAGCCCATTGAAACGGTGTATTCGGCTTGGGGATCAGAGTACTTACAATGACATTTAGCTCTAAAGAATGATTTTCTTTTTTTAGCGCTGAAATAAGCTCCACAGTCTCATTTATATCTTTGGTGGATTCGTCGGGTAAACCAATAAGCATATATAATGTCAAACGTTCAATGCCATTCAATGCAAACTCTTTAACAATATTATATATTTGACTTGAATCGAGGTTTTTACCCACACTGTCTCGCATTTTTTGGCTGCCTGCTTCTATTGCAATTGAAACTTCTTTTTTATTACAAGCTAATAATGCTTTTACAGCTATATTATTGTATTTATCAGCACTCAAGGAAGAGTATTCAAGTTCAAATTTAACCGATTTACGCTTTTCAATAATGTAATTGCAAATATCTTCAAATTGAGGATGTTCTGAAATTAAAGCACCTATTAATACTATTTTTGAAGTGTTTTCAACTCCTACATCGATAGCCTCTTTTATGCTTTTCAAAGAAGGATATCTTACGGGATGGTTAAAATAACTTGCCGTGCAAAACTTGCATTTGTGCGGACATCCCCTGCTTGTTTCTATAAAAAAAGCATTCGCATAAAAAGCTTTATTGCTTAAAACAGGGCTGGATAGACAATTATTAGTTATATCAACATATGATTTTTCTACAAAATCAGGAATATCAATAAATTTACTTGAAAAACTCTTATACTTTCCTTCAGAATCATATTCAATTTCATATAATGCAGGTACATAAAGCCCGGGAATCTTAGCTATTTCAACAAGTATTTCTTGTCTTGTTTTTATGCCTTTATATTTTTTGTAAACGTCAATAATATTATTATAGGTATTTTCCCCGTCCCCAATAACGATAATGTCAAAAAATTCCGCAAAAGGTTCGGGATTGTTTGTCAAAACAGGTCCTCCCGCAAGGACTAATGGATGTTCATCCCTATCTTTTGACCTTAAAGGAATTTCATATTTTTCTAAAAGCTTAAAAATTGCCAGAAAGTCATTTTCAAAAAGCATTGAAATGCCAAATATATCAGGACGTTGCACTTTTAACTCATTGTAATCAGTATCGGCAAAAACTTTTTGTGCATCTACATCAGGATTCATATCAAGTTCTTTAAACAGGCTTAAAAAACCCAGTGTAGACATTCCATACATATAGGTATAAGGAAAACAAAACCAAACAGGAATTGTACTCTCATTTTTTTGAGGCACTTCATAAAGGTATTTTTCTAAAGGCTTTTTACTCAAAATTTTCTCAAAATAACTATTTACCCTACTCTTATTTACATTAGTATTATGCATATTGTCAACTTTTTAAGAAATTAGATTTTTTATTGCCTCATTTAATTTTTCAGGTGTTTGAGAGCCTATGAGAAGATCTCTTGAATATTTTAATTTTAAATTGACACCTTTATTTCCATAGGCATTAAAGGCGTTTCCCTTTTGCCCATAGCGCACTCCCCATCCGCCATAGTCTTTTAAAGGATCATATTCTATTATTTCAAACTCTTCAATTTCATCAGGATCTATTTTTATAAAATCAAAATGGAAAGGATAATATTTTATGTAGATTCCTTTTTCGTCATTGTTTTTGACTTTTACGATCAGTTTTGATCGATAATATAAAACAGGTATAAATATTGCAAAAAATAACCAAAGCAATATTAACAACCAGTCTGACATTCCGAGGTTAAAAAAGGGAATATCGAAAAATACTTGCTGTGCAGTTAAATAAGTTAAAAATAATGAATAACAGATTATAATAACTTGAATCCACCATTGGCGAGGTTTTTGTTCTTCATAAAATATGTTTTTTTCGCTGTTCATAAAAACTCCGTGATGATTTTTGTATATATATTGTTAAAAAAATTTTTAAAAAGGCAATTTTTGATCCTTTTTATTTTTATAAATAAAAGATGTAAATTTAAGATAAAACAGAGTATAACACGGTATTTGAAATTGACTCAAAACGCTAATCATAATTTAAAAATACCTAATGTAGGTATAATAAATCCGCCTAATATTCGGAAAACTTCCGTGCGAAGTCTTATGAATGAGTGGGATTTTTGTAATCCGACTAAGGCTTTAACTCAAAACAACAAAGATTTTTTTCAAAAACAATCATCTAAAAATGATACTTCTCAAAATGGTTTTATAAATAAGCTATCGTATGTTTTAAGTACGCTTCTTTTGGCTGGTTATGTTGTCCATAAAATGAGAAAACCGGCTAAGCTTTAGTAAATTTTTGTAAACGCAATTGTTCGGCGAGGGCAACTTTCGTTTTTTGTACTTGTTATATCAATTAAGTGATATTAATGGAAGGATAAAAAATGGTAAATAATATTTCTTTTGCGGGTAAATATGTTATAAAAAGTTGTGGTTGTCAAAAATTAGAAAAAATACAATCCGCTATTGAAGAAGGTGTAGGAAAAAACGATACCCGTTTTGTCGATCTCGGTCATTTTCAAGACGAAGGTGATAGCCATCCTCATTTTCATTTAGCAGTATTTACCAAAAGCGATGTAAAAGTTGCGGATGAATATAACAAAAAACTTGCAAGTATGTCGCAAGATAAAGCAGAAGAATTGAAAGAAGATTTTAAAGAAGAATGTCTTCAATTTGAAAATCAACCACATGCCTGCAAAACGGTTAAAAAAATGTCAACAGGTGAATTCGACATGGAAAATGGTGCCGTAAAAGAATCAAAACCTCAAGGTTCACCTTTGTTGCAAAGTTTTTCTGATATTGAAAAGAAATAAAATTAAATATTTTTTATAGAATAAAGACCGTCAATTGACGGTCTTTGTTCTGTTTTACACATTTTTAATACTTTAATGTGTTATTCTTTAAATAAGATATGGTTTTAAGGTTTTAATTTGATTTTAACTAAAGAATTTTATAATAGAGATACCCTTATTGTTGCCCAAGACCTTTTGGGCTGTAAGCTTTGTAAAAAAATAAATAACAAGATATCGAAGGGAATTATTGTTGAAACAGAAGCCTATAAACAGGATGATCCGGCATGTCATGCTTATAAAGGCATGACTAAAAGATCTGAAACCCTGTTTAAAGCCCCAGGATTATCTTATGTTTATTTAATTTATGGGATGTATCATTGTTTTAATGCCGTAACAGAGCCGGAAGGTATTGCCGGAGCCGTTCTTGTAAGAGCTTTAGAGCCTTTTGAAGGTATTTTAAATACCAACGGTCCGGGCAAGCTTTGCCGAGAAATGGAGATTACAAGAGATTATAATGAGATTGACTTAACACAAAATAATTCTTCTCTTTGGATTGAAAAAGGAGAAAGAGTTTTAGAGCAAAATATTATAAAAACTGAAAGAATAGGCATAAAACAAGCTGTTGAATATCCTTGGCGATTTTATATTAAAGATAATCCTTATGTCTCTAAAAAATAGTTAGTAAGTATTCTTTAAGCTCATTCTTTTATATGGGTGAAAAAATTTATTGATAGAATAAAATAATAAAAGTTCGAAGATAAAAAGGTTTTAAAGGTCAATAATTGAGTAGAGATAATTCATCAATCGATTATTTTTGTATATTTGCAGGCGGTGGCGTACGAGGTACAGCTTACGTCGGTGTTTTTAAGGTTTTAAATGAACTGAATATTAATATAAAAGGTCTTGCCGGATCTTCTGTCGGTGCTATTTTCGCCGCTCTTTATGCTGTTGGACATTCTCATAATGAAATAGAAGAAATAATTTTTTCATTAAACTATGAAATTTTTAGAGATTTATATCTTCCGTTTGGAAGGGATTTTGGCATTTGCAAAGGAGATAATTTTCTTTCGTGGATGAAAAATACATTGGAAAAAAAGTTTTACGGCGAAAAACATGAAGAAGGTAAAAATCCGCCTATAACTTTTCAAGACGTTCAAAAAGATATAGTCATAATTGCAACTGACATAACTTCCGCTAAATTTAAAGAATTTAGTCGTTATACAACACCTGATGTTGAAATTGCTCAAGCTATAAGAGCTTCTATAAGCATCCCCGGCTTTTTTAGACCTGTATGGGATGAAGGGAAATGCCTTGTAGACGGAGATATTATCAAAAACTTGCCTCTTTGGATTACTTCAAAACAAGCAATATCAGATGACTGTCGAGTTTTAGAATTCAGATTGGATAGCTCGAAAGAAAATAGAGAAATAAAAAATCCTTTTGATTATTTTAACGCTGTTATCGACACTTCTACCAATATTACAACTGACTTTATAATAGATCTTTTTGGCAAAAACGATAGATTTGATTTCATCAAAATAAACGCAGGAAATACCGATATAATAGACTTTTCACTTTCTTTTGAACATAAAAAATTTCTCGTTCAAAAAGGTGTCAAAACAACTCTTGAATACTTTACTAAAACCCTTTTAGAAAAGAAAAAGAATTTTAAACGTATTTATAAGGAGCTCATAATTCTTTTTAAAGACCTTGAGATTCATATACAAAAAAAGAATTACAAAGATGCTCAAGTCGTTATGAGCAATATAACAGTTATGATTAGTGAAAACAGAGAGCTTATAAATCATATTATTTATGACAAACTTTTTGATTTTAAAAAATCTTTTATAACAAGCATTACAACAACAGTATTTTTACGAAGATTAGTATTGAAAAATCAACCTGAAATTCTTGTAAATCTTTCTGACTGCATTAATGTTTTGGAAAAAGAGCTGCAAAACATTAAAGCTTATATGAAATGCATAAAAGACTTTGAAGAAAAACAAAAATATAGAGTTAGCCTATAATTTATATGCATCAAGATTTCGATCATTTAAAACAGGAAAATCTTCTCTTGTTTTACTTACTTCATCGATATCTATTTCTGCCATTACAACACCTTCTTGAGATCCTGCGTTTGCTATTATTTCTCCCCAGGGGTTTATAATTGCCGACTGTCCCAAATTTGTTCTGCTTAACGACACTTTTCCGCATTGATTCACGGCAAACATAAAACAAAGATTTTCAATAGCGCGAGCTTTTAAAAGAGTCATCCAATGGTCATATCTTGGATAAGGCCAAGCAGCAGGGCAAACAATTAATTGCGCTCCGTTATATGCAAGAGCTCTGTATAATTCAGGGAATCTAAGATCGTAGCAAATGCTTAAACCTACTTTCCCAAAGTCCATGTCGATTATTTTAGCAGTGTTTCCCGATGTTATTTTTTCTCCTTCGCTACTGCCGAGATGAGAAAACATGTGAATTTTACTGTATTTCCCTAATATTTTTCCTGTTCTGTCAAAAGCTACAGAAGTATTTTTCAGATGTCCTGTATGGCTTTTTTCAATGAAACTTCCACCAATTATATTGGTATTATATTGCTGCGCAAATCCTGATAAAAACATTGTTGTTTGATCCGGTATCGGCTCAGCCATATCTTCAAATTTTTTATGGTCGATTCCGCTATTAAAAACCTCAGGTAATAAAACAAGATCAGGTTTGAACCACTCATATTCTTTAAGCAATTTTGATATTTTAAGATAGTTTTTTACTTTATCTCCAATAACTGGATTTATTTGAATTCCAAGAAGTTTTACTTTTTTTGTCATTAAAAAACTCCAAATGACTTACCTTTTTCAATATATACAAAAAAAGAAGTTTTAACAAAATTGTTATTTTTTAAGTGCCTAAATCTTGAGAATATTATATTGTAGCTTTTTAAAATGGGTGTAATAGTAACAAGGAAACGCTTTTAGGGTGTTTTTTAAAATGGGTAGGTATAAGTACCTCAAAATGTTATAAATATGGTTACCTTTTTTCTTGAAAAACCCTTGAGATGCTTTTTGGATAGCTGTTTACAGTTGTTACAATGCTTAATTTTTCTTAACATAGGTTTTTTTCAATATAGAAAGACTTTTATTGTCGGTAATGTTTTTCATGCTTTCAAATTTGTTAACTTTTTTATTGATCATTGTAATTTTCCTACCCGTATATACTTTATATATACAGGTGAAGCAATTTAATTTAATTTAATTTTAATTTAATCTTTGAGTAACATAGGAGAGCTAAAAATGAATTACAACAATTTAAACAATGCAGCAAGACTTGGTTCAATGCTTGGTAGAAACCCCAATGCAGACTTAGGTGCTTATGCTACTAATCAAGCTCTTGGTCAAGCTGGATTATCCGGTTTTAATGTTAATGATTTATCTTCTCTTTCAAATGGTATACAAAATGGAGATATTGGCTCTGCTTTAAATGGAGCAGTAAATAGAGCACAAAATATTAATACTTCTGATATGATTTCAGCATTAAGTTTTGCAGCTGCTTTAAGTCCTGGTGGATTGCCTGCAGCAGTTGGGCTACAAGCTCTTGATAAATTAGGAATAATTGACGGTGTTAAAAATGCTTTAGGATTTTCTGATGATGCTTCAACTAACACTACAAATGCAAATGCTTCAACAGCTAATAATTATGGAACAACAATGATTGGCAGAGGTTTAAAAAGCTTAGGTCTTGATACATTAGCCGGTTTGGCTAATAAAATAGGTCAAGCTATAGGTGTTTCTACCACAGCTGATGATGTTGCAGCAGCAGCAGCAGACGCTAGAGCAAATGCTATTTCAGCGAGAGCGCAATCTGCAAAAACTGAAGAAGATGCAAGACAAGCAGCTCAAGAAGCAACTCAAGATCAGAAAGCAGCAAAAGAGGCAGCTCAAGCGGCAGCTGAAGCAAGAGCAGAAGCAAAAAACATGCAAGCAAATGCTAAAACAACTGCTGAAATGGAAAAAGCAGCTGAAAAAGCTGTAGAAGCAAATGATTTAACAGACCAAGCCAAAGAAGCTGGTCAAAAGGCTCAAGCTTCAATGGATAAAGCAATGGGTGCAGCTTCAAAAGCTGGCGAAGCTGCAAAAACAGCAGACAAGGCAGAAGCTACTGCTGATAAAGCAGCGGAATCATCAAAAAATGCAGATAAAGCTGAGGCGGATAAAGCAGCGGAAAGTAAATCTACTGACAAATCTGATAAAGGTGCAGAATCATCTGATAAAAGTTCTGATAGCTCTAAAGGGGCAGATTCAGACTCTGGAAAAAGTGAAGGATCTTCTAAAGGAGGAGACGCCGGCGGAGGCAGTGAAGGTAGCTCTAAAGGTGGCGGAGATAAGGGCGGATCCTCAGGTGGAGCAGGTGGAGCAGGCGGTTCTGGTGGATCTGGCGGTTCTGGCGGTTCTGGCGGTTCTGGTGGGTCTGGTGGATCAGGCGGTTCTGGTGGAGACGGCGGTGGCGGCGGTGGAAACTGCTAAGCTTAAAAAATATAAACACAAAGCGAGGTCTGATATCAGACCTCGCTTTGTGTTTATATTTGAGCATTTTTAAGTTGGGCTTTTTCATAATTTTATGAGACTTAAATCAACAATAAATTTACTATTAACAAAAAATTATAGACAATCTGAATATAATCATTATTATTGATTAAAAGATAAGAGTGTCAGACAAATATACAACATATAGTTGATGCTTTTAGGCTTAAAAACTTATATCTTTAGGGAGTGTAAGTATAATTTAAACTATACTTTTCGACACTTGGGGATATAAATCAGCTATGGCTGCAATAGGGAGGTTATTTTAAAGTGGTAACCGCAACTCAAACAAAATTTTCAAAAAAACGAAAGGATAAAGGTCCTGATTTTTCGCGTTCATATTTTTGGTATGAAAATAACCTATCCCCTATCTTGCAAGAATCTATTAACAGCTTTTGGAATATTGAAACTGAAGTTTCTTTATTTGGAATAAATAATAAACCTGATTTTTTATGGAAAGGTTATGATTTTTTTGTAACGCAATTAAGGGTTTTCCAAGATATTACAATTTTCATAAGAACCTCTGATTCTATAATAAAAAACTTTTTAGATTTTTCTTTAGGCGAAAAACCTGATAAAAACTTTAAATTAAATAAAATATCAAACCTGGAAGGAATGCTGGTTTCTGCTTTTGGTGAAAAAATCAAAACAGATATTCAAGAAATTTTCATAAGTCGAGAAAAACTGGAAAAAGCAAGCCTAACAGATGATTGGCAAAATGAATTATTGCACTTCGTTTTTAACACATACATTGAAAATGAAATGGGAAGAATAATAATCTCAATTCCCTCTAAGATAATCAAAAAGCCTGAATTAGTTGAAGCTTCCGATATTATTATGCCTTTAGAACAGTTTGAAAATAGCAATATATCTGTAAATATAGAAGTTGGCTCCACAAAGGTTGCTATAGAAGATCTAAAGGGAATTGAGCCTGATGACATAATTCTGTTGGACAAAAGTAATATAAATAAAATTAAAATAAAAAATAGTTTTGAAATAATTGCAAATATAAATCCGGATCCCGGTCTGGTAGTAAATTTAGACAATAATGAGGGAGGCAACATACAAGTGAGCGAAGAAATAACTCCCACAGCGGATATGTGGGATAACATTCAAGTAGAAGTCGGTGCAGAATTTGAAAAAATCAAACTTACACTGGGTGAGTTAAGACAAATAAGCGAAGGGCTTGTTGTTGATCTGGCACCTGTTTTCAAAAACAAGATCACATTAAAGGTAGAAAATAGTTCTGTTGCAGAAGGTGAGCTAGTCATTATCGATGATAAATACGGTGTACGACTCACAAAAGTTCACAGACAGGAACCGCCTCAAGAGAAAGAAAAGATTGAAGAACCAATGGAAGATGAAGATATAGATGATCTTGACAAGGATCTTGATGATGACGAAGGCGATGAAGATCTTGATGATGACTTTGATTATAGTGATTTTGAAATGGATGACGATATTTAAGGTGAAGTTATGAGTGGATATATAGCAAGTTTTACTGTTTATACAATGGCGATTATAGGATTTTTATTCCTTGCTTTTGTAGTAACTAAAAAAAGTATTGCATCCGGCAATTTAAAATCAAAAAAAGATCGTTTTTTATCCATAGAAACTTCTTTGGATTTAGCCCCTCGCAAAACTTTACACGTTGTTAAAGCAGGGAATGAAAAGTTTTTAATCTCAGCAGATGCTGAAAGAACAAACTTTTTAACAAAACTGGAAGATTCAGATATTTTACCAAGGGAAGCAACTATTGAAAAACCTGCATATATAGCGACAAAAGAAACAACTATTAATAAAAACGTTGAACAAAAAACAGCTATGATGCGTGGAATACTGGAAAAAATGGGGACATAAAAACACAAATAAAGCATAAGTATTTATGTCATTAATTATTAAAGGAAGATAAAATAAAAATGGATTCACTTTTACAAGACTTAAACCCTGTATTACAGCTATTAATGGTAATGGCGGTATTTTCATTTTTGCCGTTTGTATTTACCTGCATGACAAGTTTTTTGAGATATGTCATTGTTTTTTCCATTTTAAAAACTGCAATGGGAACCCAACAAGTACCTCCCGGCATGGTTATCATCGGGCTCGCAATAATTTTGACAATGTACACAATGTCTCCGATTTTTTCGGAAATGTATCAAGCCGGACATAAACCCTACAAAGAATCCGGCTCAATGGTTTTAGCCCTTCAAGAAGGCAGCAGACCATTGAAAGATTTTATGCTAAGACAAACAAGAGAAAGTGATGTTGCATTTTTTGTTGAATTAGCAAGAGAAACTCCTCCTGAAAGCCCTGCGGATCTTACTCTTTTTGAAGTTGCGCCTGCATATATTGTTAGTGAATTAAAATCAGCCTTTGAAATAGGATTTGTTATCTTCATACCTTTCATTGTGCTGGATTTGGTGGTTGCGAATATACTTTTAGCTCTAGGTATGTTTATGTTATCGCCCACAATTATTTCTTTACCGTTTAAATTACTTATATTCATTGCAGTTGACGGCTGGAGTCTCATCGTAAACGGCTTGGTAAAAAGCTTTAATTAAAGGATAAAAATAAAATGGAAATATTTCTTGAACACTTAGGTAGAGGATTTATGAGCATGCTAATGATAGCAATGCCTTGCGTATTAACAGCCGCGGGCATTGGTCTTGTTGTTGGTATTTTGCAAGCGGTAACCCAAGTTCAAGAACAGACAATTGCCGCAGCCCCAAAAATTGTAGGGGTATTTTTGGTAATAATGCTTATGGGAAATCTTTTTACCAGAATGCTTAAAAACTACTTTTTTGAATCTGCTAACCTTGCTTTCAATATAATACCAAGACGAGAAAGCCATGTTTTACCACCTGGTGCTCGTTCTCGTGATGTTGCAGGCTTTTCAAAAAACTTTGGTAAGGTTAAAACACCTAGTATTGAAGCTTTAATGCAAAACCCGGGCAAAATTCCTTTTGCAAAAGCCGTTAAGAAAATAAAAACATTACCTGCAGATAACACTCCAAGACCAACTATTAATTTAATGGAAAAACAAAAAATAAATGGACAATAATTTTATGAACTTATTTTTGTTTAAAAAGCCTTTAATAATTACCCTAACAGCTTTTTGCTTTTTATCACAAGCAAAAGCTGAAGCTTATTTAGATCAAAAATTATTTATGGATAAAGGTTTTGTTTATCTCTTAATTTTTGATGAAAAAGTAGAAAAATACAGCACGGGTAATACTCAAACACTTGATATAGAACTTTTAACAAGTATTTCATCTGATAAACACCAAATGATAATAAAACCCAAAGAATCTAAAGACACAAACCTTATCATATGGACAAAAAACGGTCTTTATAATTTTAATCTGCTCATAGAAAATACCAACAGTCAAAAAGACAAAATAATCTACATAAAAAAAACCGAGGACGATCCCGAATTATTAAAATCAACAGGTGGTTTAAACCTTGATATGCCGGTTATTCCTAAAAATAAAAATGTTTTGAACTTTGAAATTGATAAACCGCCAATGCCCATCGGAGTTAGAAAACAGTGATTGAACATGTATTGGAGCTTTTCAAACAATTCCCGGAAGTAAATGCAGGACTAAGTGCCGGCATACTTGTTTTTGCAAGATTTTCAGGCTTTGCAAAATTTGCTCCTATTCTTCACCGAAAAGAAGTCCCTACTCTCATAAGAGTAAGCTTTTCTCTTCTTATGACAGTTGCTTTTGTTGGGATAATGGACGTAAAATCACCTCCGGCTGATGGCGATTTTATTTTATCAATATTTTTAAACATAATTTTTGGGTTCATTATTGGATACATTGGTCAAACTATCTTCGCAACAATAACAGCCGCAGGAGATATGATAAACATGCAAATGGGTTTATCCTCTGCTGTTATGTTCGACCAAAGTACAAAAAGTCAAAGCTCAGTGATGGGTAAACTTATCGGGCTTTTTGGACTTATCATTTTCTTTAACATAGGCGGTGTTTATTATTTATTCGAAGCTTTCCAACGCTCTTTTGAAATATTTCCCATCTATAATACCCAACTACCATTAGATAAAATAATAAGTATGGATTATCTTATAATAATAACAAGTAATGTACTTTACGTTGGTCTTCAAATAGCAGCCCCTGTGTTACTGGCAACATTGGGACAGGATATTATTCTTGGTATAATTTCGAAAACAGCACCTCAAGTAAACGTATTCCAGTTAAGTTTCCTTTTTAAACCTGTTTTAGGCGCTGTCATCCTAGTTGTAATAATGCCTATTTTATACAACGTAATCACTGATTATTTTATTTATTATTCAAAATTCTATTAAAAAACTATTTAAATTTATATCGAAAGATTTGTTAAAACACTTGAAGAATAAGTATTTAAAGTTTTTACTCGTTTTAAAGGTCTTTTAAGAATAGGTTTAGTTACATTCATTTTAGCGGGAGTATTAAAATAAATCTTTGAACTTGCAAAAGCGGTAGGGTTTTGAGGTTTATTAACTCCCGATAACTTTGCCATAAGTGATCTAGTACTTTCACCCAAAGTTCTAAACACCTGTGTGCTGATAGATGGAGTTTTGGAAATTCTCCAATCCAATAACGGAGCATTTAATAAGTACCCGTCAAAATTGCTCAAGATATGTGGATCAACAACATCATAATATTTTTGAGTAAGGTCTGTTGATACAGGTGAATTATATATTTTTTTAACTTTATCAAAAAGCCTTGCGCCGGGTCCCGGGATATAAAACGTCAAACCGGGCTGGTCTCCGGAGTTTCCAACAACATCCCAATCCACCGTATAGTTTACAATTTTAGATTTAAGAACTTTCTCATCAACCCCTAAGGATTTCATTAAAGGCTTTGTGCCATAAGGACTAAAAGCGATAGCCTCAGCATTATAAATAGCTGCTCCTAATTGACTCAATGAACCACCTAATGAATGCCCTGTAAAAATAAGCTTTTTACCTTTTAAAAGCCCTTGATTTTTCAATTGATCATGAAAAATCTTTAAATCTTCCAATTGATTTGGTGCCTTCATCTGAAGCATTTGAAAATCTGTATAAACATCGGGAGAATAAGAAAAAGGTTCTGTTCCTCGAGATACTATAAAAACAGTCTTACCATCCGTGAATGCCTCTCCATAATATCCGGTTTGAGGATTTTGATGAATAATCGGCTTATTATTAGCCGATTTTAATGGCTGCCAATCTTCAGGAGTGACCCCACCAAAATATTCGTAGTTGTAAACCTTTTTACAAGCCTCTTTGCAGTTATTTGCATGTCTAAAAAGCAATTTATTCAACAATATAAGACCTTTAGAATTTCCCAAATTATTTTGTGAATATAACACAAGTAAAATGCTCCTGCAAGCCTATATTGGAACATTTTTCTTTTTTTATAAAAAAGAATTACAAAATAAGCTACAATGTTATTAGCATTAATTTTTATGGACAGGTCTAAAATATGCTGCATGTTTTTTATCATCATATTTATGAATATCAAAAAGGGCTTAGAAACCTTGTTTTGTGCACTGAAAAAGCTGAGTTAAAAGAGAAAATTATAAACCGACTGAAAAAAGAAAATATTTCTTATTTAATCCACGAAATTTCACAAAATAAAATAAATATTTATTTTGGTCATAAATATTGTATTGACGTAGTAAAAAGCTTTAATAATCCTAAATTAAATGAACTTTCACAAGAGCAGGATTTTATTTTGGGTATCATGCTGGGTTACGACAGACTGAAGCAATGTGAAAGATTCTTGAATATGAAAATACAGAAAAACAAACTTGATCAATTGGTTGGTTAAAAAGATTTTTAGACAATCGTATTAAACAAGTAGGTAAGTTTTTAAAAAAATTATTATACAACAGCGGAATTTTAAGTTTCGAGGATTCTGGTATAAAGGTTGTTGAGGTACATATTAAAAAAAATATTATTAAGGAGTCTTCTATGAAAGTAAGAATTTTACCGGGGTGTATCGCATGTGGTGCTTGTGAATCCATTAATAGCGAAATTTTTCAAGTTACAGATATTGCACATATAAACGAAGAAGCTATAGAGGGTAACGAAACTGATTGCTTTGCAGCAGCTGAAGCTTGTCCTGTAGACGTAATTGAAATTGATGAATAAATAAAATTGATGAATAAAAAGCAAAGGCGCAGAGAAATTCTGCGTCTTTATTTTTTAAAAAGTTAAAACATTCCAATTGTTTTAAACTAATCGACCAAAACACAATATGACTGAAAGAATAAATGCAGGTGATTTTTCTGAAAGTAGCGGACTACAACAAAATAGTAGTGTTAATCTTCCATAGTTAAAAACATCACAAACAGTGCAAGGGTTGCGATTTGCAACCCTTGCTTTTGTAAATAGCTTTTTTATTTTTTGGTATAATTATTTTATCAATAAAGTGCTAAAACTAAATAAGCCTTTAGTGCTTATAATAATTCGGTTATAGAAAGCAGCCTAGAAAATAATGAGCAAAATTCATCATTTCCCTTGTTATTTTTTCCGCTGTCCTTAAATAAAGGTTTAAAGATAATGCAAATAGATTTTAAAAAAGCTTTCACATACTACCTTCAAGATGAAAAATGGACAAATAAGCTAATTGTTTTATGCGTCATCAGTATATTTGCTACAATTTTCTCGGGTATTACGGGAAATTACTGGATTTATGTACCCTCATCACTTTTCGGATTTGGATATACAGCTTTATTGACCAATAATATTTTAAATGAAAAAGCTCACAAACTACCTGATTTTCATCTAAAAAAAATCTTCCAACATGGCTTTAATTATGCCACAGCAAGTTTTTCATATATATTTATGACTCTTTGTATTTTTGCAATTATTTTTATATCTGTAACTTTAATATTATTAGCGATTGCTTTATTCACAAAATACGGGAAATCTGAAATGGCAACGCTGAAGATGTTCAACAACTTATTTTTACTTATAAGTCTTTTAGCTGCATTCGTTTTTTCCTGGGTTTCATTGCAATTTTTGCAGCTTACCTACGGTGAAAATCTCAAATTTAGAGACATCTTTAATTTCAAAAGAAATGCTAAATTATTTTTCAACGCAAAAAACTCTTTTATTCCCATTTTGATAATTTTTGGTATATTTGCAATGTCAGAACAAAATTTCTTACAACTATCAATTTTTTGGATAAATAAGCCTTTTTTCCTTTCAATTAGTTCTTTTTTCGTTGTTATAAATTATTTTTTATTTTTTGCATCTACCTACCTTTTCGCTCAGTCTTATAAAATCTCTTTAGCCAGGATAGAAGGATCTTTTGAATACCAAGAACCCAATATAAAAACAAGAAACCATAATATAACAATAGTAGCGGCTATGATAATTTTATCCCTAACAATGGTCACAGCTTCTTTTACATTCCCTAAAGTTGACCAAAAACAGATGAAACAAATGACAGGAATAGACCTGCCTATACCCAAAACAACTAAAAATACTTCTGCGGAGAATTAAATTTTAGAAGGTTCTAAAATCATTTCTTGATACTGTTCCGGAGTGATTTTTATAAATTGAACAAACACTAAAGAGCAAATGCTAAGCGCAACACCCACGAAAAAAGGAATTTTATAATCAATCATCCAAAGTAACCCGCCCGCAAAAGGCAAAATCACCGCTACCAAATGATTAATGGTGAATCCAACAGCCATGCTTGGAGAAATATCAGCAGGATCTGCAATTTTTTGAAAATATGATTTTATTGCAATAGCAAAACCAAAAACAATATGATCAAACACATATGCAATACCTGCTATAGCTTTTGATGAAGTAAAAGCATATGTCAAAAATACCAACACGAGGCTTAAATACTCTATTGAAAGCACAAAACGCTCTCCCTTCAAGTTTATAAGCTTACCGACATAAGGAAGTACAAAATAATTTACTATGTTATTAAATACAAATAAAACAGTGATTTCTTGAATCGAAAAATTAAATTTTTTCACAAGCAAAAACACTGCAAAAGCAATGAAAATTTGCCTTCTGGCTCCTGACAACAACGTTAAAACATAAAAAAGCCAATATTTTTTTCTGAAAATCATTTTTTTGTGTTGTACCGGCATGTTGACAGAGGTTGGATTTTGGGATAAACACCAAATAGCTCCTGCGCAAACAACCAAACCAAAAACTAAAAATATTTGTGTAAAACTTAAATATTTTGCAATAAAAAATATCGCTCCTCCCACTGCTATATTGGTTATAGAAGCTGCTACTTTTAATTTTGCAAGCAAAATAGGGGCTGAAGCCTTGCTAAAATATTGCAATGAAAGCGATTGATTTAACGTTTCATAATAATGAAAACCAAAAGACATAATAATAGTAGATATCACCAAACCCGAATAACTACTCAAAACACCTGTTATTCCTATACCCAAGCCTAATATCAATAATGATAAAGCAGCTAAGCGATGTTCTTTTATAATCATTAATAAATAAACCACCAAAAGCGCTAAAAAACCTGGGATCTCTCTAACGCTTTGAATTACACCCATTTGTTGTCCTGTAATTCCGATATCCTCAACGGCAAAATTATTAAACAAACTTCGCCAACCCTGAAAGCCAAAAGCAACAAGTACCGTCATAATAAGAAGATATAAATACATCTTTTTATTTTGAGAATTTAACATATTAAAATCCAGCTCAATAACGTTCTAATCATAATATTGAATTATCAAAAAACCTTTAGCACCTATAGCATCTTTTAACTGTTTTGCATCGCGAAAAGTTACATTTTCTACAGCAAGACCGGGTAAATTATTAACAAGAGTTGTAGCTTGTGTACTATTCATAGAAGTATTATTTGCAACAATAGTAGCTACATTTGCCTCCTCTCCTGAAGTTACAAGCATTAAATGGGCATAACAATAAACCCAATCTTCTTCAGGAGATCCTGTAGGCTCTACTGTTCCATCTTGATTAATTTTAATATCATATATATTTGCACTTGCAGGCCCTACTCCTGTAGATTCACCGTTTTTAAGTCCATCAACATCAACTCTTATAGTTTGAGGATAAGAAGTCGCATTTAAATTATAGATTCTCATTCTATTAGACAAAACCATATTAGGTGAATTAGTACCTTCATTTGAAGTTGTAGAAATTGAGCCTATAATATTAACTTTATTTCCTACTTGTCCGGGCAAACCACTCGTAGGTAAAGAACTGCTATTATCGCCTGCAACTTCTTTCATAATATCTGATATGATTTTTACAGCTACGGTATAAAGCTTACGGTTTTTGACTTCCATTGTAGTTTCAATACCGGGAATAACAACAACCACAAATAAAAAACCAACTATTGCCATAGCCAGTAAAAATTCCGGTAAACTCAAGCCTTTAGATAATTTTTTATTATTAAACATTTAAACACCTAATTTTCAATTAATTCAAATCAATTTTATAAACTTATAGCAATTAAAACAACTTAATCGTAACTTTTTTTGAAACCATATTTTGCACAATTAGAATTATTAGATTTACCGGAGTTTTTTTTTGAACACTGCAGCAATTTTGTTTTATTTTCTTTTATCTCAAAAGTATCTTTTAAATCGGTTGAACATTTTTCACAAACAAACTGTTTTTTTGTTCCTTGCCCATAAGGTATAAACTTCTTACAAATTTTACAATTAATACCTATTTTATCCAGGTAGCCTAATAATTTACCTCTTTTTAAAAAGTCTTCTATTTGTTTTATTTCAATTTGAGTTTCCAAATTAATCTGCTCTAAAGATACATTCTCTAGATAAGATTGATCTATGAAATTTTTTATACTTTCAATTTTTACCAGTTCTTTTTGAACACAATCATTACAAACATCTCTATTTTTCTTTAAAAATACTGCTCCACAGGTTTTACAATTGCTTAATTCGCCTTTCACTTTCACCCTCGATTTTTTAAAAAATGCATTATCTTTGTAAACAACGATACTCTAGTATATAATAAAAAAAGAAAAAAGTTTTAGTAGATAAAAACAAATGAATAAAAAAATTATTACAAAAAATAAGAAAGCCTACCATGATTATACTATTTCTGAAAAAATAGTAGCCGGCATGGTTCTTACGGGTACCGAAATCAAAGCTATTCGTGCAGGACGAGTCAATTTAAAAGACAGTTTTGCAAGAATAGAAAATGGTGAGCTCTGGCTTTATAAAGCTCATATAAGCCCTTATGATATGGGCAATAGATATAATCACGAACCTGAGCGAAGAAGAAAACTTCTTTTAACAAAAAAAGAAATCAGTAGACTTATCGGAAAAACAAAAGAATCAGGACTCACAATTGTTCCTTTAGAGCTTTTTTTAATGGGGGGCTGGGCAAAGCTTGAAATAGGACTTGGAAAAGGAAAACATTTGTACGATAAACGCTCTGATTTGGCTAAAAAATCTGCCAAACGTGAAATGGAAAGAGCAATGAAAAATAAATATTAAAAATAAAAGATGTTCAGCGAGTTAAGGTATAAAAAGATCATGAGACTAAATGAAATCTACAAGGAAAAACAATATGAACTACAGGCAAATTCTTTTTTAACGCAAAAACCTATAATTTCATTTGAAATTTTCCCTCCAAAAGGTGAAGGAGAAGAACTAAAATCCAAAAATGAAGCTCTTTTAAATGAATTAAAAATCCTATCTAAATACAATCCTGCTTACGTTTCAGTCACTTACGGAGCTGGAGGAACGACTCAAGATAAAACTTTAGACCTTGTATTAAAAATAAAAAACGAACTGAAATTAAACCCTATGCCTCATTTTACCTGTGTAGGTTCTAATCGTGAAGAAATTTTAGATTATATAAAAGTATTTGAAAAAAACGATATAAAAAATATCTTAGCCCTTAGAGGAGACCCTCCCAAGGGAGAAAAAACATTTATAAAACCTAAAAACGGTTTTGGTCACGCAAATGAGCTTGTTGAATTTGTAAAATCAAACACAAACCTCTCCATTGCTGTTGCAGGATATCCTGAATGTCACCAAGAATGCGTATCTCTTGATGTAGATGTTGAAAACCTAAAAAAGAAAACAGATGCCGGAGCTGATGCAGTTATAACTCAAGTATTTTATGACAACTCAAGTTTTTTCAATTTTATGATAAAAACAGAACAAGCAGGGATTGAAACGCCAATTATACCTGGTATTTTACCAATTACTAATTATTCTCAAATACAAAGAATGACAGAACTTTGTGGCTCAAAAATACCGGCAGCATTATCAGATAGACTTGAAAAACATAAAAACGACCCTGATGCCGTAAAAGAAATGGGTATAGAATTTGCCGTTTACCAATGCCAGCAATTATTGGACTTTGGAGTTAAAGGCTTTCATTTTTACACCCTTAATAAAGCTTATGCCGCTAGTGAAATTCTTGAAAGCATAAGTGTAGAACTAAGCGTTTAAAAACTAAAAGACAGGTCTTAAGAATAAAACCTGTCTTTTTTAAATTTTAAATTTATTTTTCATATCTAAGCGATCAAATTATTCAATCCGTAAGTATTTTTCCCTACAAGCGGACATTCATTAAGAAGCCCCGTCAAGGTTTTATACTGCTTGGGTTTTTTCTGTATCGCCTTAAATATATTTGCACTCGTATTTTTGTAAGTATCAATAATCGCATTTGAACAAAGGTACTGATTATTGCCTCTAGCATCTTTTTTCTGTGTTGTAAGTGTTCCAAACATTTTATCTCTCTCCTAATGGTTTAATTAACTTCTTAATCTCTTAATCTCTTAATTTTTTTTATCTCTCTCTTATCTTATTAAAAACAAACTTTCTCAAAATAATGCTATTTTTTTATATACTTAGTATATATTATTTACATTCCGTTACATTGGGTTTAAAAAATAAAAATTTGGGAAGTACCCTAAAACAGGATCATTTAATCGAAAAGCTTTACTCAAATAATACTATTATTTCAAAATCATGCCCAAAGGATTAATTTTTTCTAAAGCTACTTATAATTTAAAATAAATTTTGCTACAATTTTATAAAATAAACTTGGATATTTAAATCAAAAGGAGACTAAAATGGAAAAATATATTTGTATCGTATGCAGCTATGTCTATGATCCGGCGATGGGTGATGCCGATAACGGTATATCTGAAGGAACTTCATTTACAGATTTACCTGAAGACTGGGTGTGTCCAATCTGTGGCGTTGGTAAAGATCAATTCGAGTCTTATAATGGTTAAATATAATTTTTAACAAGACTTCAATAAAAACAAGACGGTTTTAAATCTTCTTGTTTTTATTTTTAATGAGAAAACCACACTTATTGCAAGCTAAATAATCGGCTGTACTGTCAACAGGAAGAAAAATATGATCGCAACAGTCTTGATTTTGTGATTCTTCGAACTCTTTCATCGGTTTATTTTGATGTTTTTTTATTATCTTTGCAATTAATTCAAAAATATACATCTTATTACCCTTCTAAATATAGATATTCTCATTATACTTTACGCCCAAGCAAAAAGATTGTAATATTAAATAAAACTTATATCAGATTTAATAAACGGAGGCTTTTATGTCTGAAACTTTTAAAAGATGGTACGATGAAGACCCTGTAGTGGGTAGTTGCTTTGAAAAACTGGAAAATCTACCCGTAGAACTAAAAAGACAAACAGCTAACTATTTAATGGAAGAAATTATAAATAAACCTCCTTACTCAGATATGATAGCTGATGAGGTCTTTGACCTTGCCACGGGAGAATCAAAAAAAAGAAGATGGTATGACTTTGACGAAGTTGTAAGAATCTTTATAGAACTAATAAGACACGCTTCACCTGATACAAGAAGACAGGTAGCAATTCAAGCAATTTCTTTTGTTGAAGATTTAAATCAGGAATAACAGCCCAAAATCATCATCTTTGCTTGATCTATTCAGACTGTTATTTTCAACTTCTGACTCTAAAATAATAATAAATCCGGGTGCAGTTTTAACAGCAACCGGAACAACAAATCCTTTAA
The DNA here is from genome assembly GCA_942491415.1 of Candidatus Gastranaerophilales bacterium. GTDB lineage: Bacteria > Cyanobacteriota > Vampirovibrionia > Gastranaerophilales > CALOAD01 > CALOAD01. The sequence goes on along the minus strand of CALOAD010000022.1, from coordinate 88,585 downwards.
TAAATATTATTACAAACGCAGTAACAGAATAATAAGTAGTTATTATTCTGTTACTTATGCAACTTTCCCATCGGTGATATTACGAGACATCGCAATTATTGGAGCAACAGGAGCCTCCCCTTCTCCTTTATTATGGGCAGGTTTAATTAAATAAATTTTTCAAAACCAATTAAAACAGGAATCAAATAGGCTGTATCGAATCATTGCCCTGTTACGCAATACATACAAACAAAAAAAATGATGAAAAATGACAGAGAATAGTGAGAAAAACATAATTCCAATTCAAAATAATTAATATAAATACATAACCTATCACAACTGACCTATGAAAAGAAAAACAAACATCCGTATAATTAATTTGTTTATAAGAGAGAGTGTGTACGGATATGTTTAAAAAAATTTCACAATTATTTCCATTTTTATCTGGCCCCAAGTTTGCTATATTTTTAGCTCTAACTATCTCTGTCGGGATTTTAGCAGTAAATGCAAACACTTCAAAACTTACAAAGGCGAATAAAATCAGCTCGCACAAAGTTCAAATGTCAAAAGGTGGGATAAAAAATAAATTCCGCAAAAATAGCCTGATAAGTTTAAAATATCCAGATAAATTTGTAATTGCAGATATTGCAAAAACCCCTAATAATGTATTTTTTAACGAACTAGCTTTAGCAAGAACTTTTCCGATCAAAAATATAAAATCTAAATACAAAAGAATTTACAAACTAAAGCCGGGACAAACAATGCCCAAAAAACTAGTGCAAAGGAAAAAATACATGGCAAAAAAATGTTGCTGTCCAACCTGTTGTCCTACAGGTGCAGCTGCGCCCGTAGGATTATCCCCATTCGTTATTCCGGTTGCCGCTGTAGTTGCAACAGGTATTGCTGTTCCTTTAGGAGTAGGTGGAGGAGGAGGAGACACGCCACCACCACCAATTCCTGAGCCATCTTCTGTTGTTCTTGGATTAATGAGCTTAAGTGGTTACTTAGCCTCAAGAAAGCGTTCTGTTCAAGCATAAGCTAATACAATAATTACGAGAGAAAAGAGTGAGGGGATTTACTATGAATACCATAGGATTATGCGCAAACAATATTTCTGTTGAACAAAAACCAATATTAACCAAGGGTCTATTTTCAGTAGCCAGCAGCTTATCTCCCAGCTACACAAGACCAAACCAACACTTTATTAAAAGAATATTTGATTTAACAGCAGCACTCGCCGGTATTATAACTATAAGCCCAATATTGCTGACAACTGCAATAGCTATTAAACTTGAGTCAAAAGGACCTGTCTTGTTCAAGCAGAGAAGAAAAGGGCAATATGGTAAAGAATTCTATATATACAAGTTTAGAAGCATGTCTAATGATGCAGAAAAAGAACAGGAAAAACTAAGAGAACTTCATAAGGTAGATAGATTAAATTTCAAAATAGATAATGACCCACGAATTACAAATATAGGTAAATTTATTAGAAAGTACAGTATTGATGAGCTTCCTCAATTATTCAACGTTATAACAGGCGAAATGAGCCTAGTTGGTTTTAGACCTCCTCTAATAGATGATGTTGAATGCTATGAAGATCGCCATTTTGTAAGGTTTTCTATGTTACCTGGGTTAACCGGACCATGGCAAGTTAATGGCAGGTCTAATATTAAAAACTTTGATGATGTGATAAGACTTGAATATAACTATCTAAAAAATTGGTCAATAATAGAGGATTTTAAGATTCTATTTAAAACCATACCTGTGGTTTTATTTGGAAAAGGAGCTGTTTAAATTAACTATCAATAAAAGTATAAGCGAGGAAAGTAGATGAAATTAAGAGAATTTTCATTAATTCTAATATTGTTTGGAATCGGTATAATATTCCATTCATTACTAAATTGTTATGAAACACTATACCCCTTCCTGATAAAGAATGCACAATGGGTTTTTGTAGTTTCCCAAAAAATGCCGGGCGTTTTAATCCTTATGTTCTTAGGTATAATTACAACTTTATTCGGCATAACACTTTTAAAACATAAAAGAAAAGAAACGATACTTAAATACTCAAAGTTCTCTTTTGGTGCAATATGCTTAATTACTTCATTTTTACTTTCTATAGATATAATTTTATATGGTATATCTATGAACTCAGTAAAAAATAGTAGCATTCAAACTATAAAGACAGAAACAACAACAATTAAAGAAGACTTAAAGTATAGTGTTGATCTTGATCCGGAAGAAATTAAACAGGTAAATAATGAAATTAAAGAATTAGATAAAAACCTATATTCTCAAATTAATTATTTAAATATGGCATACACCAAGATTAATATAAAAACACTTGGTAATTTACTATTATTTTCTATAGTATATTTACTTATTGGCTTTAAGCTACTATCGATAGATAAATTTATACTAGCAAGATATAGTAACAAATATGGACGTACCTAGAACTACAGATTTTATTAAACGAAACGGCACTAGCTTATTAGTGCTGTTTTCTACAATATTTCTTTATTTAAGCTATATTCCCGACTGGTTTAAAAAATGGACAGATTTTGATTCTTTTTACTCTTTCTTTCCATTTCTTTGCATTTTTATATATCAATTCTTTCAGGTTAAATCTAATGTTTTATCTCAAATAGACAAAAAACCTTTAAATCTAGGGCTTATACCCTTACTGATAGGCTTTGCATTATACTTTATAGCTATTAGAGCTGATGTTCCTTTATTTTTAGGATTATCTTTTCCTTTGATAGTTTCAGGAACCGTTTTATTTCTATATGGAGCAAAAATATTTAAAGCGGTATTGCCTGTAATTATTCTAGTATTCGTTTCGATCCCCGTTTTGCCAATTACAAGGCTAACGGCTCCGCTACAAATTATTTTGTCTGATATAGCAACTCAAGTTCTTGTATTTTTTAATATAAATGCACAAAATTTCGGTTCAAGTATTTTTATAGACAATAATCCTGTTACAGTTGCTGCGGGATGTACAGGCGTTAAATCTCTATCGTCTTTATTAATAGTTAGTTTAATGTTGTGCTATTTTAAAAATATTTCAACATTGCAAAAAATAGGCTTACTTTCTTTTGCAATGATCTGCTCTTTTGCAGGAAATATAACGAGAATAATATTAATTGCTTTTTATGTTGTATATAACGGACTAAAAGGTGTTGAAGCTTTTCACTACTGGGCTGGTGTGATTATTTTTGCAATTACCCTTGCCATAATAATTCTGGTTAATGGATTGGTAGAGGAGCGAAATTATGTTGAAGCAAAGTAAGGAAGTTTTTATAATAACAATATTATTAACCTTGTATGCCTTTACAAATCTAGCTCCTAGTATAACCTCGTCTAAAAATTATAAAGTAGCAAATTGGTTTCCTGAGAACATAAACAATTATTTGGGGATTGATGTTAAGTTAGAAAAAAACTCACCTGTTTATAGTGAAATTTTAAAAGAAAATTTAGTGTTGAGAACTTACAAACTAAACGATAATGAGATAAATCTGGCACTTGTACTTGCAAACAATAAAAAAAGCGTACACGATCCACAAGTATGTTATGTATTGCAAGGTTTTAACTTTTTAGAAAAGTCAAAAAAACAAATTGCACAAAATTTAAATATAAACACTATAAAAGCTAATAAGAGAAATAAAGAGTACTCTTTTATTTACTGGTATACAGACTTGGATAAAACTTTCACATCAAGAGTAAACTTTTGGGAATCTATAATCTTGAAAAAATTAATGAATAAACCTATTAAATCTTATGGCTGTATAATTTTATATTCTGATAAAGAAAATAAAAAAGACTTGGAACTATTTGCTTTAAAAATTAATCAAATTTTATTTGATAAAGCTTCTAGCGAATAGCTATTAATATCTTCAATAATTTCTTGCTCTGTAAGTTGACAATATCTGTCAGCATTACTAATAATATAGTTTAACTTATTTTTAAACATTTCTTTATCAAACTGTCTTGAATGTTCTTCAATATAAGAATGGTTCCACTTAATATTTTCAGATACTTGTATAGCATTATTCAAAGATTCTACTGTTTGCTCTTTATACAAAACCCCTGTTTGATTATCAATAACAATATCGAAGGCTCCACCTTCACCAAAGGCTATTACAGGCTTACCCGCAGATTGAGCTTCAGCCATGACAATTCCAAAATCTTCTTTACCGGGGAATATATAGCCTTTGCAATTGTTCATATACTTAATTAAATCTTCATCAGAAACTCGACCTAAAAGTTCAATATTTTTATTTGCCTTTGATTTTAATCTGTTATATTCAGGTCCACTACCGGCAATAATTAACTTCTTTCCTGATTCATTAAAAGCATCTATTGCAAGCTCAAACCCCTTATAGGCAACTAGTCTTCCCACCATAAAATAGTAATCATCTGTACTTTGGTACTTAAATTTATTTGTTTCAACAGGCGGGTGAAGCACATAGGCATTTCTTCTATAGAATTTTCTTATCCTAGCTGCTGTATATTTTGAGTTTGCCAAAAACAAATCGACTCTGCTAGAACTTGTTACATCAAGCATTCTTAAATATTGTGATATAACCTGCACAAGTGAATTTGTTATTGAATTAAAACCATTTAATTTTGCATAAGTCCAATATAAATCCCAAAGATATCTTGCAGGAGAGTGACAATAACACACATGAAAAGCATCAGGGCGAGGGATAATACTTTTTGCGGCAGAGTGATGTGATGAAAATATTACATCATAATCTTGCATATTTAATCCTTCCATAGCTAATGGCATTAATGGAAGATATGCCTTGTATATTTTTTTAGCTAGAGGCAGGTTTTGAACAAAACTTGGTATAATGTTTGTACTTTTATACTGATCGGGCAATATTTTTTTATCGCACACTGTTATATAAACAGGTGTATTCGGAAATATATCCAATGTGTTAAATGTGATACTTTCAGCCCCGCCTAAATCGCCACAAATTTTATCCGCAACTATTGCTAGTTTTTTCATGAAAAATCTCCTTGCCATATAACTCATATTGAAATTTTCCAATCAATCAGCATAGAAACATATTAGCCATTAGAGTTCAATTGAGATGAATAATCTTATTAAACTTTATGGTAGATTCAAACTATAAGTTAATAATGGAAGTTTAAAATGAATACTAAATTAAAAATAGGAATATCTATATTATCTTTGTTTTTTATAAGCATAGGGATTTTGACAATTCAAAATCAGCCTAAGTTTATCAACTACTTTTTTAAAAAAAGAACTGAACTTATTCTGCATTCAAAAAAGAACTATGGTGGGATTATTTATAATAAAACAAATAAGATTTTAAAATTTTCACAAGACTTAAGGGTTCAAAGTTTACCACCTGAAATGTCTACAAGAGACAAAGGTGTTTTTGATGCTGATTCACTAATTATTAATGAACCAACGTATTATAAAGATGATATTTATTTTAAAGGTGTTTTTAAGTTCTGTAATTTGTCTAGCTTAGAAGTTATTGAAAATGATGGAGCACTTGAAATAAAAGCAAAAAATGCTTGGATGTGTAAAATGCTAAATGATTTTACTCATTACGATTCAATCAAAGATGCTTTTAAACCGTAAGTTATTTTTCGTTTTCATCAATAGCTTTTAGCTTGTATTTGATTCCTTCTACCATCATTAATGCACTAAAGAAAATAATAGCAGTAGGCACTCTCATATTATCAGTCAAATGATAAATCAGATAAAACACCAACAAGCAATTACTAAGGTTGCTTATAAGCTGCAAGTTTTTTGATGCAAAAGAGCAAAATAGTATTTTAATGTTGTTATAAATAATTGTAATAATTGGTATATAAAATAATGTTGCCATCAACCCATAATCAAAGAACAACTCAAAAGTTTGATTATGAGTAGTTTGCATATAGAATCTCTTAGCATATTGAGATTGAGTTAAGAGGTACATTACCTCACGAGACTTACCCAAGCCAAAACCAAAAATAGAATGAAAAATGTCTAAATTCCACTTCCAGTAGTTTAAAAATAAGTCCCAGTTGCTAAGTCTTATATAAAAAGAGGTAATTTTATGACCAGTCAATGCTATATAAACATTTTTAATGCTCATGTACATAATTTCCGGAACATTAAACAGTATAATTGCCCCAACAGAGACAATGCTTGCAATAATCAAAGATATTAGTTTAAAGTTTTTATTAATTCCATTTAAAAAGTTTAAATTAAAGCCAAGCCGTTTATTTGTAAGTGTAAATAAAAATACAGAAGCTAAAATTCCTATAATAGAAGATTTATTTGAACCAAATATAGCAATCCCAAAAACAAAAAGAATGCTCAAGCTCATAAGGTTTTTGAACCTGTCAGAAATAAAACTCAAGTTTTTATTATTATCTATATAATACTTAAACCCAAGCATTAACAATAAGTAAATTGGTAAATATATTTGGTCGCCTGATATTTTATTATTAATAATAAAAGGGAATATTAGAGTAAACCCTATAAAACAATAACAAAACACCTTGCTTATTTGATAAATAAGCTTGTCGATATCAAATTTGCTTCTTAAAAACTGAGTAGCACAAAGTGATACAACTGTACACATAAGAAAAGCAATACTGTCTATAAACGCTATCGTTTTAGCATTAAAGCCCTCTGAAGCCCACTTAACTCCGAAAGTACTATAATCACTTATATTGAATAAGGAGTAATGATAAAAATAATATATTATATTTATCAAAAAGAATATAAAATAACACCTAAATGCAATAAACTTCCATAGATAACTAAAGTACTTTAATAAATAAAAACTGCCAATACAAAAAGTAAAGCCAAATACAAGGGCATGTGGCTTGAAGCTAAAATGTAAGGAATTCGACATTACTTTATTAAGTGCAAACCAGAAAAACATAGCTTGCACTATTATATAATTTGAAATTGGATTAGTTACTATCTTTGGGACAATTACCATTGCAGCTAAAGCTCCACAGAAATAAATAGAAAAAAGAAGGCTGTTATCAACCATTACAGGTAAATTTACTATTAATATTGCTAATTGAGCAAGAAAATATGCTCCAGCAACAATAAACAACCTTTTCCAAAATTCAAAAGGGAATTCAAATGGAATTCTATATAATTTACTGAGCATTAGTTAGCTCCTGGTCAAGCTTTTCTAAAAGTTTTTTCTGCTCAAAAGTAGTAAAGTGTTTCTCTAATCCTGAATTCTCTTCTCTTGCTAATATACCTAAGGTTTTTATACCTGATTCACTTAAGTCATTAGAAAGATTTATTAAGTTTTGCTTGCTTGATCTTAAAGATGCTATTAAAACAACACCTTCAGATGTATTTTTAAGTGTTTGAATCTCAGGTAGCAAAACAAATCCATGAGGCGAGTTAATGAAGATAAATTCATAATGATTCTTAAGAATATTTATTATATATTTAAATGCCCTACTTGCTATATAGTCATTTAAGTGTGTTGATTGAATATTTGTTTCAATTTTCTGATAGTTTGCTATCTCTAAATTGCTTTCATTATATTGTTTTTTAATGGCATCTTTTAAGATGTCATAAATCTTGTCCTGTAAGGATTTAGCACTGGCCATTTGTTCTTTATCTTTATTTTGAGCATTCAAGGCAAACTCTTCTGCTGTATGTTCATCATTATTGTATCTAACTTCTTTGTGTATAAGCTCCATTGCTTTAATCAAGTCAAAATCAGTACTATCATTTTGAACAAGATCTATTAAAAGAACGGATTTGTCCATTTCAGCAATTTTTCTTGAGACTTTCTCTGTTATAGAAGACTTGCTTTGATTTTCGTTATTTGAAATAAATGACAGAACATAAGTCTCATTCAAGTAAGCTTTTGAAACTATTTCACTGGCGATATTAGTGTATGCAGCGTTTATAATATGACTCGCCATCTCTGAATCTCGTTCTTTAACCCAAGGGATAGGTCCTATAATATTTCTACCAGTTAGAGTCTTCATCTCATTGATGCTTAGCCATTTATCTTCTAAGCCTTGTTTTACATAAGCAACAACTAAGCCTATTAAACCTCCAAGAAGGATAAAGCCTATAAACCTTGTTAACAAGAAAAAGCTTAAAGGTTCACCTTTTGATGGCTGATTTAAAACAACAAGGTTATCAATAACTTCGCTTTCTTTCATATTAGCTTCAAGTTGTTTTTGCTTTATATTCTGGTATGCGCTGGCTAAAGCTAGTTCATCTTTAATTAACTTATCTAGTCCAATTTGAATAGCGGGAAGCTGATGTTCTCTTTCTTTAAGCTCCTTAATAGATTCTTGAAGAGTCTCAAGCTGGGTTTGCATTGAAACCATTTCAGCTTGAGTAATTGCAAAATCTGTTGCAATATTTGCAGATGCTTTATCATATATAGCCCTTGGTAAATTTGCACTAGCTACTGTTTCTCGCTTTCTAACATCTATTAATGATTGAAGCTCATTAATTTCATTTTGAACAGATACAACTGTAGGGAACTTATCTTTATAGATTCCTTTCATATGAGCAAGCTTCTTTTTAGCCCCTGCAAGGTCCTGGCTTAATTTTACCAGATATGGGTCAGTACCAATACCTGTTGCTATCAATGCAGCATTTGCATCCTTGATATTTAATTCACGAGCAAATTCTTTTAATTTACTTCTGCTATATGCTACTTGAGAATTAAGAACACGGGCTTGCTTTTCTAAGTCTAATCTTTGATTGATGATGTTTTCTGTTTCAACTGCAATATTTGCTACCGCATGTTCTTGCTTATAGTTTTTAATTTCATTTCTGATATTTTCAAGCTTCTGAGATACTTCTACTGTTTGTTTATTAATAAATTCCCTCTTTTGAGACTCACCTGTTTTCATAATATCAAGATTTTCGCCTCTAAATTGTTTAACAATTTCATGCAAAATGATTGGTGCATGTTTTTTATTTGGCCATAATAGCTCTAACATAACGATATCTGTTGATGGTTCAACAATAGCACTAATAAGCTTTGGATAAGTTTCAAAAAACTTCTTTTCGCTTGACGCACCTAAAGCAGCTAAATCTTCAGGATATTTTTCTTTAATAATCGGATATATTTGATCTGACATATTTTCAGACTTTAAAATCTCATAAAGATTAAATAGCGGGTTACTGTATCCACTTTCAGAAACAAGCGACTTACCGCTACCGTATGAGGATACCAAGTCGGATTTTACTATATTTTTTGCATATAGCTTACATTCCGATTTATAAAGTGACGTATAAAAAAATATCCAATAGAATAAGAATACACTTAGTCCTGCAATAAGTCCTATTATAAGCAGCTTTTTTTCATTTTGTATTAAAGATTTTATAACACTTTTTTCTTTATTAAACATTTCTATATCCCTTCTCGCTAATTAAATTTGACACTTATAGCTTTTGTTTAATCAAATTCGTTATATGCCCTACCTCCCATATAGAAGGGTGAGGCTAATCTACCCATATAGTCAAAGAGCAGACCTATTCCATGTCTAATTTTTAATGGAACATAGATTATATCATTTGCCATCAATGGAATATCATTTTGTCTTGGATCTACCTTAAAAGAGCATAGCTTATTATTATTATCTCCATCAGGTCTTGTGACAATAACTTTTGATGGCATATAAGCAGATTTACCTTGAGACATGCCGGCTTTTGCTAAAGCGGAAGAAAGATTTGCTGATTGCTGGCATTTTAAAGTTATTAATCCCGGGTCTTTTACATAACCTACAACTTTAACAGGAATTGTTTTTTGGAATAAAGTAGATGAAACCAGTGTTTTATATTTATTTTCATCAATGTGATATTTAGATTTAAATTTTGGTATATGAATTCTATCGCCTGCCATCAGGTACATATCCTGTGAACTGTCAGAATCTTTTATAAGTTTTAATAAGTTTACTTTTTTTAATGTTCCATCTAAATCATTTGTAATAGTTACATTCTCTGCATTTGCTTCACACGTAAGCCCGCCTGCTGCAACAAGAACGTTTGATAACAAAGGTGTTTTTCTCTCAATAAATGCCTCTGGTCTTGAAGAAGCCGATGATTGATTTGTTCGAGTATTTAGCTCATAACTCCCCGGGCATAGAATAGCTCCTGAAATATAAACAATGAAAGGTCTTGATTGAGTAACTTTAACATTAATAACCGGATTGTTTAAATATTCGCTATACCTGTCACTAATAATTAATTGAACTTCAGCTACAGTTTTACCTGCAACATAAAAATCTTCCATATAAGGAATTGATATCTTACCATCCGGTTGTATTAATAATTTATTAGATAGCTCATCAGAGCCAAGTACATCTATTTCAATAGTGTCACTTGCACCAAGAACATATTCTCTTGCCACAAGATTATTTGATTGATTGTAATCTCCTAATGAAGGTAACAATTGCACATTCTTTTCTACCGAACTTTCTACAGAATTAACCTCAGCTGTTTCAGCATAAGAGATATTAGTACTCAAATTAAACGCTACACTAATTAATAATGTAAAGGCAATTATGCCTTTAATTTTGCTACTCATATTTATCCCCTCTATTTGCTACTAAATTATGTATAATTTTATAAACCTATAACTCAATTGCTTTTGCTATTGCACTACTAACTTTACTAGTTATGCAGATTAATTTTTTGAAGTCTGTTAGGTATTGTTAAATTAAGAACATGGCTCATCTTGGAGTAGTAAATATCTGAATTGAATTTTTCTTCAACAAGCCTTCTTGCCTTTTTACCCATTTCAAGGACAAGGTTATTATTACTATATAGTTTCTCTATAGCACAGGCTAGCTCACCAATATTCGTAGGCTCAACTATATAACCTGTTTTACCGTTATCAATTAATTCAGGCAAAGCGCCTATATTACTAGCAATAACAGGCTTGCCCTGAAGATATGATTCAATAACAGTACGCCCAAAAGTTTCAAACCAATTGCAAGGCTGCACTGTTGAAATGCAATTAGCATATTCTTTCTCAAGTTCCTCGCCATTCTTATAACCAAGAAATTCTATATTTGTTAAACCTAATTGGGTAACCAATTTGTGCAAGTTTTCTTTTTCTTGCCCTTCTCCAACAATATGGAGCCTTATTTCTTTTGATAATAATGACATTGCTTTTATTAAATACTCAACACCTTTTTCTTTTGATAACCTACCAACATATAAGAAATACCCGTTGTTATTATAGTTTGACTGTTGTGTAAACCTTGCATCTTCAAGGAAATGATTAATTGTAATTAATTTACTTTCATTAATGCCGGCTCTAATAGTTAGCTCTCTTATAGCTTCGCTAGGGCAAACAAAATATGAAATCTTATCATATATTTTTAAATACTTGTTTACTAAATGCTCCAAAGCAACAATAATGCTAGCTGTTAGTTTCCCGTGCTTACACCTGTTTAAAATGCACGGCAAAGGGTTTTTATTTACACAAAGCTCTTCTTTACAGTAGTCTTTATTTGATATTAAAAGTTTTCTACAAGGACAAGCTATCATTGGGTCATGAAGTGTCATAACCATAGGGATTTGTTTTTCATAACAGGCATCAATAATTGATGGGGTCAAATAATAGCAAATATTATGCAGCTTAACTACATCTGGTTTTATTTCATCAATATATTTCTCTATTTTTTCTTTTGCTTCAAAATTATAAAAAGATGAAAAGCAATTTTTTATTGCATCAATAGTTTGCAAGGATTTATGATCTATATACTTTGGAAAGTACTTTAAATAAGGATAATTAGTATCTCTATAAGGTTTTTTATCCGTAGCAAAAAAGAACACTTCATGTCCTCTTTTTTGCAATTCATTAAACTCTTTTATCACGCTTTCTTCTGCACCGCCAAAAGACGAGAAGAAATTATGGCAAAATAAAATCCTCATTATACAAACCCTCTTAATAAATTTTTCTTGATTATATAAACCTCCCTTAGACATTTAACATTACCAGATTTAATATCTGATAGAGTAATTTACCTTTATTCGCATAAACTATTAAATAATTAAGATTAACAAGCGAAGGTTAAGATGAATTATTATTTTATAAATTCAACAAATGAAAATGTAGACTTGTGCATTAAAAAGCTTCAGGAACACTCAAAATATTTAAAATTAAAAAATCAAATAGAAGTTTTTAATCTTTCAGACACAAACTCTCTAATTATAGCTATGATTTTTCATAGTAACTTTGGTGAATTTAATTGCCGGAATACTAAACAAAAAATAAGCTTTGAGCATAATATTAAATTTGATTTTGATATAAATGAAACTTTAACTAAACTTGAAATACCTATGAATTTTCAAGAGCATTTTTATTTTGAATCTGAAGATACTCAATATTTTATAAGTAATGATCTTAGGTTTTTTAATAAACTTCAAGAAAAATCAATAGACCCTAAAGGGGTTTATTCGTATTTTAAATATAAGGTAACTGAGGCTGATACATCTTTTTATACAGGTCTGAAAAAGATACAAAATGGTTATGAACTGACTATAAAGCAAAACCATTCACCCGAAATAAAGCTCTCAAAACAAACAAAGGAATTATTTACTAAAAAGGATAAATCAGGCGACATTAAACAAAAAGTGTTTAATAGTTTAACTGAAGTAATAAATAAAACTCCTCAAAACTCTATAATGTTCTTTAGCGGTGGTATTGATTCGACAATATTGGCTTTAGCAGCAAAAGAAAGTAATCGAAATGATATAACTCTTTTAAACTGCAGTTTTGGTGAAAATGATAGCTCAGCAAAGTTGGCTCAAAAAACAGCAGAAAAACTAGATATGAATTTAAAACAGGTATACTTTGAAGAAAGTAAGCTTGAAGATATATTTAAAAATATTCATAAAATATTTTCCAAACCCTTTATCGATGTAGCAACACTTCCAACAGTATTTTTAACCAATGAAGCGGAAAAAGTTTTTATAGATAATAACGGAGCATTTATAGACGGCTCTATAGCTGACTCTTCTTTTGGTGGTTATGGGCATAAATATGCTCACAAATACAAAAAAATATTGAGTTTACCATTATTTACTCGACAAGTTGCAAGTATTTGCTATGACAAGTTTAATGTTTGGAAAAACTATAACAAGCTTGAAGTTATACTAAGAAATATTAGAAAAACACTAATTTCAGACTCTAAGTTCACGCATATAGTAAATCCTTTTGATAATTTGTTATATCTATCTAATCCGGATATAACAAACTCTTTGCAGCAAAACATGAGTACACTGATCGAGCCGATTAATGTAGAACAGGAAGTTCAACCTGATTTGATTAAAATGTTTTATGCTACCTGTCTATTTAGAACAACTCACCCAGCCCTATATAACGGTAGAAATGTAGTTTATCCGTTTTTTGAACCTGATCTAATCAATCAGGCTTTCTCTCTTGATACTGAACAAAGGTTTAATACTAAACAAGGGAAATTAATATTAAGAGAAATTATTAAAGATAAAATGCCTGAATATCCGGGTTTTAATATTAGCTCTTCTTTTATACCTTCATTTTCCAGTGTTTTTAAAAGCAGTTCAATTAAAAATATTGTTGAAAATATTGTCTTAAATGATAGTAATGAGATTTTAAAATACATAGATATAAAAAAGTTTAAGCAAATTTGGAATTATATTCAAACTACTGATAAAGAGTTGAGTACCGAATGTATTGATATAATTTGGGGTGTAATATTTATATCTTACTGGTTTAATGAGGATATACAGATATGAAATTATCATTGTTTGGGGATGTTTGGTGCGTAACAAATGCACAAATTGAATTAGATAAAGCTCTTACAAACTCAGACTTAACATTACTCAACCTTGAAAACCCTATAACAGAATCTATTAGCGCAATTAATAAAATTGGTCCAAACTTAAAAGGTAATAGAAATACTTTTTTAAAGATAATGAAACAATTTTCAGGCATAAAATATGTAAGCTTAGCTAATAACCATATTATGGACTATGGTAAACAGGGTGCACTAGATACGGTTGAAGCTTGCAAGCAATCACATGCACTATACTCAGGGATTGGTGAGAGTATAGATTTTTCACCCGTGACAATTGAAAAAGAACATAATAAAATAGCAATAATTTCAATTTGTGAAAAGCAGTTTCAATCAGCCCAAATAGGAAAATTTGGAGTAAAATGCTTTACACCTGAAATCTATAGTCAAATATTAAAGTTAAAAGCACAAGGCTGTTTTGTAATTATTTCATATCATCAAGGAGCAGAACATTTAAGATGGCCGAGCCCAAGATACCAAGACATTATGAGATCATTTATTGATGTTGGCGCTGATATTATTCACGGACACCATTCTCATGTACCTCAAGGATATGAAGAGTATAAAAACGGCTTAATCTTTTATGGAATGGGTAATTTTATAGTTCCAACAAATAGATGGCAGGGTAAAGACTATTTATGGTCAATAAGCGCAAACCTAACCATAGAAAATAACACTATCAAAAACTATAAAATTATCCCCTGCCAGATAATAAAGACCGAAAGTATTACAGTAGAACCTTTAAATTCCTTATATGTTCAAAACTATATAGAATCTTGCAATAATCCCTTAAATGATAGAACTCTATTAGAATCACTTTGGCAAGAGTTTTCTATGAACATTTATGAAAATAGATTTCAATATTCACTAGGACACAGACTCGGCAAAATTACACATAAAGAAAAATACAAAAAAGCTTTTAAACATTTTGTTAGTTTTATTCTTGGTAAAGAAAAGACATTAATAAAAAATTTCTTAAGTCAGTATAAAAACCTTATATATTATCATTACTCATCATGTGAAGCTCATCAACATGCTATAGAAACAGCGCTAGGAATAAAGTGCAATGAAATTAAGGATTTAAGAAGTAATACTTCCAGAGAGCTCTTTAATCATTTTTTATCAAGTCAATAAAATCTCTTATTGTGGTGATAACTTATTGGAAACGCTACTTTTATTAATTATGCCAGATATTTTATTCATAATAAATTTGTTTGTATCCGACTTTAACAATGTAACCATAGCAAAATATATTGTAATGCCGACAAATACTTGCAGAATATTAGTAATAAGCCCTGCTTTCATATAACTTCCAATTACATTAACCGGAAAATAAAAAGATATTGTAGCGAATGAAAAAATACCTATTTCTTTTAAAAGGCTTCCTCTAAAACGATGGAGCTGTATATAGGGATTGGCAAAGTATATAAATGCTACACAAAGCACTAACTCTGTAATCAATGTACTTACAGCAGCACCTGCTGCTTTATATAAAGGAATAGCAATAAAGCTTAACCCCGCTTTTAAAAATAGACCTAAAAGGACTATCACTGCACAAGTCTTCTCTTTTTTAAAAGGCACTAAAACTTGTAAGTTTGCTATGTTTTGCCAGGCAATAAAAACGATTGAAATACTTAATATGCTTACCAAGAATGAACTATTGCTAAATTCAGGACCAAAAAACCAAGGTATAAATGAATCAGAAATGGCAATTAATCCAATAGCCACTGGTATGGTTAAGTATGAAACAGCACTGAATGATTTTTCAATATAAAAGCTTACTTTTTCATAATCTTCATTAGCAAGACTATTTGTAATTCTTGGTAGCATAACTGTACCAAGTGTCAATGCAAGCGGAATAATAACTTTTATAATTTTATCAGCCATCTCGTACAAGCCTACTTGAGAAAGCCCTGCCATATTTCCCAGCATTATTTTATCTATAATACTGAAAAGATAAACAGCGATTAAAGGTACAAAAATACTAAAATTTGGCTTTAAGTGACTAAATATATTTTTGAATTTTGGTAAACACCATTTAATATGCTTTTTTATATAACACCACAGAAAAATACAACCTAATAAACCGTTTATTGAGATTATAAAAGTATAAATGGGTAAATCGCCAGACTGTTTTACAAATAAGAATATTGCCAATGTTCCAATGGTTCTTGTTAAAAACAAACGAGCAGAAGTTTTTTTAAAATCTTCAATTCCCATAAAAAACCAGTTAATCTCAAATATGTTTATTAGAAATATAAACGAAAGAATACAATACAAAGACTTCAAATGATCTGGTGAAAATTGAATAAAAATAAAATATAAAGAAAAAGCACAAAGGTTAGTTATTAGGTTTATAAAAAACAACTCCCAAAACACTTCGCTCCTTTGCTTAATGCAATCCCTACTATGGGCAATCACTCTACTACCATAAATTTTAATCCCTAACGCTCCAATAAGAGCGAAAGCATTAGCTATTGAATGAGTATAAGCAAAAGCTCCTATATCACCACTAGAAAAAATACGTGTTATATAAGGTATTGTAATTACTGGAGCTAATACCTTAAAAACATGAAAAAGGGTGAAGTATATGTAATTTTCTAGTAAATTACTCTTTTTCATTAAAGAAGTTTCAACTTGCTACAATAATTAAATTTTTAAACTATACACAGTAAATTTCAATTCAACATTTGGAGATTTAGATGATTATAAAGTTTGATATGTCTAAACGTTTCTTATTTGTTGGGATTTGTTTTTTTTATAAAAACCACCACTTTTTAAATTACATCTGAAGATAGTCTAAAATGAACTTTCATAGTATTTTGACCCGGGTATATTTCTCTTCCTAAAGGAAATGCAAAATCGACTTTAGCAACTATATATTTTGTTAAATAATAACGAATTCCAAAGCCTAAACTTTGCATAAAATTTTTGCTGCGTTTATATTGTCCTTGTTGATGCATTCTAGTAAATCCTTGATCATAAAATGCAGCCATATGAACTTTGTTTTTTAAAGGTATGGTTTTGATTTTATCCGGCATGTATGCAATTTTAATATCTTGCATATAAGGTATTGCTCTTGATAACTCAGCACTAAAATAATATCCATTATCTCCAAGTAATGTGCCTTCATTAAAACCTCTAACAGTATACATACCACCCATTTGTAATTGTTCAGGTGCTTTTAGAACATCTGGTGTTAGCTGAAGACCGGTTTTTATAACACCAATAGTTTTATATGGAAGTTTTTGAACTCTTATTAAATTTGTGTTCAATTTTACAAATTTTGATGAACTGATTCCATAACCAGTGTTGTTTTGCCCACCTAAAATTGGAATACCTGTACTTACAAATAATCCGCCATAAGTTCTTCCTGTGGGGTCATCATAACGTCCATCTATTCCTGTTCTTAATACTCTAAGCTCGTATTTATCTAAATTAATATTTTTAAGTGTTATTTCAGAATGTCTCATATCCCAAACTAATTTACCGTTAAGTTTTAATCTTTCACCTTTATATAATGGGTGCTCTAGACCTGCTGAAAAATTATGTGTGTTACTTTCAATCTTTTGAGATTTATAAATACCACCTAATTCAACATCAGAAAGCGAATATCCAAAGTTAAATTTAGTTCCTTTATTTCCTAATGGAACAGAATATCCAGAATTAAGAGCAAAAGTTCGACTTGAAAAGCTGGGATTAACGTACAATGAATCACCATAGCCTGTTAAATTATAGATTGAAGTTGAAATACCGGCTCTTTGATTTCCTATAAGCTCTCTTCCTGTATTATCCCAAGAAAGACCAAGTCCCAATGGGGCTTTTTCTTCTATTCTTAGCTTAATATCAGTTGTTTCCGGCATTTTTCCACGCTTAAGGATAATTTGTCCTTTTAAATATTTAGATTCTTCAACGTCATACATTGAATTTCGCAAATTTTTTACGTTAAAGATTTGCTCGTTTTTTACATTATTTCCTTTTAAAATAGTGTTTTCTAAATAACTTGTTTTAGCCCATTTATTACCTTCAATACTTATAGTTCCAACTTTTCCTTCAACAATATTAATATTTAGAACACCATCTTTTACACTTTGAGCAGGTACATAAGCAACAGAAGATAAATAACCATCATTTCTATATAATTCTGTGATACTGTGTGTAATTTCATTAACTTCTTTAAATGTAATTTCTTGTCCATAATAATCAATGGCAAATTTTTCCAGTTGATTTGAGCTATATATTGAATTTCCTGATATTTTAATTCCATTTAATTTGAATTTAAAATTTGTATTTAAAACTTCTATCTCTGAGTTTTGTTTTTTTATTTCTTCAATTTTAAAATTTTTACTTTTTTTATAGTTTAGGTTTTTTATATTCTCTTGAGAATTTATATTTGCGCTATCTACTACATCAGCATAATTATTTGCTGGAATGTCTAATGCATAAGCACAAAGGGAAGTTGATATAGAAAGCAATAGAGTTATTAATTTGATCTTGTTTTTTAACATTATATATTCTCTCTTATACCAACTACAGAAGGCTCAAAGTTAATAGGCACTTCAGAAAAATCAAGCTGATTGTTTCTTAAGTTTAAGTCAACATCAACGTATTTTTTGTTATGCAAAACCTGCAAATATGTATCTTCATCGCTTTGCCAATAACTTGGTGTATCTGAAGTTATCCTCATTTCTTCTACAGTATTATTAGCAGTAAAATCATCTTTTCCAAGTCTTACTAAGACATCTGATATAGACTGATTTGATGGATTTACATTTAAATAATCTGGCAACATAATAATATTCAAAAATCCTGATGCTGTAATATAGTTATTCGCATCAGCTGCAAATATAAGTGCTTTTGAAGTTTTTAAAATCTGAGGCTCAGTATGATTAATACCGTTAAATTTAATCCTCTTTGCAGTTAAATCAATATCAGTGTTAAAGCTTTTAATATAAGAATCAGATACTCCAACAGCAAAGTTTAAATTAACATAGTCTGTATTTAAAGTCATATCATTTGCTGAAAAGGTATACGCCTTAGCGGCATTACCAGATGATTTCATATTTAGATAATCACTTGTTATATTCATATTATCTGATGAATAAAGCCTAATAGTTGTATTATCACCAGATGCATTTGTAGTTATATTTTTACTTACTATGTCCGTATTGCCATTTGAATAAAACTCAGCATTTGAAAAGTTGCCAGATGCATTCATATTTATATAATCACTTGCTATATTCATATCATTTGTTGACATAAAACTAGCACCTGAAAAATTACCTGATGCATCTATATTTATTTGATCACTTGTTATATCCATATCTGCTGATGTTATATTAATATCTGCGTTATTACTTGAAGCATTTAGACTTATATTATTACTTGTTATATCCATATTGCCTGTTGGTCTTATATTAATAAGTCCAAAATTTCCTGCATTTATGTTTATATTATCACTTGTTATATTCATATCTACTGTTGGATTTAAGTTAATAGTTGTAAAATCCCCTGTTGCATTGATATCTAAACTTTCACTAGTTATATTAGTTGTAGCTCCAGAATTAACAAAAGCAAATGAATTATCTCCTGTTGCATTTATTTCGACATTAGCAGCATTTATTGTGTTGTCACTGTTAGTTGATTCAAGTCTAACTCTTGAGTTTAATCCTGTAGCAGATGCAGTTATATCATTTGCTGTTATATTAAGATCCTGATCGGCATCAATATAAGCTTGTGACTTGGTATTAGTTGCATTCATAGTAATATCATTAGCTGTAATTGTAGCATTGTTATTAGTTGATTCTATATAAGCAAAAGAATTAATATAAACAGGACTTATAGGACAATCTGCACCAGAAGAATTCATAGTTATATCATTAACTTTCATTGTCATAAGTTCAGCTGATTTTATATATGCTACTGAATCATCACCAAGAGCGTTCATTATAATATCATTTGCTGTTATATTTAAATCTTGTGTAACAGCAAAGATAAAAGCAGACGAAATATCACCTACGGCATTTATATCAATATTATTTGCTGTTAAATCTAAATTATTCATAGATGCGATATAAGCATCTGCCCATAAACCAGGTGCATTTAATTTAATATTATTTGCAGTTAAATCTATATCATTACCAGAATAAATACTTGTATCTGACATTGAAGTTATTGCATTTAATTCAATATTATTTGCTGTTAAATTCAAATCCTGATCAATTTTAAAATAAGCTCTTGAATCTGTATTAGTTGCATTCATAACGATGTTATTTGCTGTGATCGTTGCATTATTATTAGTTGATTCAATATAAGCTGCAGACCCATAGTTATTTGGAATATTTGTATTATTTAGACCAGAAGAAGTCATAGTTAAATCATGAACATTCATAGTCATTAGTTCATCTGCTATAATATAGGCATTTGAATCATCACCTATTGCATCTATATTAATATCATTTGCTATAACTGTTATGTCATCTAATGCTTTAATATATGCGCTAGATTCATCTCCAGTTGCATTTATATCTATATCATTGGCATTCATTGTTAAATTTTTACAGCCAAAAATCCTTGATTCTGTTTCATCCCCAATAGCGTTAATGTTTATATTATTTGCTGTTATTGTTGCATTCTCATCTGAATCAATTTGAACTAGAGAACCTCCAAAATTACCATCAAAATCAACCCCGGATGAATTCATAGTTATATCATTAACATTCATTGTTAAAGATTTAGAAGAACTGATATATGCGTATGAATCACTTCCAGTTGCATTCATAAGAACATCATTTGCAGTTACTGTTGTATTCCCTCCCAAAAATCGAGATCTAAATATAATAAGAGAACCACCATTTAATCCATCAGTATTATTACCAGATGAGTTTAAAGTTATATCATTTGCATTTATTATTATATCGTTTTCCGGGTCTATTCTTATTGATGTATCGTCACCAGTTGCATTTATATCGATATCATTTGCATTAAATGTTACATTATTTTGTGGACCAATCGTAATTCTAGAATCGTCCCCTATTGCATTTATTGTTACATCATTTGCGTTAAAAGTTACATCATTAAATGCATCAAATCGCAAATTCGAGCTTGCAACATTTGCATTTATTATAATATCTTCTGCTGTAATATTAATATTTCTACCTGTTTGATTTTGAGTTATTGAAGTAGTTGATCCTGAAGTATGATCGTTTTCAACATATATATTAAGGTCTCCTGCAGCCATATTTGCAGTTATTATATCATCTAGATTTACAATCTGATTGGCACCTATTAGATCCTTGTTAATATGAGAAATTATATTAACGGAATCACCTTTAATTTCTCCTGATGTCTCAAAAGAGCCAAAAGTTGTAGTTGTAGCATCTGGAAGAGTTACATCATTAGCATTGTTAGCTAAAGCAACTCCATGCATTATCATATAGCCTTCACCTGGATTCTGAGTGCCATCTTCATTAAAATTGGCAGAATCAAACCTGTTATTAGCGTCATAATAAAATTTAGCGCCCTTACCAACTATAAAGTTTTTGCTTTGTCCTATTGGTGCTGTATCAAGGTCTGCTTCATTTTTTATGGCATTTGATAACAATACAAGATCTGCTGCTATATTAATCACTGCCCCATTTTTAATTAAAATCCCGCTCATTGAAGATACAGCTTCATCAAAAGTGATTGAGCTATCAACGCCAAGATCATTAACACTCATTGGTATGGTAGATGCGGTAAAAGAATTTAAATTAATAGTTGATGCTGGTCCAAATAATATACCGTTTGGATTTATCAAGAAAATATGCCCACCTGCAAAACCGCCACTTTGGGTTATATTTCCTAAAATATTTGATACACCACCTGCTGCATCAACCCTGTTTATTACAGTTTGATTAGCCATAGTCATGGCAAAATCAACAGTTTGAGCACCTGCAATATTGAATTTAGCCCATTGAATATCAGTAACAGCCTGTACTGCTGGAGTTATTGTAATATCACCAACAACATCTACTATTGAGGCTCCTCCATTATCTAATACATCAGCAACTTCTAAAGTAGTTGCATCTGCAAAAGCTGATTGACATATGCAAAAACTTAAAACTGTTGATATAAATACTTTTTTATTAAAACTGTTCATCAAAACCAACTAATATTAGTAAATACTACAGCATTATAATATTATAATGCTGTAGTATTTACAACTTATATTGATAAATAATAAACAATATTACTGAAAATTGATACTAATACAAAATAAAGCTATATTATTAAAATAATAACTGAATCTTAAACTACAAAAGTCGCACTATATGCGACTTTAAAAAAAGGGCGAGTGATGGGAATCGAACCCACGTATATCGGAATCACAATCCGAGGCCTTAACCACTTGGCGACACTCGCCACCCTTAATCTTTATTCTATTTTCAACTGAGTGTTTTTTGTGATTCCGCCTCAGGAATCAAAGTCCTGAATTTGCCTTAACCACTTGGCGACACTCGCCACCCTTAAACTTTATTCTATTTTCAACTGAGTGTTTTTTGTGATTCCGCCTCAGGAATCAAAGTCCTGAACTTGCCTTAACCACTTGGCGACACTCGCCACCCTTAAACTTTATTCTATTTTCAATTGAGTGTTTTTTGTGATTCCGCCTCAGGAATCAAAGTCCTGAATTCGCCTTAACCACTTGGCGACACTCGCCAATTTTATAAAAAATGGAGCGGAAGACGAGACTCGAACTCGCAACAACCTGCTTGGAAGGCAGGTACTCTACCAATTGAGTTACTTCCGCAAGTGGTGATAACTTTTCAGCTTCACCTTTTAAAAATCGGGATGACACGATTCGAACGTGCGACCCCCTCGTCCCAAACGAGGTGCGCTACCAAGCTGCGCCACATCCCGATATCAGTACTTATAATTTAATCAATAACTATATTTATTGTCAAGTCTTCTTTTAAATAAACTTGCCCTCAAGTAAAAAAACGTTATCATATTAATATAAAGTAGTTTAATTTTTTAAAAGTTTCTATGAAAAATTTTTTATTAACAATATTTTTAACTCTGCTTATAGCTCTTCCTGTAGGAGCTATAGGGTTTCATATGAATTATGATATTATTTATGAAAATTTACCCGAAATAAAAAATACTTTTTTAAACGCCGAAGACCCTAAAGAAGTTTACGAAAATCAAAGATTTTGCTATTCCCCATACCCTTTAATTCGAATATGGTCTGAACTGCAAGTAAAAAAAGAAGTGATAAAACCTGGATATTATCTGCTATCACCGGGCTTTGTAAAAGGTTATAATGTTATATTGCTAAAACAACACGGAAAAATAAAACACATTGTTCCTGTTTATGAAAAACAAAAAGTAGACCCATTAAAGATTTATAGAGAACAAAAAGTTAAACCTAAGTGGTATCAGTTGCCTTATAAAGCCTTTGTAAAATGTTTAAAAATAATTTTTTTCTGGCACAAAAATCCGCCGCCACCGCCTAAATTTTTGCTAAAATCCTACGACCTAAAAGGACCGTATTACTCAATAGATCTTTATTATGAAAGCTATCTTTACAAAACACTTTATAAAAAGAAAAAATATTAAAAAATATTTTAATGTCGATTAAAAACAGGCAAAGAAATATCTATAGATGAACCTTTTTTGACGTTTGAATAATAAATCAAGTCTGTTATTTCTCTTACAGCCCCTTGTCCACCATTTTTTCGAGTGATCAAATGGCAAACTTTCTTAACCTCATCAACAGCATCGGCAGGACAGCATGCCAACCCGACCTTTTCTAAAACTTTCACATCAGGAAGATCATCTCCTACGTAAGCCACTTCTTCAAAAGAAACAGAATAAGTGTTTAACAGCTCTTCCATTGCTTCAAGTTTATTTTTTGATCCTTGATAGACTTTACAAATATCAAGATCTTGCGCCCGTCTTTCAATAATAGAAGATTTTCTGGCAGTGATTATGGCCGTTATAAAATTCGCTTTTCTTAACATTGCCATGCCCTGACCATCTTTTGCGTTAAAAGATTTTATTTCTTCACCTGAATCAGTGTAAGTTATTTGACCATTGGTTAAAACACCATCTACATCAAACGCTATGAGTTTTATTTTTTTTGCTTTTAAAACAAGTTCTTTCATTTTAAAATCCTTTTTAATTAAGCCACACCGGCTTTTAATAGATCATGAATGTGTATAATCCCTTTTGGTTTATTACTTGTATCAGCAACGACAAGAGAAGTAATAGAATATGTTTCCATTATCTGAAGTGCTTCTGCCGCAAGCGTCTGAGGTGAAATGACTTTAGGATTTTTTGTCATGACATCTTTTACTGTCAAATTTCCTATATTTTCATATTTTAAAACAGCCCTTCTTATATCTCCATCTGTTAAAATACCCTCAACGCCGCCTGTATTATCAGTTATAATAGCAACACCAAGACCTTTTTGAGACACTTCTCTTATTGCATCTTGGAAAAAATCTTCCTTTGTAATTAAAGGAAGTTCTTCTTGTTGTTTCATAAGTTCTTCCACAGTATACAAAATACCTTTACCTAAAGAACCTGAAGGGTGATACAAAAGAAAATCTTCAGATGTAAAACCACGTTTATGAAGCAAACAAACAGCCAAAGCATCACCCATTGCAAGAGTTGCGGTTGTGCTTGCGGTTGGAGCTTTCCCCAAAGGGCATGCTTCTTTTTCTACAGAAATATCAAGAGTAACATCGGCTTTTTGAGCCAGTGAAGAAGAATCACCACCTGTTAACCCAATTAATTTTACACCCAGTCTTTTTATTATGGGCAATAAATATAACAATTCATCAGTTTCACCACTATTAGATATTGCAATAACAATATCCTCCTTTGTTATTAATCCGGAATCACCGTGGGTACTTTCCGCAGGATGTAAAAAATATGACGGAGATCCTGTGCTGGACAAAGTGGAAGCTATTTTTTTGCCTATAAGTCCTGACTTTCCCATGCCGGTAATAATAATCCGTCCTTTGCAAGAATAAAGGATATCAATGGCTTTAATGAAAGGCTCACCTAGTTTTTCTATAAGTTTAATTATTGAATTTGCTTCTATTTCAAAAACTTCTTTAGCGAGGTTTAAAATAGAATGATTTGAAGGCTTTAATCCTGTATGATCCAACGTTTTAGTCAATTTAACCTCCGTTAATTTCTTTAAAAGTTCAGGGTAATTGTATTTTAACCTTTTTAGAATAATTAATACACTATTATTATTATAAGCTTATCAAAAACTCCTACAAAAGTATTAATTAAAAAACAGCTAACTACGTTTAAAAAAGGACTAAAAGCTTTTTGTTAAAGTTGTTTTCAAGATTTCAAATCGTTCTCGGCAAGTTTAAAGTATTGTGAAAAAGTAACGATAAACTTTACAGAGAGATTAAGAAAAACAAAAAAATATTTACCCAAAACTTTTGTAGTAGAGAAGGAATTATGACTATAAAAACTTATCAATTGCGTCAAGATGTAATCTTGATCAAGCCAAAGTGCTCTTTTGGAAACAGCGTTAGCAACTTGGTGCTTGAAGTCAAGGATTTTATCAAATCCAATGATTGCCCAAGTTTGATGTTGGATCTTTGCGGACTGAATGTGATTTATGCATCTCAAATAGGTATTTTAGCTTCTACACATCATTTCATTAAATATCTAAACGGCAATATTCAAATAATTGTCGATGATGAAGTTGTAGCTGAATCTATTAAAAAGCTAAGATTAGCAAATTCGCAAATAACAATAAAAGAAAAAGAGAAAAAAGATTTTTGCTATAGCATTGCATAAACTCCCCCCACTCCCCACTTACTTATACTAACAGACACCTTTTAACGGGTGTCTGTTTTTGTAAAAAATTGCTCAATCGTTTTTTATAGATTAAACTATTAATACAAACTAAATAATTATTTTAAGAGATAAAAACACAGCTTCGGTTGGTAGTCCGAACAGATTTTTATAGATTTAAGTAACCTTCATTCACGATGTCCATTCTCTCTTTATTTGTATGCCAAAAAGGAGAGAAAAATGGACATTTCAAGCAAATTAACAATTTTATATGATGCCCCTTTTTATATAGGTATCATTGAAAAACAGTGCGATGATAGAAATCTTTTTTTAAAAATCACTTTCGGGCAAGAACCGACTATTCCCGAGATTTATGATTTTATATTAAAAAAATATCATCTTTTAAATTTTTATTGTCTGACAAATGAAAATAATGAAAAACCTCATTGCTTAAAAATCAATCCAAAAAGAATTCAACGTATTATTTCAAAAGAAATAAAAAACAAAAAATCAACAAGCAAAGCTAAAGATACTTTAAAAGAAGAATACAAAAAACTAAAAGTAATTAAAAAAGCCCAATATAAACAAAAAAATAAGCAAGAAAAACAAGAAAAATTTCAGACCAAACAATTGCAAAAAAAAGAAAAGAAAAAAGGGCATTAAAATACTAAAGACAGTGAATATAAAGCCTAAGCGGAAGCAATGAGTTTTTGATTAGGTTTTATGTAACCATTTCAATGTTTGGTTTACAAGCTCGGTAGCTTTTTTAATCGCATTATTTTGAAGTTGTTCATTTTCCCAAAAATCATTTTTATTTATCTCTTCAAAAATAATTTTCCTGGCATAAGAACCTATAGCAACGCCATCTATATTGATATTATTTTCTTTTGCCAGTCTTGATGTTTGAGAATTTGTACCACCGGAAGGAAGGACAAAAACAGGCAAATTCATATCAATCACCAATTTTGCTGCTTCGATTGCTTTTTGGGTTGTTTTTTCTTGATCATCATAACCGCTCATTGAAAGACCATCTGCTTGAATTATAGTAGTATAAGGCTTTCTTTGATTGACTAAATGCTTCGTTATTTGTTTGTAAGTATCTTCACCAAAAGAATATTGACTTATGCAAAGGCTTAAAAAACCTTTAAAACTACTATTTAAATGATTCCAATTTTCTTCAAGCTCTTGTAAATCCCCACCATTAGTATGGATTTCAAGACAGGAAACTTTAGAAAAATCTAAATTTTCAATAGATTTTTGCAATGTTTTTTTAGAACCAATAAGACTAATTGCCCCTACTGGACAGTATTTCAAACAAAGAGAGCAACCTATACATTTTTTAGGGTCAACCTTAATATAATTTTTATCTTGAAAAATAGCTTTTTGAGGGCAATTTTCAAGACATTTTCGACAAGAAATGCAAGATTGAGTATTTATAAAAGCCTCTTTAAAATGCGGATCATCACCAATCCCAATACTGACACATAAGCTGAAATCTTTTATCTCAAACTTAGTAAGAACATTATAAGCCGCTTTTATAACTGAATTATCTGCACCTAAGTCAAAAAAGCGCACACCTGCTTTTGCATAGACAAATACAAGCTTTTCAACTTGCTCAATATCCCGATTTCCGGCAGCGCAAATTAGTTTAAAACATTTTTTTTGAGTTAATAAATTTTGGGGCAATATTTTAAGCTCTCAAGACGAAAAATTTTTCAAATTCTTCTGCAATATAATCTATGTCTTCCTTTTCGATTCCAGGCCAAAGTCCTATCCAAAAAGAATTATTCATTATTATATCAGTATTAGGAAGCATTTGATAATGCCCTTCATTTAAATCTTTTGAAGAAAGCTTAAAAGAGTCTGAAATTCTTAAGATATAGTCATTTTCAGTAAACGTAGGATGTCTTAATATATTTCCGGCAAAAAGTGGTCTTGTATCTATATGAGCATCTTCTAAGTGTTTTATTAAATCCAGTTTTACAAACTTATCATTAGGTCTTACCGTCATTAAAAAACCAAACCATGCCGGATCACTATCATCAAATGGATCTGGCAATTGTACGTATTCAGCATACTTTCCAAGTTTTTGCCTTAACAGATTAAAATTCTCTTTTCTTTTTTTTATAAAATCATTTAATTTATTAAATTGAGCACATCCAATTGCCGCTTGAATATCAGTCATCCTGAGGTTATAGCCCATATGAGAATATGTATATTTATGATCATAACCAAAAGGCAAATTTCCCAATTGATAAGAAAAACGCATGCCGCAAGTATTAACTTCTCCCGGCGAACACCAACAATCTCGCCCCCAATCTCGCAAAGACATCATAATTTTATATAACAAAGGATCATTGGTCAAAGTCGCCCCCCCCTCACCTGTTGTTATGTGGTGAGCCGGATAAAAACTTAATGTACTTATATGTCCAAATGTCCCTGTTAAAAGCTCTTTATACTTTGAACCAAAAGAATCGCAATTATCTTCAATTAGCCAAAGATGGTATTTATTGCATATATCAACAACTTTTGTGACGTCAAAAGGATTGCCCATAGTATGTGCTATAAATATTGCTTTTGTTTTTTTGGTGATGGCTTTTTCAATAAGTTTTGAATCTATATTATACGTTTCAGATTCTATATCTACAAAAACAGGCACAAGATCATTTTGCACAATAGGACTTATTGTTGTAGAAAAAGCCGAAGCTATTGTTATGATCTCATCACCTTTTTTTATTTTTTTATCACCGAGTTTATACGAGGTTAATGCACTTAAAGCCAGTAAGTTTGCTGAAGATCCCGAATTAACGGTTAGAGCATATTCAACATTAAAAAATACTCTTAGTTTTTTTTCAAATTCTTTATTAAATCTATCTAAAGTCAAATGCCTATCTAATGATGCATCAATCATATAATTTATATCATCATGATCTAAAACCTTCCCTGCCGAAAGAATTTGCTTATCTTTTTTGTTTTGTTTTTTATTACATTTATCAAAGAATTTTCGTGCAAAATGCTTTGTCAGTCCTCTATAAAAACGTTGAGACAGCGATTCTTTCATAGAACCTCCTAAAAAGGTTAGAAAATATTCAGAAGCTATTTCTATACTAATTTAAAACATTTAATAGATGACTACCCGTATGTATAGCCTTTTAGACGATTTTATATTTCAAAAGAGTATATTCACTTATGTCGCTAAATCAAAAAAACAATTGGCAGCTAAAATTATTAATTGAATTATTCAAAATATTTTTTATCAAATTCTACTGTTTTTTCTCTGGCATCATAATCTTCGTATTGGTCTATCAGTTCCGTTTCGGGGTAAGTATAATCCAGATCTGCAGTTGATACAGTGTCAGCTATCTCACTATAAGCATCCCCTTGCGCATTACTACAACTGAGTATTATTTCACGCCTATCTGTATCGGGAAGACCTTCCTCTTCATCCAAAACCAAAATCTCGCAAAGGACATATTTTTTAAATTCATCACTATATAGTTCTTTTGCTATAGTATGTGCCATAAATTTTCTCCTTTTAGCTTTTATACCAATATGAAAATGTAATCAGGAACATAAAAACAATTTTGCAAGTCGGTATGAGTAAGCAAAGAGCGAAATTTTCAAAAAATACGACTGTGTCGGATTTTCCTGAAAACTAACTCATTTGGATATAATATCTCTTACATTAGCATTATTTAAGTTTTTTTTAATTCGTATTTAAAGCAATAAAAAAAGTTTTAGTTAGCAAAAACTACATTAGGCAAAATATTAAGAAATAGTGCATCATTCATTGAAATACATTTTAAATTTATATTTTAGATTATAATTGTAGTAAGGATGGTGTTTTTATGGCTTTGTTACTTAATAAAATAAATACAGATAACTCCGTTATACAAAAGCTTCAAAACTTACTTGGGGTTGAAAATGTTTTGACAAGTATCGAAGATAGATATAGCTATGCTTTTGATTCATCTGCCACTTGTGCTAAAAAAACACACCTTGCCGATATTATCGTATTACCTAAAACCACCGAGCAAGTTTGCGAAATAGTAAAAATTGCAAATCAAAATAACATCCCGATAGTTGCTCGAGGGGCAGGAACTAACCATGCCGGAGGATGCGTACCTTTAAAAGGTGGAATCATTATTCATTTTTCTAAAATGAATAAAATAATTGAAATTAACAAAGAAAACTTAACTTGCAAAGTGCAACCCGGTGTGATTATTGAAAAACTACAAAAAGAAGTTGAAAAAACAGGGCTTTTTTATCCTCCTGATCCTTCAAACCTGAAAGTTTCAACAGTAGGAGGCAGTGTTGGAATGTCATCCAGTGGACCCCGAAACTACAAATACGGAAGCACAAAAGACTACGTGCTAGACTTGGAAGTCGTTGTATCGGACGGAAGCGTTATTAATACAGGATGCAGCACAGTAAAAAACGTGACCGGTTATAATTTAACACAACTTTTCGTCGGGTCTGAAGGCACCTTGGGCATTGTAACGCAGGCTACTTTTAAGTTAATTCCAAAACCTCAATTTCAAGAAGTTTTTCTTGCCTATTTTGACTCTATTGATGCAGCTGCAAATGTAGTCACCGAGATTATTGCTCAAAAAATATCACCTACAACCATTGATTTAATTGACAAAGCTACCATTGAAACCATTGAAAAATTTTATCCTGCAGGACTTTATACAAAAGCTGATGCTGCTTTGATCATTGAAATTGACGGCGTAGAAGAATTTGTAAAACAAGAAATAGAAAAAGTTGTAAATATATGCAATGATTTTAATGCTGCTAAAATAACTCTTGCTAATACAATTGAAGATATCGAAAAAATCTGGACATCGAGAAGATCTGCTTTTGGAGCAGTGACAAAACTGTCTCCTAATGTAGTTACTGAAGATGCAGTAGTTCCAAGAGATAAAATTCCTGAAATAGTAAGGGAAATAAGAAGAATTTGCAAAAAATACAATGTAAAAGCCTGCATAATGGGACATGCCGGTGACGGAAATATTCATCCTAATTTTGCAGTAGACCTAAGAGATAAAGATGAATCAAAAAGACTTGATATGGCGATAGAAGAGTTTTTTGATTCAGCTATCAAGCTAGGTGGAACACTTTCAGGAGAGCATGGCATAGGAATGACCAAATCCAAATATTTAAGAAAAGCTCTCGATCCTCTTGTTATAGCCCTCATGAGAGGAATAAAAAACGTTTTTGACCCCAAAGGGATTTTTAACCCCGGTAAAATTTTTTAAAAGAAGATGAAAAAACTAAAAGATTATAAAGAAGAGATTTACAAATGCTCCAAATGTGG
The DNA here is from genome assembly GCA_942491415.1 of Candidatus Gastranaerophilales bacterium. GTDB lineage: Bacteria > Cyanobacteriota > Vampirovibrionia > Gastranaerophilales > CALOAD01 > CALOAD01. The sequence continues at coordinate 57,660 of CALOAD010000022.1, read as the reverse complement.
TTTATGCCAGTCAGTATGTCCTATTTTTGAAGAGCTAGGCATAGAATGCGCTGTTTCACGTGGAAAATTTAGCCTTTTGAACGGTATTATAGAAGGTGAATTGGCATATAGTCCTAAAATATCTGAATATTTAGACTTATGCCTTAATTGCAATGCTTGCACTGACTTTTGCCCCGCCAATATTGATGCAGAAAAAATCCTCACAATAGCAAAGTATGAAAGCCAAAAAGCCGGATTTTTCAATAAGAATAAACTATTAGGAACAAAAATATTTTCTTATAAACCTTTGCTCAAAATAATCGGACTGGTGACGTTTTTTTACAGATTTTTAAATCTTTCTTTTTGGACAGGTTTTGCCTCAAAAATGCTTGATAAAAAAGGTAAGGCTGTTAATATTTTAAACAATTTGCTTAAAAAACAGGTTAGCTTTAAAAAAATCAAACCTAAAACCACCAATAATCTTACCGTAGTTTATTTTCCCGGATGTATAAATACTTATATTAACCCTTCCGTTAAAAATGCAGTTTTGACTGTTTTAAAAGCTAATGGAATAAAGATTATAGTTCCTGATTTTAATTGTTGTGGTATCCCTGCAAGGAATAACGGTAATTTTGAAGATTTCATAAAATTAGCAAAACAAAATCTTGATAAACTGGACTTTGATTTTGATTATCTAATAACCGATTGTGCTTCTTGCGGAAGTGTTTGGGATATGTATACAGAAGCACTTTCCGGACACCATAAAGAAAAAGCTCAAAAAATATCTCAAAAAGCACTAAATATCTATCAATTGCTGGATAAAATAGATTTATATATTCCTGAAAATAATGAACAAAAACTCACTGTTACATATCATGACCCTTGCCATCTAAAAAGGTTTTCAGGCGTTAGCGAAGAGCCTCGAAATATCTTGAAAAAAATACCACAAATAGAATTTATTGAAATGGAAGAAGCTGATAAATGCTGCGGAGCTGCAGGAACTTTTTGTATAACTAACTCAAAATTATCAAAAGCTATATCAGCCAAAAAAGCTCAAAATATAATAAAAACAAAAGCTCAAGCTGTCGCTACCAGCTGTCCTTCTTGCAATATGGGTTTATATCAAGGACTTTTAGAAATAAACGAAGAAAGAAAAATAATACAACCAATAGAAATCCTTGCTTTAATTTATCAAAAAAAATCATTAAAGAATTTTATAGTAAAATAATTTTTATCATCATAATCTGCATTAGTTAAAAAAGAGGGTCTTAAAAATGAAAAAAAGAATTTGTGTTTATTGCTCATCCAGCGATGCTTTGGACAATGTTTATTTTAAAGCAGCAAGCGAACTTGGTACTATGATTGCAGCCCAAGGGCACTCTTTGGTTTATGGCGGTACAAAAGTAGGCTTGATGGGAGAATTAGCACGTTCCGTAAAAAATCATAATGGTGAAGTTGTTGGAATAATACCTGAAAGAATTAAACAAAAATGTGCTGATTTTGAAGAAATTGATGAACTTATAGTCACAGAAGATATGCGCCAGCGAAAAGGTTTGATGGAAGAAAAGTCCGATGCTTTTATTTCCATGCCGGGCGGTTTTGGCACTTTAGAAGAAATCTCCGAAATGATTACGGGTAAACAACTTTTATTTCATAATAAACCTCTTGTTTTCTTGAATATAAATGACTTTTACACTCCTTTACTTGAATTTTTTGAGGTTTTTTACACCCAAAAATTTGCTAAACCCGACTATAAAGCTCTTTATTACGTGACTAAAACACCTCAAGAAGCCATTGAATACATTGAAAGTTATGATTATGAAAAGGTCGTGGAAACCAACAAATGGTTTAAAGATGTTCAGTCTTAAAAAACTTTTTTTAAATGTTTTATTTTCATTTGCAATTATAACTATATTGCTAAAACCATCTTTTGCGCAAAGCTCGATGGTGCAGGCGATTAACAATGTAATAAATTCATCTGAAATTTCTAAAAAAGCCATAGTATCCGTTTGCATTCAAAATCAAAAAAACGGAGAAGTTGTTTATAGTAGAAACTCTTGGGTTTTATTGCACCCCGCTTCTACCTTAAAGATTTTTTCTAACGCAACGGCTTTTTATACATTGGGCAAGGATAATTTTATTTCCACAAAAATATACCAAAACGGTAATAGCCTTTATTTAAAATTAGGGGCAGATCCTCTTTTAACTCAAGAGGATCTTTTTAATTTATTTGATTTTGCCCTTAACAGCCCTCAAATAGACTCTTTCAAGGAAATTGTTATTGACGATAGTATCATTGACGACAAAGAATGGGGCGAAGGATGGATGTGGGATGATAATACCAGTCCTTACATTCCTAAATACAGCTCATATAATATAAATGAAAACCTTACAGAATTAACCATTATACCAACAAGCCTGAATAAACCGCCCCGTTTATACTCAGATTCTATGCTAAGAGTCCAAAATAACGTTTTAACAAGTGAAAAAACAAAACTAAAATTTGATAGAAGATATTGGAAAAAAGATCCTAAATTGGAAGTATCAGGAACTATTGACGGTGAAATAAAGCTGAAAGTTCCTGTAGATAGCCCGGAAGATTTGTTTTTATTTAAATTAAATCAAATTTTATATTCTCTTAACATAGGGCATGTGAAAATCAAAAAAGCGCAAACACCTATAGAAGCACGTCTTTTGGCTTCCGTTGGACATAGCGTGAATGAGATTGTTTCAAAAGCAAATAAAAAAAGTGATAATCTCTCTGCTGAAACTCTTTTGATATTAGCAGGAGGTACACATACCTCTCTAACAGGCACTACAAAAGCGGGATTAGACGTTTTTGAAAAGTTTTACACTGCATTAGGATTGGATTTTGCAGACATTAATATAGTCGATGCCAGTGGAGTATCTCACAATAACCTTATAACAACCGAATGGATGAGCAACGCTCTTTATAAACTGAGTAAACTTCCTGATTTCACCTCTTTTAAAGCTACCTTGGCAATTCCTGCCGAAAAAGGGACTTTAAAATACAGACTGGTATCGCTAAAAAACAATATAAGAGCAAAAACAGGCACACTGGCTGCAGCTAGTGGATTATCAGGATATTTAAAATCAGGATCTGGCAAAGATTATTGTTTTAGCATTCTTATTCAAAATTTCACAGGAAGTTCCGCTCTTGCTAAAAGATTAGAAGATCAAATAGTTTTAACTTTGTATAAATTTTAAAACGATAAAAAAGCAATTCTATTAGAATTGCTTTTTTAAATCATTATTTTTTAGTATTTTTTACCATACAAATTTATCGGGATAATATTTTTCGATCATATCTTTAGCAAGTTGCAAAGGAGATGAGAAAGATGTACCGTTAATAACGTTTACAGCAGGTCTTCCTGACTTTGAAGGGTTATAAACAACAGTTCCTTTATCATTAACAGTAAATCCAAACTTACCGTCAAAATCTATAAAGATTTTTTCATTTTCTTCAACATCCATAGCTTCTTTAATATTACTAAATCTTGATCTGAAAGAATTTAATTCTTCTGCTTCTTCCCCATCTTCAGCATAATCTTCTTCCGGTAACCCAATTCCTTGAAGTCTTTCAAGATCAAAAAGCTTACCTTTCATGTTCATCAGCACTTCAGACAATCCGGGATTTTGTCTTATAAGGTTTAAAGTGCCTTCCAAGCCACCTTGAGACATTACATTTTGTATAAGTTGAAAAATCGAATAATATTGATCCTCGGCTTCAACTTCAGCGATATTTTTACCTGCAAACTTTTTAGCTGTTTGCTCTCCACCTGAAACAGCCTCTACAGGTATTTCAACCCTACCACTTCCTGAAACATCATAACCTTTTACTTTTCCGGCTTTATCGGTAATTTCAGAAACATTAAACACACCTTGCTCAAAACGATTTACAGTTGAACTATTAGCAGAAAAGTCTGTAATATCTCCCCTAGCGTCGGTTGCACCCACTGTATTTATACCCTTTACCAATGAGGCTACATCAAATTGATTCTCACCCTCATTGCCGGCTGCTAAATAAACCTGAACATCAAGCTTAACTAATTCTCTAAGTGCATGTATAAAGGCTCTTTCATCTTGGAATTTTGTCTTCATTGCCTCTAGATACCCTGGAATTAATATATTTAAAGAATCTTTAACATCTTTAGGAGGATTTATATTCAAAAAAGCATTTAAAAGTTCTTTTCTATTTTCGTCTAAGTTATTTTGATGAATTTCTTTTCCTGTAAATAAAGAAGCCTCTTCAAAAGTTACATCAACTCCAAAAGATAAATTAACAGCATCAACCTTTTTGCCTGATTTTGCTTCTTTTATAATGTAGTTCAAATGTTTTATAGCACTTTTAAAATCCAAACCTGTTTTATTATCAGATTTTAATCTCAGACTTGTAACTTTTGCATTAGGGCATTGACCTCTAATAATTCCTGCTACAGTACGTCCATGACTTACATCATCAACACCGTCACCGTCAATATCCATACATTTTTGGTCAAAACTGTCTATAACAAATATATTAGGAACTTTTTTTGCAATTTTTCCAGCGAAAGAAACAAAATTATTTAAAGCTTTTGCCAGTTGCAATTTAGGTTCTTGTTTAACTTCCTGCTTTAAAGGATGCAGTAAACTTGTTTGATAATTAGCTTGTCTTTGTTTGTTTTTGCTTTTCTTAACCCCGGAAAAGCTTATAGGACTGATTGAATTTACTATCATTAAATCTCTTCCTTTATCTATTTATCATGATTACTCTTGTGATTAAGTGTTTTAAAAACAATCAACGGTACTTTTAAATAGTAATTCCGAACATCTGTTACATTAATTAACAAAGCTTAATTGTTTTTTTTAAAAAAATTAGAGGCTATTTGCTCATTACTTTTGTTTTATGCGACAATTTAAACATAATACTTAAGCTTAATACTTTAACTAATGAAAAATTTTATTAACTCTTTGATAGCAATAGTTCATTTTTTTGTGTACTAATCTTATAATTAAATAGACTCTTGAGAGAACTCTAATTAATGAAATTAATATATAAAAAACTTTTAAATACTTTTATGTTAGGAATTTTCCTGACATGTTCATCTGCAATTTGTTTGGCTAATGAAAAACAAGTTGATTTTGAACATTGCTATGTAAGCAAAGTAAAAGATAATAGAATTGGATACTCTTGTACCACACAAAGCACAGTCAAAGATAGCTTTAATTCTGTTGTAATTACAAAAAAATATTCTGAGCAAAAGTTTAGACGTTTTGGCTTTGATGTGAAATTAGTCCAAGATGTTGAATTTGTTGAAGATATAAATGGAAAACCGTTGGCTTTAACTGCTAAAATAACAAGTCTCGGAGAAAATACCGTTATAAAAGCCGAATTTTCGCCTAAAAGTATCAAAGTTCTTACTAATACAAACGGCACAGAAGAAAAAAGAGAAATTTATCTAAATAAAAAAATCTTGCTCCCTTATGCAATAAATAAGCTTATAAAGGAAAACAAGGATACTGAATCTTTTGAATTTTCAACCGTTGAACCTACTGCTGATTTTAGAGTGATAACGGTTAATTATAAAAGAATCGGGGATGAAAAACTTGATGAAAATAACCTTAGAGGTATTTTTTCAAAATACAAAATTTCGATTGACATGCTCCCTAATATAGGCAATTTTGAGTGGTATGACAAAGATTTTAATCTGGTAAAAGAATACTCTTCAATTTTAAATATAGAACAAATAACAGCCCCTAAAGAATCTATATATGAACGTTTTGAAGCTACAGATTTGTTTTATCAAAGCCTTATACCGGTTGATTCTGATGTGAAAAATTTAAATGGCGCAAATCAAGTTACCTATAAGATTCAAACGTCTAATAATAATCCTAAAGAGCTTTTTATCTCTGATGAAAGACAACGGATTATTCAATCAAAAAATGATATCGCCTATATAAAAATAAAAGATGAAAATTATAAAAACATACAACAAACTTACCCTATCGTTAATAAAGGTTTTAATAAGTTTTTAAAATCAAGCCTTTATATCAACTCTGATGATGAGGGTATTAAAAATGTTGCCAATAAAATAGCCCAAGATCAAAAAGATGCACTAAAAGTTGCTTTGGATATGGAAGCCTGGGTCTATAATAATGTCTCGGATAAGAATTTTTCTGTTAATTTTGCAAATGCTAAAGAAGTTTTGAAATCAAAACAGGGCGATTGTACAGAACATTCGGTATTATTAGCTGCCCTTTTAAGAGCTGCCGGAATTCCTGCAAAAGTAGTCGTTGGTTTATCTTACAAAGAAGAGCCTCAAAGCGTTTTTGCTTATCATATGTGGGTAAAAGCTTTTGTGGGGAAATGGATTAATCTTGATCCAACTAAAGCAAACGGAGGTTTTGCCCCTACTTATATAGCTTTATTTGAAAGTGCTTTAAACGAATTTTCCGACCGTACGGATCTTGTTTTGAATGTGATTGAGAGTTTTTCTGATTTTAAAATACAAGTTTTAAATTATTCGTTTGATCAAATGCCTGTAACCAAGGTTAATCTACCTAAAAAAGCCTCTGAGAGTGAACAAAATGAACTTAATCTTATTAAATTCTTAAAGAATAACGATGAATTTATAAAAAAAATAAGTTTAAAAAAGGAAAATAAGGATAGTGAAAAAATTGTACAATTAAACCTTAAAAAAGAAAAATATGCGGATTTTGTACGTATGGGTTTTTATAATTACTCAAAAGGTAATATTGATAAATCTATAGAAAATTTTAACGAAGCATCAAAACTTGTAGCTTTTAACAATGAGTTTTCTGATGTCCAATTTGCCACAAAACTAGCATCCTTAGGATTATTTTCACTGGCAGAGTCTAAGCTTAAAGATATTTTTAATTCAAATATTTGGAAGGACTATATAAACGATATTAAAATGGCTTACTATCCTGCTATCGTTCCAAATGGCAAAGATGAAGAACTTTTTGCCCAAGCGTTTAGTTTGATAAAATTCCAAGATAAACCTGATGATGCAATAAATTTGATTAACAACAATGTAGGTTATACCTCTGATTACTCAGAATATTTATTGGCAAAGGCTTATCATTTAAAGCAAGAAAATAAAATAGCACTAAAAAATATTGATACAGCTATTTCTTTAAATCCTGAAAACATTTCGTATAAAAAAGAAAAAGTTGAAATATTGATGGATTTGAAAAATTATAAAAAAGCTTTAAAAGTGCTTGAAAATATTACTGATACAAAATTATACGGACTAACAAACTATAAAAAAGCTGAAAAAGCTTTGTTGAAATCGAAAATAGCAAAAAAAGAAGAAGAAAAAAATTATTATCTTGCAAATTATTTTTATCTGAACGGAGAATATAAAAAAGCCTCTGCTATTATTGACTCCCAACCGGAAAATAAAGACTTTTACGAACGTTTTTGTATTTTAGGCGGAGATATAAACACTCAAATAAAAGAATATAATACTGCAGAAGAATTTTATAAAAAAGCGTTGAGAAAAAATAAAAAATCAGTTGCGGCGTTTTCCGGCATGGCTGATTTAAAATCTAAAAAAAGCGATTACGAGTCAGCCTTAATTTTATATACAGCGGCTCAAAAATATTCAAAAGAAAGAAATGAAAAAGTAGATATATTTGTTAAAGTGAGTGAAATCTGCAAAAAGCTTGAAAAAGATGATATGGCTTTTGAATTTGCACAAAAAGCTTTAAAAGAAGATCCTGAAAATTATAAATCAAACTATATTAGCGGTGATGTTGAATTAGCGTTTGGTAATATTGAAAAAGCATCAAATTTTTATAGAAAAGCATTAAAACTTAATCCTATGCATGTTCAAAGTTGGCTTGGTCTTGCCGATATTCAAATAAAAAGGAATAACAGTTTCTTGGCTAAGATATACCTTAAACCTGTTAATTGTATTGATGAGTATAATCCGCAATATTACTATTACATGGGCATTATAAATAAAAAATCTGATGATTTTAAAGAAGCCAAGAAAAATTTTGAAAAAACTTTAGTTCTTGATCCAACTCACCCTAAAGCTTCTTTAGAGCTTAAAAGCCTTTCAGAGTAAAAAATAAGATTTATAAATTTGTATTTACTGTGCTAAATCTTATATTTCTAAAATAATAAGCAAGAATTTGATAGGCATTATATCCATATTTAGCAAGGTTATTAGCTCCATATTGCGACATCCCGACGCCGTGCCCACTTTTCTTGCGATGCTTATCATAAGCAGGAACTGAATTTACAAAAGGAAGATCCTTCCCCCATACTCGTCCTGCGGGTATAGTATGCCCTCCGGAGCTTGCATGATAATACGCAGGGATAACTTTATTATTATAAGTTAAAACCTGACCTTTTGTTGTTAAAACAGCATTTGTTGTGTTGGGTCTTTCCGCTGAAGCACCTCCATAAGCCTGATCTTCAGGAGTATCTTTCAGGTCATAACCTTTTTTTATACGCTTACCAATATTTGCAATAGCATAACTTCTTGCAGCAATAGCTTGAGCCCGATGGGCTTCATAATTCCATGATGTGGGCATTTCAGCGGGGACAACACCCATTAAATAGCCCTCCAAAGATACATTGTTTATAAAAGTGAGCCCTTTACCGTTATTAAAAATAACTATGTCTCCTCGGTACCATTTCCCCTTGGTTGATACAAAACCTTTTGCACCACTTTTTATTATTATGCAATTCGTTTCTAGATTAAGACTCTTTCCATTTCTCGTAAATACGATACTGCGACCGCACTTTTTCAAAAACCCTTTTTGCATCGGATGAAGTTCTAAAAGCTTCTTTTTTGAATGAGCATCAACAATATAACCTCTTGAGGATACAGCTATATAACCTTTATTTACATTTTCAAGAAGCCCTATTTTTATTGCATAGGCAGGCTTACAAAAAACAAAGATAATCAAAACTATTAAAATACAAAAGCTTTTAGTTATTACCAGGGAAGATTTACCGATATTCATAAAAATTAATTATTACTTTCTTAAGGCAATTAAAAATTTTGCCCTTTATTATATGATACAAAGTAATAATTATTATTCAAATAATTACTTAAATTGGCATCAATTAAAAGAATGAATCTTATATATTATTAAAATTAGTGCTTAGATTATATCACCGCTAATATGTTCCTCTGTAGCACAGAAATAATCTATCATTTCTATAGAAAGTTCTTTTTGTAATTTTAAAGAAGCTTTTTTCATTTTTAACATCGCTAAAGATAATTTGCTGCAATCGTCATACCATCTGCGTTTAAAAAATGGCAAAAGAGTTATAACATTTCTTTTACGCTCCGGTTTAATTTCTTTTGTTTTATCAAGAATCATCTCAGCTACGATTTCTTGATCTTTAATATTTGCATTGCGCAATATACTCACCGCAAGACTTACGGTGGGATCAACATCATACCATCTTAATATAGAACCGGGATACTGCATTTACAACTCTTTAAACGACATTCTCACTATTAATAGAATAAAGCATTTTAAAACCTTCTTCAAGGTTCAATTTTTGTTTAAAAGTCAAAAGCCGCATTATTAAAAGAAAAAGTTTTTTTCACATTCCGCAATATATAGTCCATATATACTTAATTTTTTGGTAAATATTTCAAAAACGACCAGTCCTGGATTTCAAGGCGTTTATTATTAAAAAAAGTAACATAAAAAATATTTTTTATATACTTTTTAGCACTTTTAAAAAGGGGTTTGTTTTTATATAAGAGAGAGATTTAAAAAACTAATAGAGATAAAATAATAAAGGAGATTTTAAAATGGCTAGAGTTCTAATTTCAATGCCAGAACAGTTTTTAAGTAAAATTGATGAAGTAGCTGGAGATGAGCAACGTTCAAGAAGCGAGCTTATCCGTGAAGCTTTAAGAACATATATCAACAAATCCAGAGTAAGAGATAATGCTCTTGCAACGAAAAATGCAGCTATTTTAGAAGCGCTACTAGACTAATAAAATTTCAATTGAGGATATAGAGGATTACAAATTTTTAAGCAGCTGAATAGCTGCTTTTTAATTACCTGTAAGGCTAGAAGTGCCATGATATGCACCTCTGATCATTTGTTCAAGCTCATGAGGAGTATCTGATACTTTTAATATCTCTTCTTTTGATGCTAAATTAGCCTTGAAGAGTCTATATAAAGACATATTCATAGTGATCATATCACTAAAACTACCTGCTTTTATAAGATCATAAACATTATCAAGTTCATTTTTTAAAATATAATTTTTAACAGTCGGTGTTGCAACCAAAATTTCTGCTGCAGGCACTCTCCCTTTGTTATCAGCCCTTTTAATAAGTTTTTGAGCGACGGTACCTCTTAATACATTTGCAACCTGATGTCTTATGGAATCTCTCTCATGAGGTTCAAAAGCGTTTATTATTCGGTTTACGGTTTGAACAGCATCAGTTGTATGTAATGTAGAAAGTACTAAATGACCTGTTTCAGCGGCTTTTAAAGCACTTGTAATAGTTTCTCTATCACGCATTTCACCGACAAGAATAACATCAGGATCTTGCCTTAAAGCGTATTTAACTCCATTAGGAAAGGACGTCGTATCATGCCCCAGCTGTCTTTGAGTTATGACACTTTTTTTGCTGGTATATATGAACTCTATAGGATCTTCAACCGTAACAATATGTTTTTGGTAGTTTTCATTTATAGAATCAATTAATGATGCTATTGTTGTTGACTTTCCGCTCCCTGTGGGACCTGTCACAAGAACTATGCCGTTACTGACCTTTGTGAAATTTTCTATAGCATGAGGTAAACCAAGGTCAGAACATTTAGGTATTTTATAAGGAATAACCCTTATTACAAAAGCAGGATTTCCCATTTCTCGACAAAAATTCACCCTAAATCTTGAAATTTCAGGAATTTCATAAGGAAAATCAAAATCCATAAGCTCATCTAATTGCATTTTAACTCTATGAGGCATTATGGTTTGAATTATATTATCAAAATTAGTCTCATCTAATATAGAATGGTCAACTTTTTCAATAAGACCATTTCTTCTCACCATAGGATGTTCTCCTTGTCTTAAATGGATATCTGAGACGTTTTGAAAAACAGATTTGGTTAAAAATTCGATAATATTAAATTCATTCATTTTAAACTTTCTTTATTAAATAACCTACTATATTATTATTTTCATATAATATTCTCAAAAAGAAAAGGACTATTTTATTAAAATACTTTTTCCAAAATAAGGTTGTAAAACTTTAGGAATAATAATAGACCCATCTTCTTGTTGAAAGTTTTCAAGTATAGCTGCGAAAGTTCTTCCTACAGCCAATCCCGATCCATTAATAGTATGGACAAATTCAGGTTTTCCTGTTTTTTGAGATCTGTATTTTATATTCGCTCTTCTTGCTTGAAAATCACCAAAATTACTACAACTGGAGATTTCTCTATAACTATTTGATGAAGGGAACCACACTTCCAGGTCATAACATTTTTTTGCGCTAAACCCAATATCACCACTACAAAGCTCAACTCTTTTATATGGCAACTCAAGCAGTTCAAGCATTTTTTCTGCATTTTGAGTTAACTTTTCATGCTCTTCAGCACTCGTTTCGGGAGTGCAAAGCTTTACCAATTCAACCTTGTTAAATTGATGCTGCCTTATAAGCCCACGCGTATCTTTTCCTGCTGATCCCGCTTCCCTTCTAAAACAAGGAGTATATGCCGCCATATATTTAGGCAAATCTTCTTCTGCTAAAATTTCATTCATATATATATTTGTCACAGGAACTTCCGCTGTAGGAATTAAATAAAGATCTTCTTCCTCACATTTATACATATCTTCTTTGAATTTTGGCAATTGTCCTGTTCCTGTCATAGAAGCAGAATTCACAATAAAAGGAGGCAGTATTTCTTCATATCCATGCTCTTTGGTATGAAAATCCAAAAAGAAATTTATTATTGAACGCTCAAGTCTTGCTCCTAGACCCTTATATAAAGTAAACCTTGATTCTGAGATTTTTACTCCTCTTTCAAAATCCAAAATATCAAGATCGCTGCCTAAATCCCAATGAGCTTTAGGCTCGAAGGATAATTTTTTAGGTTCTCCTACTGTTTTTAAAGTTATATTTTCTTCTTCACTTGTACCGATAGGAGTGGTTTCATCGGGAGTATTAGGAATGCCAAGTAAAATATTTTTTTGAGACTCGTTAAGTTCCCTCTCCTGATCTTCCAAAGCTTTTATGTCATCTCCCATTTTGCGAACTTTTTCTTGTATTTCAGATGCATCTTGTCCTGATTTTTTAAGCTCGCCAATTTTTTGAGAAATATTTTTTCTCTCGGATCTTAACTCATCTGCCTGAGTTTGGACTTTTCTTCTGTTTTTATCTATTTCAATAACCTCATCTATAGAAAGATCAGGATTTCTCCTTTTTAAAAGGTCATTAATTTTATCTGGATTTTCCCTTATAACTTTGATATCTAACATTGCAAAAGTCCTTAATAATTGTGTATATTCCCTGAAATTAATTATAGTATAAAAAATTCCGATATAAAACTTTCAACAAATAAGCTTTAAAGAGATAAACACTCAGGCAATACTAATTTTTCTAAGCCTATCTTATGATTATGCGGTTAGAATCAGGAGGAAAAAAAATGGGTCAAAAAGGCTTAGAAATACTAGGATTAGACTCAAAAGCACTAGTAAAAATGTTAAACGAAGCACTCGCCGAAGAATGGTACGCTTTTTATCAATATTGGGTTGGAGCAAGAGTAATGGAAGGTCCAATGAGAAGTAATATTGAGACAGAACTTTTAAATCATGCTCAACAAGAATTTAATCACGCAAATTTATTAATTGAAAGAATTACCCAGCTTGATGGCACTCCTATATTAACTCCTGCGGAATGGAGCGATTATGCTGAATGCCCATATGAAAAACCCGATGATCCTTATATTGAGGTTGTTCTTCAACAAAACCTTCGTGGTGAAAGATGTGCAATAAATAGATACAAAAAAATTGCAGATTACACACAAGGTAAAGACCACTCTACATATATGCTTGCGACAACTATTCTCAATGAAGAACTTGAACACGAGCAAGATATAGAAGATTGGATTCGAGATATTGAACGCATAAAAGAAGATATCAGAAAAATCAAATTCTAAATTTATACTTTGTGATAAAACACCTTAAAAGATAATACAGCCATTAATATCAATGGCTGTATTATTATATAGTTTTTAAAGTTACTAAAAAAGAATTTAAATAACTAACTACGAGAATATTCAAGGATGTCCTGTTTTTAACGAATTCAAAAGTGAAGGTGTTGCAAATTACTGGATAGTTAATTTTTGCAAAGGAAATCACAACAGATGTAAAAGATGTTTGGTTTCCAGTTTAAAAACTAGCCGAGTATAGTGGTAAAGTTATAGCTATAAAGCTCCAACCGTTTGCATGCTCTTTGAAAAATTAAACGATTCATCTTTCCAATTATTAAAATAGTCAAACTTATAACAATTATTACTGAAAAAGCCAAAAATATACATTTCATCTTTGTATAGTATAGCGCCTTCAGGAGACTTGATTCCTGTTGTTCCTGTAGGCATATTTTGATCACTCCAATATCTGCCATTATAACTGTAAGCCGTACCATCATTGAAAAATATATACATTATATTATTTTGTTCAACAGCCGTAAACACACGAGTATTTGGCATTCTTCCCGCAGGCAGCCCTTCCTTAATCCAACTAGCACCATCATAACTATATAAATATCCTTTAAAAACATACAATTTCTCTTCATATACAAAAGAACAGAGATTAAAGTAAAAATTAGGATAGTCTCCAGTCTTAGGCAATATAGTCCAATTAGTACCATCATAACAACCCCATTTACCACTATTAGTACCAAATACATATATTTTGCCATTATATACAATAGGGGCACTAGGACCTTCTATACCATATTGTCCTGTAGGTAACCCCTCATTTTTCCAACCACCAGGAGTACCATCATAACTATAACAATTATTACTAGAGTCTCCAAAAATATATAATTTATCTTTATATATGACACTAGATATAAGATTTTCAGTATAAGGGGAATTTAAGTTAGGCAAATTTTCATTTGTCCAAGGATTAACACCATCATAGCTATAACAAACACCATGACCAAAAATATACAATTTATCTTTATAAACAATAGAAGCCTGAGGATGAATAATCGAACCAGGCAAATTCTCATTAGTCCAAGGATTAACACCATCATAACTATAGCAAGTGCTATTAGCATGCCCAAATATATATAGTTTATCTTGATACACGCTAGAAGAAAAAGGATTATCAACTGAAGTAGATATATTTGCATTAGTCCAAGTAGAATCCCCCTCAATATAACTAAAGAAACAAGTATAATCATTAGTCCAACTACTGGTAGTATAAGTATCACCGGTAATCAAATAGAGTTGGTCTTTATATTCAAGAGGAGTCAAAATATTATAAATGCCACCCGGCATATTTTTGCTTTTCCACTGGCTTCCATCATAACTATAACAAGTATGATCCTCTCCGAATACATATAATTTGTCATTACATATAATCCCTTGGTCGCCTATAACAGATTCATTTTTCCAGCCATCAGTCTCGTCATAACTATAACAAGTATCAGAATGTCTAAAAATATAAATTTTATTATTATATACAATAGCCTTCATAAGATAGCCGCCTATTGACATACTTTTTTCAGTCCAAGTCTTACCATCATAAATATAGTAACTATTACAATCCTCCATAAAAGCATATAATTTATCCTGATATTCAACAGAAGCTACAGCGGCAGAAGAATTATCAGTCATATTTTCATTTTTCCAACCATCAATATCATCATAGCTATAGCAAACATCGTTAGCACGATTATGACCAAATACATATAATTTATCCTGATATTCAGCAGAAGAAAAAACACCAAGAATCCCATCAGGTTTAGCATTAGGCATATTTTCATTAGTCCAAGCATTACCATCATAGCTATAACAAGTATTATTAACCTCACCAAATACATATAGTTTATCTTTATGAACAATAGGATATGTAGGTCCATCAATACCAAATCTACCTGCAGGCATAGGCTCTTTAGTCCAAATAGTATCATCATAGCTATAGCAAGTATCATTTTCATAGCCAAATACATATGCTTTATCTTTATACACAACAGCATCATAAGGAGAAGCTATGCTAGCTGACATATTTTCATTTTTCCAATTAGAGCCATCAAAGCTATAACAAACATCGTTGTTAAAACCAAATACATATAACTTACCCTGATATACAATTGGAGAATACGGGGTACAGACTCCTCCTGTAGAGCCTTGAGGCATATTCATATCACTCCAGCCATCGGAAGGATCATAAGTGTAACAACTATCGTTTCCAGCTCCAAATATATACAACTTATCATTATATATAACAGATGCCCAAGGGATCTCAAGACCAGGCTCTCCGGCAACAATATTTTCTTTGCTCCAACCATCAGTGTCGTCATAACTATAGCCCGTATTATTCATTCCAAATAAATATAATTTGTCTTTATATGTAATAAAACATTCAGGCATATTAATCCGAGCAGGAATTTGTTCTTCAGCCCACTTAGTGCCGTCATAGCTATAGCACTTATCAATAACATTATCAATGAAGTATAATTTGTCTTTATATACAACAGATGTAACAAAGAAACTCGAATTACCAGACCTAGTACCAGGCATTTTTTCTATGATCCAAGTCGTACCGTCATAAATCAAGTAATTAGCATTACGACTGGCAAATACATATAATTTATCTTCAAACACAACTGAAGTTTCAGGAGCATCAATACCAGCCGGTATATTTTCTTTGGCCCAAGTGGTACCATCATAGCTATAACAAGTATTATTAACCTCACCAAATACATATATTTTATCATTATATATAATTGCAGCTATAGGACGGTCAACACCGGTTTCGCCAGCAGGCATGTTTTCTTTAGTCCAAGTAGTACCATCATAGCTATAGCAAGTGTCATTAAGAAGTCCAAAGACATATAATTTACCCTGATATTCAACAGAAGAAAAAACACCATTTACACCAAAATAACGGTAATCAATCCCATCCGTTTCTTTTTCCTTTAGTATATTTACCTTAAGGGATTTATCTTTAAGAGATTTTATTTTGTTAATCCTTGTATTTTTAACTTTATTCTCTTTTGCTTCTATTATTTCTTTTATCATTGACCTATTTTATCCATTTCACTAATTATATTTAAAATACTATATTAATCTATATTGTGCAATAGATTTATATAATTCATTTTACTGTAATAACTTTCAGGTTACTTATGCAACGCTTTCATTCAAATGCATTTAAATTATACGAAGCTGAAAACAGAAATTTATCAAGCTTTTTTAGCTCTCATGACGATGGTTCAACCTGTGAAACGAACAGTTCAAATTGGAATACAATTGCAGGTTGTACTGCTAAAGTACTCGCCAAGGGTGCTATAAATTACTAAACTTTATTTCTATCCAAGTTTCTATATTGAATAGCTTCTGCGATATGTTTTGCTTCTATATTTTTACTGTCATCAAGATCAGCAATAGTTCTTGATAGTTTTAAAATTCTGTCATAAGCTCGTCCCGAAAGGGCAAATCTTGTAATGGCGGATCTTAAAAGCGATTCACTGTCAGTTCCTAATTTACAATATTTTTTTATTAATTTAGGCGTTATTTGAGCGTTTGAAAGAATCCCTTCTTTTTCAAACCTTTTTATCTGAATATTTCTAGCTTTAATAACCCTTTTTCTTATATCTTCAGAACTCTCGCTTTTAGTCTTACTATCCAAAAGCTCATCTTCAGAAAGTCTTGCCACTTCTATCTGAATATCAATTCGATCCAAAAGCGGTCCTGAAAGTTTAGACCAGTATTTTTGAGCTTGAAACTCATTACACACACATTGTTTTTGAGAATCCCCCAAATATCCGCAAGGACAAGGATTCATTGCCGCCAAAAGCAAAAAATCAGCGGGATAATTAACACTTATTTGTGCTCTTGAAATAGTTACAACCTTATCTTCTAAAGGCTGTCTCATTACTTCTAAAACTTGTCTCGGGAATTCTACAACTTCATCAAGAAACAAAACCCCTTTATGTGCCAAGCTTATCTCTCCGGGCTTAGGATTAGTACCTCCCCCTATTATTCCAACAGATGAAGCACTATGATGAGGCGATCTGAATGGTCGTTGAGTCACCATTGGTTGATCTTTTTCTAACAAACCGCTAACACTATATATTTTAGTAAGTTCCAAAGCTTCGGATAGCTCAAGCGGTGGTAATATAGCAGAAAAACACTTAGCTAATAGAGTTTTCCCCGACCCGGGAGGTCCTGACATTAGTATATTATGAGCACCCGCAGCTGCGATCTCTAAAGCTCTTTTAGCCTTTCTTTGTCCTTTTACATCCTTAAAATCAAAAAGACTTTGAGCCATTGTATTTTGTCTTAGATAATCTTTTATATCAATTTTAAAAGGTTTTAAGCTAAGTTTTTCAACCATATTAGGATTTAAAATACTTACAACTTCGCTTAAATTTCCAGCCGGATAAACTTCAATGTTCTCAACCAAAGCAGCTTCTTTGGCATTTTCTTTAGGAAGTATTATTTTCTTTACTCCGGCTTCGACAAGATCGATAACCGTAGAAAGAACACCGTTCACTTTTCGCAAGCTGCCATCAAGTGAAAGTTCACCTAAAAAAGCCGTGTCTTGGATCTTTTCAGGATCTATTTCTTCATTTGAAACCAAAACACCCACAGCCATAGGAAGATCAAAACCGGAACCTTCTTTTTTTACATCAGCAGGGGCTAAATTCACGACAATTTTTTTCGTAGGAAAAGAATAACCGGAATTTTTAATAGCCGCTCTAATCCGCTCTTTTGCCTCTGAAACAGCAGCATCAGGAAGCCCAACTATTGTCATGCCGGGAAGAGCAGATGTCATATCAACTTCAACGGTTATTTTAAAACCTTCAATGCCGATAACGGCACCTGTTATTATATTTGAAACCATTTATACTTCCGCAAAACAAATCCTGGCTACCAATTGATTATACACAAAAAATAAAAACAAGAAAGCTAGGGAATTCTACAACTATATAACTGTTTAATCGTTTACAAATTTTTTAATTTTATCACTTATTTTACTTATAGTAGCGTGCGTTCTATTGGAAAAACCCGCACTACACCTTGACTTGCCTTGTTCTTCCAAGGTTTTTTCTATATCATTTTGAGAACAATATCTTAAAGTTACAAGAGTATCTCCGATTCGACGTTCAGGTTTATCTTCTTGATGTTTAAGAGCTTTTTTTAGTTGATCTTCAGATATAATATCTTTTTGTACTAAAATACTACCCAATCTTGTTGATTTTCGGTATTTTTCACGTTTTTCATAAAATTTATTACAAACTAATCTTGCACTTTCAGAGTTAACTTTCGTGTCTTCTTTAATTAGACCGGCTTGATCTAAAGCATTTGCAATTAATTCTTCTTCCGTAGCTTCAAAAGGGTTGAAACTATCAGAGTTGATTCTGGCAATACGTATTTCCATTTTTTTTGACCTCAAAAACCTACCATATAGTTATGATCTAGCTGGTGCCGTAATCAACTTGCCTCTATTGTATTATGTTTTTAGCCAACCATCATACAAAATTATACAAAACTTTGTCGATAAATAAAAGATTATACAAACAGATATTTACAAAAACATTAAAACCAAATGTTTGCAAAAAGTATCAAAAAAGCAGACAAAACTTAAATTAGGTCTTGTCTGCTTTTTTATTTATTATTAAGCTATTAAGCGTTTGCTAAAGTTCTTGTTTCTTCAACAACTTTTAAAAGTGCTTCTAAAGCATCAGCTGGTAACTTATCGATACCGGCTTTTTCAGTGTCTCTAGATTCGATAAATTTAATTCTATCTTTCATTCTAGCAACAAACTGCTCTGCATATTCTTTATTAGCAAAGTCTACATTGAAGTCTTCAAGCTTCATAATTTCAACATCAGAGAAGTTTTCCCATTTTTCGAAATTAGCTTTTCCTTCAACAATAGCTTCAATAATACCTAATGTATGTTTAGGCTGAACTTTTTGACCCATAAAGTCACCTGTGTTAAGGATGTAGCAATCTACGCCATCATCGATTAACTGCTTGAATCTTGAATAATCAAGATCTAAAGGATATGTTCTGAATGGGTTTGCATAAGGCTCAACTACAAGAGCATTTGGATCAACACCCTTAGCTAATCTTTCGGCACTTGTTCTTTTTGTAGCAAGTGTCGCACCCATAGCAGCACCTAAAGAAGATCCTTTAAGTTTAATTACAGGAGGAATTGTCGGGTCTTTCATCAACCAGAAAATAGCGTTAATAGGTTCATCAACTCTATCTACTCTGTTTGGAGACCAAAGTTTAGACTTAACAGCACGTCCATTACCGTTTCTAACATCTTCAGTTACAGAATATAACTTGCCGTCTTCGCTCATAATTACACCGTTATTTTGTTGAGTAAGGATGAATTTATTATCATCACAACCCATTGGGTAATCTTGAGTTTTGTCAAAATAAGCAGGCTCTAAAGCAATAGAATATTTATCTTCTACATTGATAATGAAAGCATCATCATGAAGAACAGTTACATCATACTTATTATCGTGTTTTGCGTGGGTAATTGTAGATTTACCTGATCCTGAAAGTCCAAATACAGCTACTGAGTACTTTTTATCAGAATCAAGGTTGTATCTTTTTAATCCACCGTGGCAAGAAGCATATCCGTTTCTTGCAGCAGTACCCCAAGCAAGAGTTAATGTACCTTTTTTGTGCTCACCAAAGTATCTCATACCAAGAATAACAGCACAATTATGCTCAGGATCAAAGAAAGTTAAACCGTAAGGGAAATCAGGATGTGACCAATCAGGGTCAGAGAAAATAAAGATATCACCTTCAGGAACTTCTCTTGATTCGCTGTACATTTGGCTATATTGCTCATTTATGTACTGGAAGTTTAACATCCAACTGTACATAATATTTTCAAATCCTTCAGGAATTAAAAGATGAGCTTTTACCATAAAATCTTGCTCTAAACCTACAACAGTTTCAGCGTGAAACATTAATTTGTTTCTTGTTTGATAAATAGCTTCTCTTACTACAGGAAGAATTTTAGCTACATCACAAGTTGGTTCGCCAACAATTCTACGAGCAGCAGCACATCTACCTACCGTAGGGCCATCGTTAAATAAAAGTTGATTTGAACCTTGAGGTAAACCGATTTTTTCAGGTTCATAAACAGGCATACCTGTTAATTCAACAGTTCCCGGACTCATTTGAGCTAATTTATAAGCTTCAGCAACTGTTTTTACTTTTTCTACATTGTTTCCAAAGAATGGAGCCTGTACGGTTGTTCTGATAGCAGAAGTAACCTTTTTAAACAGATCTTCCTTTTCTTTTGAAAAGAATTCTAATGTACTCATGAGTTTCTCCTTTTCTTTACTCAATTTTAATCGAAATTACTACCTAATTTAACCTGCAATAGCAAGTAAAACACCGGCTGCAACGGCAGAACCGATAACACCGGCTACGTTTGGACCCATCGCATGCATTAACAAGAAATTATGTGGGTTAGATTCTATACCAACCTTATTCACAACCCTTGCTGCCATTGGAACAGCTGATACACCAGCGGCACCAATTAATGGGTTTACTTTCTCTTTAGAAAGTTTGTTCATTAACTTAGCCAATAAAACACCTGAAGCAGTACCTATACTAAATGCAATCAGACCAAGTATAAGAATACCAAGTGTTTCAATAGTTAAGAATTTGTCAGCCGATAGTTTTGAACCGACAGTCAATCCTAAAAGTATTGTAACTATATTAATGAACTCGTTTTGAGCTGTTTTTGATAGTCTTTCAACTACCATAGACTCTTTCAATAAGTTACCGAACGTCAAAGCACCGATTAAAGGACAGGCATCCGGTAAGAAAATAATGCATAAGCCAAGTACTAAAAGAGGGAATAAAATCTTCTCTCTTTGTGATACATGACGAAGCTGCTTCATTTCTATTTTACGCTCTTCTTTATTTGTAAATAGTTTCATAATAGGCGGTTGGATAATAGGAACCAAAGCCATATAAGAATAAGCAGCAACTGCAATAGCTCCAAGTAAATGAGGAGCAAGTTTTGTAGTCAGATAAATTGAAGTCGGACCATCAGCACCACCGATAATACCAATAGCGGCAGCTTCTTTAAGACCAAAGTCAAATCCTGCATACTGACCTAAAGCTAATGCACCTAAAAGTGTTGTAAAAATACCAAATTGAGCTGCAGCACCCAATAAGGCTGTTTTAGGATGTGCAATAAGCGGACCAAAGTCTGTCATTGCACCTACACCCATAAAGATAAACAAAGGAAATAACCCGTTTTGAACACCCATTTCATAAATTAGGTGTAAAAAACCATCTCCTTCG
The DNA here is from genome assembly GCA_942491415.1 of Candidatus Gastranaerophilales bacterium. GTDB lineage: Bacteria > Cyanobacteriota > Vampirovibrionia > Gastranaerophilales > CALOAD01 > CALOAD01. The sequence goes on along the minus strand of CALOAD010000022.1, from coordinate 36,136 downwards.
GCTATTCCTACAATAGGTATATTAGCTAAAATACCACCAAAACCTATAGGTAAAAGTAATAGCGGTTCAAATTGCTTTTTAATCGCAAGCCATAATAATAACACACAGATCAAAAGCATTATGATTGTTCCGTATTGATGTAAAAACTGATCAACAGGTCCTACATTAGGGAACAAAGTAGGATCCAACGGAGCTTTAACAAAATTTGCAAAGCCCGTTGATTCGTATAATTTATGTAAACTTGAAATAAAATCCATTATATGACCCCTTCCTCTAGTTAATCCATACTAATGACTGACCAGAGTTTACTTGATCACCGGCAGATACTGCTATAGAAGAAATCGTACCTGATGCAGGCGCAGGAATTGGTGTTTCCATTTTCATAGCTTCTAACACAAGAACTGTTTCTCCTTCTTCAACCGATTCACCTTGGCTTTTTACCAATTTAAGAACGTTACCCGGCATTGGAGCTTTTATTTCAATAGCATCAGCTGATCCTGCTTGAGCTTTTCCCGCTGGAGTAACTTTATCGCCTGAAATACCTTCTTTTACATCCACATTATAAGATTTACCATTTACAGTTGCATTATTACCATCAAATACTACTGTGTATTCTTTGTTATTAACAGTAACTGTATACCCATCAGCTTTTTCAGATTTAACTTCTTTAGTTTTAGCATTTTTTCTTACGCCAATAGTAGCTTCACCTTTAAGGAATGCAATACCTTTTTCCTTACAAGCTGCAGCAATGAAGATATTTTCATCAGTGGTAGGCAATCCTTCAGCTTCAAGAACTTTTTTAGCTGCTTCAATACCTTTTTTAGGATCTTCATCGTTTAACTCACGAGGGCTTCTTGTAGTAGGCTCAAGTCCTAATTGCTCGGAAGCAATTTTAATAACCTCTGCATCTGGTGTAACAGGTGTTTTACCAAAATAACCAAGAACCATTTTCCCATAGCCGTCAGCAATTTTTTGCCAAGGTCCGAACATAACGTTATTAAACGCTTGCTGGAAATAGAATTGAGATACAGGTGTAACGGAAGTTCCAAATCCACCCTTCATCACAACTTCTTTCATTGCTTTAATAACTTCAGAATATTTATCTAAAATATTATTATCTCTCATCATTTGAGTGTTAGCTGTTAGCGCACCACCAGGCATTGGAGAGAATATAATTAGAGGATCAACCGTTGTTGCTTCAGGAGGTAAGAAATAATCTCTCATGCAATCTTTGAAGACTTCCTCTGTTTCAACAATTTTATCAATATCAATACCTAAATCGTAGTCAGTACCTTTAAGAGCATGCCACATTGTAATGATATCAGGCTGACCTGTTCCACCTGATACAGGCTTCATAGCAAGGTCGATACCATCAGCACCTGCATCTAGTGCCGCTTTATAAGCTAATACACTAATACCAGCCGTTTCGTGAGAATGGAATCTGATATGAGCATCAGATCCTAGCATTTCTCTAGCTGCTTTAATCGTTTCATAAACTTTTGAAGGAGCTGATGTACCTGAAGCATCTTTAAAGGCAAGAGAATTAAAAGGTATTCCTGCATCCAAAATGCTTTTTAAAACTCCTTTATAAAATTCAGGTGTATGAGCACCTTCACAACCGGGAGGTAATTCCATCATTGTGATTACAACTTCGTGCTTTAATCCGGCGTTATGGATACATTGTCCACTATAAATAAGGTTATTTACATCGTTTAATGCATCAAAATTACGAATAGTTGTAATTCCGTGTTTTTTGAATAACCTTGCGTGAAGATCAATGATATCACTACTTTGAGACTCAAGACCTACTACGTTGATTCCTCTTGCAAGTGTTTGAAGATCTACATCAGGACCTACTGTTTTTCTAACAGAATCCATCATTTCAAATGCATCTTCGTTGCAATAAAAATATGGTGATTGGAATCTGGCACCACCACCTACTTCAAAATGCTTGATACCTGCATTTGCTGCTGATTCGATAGCAGGTAAAAAGTCTTTTGTAAAGACTCTTGCCCCAAATACAGACTGAAAACCATCTCTAAAAGAGGTATCCATTACTTTAATTAATTTTTTAGACATTCTTTAATTCCTTAACCAAGTGCTTTAACTGCTGCAATTACTACTGCAATTTCGTCGTTTTGCTCGACTACTTTTGTAATTTTGTTTTGTTCCTGAATTTCTTCAGGCATTAAGTCGTTGAGTATTGGCATGACTTTTGCAAGTATTCCCATTGCTATAACCAAAATGATTAAAAAAGAGAATACAACGCTCATTCCTATACCCATTACTACTAAACCATCTATAAGCATAGCAGATCTCCAATCGTAACTGTTCTTTCTTCTTCCTCTGTTTCCATTAATAACGACCCATCATCGTTTATATCTTTTGCTACACCTGTATCAGTTGATCTAGGTGCGTTTATTTGAATATTTTTACCAATAAAAGAACTTCTTTCAACATATTCTTTTTTTATAGATACAAATCCCTTAACAAGAAATTCATCATAATTTTTAAAAAACTCTTCTACTACTTTATTTATAAAGGAATTTTTGTCTATGGTTGAATTTAATAAAATGTTAAGAGAAGTGGCAGGTTGATCAATCAATTCCAAGTCTTCTTCAGACGAATTGATATTTATTCCTACGCCAATAACTATTCCTTTTAAAGTTTGCCCTTGTATTGATGTCTCGCTTAAAATTCCTGCTATTTTTTTACCTTCAACCAATACATCATTAGGCCATTTGATTTCTGCAAAAATGCCATGCTCTTTAAGAACACGGCAAATTATTACGGACATATATTGAGTTATATTATGAAGTGGTAAATCATTATTTATAAAGGGAGAAGGTTTCAAGACAATTGACATATACACATTATCTTTTATGCTCGACAGCCATTTTCTTTCGAGCCTGCCTCGTCCCGTGGTTTGCATATCAGCAACAATCACTTGTTTATCAGGTAAATCAACTATCTTTCGCATTGCGTAAGAATTTGTAGAATCGATTTTATCTAAATATATAAAATTATTAGTTTTCATAAATTATTTTTTATTATCCACCCTGATAATACCCAACTGGTTAAATAATATTATACATAAAAAAAGTAATTTTTACACTTATTTTTAAAACTTTTGCAAAATTATTCACTTTAAACAACCTAAAGCTTGCAAAAGCTTTATTAGCTTTAATTTTTATATTTTATTTTTTGTAAAAATCTATTTCTAAATAAAAAGTCTTTTATTCAAAGAATTGTTAATTTAAACAAGTGGTACTTTTTTAAAAAAATGCAAAAAAACTTCAACCATTTATTTTCTTATTTTTAATTTAAGAATGGTCAACTTTAAATATTTTTTCGGGTTTAACATCTAAAACTTTTGCTATTTTACACAAGGTATCAACTGGTGGATTTGCTTCCGCTCTTTCAATCATTCCAATGTAATTTCTACTATATCCTGTCAATTCAGCAAGCTTTTCTTGAGATAAATTTTTATCTTTTCTCAAAAATTTTACATTATTACCAATAATTTTTAAAAATCTTTTATTCATAAATATAATTATGAGTAATTATATGAGATTTTCTACCAACTGTCACTTGACAAAAATACCGTAAAACGCTATTAACATTGCCATTAATTAATGACAACTATCAGTTATCAAAAGGAGTTGAAAATGAATACAATAAAGATTATCTTTCTTGGGAAAATGATAATTCCAAAAAAAATTTTAAACTACTTTATGCGAAAGAAATTAAATTATTAAATGAATGGCTTGAAATCTATTGTAAAGAGTATGACTGCACTAAAGAAGATGCTCTGTATAGGATTATTGAAGAATAACTTTTTTATAATAATACGAGTACATGAAAAAATATAAAGTGGTAAGCACATAAACAAAAAAAATATAGCATAGACTGGATTCGAACCAGTGGCCTCACGGGTATGAGCCGTGCGCTCTCACCAACTGAGCTACTATGCCATATTTTTAATTGCTTATTAATTATTAACTACATAAAAAAAAATTTCAAGCCTTTTTCTTATTTTTGTTAAGAGAATAGTCTTATTATTCAGGTTTTTTGTAGAAAAATGAGGTCTTAAGGTCATAACCATATTGCCTATGGTTATTTATACGCTCTGTAGATCCAATAAACAAAAGCCCTCCAGGATTTAAGCTATCATAGAACATACCGTAAAGTTTTTCTTTAGCCTCTTCCGTAAAGTAAATAACCACATTTCTACATAGAATAAGGTCAAACCCCTTTTCAAAACGACTATTCAAAAGATCTCTTTTCTCAAAACGTACACTCGTAGTGAGTTTTTTATCTATTTGATAATCAGTAGTTCCGGGAATTGTAGAAAAATATTTTTTATATTCTGAAGGAACAGTACCGACTTCCAATTTTGAATAAATACCGCTTTGGGCTTTATCTACAATTTTTTTATCAAAATCCGAAGCTACCAATTCACATTTATTTAAAGCATTAAGCTTATCAAAGATCATTGCAAGGCTATAAATTTCTGCACCTATTGAACAACCTGCTGACCAAACTTTTAACTTAGGTTTTTTAAACAATATTGGTAAATAAGACTGCTCCAACTCAATAAATTTTTCTGTATTTCTAAAAAACTCAGAAACATTAATTGTAAGCATATTTATGAATTCATCAAGTTTTTTTTCATCAGACTCTAATAATTTTGCATAAGAAAGAAGATCCTCATGCCCACATTTATTCATCAACGAGGATATTCGTCGCTCCATTTGTTTACTTTTATAATTAGTTAAATCAAGATTTATAAGGGGAGCTATTTTTCTTTTAAAAATTAAAAACTCTTGCTCCGAAGGGATCTTAGACATAACAGAGTTAACTAAACTTTCTAAATCTTTGTGTCTATCCATAATTATCTATACACCGCCTCTACTATTGCATTTGCTACTTTGTGCAAAGGTACTATCTCATCAGCATGACCTGCTTCTATAACACTGCGTGGCATTCCATAAATAAGTGCTGTCGATTTATCTTCTGCCATTACATAACCACCGAATTTTTTCACAGAACCGGATCCATTCATTCCATCATGCCCCATGCCAGTAAGCACAACACCTATAACATCTTCTTTATAAATTTTTGCTGCCGAAGCAAGTGTCAAGTCGACTGCCGGTCTAACGCCCCATACTTGAGGCTCTTGATTAAGTAAAATTTTATTATTAACACCAAGACACATATGATAATCTCCCGGTGCCATAAGAGCTCTACCAACCTGGAGTTCATCACCTTCTTCAGCCTCTTTGACTGTTATCTGACTTATTTTATCAAGCCTTTGAGCCAACATAGCCGTAAATTTAGGTGGCATATGCTGAACAATAAGTATTTGAGCAGGTAAATCAGCAGGTATATAAGGAACAACTTCTTTTAAAGCAGGGGGACCACCTGTAGAACATCCAATAACAACTGTTTTAACCCTTGTTACTTTTTGAGTAGTTTTTAAAGTAGGAATTTCAACAGCCTGCTTTAAATGTTTAGCATTTTTCCCTGCAAAAGCATCTTTAGATTTTGCTGCCGCTAATACCTTAGTTACAAGATCTTTTTCTATACTTTCAAGACCTTTTTCAGCACTTTCAGGCTTTTGAATAAAATCAACAGCACCAAGCTCAAGAGCCTGCAATGTAACCTCAGCACCTGATTTAGTTAAACTACTAAGCATAACAGTTGGTATAGGGTTAATTTTTTTAATCTCTTTTAATGTTTCAAGCCCATTCATAAATGGCATTTCAACATCAAGAGTGACTACATCCGGTTTTAAACGTTCAAGATAATTAATCGCCATTCTACCGTTAATGGCAAAACCAACTACTTTTATTTGAGGATGAGAATTAAGGACATCAATTATCATTCTTCTCATAAGAGTTGAATCATCGACGACCAAAACCTTTACTATATCTTCATTTTGATTATTCTTGTCAAACATAACTTGTATTTCAATTAATGTTACTAATACGATTGTCAGGACTGGTAATGCTAGTTATACGAAGACCAAAATTATCTTCTATAACAACAACTTCACCTTTAGCAATTAATTTACCATTTGCATATAATTCTACAGGCTCTCCTGCTATTTTATCAAGCTCTATTACAGATCCTCTGGTTAATTCTAAAACTTTCTTAATGGGAAGTTCAGATCTGCCAAGTTCCACTGTCAACTTAAGCTTAATATCCATCAACAAATCAAGATTTTTATTTGCCTCTCCCGAAATTGCAGGTGACGTATCAAAAGATGCGAATTGAACCGGTTGAACAGTAACAGGGTCAACGGCAGGTGTTACAGGAGGAGGTGCTATGGATACTTCTTGATTCAACTGAGGTGCTGATTGTTGCATAGCCGGTTGTTGAGGTATATTAACAGATCCTGATTGTGCTTTATTTTCTTGAGTGGCTTCTTCCACAACCGCAGTCATCGATTTTAAAAGCGTTTCAATTTGAAATCTTGCTGAATCAAGAGACATAACTTGAATCATTTCACTGTCAATTAAATCACCGACTTTAAACTTAAATATAACTGCAATAATAGGAACACCAAAAATGTCCTCGGATAAATTCAATTCTTCTTCTTTTTTTTGTAAGTTCACAATAGGAGGAGAAATATTCACAGGAAAATTAAACATAGAAGCCATGCTGGTTGAAGCGCTACCTATCATTTGATTCATAGCCTCTCCAACTGCACTAAGTTGAAGCTCACCTATTTCAGGTTTTTCAACAACTCCTGTTCCGCCCATCATAAGATCGGCAATTATCGCCGAATCCTGCTTATTAAGGGTAAATATTGACATTCCGTCAAGACCCTCTTCAAACTTTATTTCTACAGTTATAAAATCATGATCCGCTTGCAAAAGTTCTTTAATATTTTTAAATTCAACAACTCTTGGAGTCGTAATATCCACTTTATTACTTAAAAGCATTGATAAAGTAGTTGCAGCAGAACCCATGGACATATTTCCAATTTCTCCCAGCGCATCAACTTCACTTTCATCAAGGTGTTGAACACTATGACCTGATTCATTTATACCGAAAGCAGGGGCTTTAACTTCATCCGAAGATTTATTATTTTGTTTCATAAGTTTATCAATATCGTCTTGTGAAAGATTATCACTCATGCCAACTCCAATTCTTTATCATTTTTATTCATTATTACTATTACTTTTTTTCTTTATATACATCAACTATTTTAACCGCCACATTGTTTTTTAATGTACCGGGTCTTGCCAGAAATTTTTTCTCTTCATTTATACATAACAAAAGATCTTCATTTACTGAATTATCAAGCTTTACAACATCGCCGACTTTCAAGTCAATAAAATCTCTCATTGAAATATCGGTAGACCCAAATAAAACATTAACACCTACTTGGGCAAAGTTTAATTTTTCTACCATTTTTTGTTTATCTTCACTTGAAGTTAAGATTCCTTTTGCCTGGAAAATATGTTGTGAACTAAGCTGACTTAATATTGTTTCTAATACAGGATATGGGAAACACAAACTCATTAATCCCGCAAATCTTGAAGCTATCTGTATTTCTAAAGTTATAAGAGCTACAATTTCACCTGGGTTAGCTATTTGAATTAATGAATAATTATTATCAAGCCCCACAACTTGTCCTTGAACGGGGAAAACGTTTTTCCAAGCATCTTCAAGAGATTTTATCATTCTATCAAATACTTTATTTACAAGAGCTTCTTCAATATCAGTAAGTTCTCTTGCTTGATTTTCACTTATACCGACTCCACCCAACATCCTATCAACGACGCATGTAACAACCTCATGACTCAAACCAGCTAAAACTTGCCCCGGCAAAGGGTTTAATTCTACAATGCCTATTGTTATCGGGGTAGGCATTGATCTTGTAAACTCATCGTAAGTTAATTGATCTACCGAAACTACATCAATATCTATATGCATACGCAAATATGCCGTTAAAATCAGAGCTAATTGTCTTGAAAATTCTTTATGTATATCCTGAAGAGCTCTTAAATGATCTTTAGAAAATTTATCAGGACGTCTAAAATTATAGAGTTTATAACCTTTTTTCTCATCCTCATCACTAATATCTTCCATAACAGAAGCAACACCTATGGCTGTATTGTCCTGTTGTAAAGGTTCCACCATAGTTTGAGAACCTCCTGACAGGGAGGCTAACAAATTATCTATTTCTGCTTGTGAAAGAATATCTGATGACTCTGACATACCTTCTCCTATTGAATAATAAAGTTTCCAAAGCTAACTCTTAAAACTTCTCTTTCTCCTTCAAATATAGCATCTACAGCTTCTTTAATTTCTTCCTTTGCAAGCTCTTTACCGGCTATGCTGGAAAGTTCTTCCGCTGTTTTGCTTGATAATGTAGAGATAATAGAGTCTCTAACGGCAGGTTTAAATTGATTCATTTCATCTTCTATTGCTTTCATTGGATCAACAGCCGGAGCTCCATGTCCACCGTGTCCACCACCACCTGCAGGAGCTGCATGTGGATCAGGGTCACTTGATTTTCTTGTTAGTTCGATTGCTACATTAATTTTTAAATATCTTCTTAACTTAACATCGCTAAGGTTAAGGATAAATTCTCCCAAATCAAGAATAAGTCCTCTTTCAACAGCACCTTCTTCTTCATGAACTTCTTCCTCAACTCCGGAAGGAGCAGCTATATGAGCAAGTTTAGAAGACAAAAGATTATCTTGCATAAAATAATTAGCACCCACAAATAATAAACATATTAAAATTGTAGTCATAGCATTTATTACAATTAACTTATTCCCGGCAAGATCAGATCCACCTCCGCCAGTACCTGCTTCAGCTTTTGGTTTCATTTCTTTTGGTCTTGTTGGTCTTACCATTTTATTTCTCCAGTTTTTTCTCTTTCAACTCTATATTTTGTGGGTCAAATATTTTACTCATTGAACTAAGTACAACAACATCTACCCGTCTGTTTGAAGCGCGATTTTCAGGAGAGTTATTTTGTTTAATTGGCTTGTATTCTCCATAGCCCACTACCGATAAACTTTGAGGGTTAAAACCTTTTTCAATAAGGTAAGATATTATTTTTGTCGCCCGAGCTGTTGATAATTCCCAGTTAGATGGATATTTTCCCGTGTTAATAGGAACATCATCCGTATGTCCTTCTATTCTAATAGAATTAGGGATTTTACACAATACAGCAGTCAATTTATCCAGTGTTAATCGTGCATTATTTTTAATTATAGCAGATCCTTCATCAAAAAGTACTGCATCATTTAGTCTAATTATTAATCCTCGTGGTTCCCTTGATACTTGAACCTTAGTTAACAGTTCTTTATCGCTTTTTATAAGCTTTTCGATATTATCAAATTGTACTGCATCTTTGTTAATAAAAAGCTCAACATTTTTTAACTTTTTTTTAAGGTTGTAAATATTTGTACTTTTTTTCTTTTCTTCTTTTTTATTAGCAATTACCGCCTGCTGTAGATTTTTTATGGTTAAAGATTCTTGTTTTAATGATTTTTCCAATGATTTTTGAAAATTTTTTAAGTGAATAATATCCATTTGAGATAAAGCATACATGACCATAAAAAAAGCCAACAACATGGTTATAAAATCCGCATATGATATAACCCAGCGATTAATATATTCTTGAGAATTTGAATAGTACTTTTTTTTCATAATCTAAATCGTAAATCTAAACCTTAATGTTCAATGTTATTTGATAATGTATGCTGTCTATTGTTGAAATCTAAAAACGCCAATAATTTTTCTTGTATTATTGCAGGATTTTCATTCATTTGTATTGAAATAAGACCGTGAACGATCATTTCTTTGAGCATTATTTTTTCTCTTAATTTCATTTTAAGATTTCCTGCTATTGGTAAAAAAACCAAATTAGCAAGACCAACACCGTATAAAGTTGCCACAAAAGCGATAGCAACACCTTGCCCTAAAGCTTGAGGATCTTGTAAATTTGACATGACTTGAATTAGACCCAAAACAGCCCCTATGATTCCAAAAGTAGGTGCATATCCTCCCAATGCTTCAAAAACTCTTGAATATATCAATTCTTGTTCTTCATCAAGTTCAATTTCCATATTTAAAATTTCTTGTAATAATTGAGGGCTGGTAATATCCATAGACAATTGAACACCTCTTTGCAAAAAAGGATCCGTTATTTTATACAAAATATTTTGTAACGCTAAAATCCCTTTATCTCGAGATAAAATTGCTAATTGCAAAATATCTTCAACTATTTCAACAGTTTCTTCCTGACTGTCAAAAAAAGCTTTTTTAGACATTTTAAAAGCTCTTAAAACCGTGGGAATTGAAAAATTCAAAAAAGTTGCACCCAAAGTTCCTCCAATAACAATCAAAGCAGCTGATGGTTGCAATATTATTGAAATTGAGCCTGTTTCAAAAAATTGCGAACTTAAAATTGCAATTAACCCAATTAAAAGACCTATTATTCCTGAAATATTCACCGACAAAACACCCCAAATAAAAGTTTTTATTACACCAACATATTAACCTATTTTTAAGTTCAAAATGATCCTATAAAAACTTAGTTTAATATCATTTCGATAAGGCATTTATTTTTTTTATTTTTTGATATAGAATTAATTTTACGCATTACGTTAATTAAGTTCTTAACATGGTCTCTAAATCCTCAACAGGAATTTCGGAAAAAAAATCATTAAAAGATTATTATGATTTAGTGGAAACTCTTGCTAGAGTTGAGTATAGCAGATTATCTTCAAATCATTTAATCGAATTTGCCGAATTAGTCAATATCGGTGCACTTACTGTGCACAATGTTTTGACGACTCATAAAAATGCCGAATTGAATGTTACTTATTTATCAACAGCAATAAAATGGGCTATAAGAAATGAACTTAGAAGAAGATATAAATGGTATTCCTTAAAAAGCGGAAAATCCGTAAAAAAAGAAGAGCTTAATAATTCTGATAAAGAAGTAATACGAGAAGCTGTTTATGAAGCTATTTTGTCCATTGACGAAATGGCAGATGCTGATAATCCTACACAAGTAAAAGATTCTTCTGCATCGCCTGAAGACAATGCGGCATTTAAAGAACTACAAAACTCAATTAAAGAAGCCATTAAAAAATTACCTGAACGAGAAAAACAAATTATAGAAAGTCGCTTTTTCAAAGGTAAAAAGCTAAAAGAATTATCTGCTGAATATAAAGTTTCTTTGTCCAGAATCTCAAGAATTGTACAATCCGGATTAGATAAAATCAAAGTAGAATTGAAAAAAAAGAATCTAGATCAGTATTTTGATCAATAACTCTATCCAAATGAATTAGTTTTCCTGATTACTTTTTTGTATCGGTATATTTGACTCTCGAAAAAACTTCAACATCAAGATTACTCATAACATTTGTCAAAAAATATGCCGCACTGCCTATCATTGAAGCATTATCAGTGCAATATTTCATTTGAGGAGCAAAAACCTTAAATCCTGATTGTTCCTGCTCGAAAAATTTTCTTCGTATCTCAGAATTAGCAGCTACACCACCAGCTAAAGCTATTTGATTTATATTAGCTTTTTCAGCTGCGTTTATTGTTTTTTTAACAAGGATATCACTCACCGTCTCTTGAAAACTAGCCGCTATATCAGCTTTAGGAAGTTCCTTATCTTTATATTCATTGTTTTTTAAATCCTGAATTAACCTCAATGAAGCTGTTTTAAGACCACTAAAACTAAAATCATACTCTCCTACTCTAGCTTTAGGAAGTTTAAATCTGTCCTTATTACCGGCATGTGCCAATTTGTCCAAATTGGGTCCACCGGGGTATGGCAAACCTATAAGTCTTGCAACCTTATCATAAGCTTCACCAATAGCATCATCTAAAGTTTCTCCCAGTATTTCTTGATGATCATAGCTATTTACTTTTATTAACTGCGTATGTCCACCACTAACTAACATACAAACAAAAGGAGGTTCAAGATCTGTATCAATATAATTAGCGCTCACATGGGCATTTAAGTGATTTACTCCTAAAAAAGGTTTATCATGGACTAAACTTAATGTTTTAGCAGCGTTTAAACCCACAAGTAAAGATCCAACTAAGCCGGGACCTACCGTTGCTGCAAATGCAGTAATATTTTCTGTTTTTATTTGAGCATCTTGCAATGTTTTTTCTATTACAAGGTTTATAGACTCCAAATGTTCTCTTGCTGCGACTTCAGGCACTACACCACCATATTTTTGATGAATTGGAATTTGAGTAGCAATTGTATTAGCAAGAACTATTCTGCCGTTTAAAACAATTGCAGCTGCAGTTTCATCACAACTGGTCTCTGTTGCCATTATTATTTGATCTTTTTTAACTTTCGGTCCTATTTCAACAATTTTTTGACTAATGGGACATCTGAATTTTTTTATCATTGATCCTACTTTATCTAAATCGCTTAAAAGTTAATTATAAGAATATAATACTATGAAAAAGCTCTTTAAAATGATTTAATTAATGCATTAAAAAAACAGACCCTAAAAAAGGATCTGCTTTTTAATAATTATAATGTTCTTTATTAATCGCTTGCTTTCTTAAACAACATCTGAGCTGAACAAGTCCACCCTATAGTTGCTGCTGCATTACAATCAGCTTCTTGAGTTTTGTCAGCATCTCCAAAAGAGCCTCTTGCCATGACTTTTCCGTTTTCTAATACTCTTAAGCCATAAATATCTTTACCAACAACATTTGGTCCTGATTCACCGTTTACATCAATTGATATTTCAGCACAAGTTTTACCGTCACCAGCCTTATTACCTGTATCAGTACATGCAATTGAAGCTATATTAAAATTCACAAAAGTACCATCATCAAGTATTAAACCTGCACCGCCAATAGTGCCTCCTGTTCCATCAGCCGCAATTGAACCAGCTGTTGTACCATCCTTTAATTTCCATCCTGCAACATCCCAAGAATCAGCTGCTGCATCTATTGTATCTTCCGATGCAACAATATTTAAATAATCAACATACTTATCTCTTAATGTTTCAGGATCAGCAGATGCTGCTACTAACGAACCGCCTTCATCCATTGCAACCCTTTGAGATACTTTACTAATTAATGCGTAGTTTTTCTTCCACGCTGATTGATATTGCTCTTCTCCTATTGTATTAAACAATGTAGGAATACTTAATGCTGCTACAATACCGATAACTGATAGCGTTATTAAAACCTCAGCAAGGGTAAAAGCGGATTTTTTATTTTGCATCTGGTGCTCTCCTTTCACTTTAGCAAAGCTAAAACATAAAAATTCTTCTAATAATTATTTTTTACAAACAAATATAAGTATATTTCATTATAGCTTTTTATTCAATAAAAAAGTTATAATGAAAAGAATTTACCACAAAAAATCATACGAATGGTTGATTTGAGCCTTTTTAACATTTTTAAATACTCTGTATTTTTGTAAATAATAGTTACGACGGAGTTGCAGCTACAAGAACCGTAATATCCTGAATATTATGTTTTTTAAGCTGTCTTATCATTTCTTCTATAGTTGAACCTGTTGTATAAATATCATCTATTATAAGCAATTTTTTACCTGAAAACGTTGTTATATCAACATCAAAAGCATTTTTAAGATTTTTAAGCCTTTCTTTCTTTGAAAGATTATATTGTGGCTTTGTATTTTTAATTCTTTTAATTAAATTATTATTTACAGGAAAACCTGTAACTTTACGAATCTCATCAGCAATAAGCTCCATATGATTATAACCTCGTTGTCTTTTTCGTTTTTTAAACATAGGAACAGGAACTATTTCATAGTCTAATTCTTGATTATCATCATAATAAAGAGCTTTCAACATAAACACAGCCAAAAAAGTTGCCAAATCCTTTTTTCGTTTATATTTTAAGCCTTTTATTAATTGTTTCAAATTCCCCCCATACATGCCGGCAGAATAAACATTAATATCACCAATTGATCTAATCAAATTATTTTCAAGCAGACCCAGCTTTTTTATACAGCATTCGCAAACAGAGCTATTTTCTGTTTCTTTTTTACAAATGAAACATGTTTTTTTATATAACCAGTTTATTAATTGTGCAAAAAGTTTAAACATAGTATTTATAAAATCACAAACAAAATTATATGGATATTTAAGATTATGTTTTTTAAAAAGAAAATCAAAGATTTATCTCAACTCCCTGAGATTGATGAAATTTCAACATTATTACCTGCTGTATCTAAATACCTTGATGCTTTTAGATTACCTGATGCGTTTAAGGAAACCGACTCTGATACACTACCTGTCATTAATGAAAAAGGAGAGATTATAGGTATTGTATCTGAATATGATCTTGCAAAAGTAGTAACGGATTGGAGTTTATCTGAAGATAGCTATATGTACAAAATAAAAGTCAATGACATTATGACAAAAAATGTCTGGACTGAAACCTCTCATACTAATATAGAAGAACTTTTGTCTGCTGTTCCTAAAATGCACACAAGAGTTATCCCTATTGTAGACGAGAATAAAAAATATATAGGCTATTCCATAACAAGAACAGCTGTAATCAATTTCCTTTCAAGCATGATAAAACCAAGAACAATAGGTGGCTTAGCTACACCCTTGGGCGTTTATCTCACTGATGGACTGCATCAAGCCGGATCAAAAACACCGGGATTATTGCTTAATGGTTTTGTTTTTGCCTTTGTTATTCTTTTTATAAAAATTTTAAGCGGATATTTAATAGCATTTATACCATTGCCTGATATTTTATTTAGCATGGTTCAATTATTTATGTTCCTTGTTATTCTTCGTTTTACACTATTTTCTAAAATACATGCCGCTGAACATAAAACCATCAATGCCATTGAAAAAGGACTTCCTTTAAACCTTGAAACCGTAAAAATGCAACCACGGGTACATATTCGATGTGGAACAAATTATATAGTTTTTATCTTTGGTGTGATTTTAATTATATCGATTGCAAATAGCTTAATTCCTGATTCAAGCATACTTTTTAGATATTTATTTATTTTATTCGGTTTTATTTTTGTAATGTCATATTGGCGTAATATGGGCAGATGGTTGCAAAAATACTTTACAACTTCTGAACCTACAGATAAACAAATAGAAAATGGAATAAAAGCAGGGGAAGAGCTTCTTTTATTGCATAAACAAGATATTAAAAATGTTTATCCGACATTTTTCAGCAAACTTTGGAATATGGGGATTTTTCAAATCATATTCGCATTTTTACTGACATCAAGGATTATTGAGTATATGTTACTAAATTACATAAAATGACAGATATGGTAATATATTTTTATACATGGACTTTATAGTCTTGTTAAATTTGTATTAAAGAGGTTTTTTAAATTATGCATATTATCACAATGTTACTGTTATTAAGCGTATTAATACTGGTTCACGAACTGGGACACTTTGGTGTTGCAAGAGCTTTAGGAATAAAAGCTGAACGATTTGGTTTTGGATTACCTTTCGGACCAACTCTTTATGAAAAAAAATGGGGAGATACAATAGTTTGCGTTCATGCGTTTTTGCTGGGCGGTTATGTATCATTTCCAGATGATAACCCTGATAGCGAAATACCTAAAGACGACATTAGAAGAATCTCAAACCGTCCTGTTTGGCAAAGAGCTCTTGTAGTCTCTGCAGGTGTTACAGCTAATGCATTAATAGCTTATTTAATAGTATTAATGGTTGCAGGTTTTTCAGGTAAATTACCTGCCGGAGAATATGAACTTTATTCAGCCGGATTACAACCTGATAAAACATTCACATCACATACTATCGGCATAAAAGAAAACGATAAAATAGTTGAAACAAATGGAACTAAAATCGATTCACCATTAAAATTCAAAACAATAGCCCAAAGAAGTAGACAATTTGATAATTATGCATCACAAAATAAAATAAACTCTCAAATAGGTCTTATAAAAAAATTAAACCCTTCTTTAACAATAGCTACTGATAAACCTATTCCTGTAAATACTCGTATTAAGCTTCCACAACCCACTAACGAAGCTCCAATAATTTTACCTGAAGATTATTATTTAAATATTAACAACTATACGCCTTCAGGTGTAGAGCTTTCAAAGGCTCAGCAAGAACTAAGGAATAGCTTAGAAAATACAAACATTTATACATCAAACGGTATTATGACTCTTGCTGATATTGCAGCTGCAACAGCAGATACTGTACATCCCATGAGTATAGTTGTCGAACGTAACGGTGAAAAAATAACATTAAAACAAGCATATCCTAATAAAGAAGGTATGATTGGTATAAAACTCAAAGTAGAAGAAATAGCAGTTCCTGTAACAGGTTTTATTTCAGCCATTACAAGCTCTTGGGGTTATTTATATCAAAATACGGCTTTAATGGTAGGAGGACTTGTTAAACTCTTCACCGGCGGTATTTCTTATACGGAACTGCACGGAATCGTAGCAATAACTAAAATAGGTAGTGATATAATCCAACATAGAGGTATTTGGGACGGTTTATTATTAACTGCACTTATAAGTATGGATCTTGCCATTATCAATTTACTCCCTATACCGGCTTTAGATGGTGGTCATTTAATATTTTTACTTATTGAAAAAATAATCGGCAGACCTGTTAAACAAGAAACACAAGAGCAATTTGCAAAATACGGATTTTTATTCCTAATAGGATTAATGCTATTTATTATTTTTAATGATATTTTTGCCCTACTGACCGATAAAATATAATTTATTTTTATGAGATTTTAAGCCTGAGAAAATTTATTTAAGGAGCTTAAAATGTTAAAAAACGATTTTATCTGCAATGATTGCGGAAAAGATTTTGAAGCAAAAAATAATCATTCAGTAAACTGCCCTATGTGCGAATCTATCAACGTAAAAATGGTAATTCAGCCATCAAAAAACAATGGATTTGGATCAGCTTTCGGAGGTTGTGGTTGTTCAAGCGGAAAATGTTCTGATCCGGATTCTTCCTGCGATAACTGTGGGAAATAAAAAAAATTTATTATAATTGCTTTGTAGCTTTTATTTCACTGGGGCTTTTTATAATAATACACTTTTCAGGATTCAACTGAACTTCTGAATAAAGTGTTACTGCTTGTTTTGCATAATTAGAAGGGAATTTTTCTTTAAATTCATCAGAAAAAGATTGTGAATTCATTACAGCTTTAAATGCCTGAATATCACATTGTGTTAAATATAAAGGCTCTTTTGAGTCCTTTATATCAATTTTTTCAACAGTTCCTTCTTTTTTTTCAAGAGCTTTGAGAGTTTGAGAATTACTTGATGGAATCAAATATCTTCCATTAAAAGAAACATTATTCATTTATCATCCTTTTTTAAGTAATTTGATTCTGTCTTAATAAAAAAACCCTAAAAAAAGAAATTGCTTTTATAATAAAATCTTGTAATAAAATTTAACTGTAATATTTTAACCTTATATATTCGGTGCATTTCTATTAAATTCAGTAGCCTGTTCGAAGTTATAAGCCGCCTTTAACATTGTACTTTCATCAAGCATAGGTGCCTGTATTTGAAGACCTATAGGCATATCACCATTATCAAACCCACAAGGAATACTCATTCCGGGAATTCCTGCAAGATTTGCCGTAATTGTCGCAATATCTGTTAAATACATACTAAGCGGATCTGATGTTTTAGAACCAATATCAAAAGCAGTTGTAGCACAGGTGGGGCTTATAAGAATATCTACTTTTTCAAAAGCTTTATCATAATCCTGTTTTATTAAATGTCTGATTTGTTGAGCTTTTTTATAATAAGCATCATAATAACCCGAGCTTAATGCATAAGTACCAAGCATTATCCGACGCTTTACTTCATCACCAAAACCTTCTGCTCTTGTTTTAGAATACATTTCAACAAGGCTATCTGTATTTTTAGCTCTATAACCATATTTTACACCATCATACCTAGCAAGGTTAGAGCTGGCTTCAGCTGTAGCGATAATATAATATGTACCAATCGCATACTCTTGATGAGGCAATGAAATTTCTTGAATTTCAGCGCCTAAACTCTCATATACTTTAATTGCATTTTCGATAGATGTTTTTACTTCAGGTTGAACTCCATCACGCAAAAGTTCTGATATAACGCCCACTTTAAGACCTTTTATATCTGTTTTCATTTCTTGCGAAAACTTAGGTACCGAAACATTAATAGAGGTAGAGTCATTTCGATCATAACCACTAATAGCCTCCAATAGAAGGGCTGAATCTTCAACACATCTACTAAAAGGTCCTACCTGATCAAGACTACTTGCAAATGCAATAAGTCCAAATCTTGAAACTCTTCCATATGTAGGCTTTAAGCCTACTGTCCCGCAAAAACTGGCAGGCAATCTTATACTTCCACCTGTATCAGAGCCTAATGATATAGTTGCTTCACAAGCACCCACTGCAACTGCTGAACCTCCAGAACTACCGCCCGGAACTTTATTTAAATCCCATGGATTTTTAGTAATTTTAGTTGCACTATTTTCATTAGAACTACCCATCGCAAATTCATCCAAATTTGTTTTTCCTACAATCGGAATCAAATTTTCATGAAGCTTTTTTACTACAGTTGCGTCATATGGGGACACAAAATTTTCTAAAATCTTACTACTGGCAGTAGTTAAATATCCTTTTGTGCATAAATTATCCTTTAATGCAAGAGGAATACCCGCTAAAGGTGCTATTTCTTCTTTGTTTTTAATTTTTTCATCGACTATTTTAGCTGTTTTAATTGCCAAATCTTTTGTAAGATTATTAAAAGCCTGTACTTTATCCTCTACTTCTTCTATTCTTTTATATGAACTTTCAACAAGCTCTACAGCGCTTATATCTCCGTTTAAAAGAAATTGACGCTGCTCTGTCGCTGTTTTGAATTGTATATTATCCATAATAGGCAATTTAAACTCCTTGCTAAAACTTTTTAATTTTCACTAAAAACACTTTAGATACATTCAGATTGTACCATCTTAAAATGCATCTAAAAACCATTAGTAAACTATTTTAAAGTTTTTTATTCTGAGATAGCTCGTATCGCAACATCATGACCGTTTTCAATAGCAGGTACAACAGCATTTTTCTTTACAACAACATAATATCTATCTTTATATACGGGAGTTCCATCTGCTTCATTTGTTGATAATTGATTCGGATCATAATCATTATTCAAATCCAACAAAATATAACATTCGGCAGTGGCTATATCAATTGTGTTTGTAGTTCCACAACGACCGTTTTTAGTAAAAGTGTATTTTACTCCATCAGATGTAAAAAAGATATTATCACCTTCTCTATCAATAACATCAAACCTTTTTATAAAAATATCGGTCAATTCAGCTACTGTTGAAGGTACAGAAGCATCTATAGATTCTTCTGCTATTGACATCCCTATTGCTTTATTTAGATTACCCATTGCTTTTTTGAAGTTAGTTTTATATTCTTCTTGATTGGTAGATGAAAAGAAAGTAGGTATAGTCAAAGCAGCAACAATACCCATTACAACGAGAGCTGCCAATACTTCGGGAAGAGAAAATCCTTTTTTATTTCTTATTTTCATTTTCATATTCATATCTTTCTTATTTTTTGTATAAATATTATTTTAAAAGATTTAGATTAAATAAACAAGTTTTTGACAAAAATTAATCTAAAAAATCAGAAGTCCATTTGGTTTTCAACCTTTGCAAAGTTCCATCTGCTTTTAATTCTTCTAAAGTACCGTTTATTAATTGTTGCAATCTTTTTGCAGAAATATCTTTCTTAAAAGCAATGCCATAAGGCTCTTGAGTATATCTGGCTTTTAATATTTTAAACTCAGGATTATCATGTAAAAATCCATATATTAAAGTATCATCAGTAGTAAGGGCATCAGCTTCCAAATTCTTAAGCGCTTCAAATGCTTCCGTAAAAGTTCTAAATCCTTTCACTGTTGCTTGTGGCGCAAGTAATCGTAAGTTTTTTTCACTTGTGGAACCTACTATAACTATAACTTTACGCTTATTTAACCCTTTAAAATTAAGTATATTACTATCCTTATGAACAACAACTCCTTGACCGGCAATATAATAAGGACTACTAAAGCTTACAAGACGTTTTCTTTTTTCATTGATTGTCATTGTAGCAGCGACTACATCGACATCACCCGAGGTAATCGCAAAAAGTCTTGCAGAAGAAGTTATTGGTTTAAATTCAACAGCATCGGGATTGCCAAGTATTCTTTTAGCAATTTCACGAATTAAATCGATATCAAAACCTTGTATATTGCCTTTTTCATCCTTGAATCCAAAAGGTTTACTATCTATTTTTACTCCTGCAATGATTTTATTTCTGTCTTTAATAATATCCAAAAGATCTTTGGCAGGTTCTTTTTTCTTACAACCACCAATAAAAACCAAAGTACAAAATATGAGCATATATAAAGCTATTTTTTCAAACTTATTTTTAAATTTCATTTTTAATTCCAAACAATTTCATCAGACAAAAGTATTACGTAACAATATTTATAGTTATATTAACGGTTATTTAAATTGGGCTTGATTTCTTGTATGATTTAATTGTGCTTATTAGATCATATAATATATTTTCACTTAAGCAAAGAAAAATATTTTAAAGCACTATTTTAGATAAAAAGCTTGAGGTGTGTATGAGTAAAATTAAGGTTAAACGACCTGTTACAATAAAAACCATAGTAACTTCTGATTTTAAAAAACAAGCCGCGGAAGAACTTTCAAAAGAAATTCAACTTCTGGAAAGTCAAATTATCCAACTTGAACTTCAACATAAACAAGTTATTGACCAAGTAAATAGCTTTAACACTCAATATGAAGAAAGCTCCTCACAACAGGTCCAAGATGCCCTTGAGGACATTGCAACACGATTGCAGCAAATGTCGGGGATAAAACAAGAACTTATGTCTCAACGTGATACAATAAATCATATAGCATTGGAAAATGTCATAGTAACAGGTAGTCTTGAAAACTATGTTGAGCTTGAAATAGGTGAGAATATTTATGATAAGTTTAAACAGGCTGAAATCTTAGTAAAAGACGGTATTATTCAAGAAATTAAACAATAAAAGACGGAGAGTTGAGTTGGAAAATTTATTATCTATAGGTAAAATTCTTAATTTTCACGGAATTGCCGGTGAAGTAAAAGTGGGATATACACAGGGAAAAGAAGTTTATTTTGATGAAATAAACAAGTTTTTTGCTTGTACACCTCAAGAACCTGACATTAAAAAAGTTTTAACCATTCAAAAAATTCGTTTTCATAAAAAAAATGCCTTAATAAAATTTAAAGAGATAAACTCTATTGATGAAGCTACAGAGTTTAAAGGGGCTATTTTAAAAGTCTCTAAAGATAAAATAGAAAAATTTTTAGAAACTGATGAATTTTATATAAACGATCTTAAAGGACTGGATGTTTTTGACCAAGATAATAAATATATCGGCAAAGTCTCAAATGTATCAGAACAAGGGGGCGGGCATATTCTTTCCGTCAAAAACGAAAATCATGAAAACCTTATTCCTTTTGTAAAAGACC
Organism: Candidatus Gastranaerophilales bacterium; assembly: GCA_942491415.1. Classification (GTDB taxonomy): domain Bacteria; phylum Cyanobacteriota; class Vampirovibrionia; order Gastranaerophilales; family CALOAD01; genus CALOAD01. The sequence goes on along the minus strand of CALOAD010000022.1, from coordinate 14,578 downwards.
TTGTCCCAAAAGTAAATATAAAAGAAAATAAAATCATAATAAACGCAATCCCCGGACTTATAGAGCTTTAAATATGAAATTTGATGTCATTACACTTTTTCCCGAAATTATAGACGGCTATTGTTCCTACAGCATAATGTCAAGAGCTGCTCAAAAAGGTATAATTTCTATTGAAAAAATCAACCCTCGGGATTTTACTGAAGATAAGCATAAAAGAGTTGATGATACGCCCTATGGGGGCGGTGCCGGCATGGTTTTGATGTGTGATCCCATTTTTAAAGCTTATGACTCCATTTCAAAACCCGAACAAACCACCACTATAATGCTTACACCTCAAGGTGTTCCCTTCAATCAAGAATTATCAAATAAATTATGTCAAAATGACAAATTAATTCTTCTTTGCGGTCATTATGAGGGGTTTGATGAACGAATCCGAGAAGGTATAAAACCCTTAGAGGTTTCTTTGGGGGATTTTGTTCTTACAGGAGGAGAACTAGGAGCTTTATGTATTATGGACTCCGTTACAAGACATTTAGAGGGGGCTTTAGGCAAAATAGAATCGGCTCACTACGATTCCTTTTCTGATGGGCTTTTAGAACACCCTCACTACACAAGACCTTACGATTACGAAGGAATGAAAGTACCTGATGTATTAAGATCAGGAAATCACGCTCAAATAGATAAATGGCGCAAAAAAGAAGAACTCAAAAGAACATTTAAAAAAAGACCTGATCTTTTTGAAAAGTTCCTAAAAAGAGACCTTTCAAAAAATGATAAAATTCTTATAGAAGAAATAAAAAATGAATTAGAAACCAAAGATATTGACTTTGCAAAAGGAAAAGATTAATGGATTTTTTTCAAGCGATAATAACAGGGATAATACAAGGATTAACCGAATTTTTACCGGTTAGTAGCTCAGGGCACATTGTTTTAACCTCTTCAATTTATAAAATCCTTACAGGACAAGATTTTTCAACAGGAAGTAGTGAGGAAATCTTTTTTGATATAATGCTCCATTTAGGAACTTTAATGGCTGTTTTGGTTTATTTTCGAACAGATTTAAAACATCTCTTTAAGGAATTTTTCAATGCCGTCAATAAAAAATCCTTCAAAGAGCATCCCGAAGCCTTGATTCCGGTTTATATAGTAATAGGAACAATAGCTACCGTTGCAGTAGCTTTTCCCTTTAAAGACTTTTTTGAGTCATTGGTATATAAACCTCATTTTGTCGGATTAGTGCTTATAGGAACAGGGTCTTTGCTCTTTTTTACAGAATACATTTCTTCTAAAATGCTTGTTAAAACAAAAAAAATAACTGTTTTAAAATCAATAGCAATAGGATTAGCTCAAGGCTTGGCAGTGACCCCGGGACTCTCAAGGTCTGGAGCTACAATAGCAGTAGGGCTTGCAGCAGGCTTAGATCGCACAACTTGTGCCAGGTACTCGTTTTTACTCAGCATACCCATAATACTTGCTGCTGCACTTTATCAAACCCTTCATCTTAGCTTTAGTCAAGAAATATTATCCTATAACTGGACTGCAATATTAACAGGGACAATTGTTGCAGCTTTTGTAGGTTATTATTGCGTTAAATATTTTATTAAATTTATAAGCAAAAACAAACTCAATGTTTTTGCTATATATTGCTGGGTTTTAGGTGCCGGCATGTTTGTATATTTTACATTAATAAGTTAAAATCTGTTTTGCTAATGTTCATTATTATAAATGAATACAGACTTATTTAAAGGACAGTGGCTGTTAAAACTGAAACAGCTTGCTTGGCAAGGCAATGCGAATTTTAACAAAACTGCTTCTTAAATTATCTTTTTTCTTTTTTTGTATAAAACCACAAAAAATAAGACCACAAACAATGCAAGAGCAATTATGACAAGTTCAATATAAGATTTAACAGCCTCTCCAAAAAGCATAAGACCTATCGCCACTATAAAAAACCTTGCACCACGCCCGATAAAACTAGCTATTAAAAACCCTATAAAATTCAATGCAAAAATGCCGCTAGCTATGGTAAATACTTTATATGGAATAGGCGTAAAAGCTGCGCCCAGCACTGCCCATACTCCATATTTATTATATAAATTTTCTACTTTTTCTAACTGATTTTCTTTTTTCTTAAAAAAGAAATGAAAAAGGGGTCTACCGCCAAATTTACCCAATAAATACCCAAAACCACCACCTAAAGTGGAAAATATAGTGCAAATAAGAGCAAATACAAGAGCTTTTTGAGGTGTTTGCAAACTCATTGCCATCAACAAAAAATCAGGAGGTAACGGAAAGAAACTGGACTCTATAAAAGCAAGTAATCCAAGCCCTACCTCACCCATTTGAGAAAAATATTGTTGTAAATTCCCTAAAATTTCCATTCTTTAAAGCTCTTCTTTTTTCTTTAATACCAATATTTTACACTTTAATGATTTGCAATATCTGATCTAAAAATCTTATCATCAAAATCTAATTCATCAATAGCGTGATAAATATCATCAAAAGGTTTTTTTGCTGTTTTACAAACAGACAAAACCCTTCCTCCATTTGATTTTAAAATACCTTGTTCTTTTTTGACACCGGCATAAAAAACTTGCACAGAATATTTTTTTTCTATTTCTTTAATATTTTTAATTTCACAACCCTTCAACGGATTTTCAGGATAACCTCTTGCTGCAACAACTACACAGCCTGATTCTTCTTTTTTCCAATGCAATGTTACTTTATCCAAATTTTTATTAATCGCAGCTCTAAAAACCTCAAGCAAATCATTTTCAAGATTTAATAACAATGATTGTATTTCAGGATCACCAAAACGCACGTTATATTCTAAAACTTTAAATTGATTACTTGTTAAAATTAAACCACTGTAAATAACACCTACAAAATCAGCTTGTTCTTTTCGCAAAGCATTTTCAAGGTTTTTAATGTATTTAGCAAGCTCTGTTTTTTGCATTGTTATTAGCTCAACAGGACAATAAGAACCCATTCCACCTGTGTTTGAACCTTTATTATCATTCAAAAGCCTTTTATAATCACGAGCAGGGATAAAAGGCAAAAGAGTTTTGCCGTCCCAAATTGACATTAAAGAAAACTCTTCACCTTCCAAAAACTCTTCTAAAATAACTTTTTGAGAAGCTTTTCCAAACTTACCCTTTAAGTATTCTTGAATTATTGCCAAAGCTTCATTCGCTTCATTAACAATGCAAACACCCTTGCCGGCAGCTAAACCATCAGCCTTTATGACATAAGGAGGTTTAAAATCTTCTAACGCCTTTTGTATTTGATTTTCATTTTCGATAATTGTATATTTTGCCGTTGGAATATTATTTTTTTGCATAAAATTTTTGGCAAAAATCTTTGATCCTTCAAGATTTGACCAATATTTATCAGTGCCAATAACTGGAATAGACTGTTTTTTAAATTCATCCACAACGCCATCTACAAGGGGTTGTTCAGGACCTACAATCATTAAATCAACTTTTTTTTCTTTAGCTATTTTAGCAAGATCTTTATTATTTTTAGCATCTAAAACCTCACCTAAATGGGCAAACCCATCGTTAGGTTTAAAAAGAAATAATTTGCTTAAAAGTTTAGAATCCAAAACCTTACACACAATTGCGTGCTCTCTTGCTCCACTGCCATATACTAAAACATTCATAAAACCTAACCTTTACAGCCTGTGCAGCTTTTTTGAGGAGATATAACAGGAGCAAATAACTCAGCTATATTAACTTTTTTGCCGTATAAAAGCCCTTCTATCACAACAGGATAAAGCTTATGTTCAATTTCGTGAATTTTATTTTCAAAATCTTCAAGCTTCATTTGAGACTCTATAAAAACAGGTACTTGAGCCAATATAGGACCTTCATCAACATTTTTAGTTACTCTATGAATAGTTACCCCACTCACTTTTGCGCCATACTTATAAGCTTTTTCAATGGCATTTTTCCCTTTAAAAGAAGGCAGTAAAGAGGGGTGAATATTAATAAAATCAGCCTGTTTTAGAATATTTTCAGGTAAAATCCTCATATATCCTGCCAAAATAATCAAATTGAATTTATTTTCTTTTAAAAACTCTTCCGTTTGGGCAAAAGGAACGTAAAAAGACCTTATCCCCTTTTTCTCAGCTCTTTTAAAGATAAAAGAATCTTTCACATCAGAAATACAAGTTATTTCAACCCTATAATTCTTAAAATATTCAGCTATAGCTTCAAAGTTACTTCCGTTACCTGAGCCAAACACGGCTATTTTTTTCATTTTTTTCAATCTTTCCAAAAATAAAAGGATTATATCCCTTGCAAATGTCTAAAGTACTTTGCACACAACCATCGGCTACTATAATACACATTCCAACCCCCATATTAAAGGTATTATAGGCTTCTTTTTCTTCTATAATTTCCTTAATAAATTTAAAAAACCTTTGCTCGGGAATACTTTTTTTATCCAAAATCGCTGTATATCCTTCAGGAATAACCCTTGAAAGGTTTGAAACAACACCGCCACCGGTTATATTAGCGCAAACCTTTATGAGATCCTGATCGCATAACTCTAAAATCTCTTTAACATAAATATTAGTGGGCTTTAAAGATATTTCAAAAAGATCATCGTCAATCAAACCCTGTTCTTTTAACATTCTAATAAGCGTAAAACCATTAGAATGAGGACCTGAGGAGCTTAATCCAATTACCACATCACCGCTTTTAACATTTTGAGATGATAACAATTTATCTTTTTTTAGCATGCCTACTGCAAAACCCGCAACATCAAAGCTATTTTCTTTTATTAAATCTTTTAATTCAGAAGTTTCACCACCTATTAAAGCGCAATTATATTGCAAAAGCGTATTCTTGAGTTCATTCACAAAATTCATCACAGTATCGACTTCAAGATTATTTGTAGCAATATAGTCAAGGAAAAATAAAGGAAACGCCCCTGTGCAAACGAGATCATTTAAATTCATTGCCACTAGGTCTTGAGCTATAGAGCGCATATCATTTCTTTGAAATAAAGGCATCACTTTTGTGCCAACACCATCAGTACAGGCTACCAGATAATAATCCCGAATATAAGGATGTTCATATAATGCCGCAAATCGACCTATATTAGCCGTTTTTAATGATTCTTTTATTAAACCGCTAAGCATATCAGCGTTATTGACATTTACACCGGCTTTTTGGTAAGTAAGTTCCAATTTCAGCCCCATTAAACGTTTGTAAGTTCTTTATTACACTTATTCATTTTAACCGAAGCTTCATTATAAAGGCAATGGGTACACCAATTTTTTTCACCGAGGACTTTTTTGAGCGATTCAATAGAAAGAAATCCCACGCTGTCAGAGCCTATAAACTTTGCTATTTGATTATTAGTCATATTTTTTTTAACCAAAAGTTCTTTTGCATCGGGAATATCAACACCCCAAAAACAAGTTCCGACTATTTGAGGTGATGAAACAATAAAATGAATCTTTTTAGCCCCTGCTTCTTTTAATTTCTTTATTATAGATGTAGAAGTAGTCCCTCTTACGATCGAATCATCAATAACTACAACATTTTTGCCCTTTACCAATTTTTTATCAATGATCAGCTTTTCTTCTACAAGAGATTTGCGCTCTTTTTTATTTGCGATAAAAGTTCTATTTGAAAATATATTTTTTTTGATAGCTCTAACCAAAGGAATGCCTACAAAACTCGAAAACCCATTGGCAGCAATATTACCTGAATCAGGAACAGGTATAACCATATCGGCTTCAATAATATTTTGTTTTGCGCATTCAACACCCAACTCAAAACGTGATTGAGCTACGTTTTTACCAAATATAGTCGACTCCGAAGACGCAAAATAAATTTGCTCAAAAACACATTGTTTAGGAGTTGCAGAATTGAATCTAAAAATATCAAATCCATTTTTTGTCAGCTCAATACCTTCTCCTGCTTCAACTTCAATGATTTTTTTATTTTTTAAACCCTGAAAAGCAACGTCCTCAGACGCAATAAAATAGCCCTCTTCAGCCTCACACAACATTAAAGGTCTATAACCTTTAGGATCTTTAAAAGCCCATATTCTATCTTCGAGCAAAAACAGTAAATTCCAGGCATCATTAGGAAATTTTTCCGCTAGCAATTCTCCTATTTGCCTTGCCGTATAGTTTTTGAAAATATAAGGAGTTATAAAATCAAACAAAGCTTTCGAGTCTTTTTCATTACCCAATATATGTCCATTATGTGCCATTGCTACGTTTCTTAATTCGGCTAAAAAAGGTTGTACATCATCAATTTCATTACTTCCATTAGTGGAATATCTTACATGACCTACACCCCATTGTCCTTTCAATTTTTTCAAGGAACTTGCATCAAATTTTTCTTGAACTAAACCTAATTTTTTTTGCAAATAAAATTTATCACCGCATGCGCAAATACCGCAAGCATCTTGCCCTCTATGTTGCAGTTTTATCAATCCTGATTTTATATAAAAATTGATATTTTCAGCAAAACAATAACCACCAAAAATTCCACACTCTTCTTTTAGTTTCAACTTTGCATCTCCAGCTCTAAAGCATTTTTATAAAGATCAAAAAGCTCTTTTGCATCAAAATTATATCCGTCAAAGCTAATTTTATCACCGACACAAATTCCGAGTTTTTTATATTGAAGATCATTATTTTGTGCCAACTCAATAAAAGCTTGTTCATTATCAACTGATATCAAGTACCTAGCTGTTATTTCACCAAACAAACCTTTTAAAATATCATTTGTTTCAACAATTGAGCCTTCAAAACCTATATTACTACGAGTTAAAGCTCTGAATAAAGCCCCAAATAACCCACCTGTAGATACATTCACACAAGCCTTAATGATTTTATTTTGATTTAGATATTGAAGAGTTTGGGCTAACTTTAATTCTTTTTCAGGCTCTACTTCATCAATTTTCCCACCTAAAAAATCAAATAAAACCCTTTGATACAAGGATCCTCCTATATCAGAGTCATTTTTTACTTCATTGCCAAGCAAAAAAACGGCTTCGTTTTCTTTAAAATCACTAGGTACAATTTTTTTAAAATCATCCACATACCCCACCATTCCTATTGTTGGTGTCGGTAGAACCCTATTTTTTTCACTTTCATTGTAAAAAGAAACGTTTCCTGATACAACCGGTATCTCCATATCATTACAAGCTTTTGCCACCCCTTCAATGGTTTTTGTAAATTGATACGCAACCTCGCTTTTTTCAGGGTTGCCAAAATTCAAACAATTGGTAATTCCTTTAGGCGTAAAACCCTTTGAACAAAAAGCTCTATAAGATTCCCAAACCGTATTTTGAGAGCCTGTAAACGGGTCTAAAAATACTTGTCTAGGGTTAGAATTTATATCAAAACCTACAACTCCACCCTCTTCTTGAATCCAAACACCACAAGAACCACCATTATAAGGACTTATTGATGTTCTATTACCTACAGTATGGTCATATTGTGAAAAAATCCATTTTTTAGACGCAAAATCAGGACTAGAAATCATTTTTTTAACAGCGTCTTCAATATTTTCAGACTGAGGAGTTGATAATTGAGCGTATTCTTTTATATAAAAAGGTTCTTGAACATCCAAATCTATTTCAGGAGCATTACTCAAAACCTCAGGTGGTACACAAGCCTTCAGATCGTTCTGCCAGTAAAGTTTATATTTTTTTTCCTCAATACTTTCACCAATTACAGAAGTAGATCAAGGCCGCCTTGCGGACTCCGTTTCTGACGCGTAACTCCGGCGAGGTTCCACCGATTAACCAGCAGGTGGAGAGCCCCAACAATTCCCAGCTGATGATCAATTGCAGGAAATTCCCGGCTAGCAGAGTGGCCATGGTGAAAAACAGCGTGAGTTGCAGGGGCGGCAAGATTTGTGTTGCGCTGTCTTCTCTCTTCCACAGGCGGCTTCAATAGTGATCAAGCCCCCCACGACCGCCACCAATGCCACGAAAAACAACGCCCAACGATCGACCAACAACGATCCGACTAAGCTTTCAGCACTCGATCCGGGCAGCGCGATCCAATGACCAAGAGGGATCAAGAACGGCTGCGGCGTTTGTGTGGAGAAATAGAATAGAGCTACTGCAGAGCCGATGGTGAGCAGTCCGGACAACATGGCTGCCGTGCGGCCCCATCGCCATAGCCGAGTGCCACCAGCCAGCCACGTCAACAGACAAGCTGCGGCGGTATCAGTAGGGTGAGGATGAGGCTGGTCGTCATGATTTTACAAATTCAGACTGCATGAAGGGACTGTTGCAGGATTGGAATCAGTCTCTCCCAAAACTCGTAAACGGGAAACATCCAACGAACCGTCGCGAAATCGCAGAGCTGTTGCAAGGGCGATGCCCCAGATTGCTTGAATGACCGCGAACCCCAACAGTAATAACAGCCAAGCGGTCCCTTCTGCAAAGGGGTGTATCCGATTCAGGGCGGAGAGCGACAGACAGATCCCTTGCAGCACCACTTGCGAGGAGATCAAGAACATCAAGAAATCCCGTCGCGCAAGCATGCCCACGATGCCGATGCTAAGCAGAATGGCGCCGACCATGAGCAGTTGGTTTGCGTTTGCTAGTTCACCAGTCATGCGGAAACGTCTTTCCGTTGCGTCTTACGACGGCAGCCCTTCGGCTTTTGTTTGTGTGAATTTGACCATCGCTACGGTGCAGACAATCGACAACAGCCCCATGACCACCACGCTGATTCCATGTTCGGAGAACAATGAGAGACCTATCTCCGGCAGACTCTCAAGGCTCGTCAGAGTTGCCTCACCCGTCTGTTGGGTGTCGGTGAATTTTTTCGAAATCTGCACTTGAGATTGCGAAAGCGAATGTCATTGTTAAGAGACACCAGTCAGACAGGCCGGAATTACTTGCGAGATCTTTGTCGGCTCAGAGGAATGAGGAGCTCCCCGAAAAGTTATTGCGGTAATGAGAAATAACAGTCCGATCGAACCGCTGACCACGATCGCATTGGCTAATGCGGCAAAAATAGTGCCCTGTAGCAGCAGAATCGTGGAGTTGAGCACAGACGCGAGGATGAACCACAGCACGCCCCGCTTGCGGTCACGACTGCTGATTGCGATTGCGGCGGTGACGATTAACAAAACCGCAGGGAGTGAAAGCGTGATGTGCCCCCGTAGTGAGTCTGCCCAAGAGATCATTCCCGCAGTTGCAGCGCCGCTGAGCAGGGTCAAGCCAATCCACCAGTTGCGCGAACGTTCCTTGTGGGAACGCAGCATCAAGCAGAGTCCCGCGCCGCCAAATCCGCAGCAGAGAAGCAGCCCTAGGGGTTGTCCGTTCATCCCTGAACCTTCGTCATGAAAAGTAGGTCGCGGTGAATCTCTCAGAAGCGGTGGCAACCACAAATTAGTCCCGCAAAAGTTCCCACTGTGCGGTAATCGTTTTGTGATGAAAGAGTAATCCGTAAGCCGTTCCGCCGCCGACCACGATCCAGGCCAACAAAAAACGGCTCAGCATGTCTCCCGGTTGCAAACAGGTTTCGGCGATCAAGGCGATCACAAAATTCAGGCACGCCAAGGGTAACAACACGTTCCAGGTCAGCGTTAAAAATGTTGGGAGTTTTCCTGCAAAGGCCGTGTGCCGAAAAGCGACCAGTCCGCATAAAACTATCGCCGACTTTAGTAGGAACACAAAACCACGCAGCAATCCTTGCAATAGAGACGGTTCGTTGGGGGTAGTGTAAGCGGCTACCCCCCAGAAATGCCAGCCTCCGCCGTATGTGCAGACGATGATCAACGCAAATGCGATGAGCCTACAGTAATCGGCCAAGTTGGTTTGCTGTGAGGTCTTCATTTTTGACTCCGCAGGAGCGATGGCAACAATCACCAGAATGAGCACGCCCAGCGGTTGCAGTGCTAAGAGCCATGCGGTGGATTTGGCTTGCGTATTGACGATCGCCGGCCAAGAAAGCGAGCCGCACAACAGCCCTGCCGCTGCCAGTGAAATGCTGACCGCCAACCACAGACTCAGCGACTGCAACAACGAACGCAACGACTCCGCTGTTTCCTGGGTGCTGCGCCCGGCAAGGGATTGAGGAATGTCGCGACTGACCCCCGCAAGCAGGCATGCGGTCACAAATAGGATCCCGAAATTTCCGCCAGCTGCCTCCGGCAAGATCAGTCCGCACAACACCCCGCCGGCCGCTGCGAGCCAGACAAACAGGGCGAGCAGGAAACTGCATTGTTGCGGCCAATGGGCCGATGAAATCAGCCCGCGACCGAACAGTTGTTTTAGCCGGGGTAATACGAGGGAGAGGCGAACGTCGGCTACACCACCGTGAAGATAGGATTCTACCGCGACGATGAAGCTTACGGTGATCGGTTGGCTGCAGAATAAGATTAGTAGTGCGATGGTCATTCTTGAACTCAAAAAAAGAAATTCACCACGGAGGCACGGAGGACACGGAGAAGAAAAAAATTAGAAGCACGAAATTCGAAACACATTCAAAAACCCAATGACACAAAAATATTGGATTTTGTTTATTAGGATTTGTTTTGGATTTCGTGCTTCGGATTTCGCATTTCCTGAAACTCCGTGTTCTCCGTGTCTCCGTGGTGAATCAAACGACGAAAAAGTCCTGAGCGACGTAAATAAATGTAACAGAGTATCCAGGCGACAATGAACGATACGATACATGCCAGGGGAGTAATTCCAGGAGTGGATTCAGGTTCATTTACTTGGAGTACTGTGACGATCGGGAGCAACAGTACCAAGCCAAAACCACCTAGCGCAATAGCGGCGGCCAGTCGTAGCAGGTTGACCGTGGTGACCTCACTGAGCGGTTGCGGTTTGTGGTGTGCGGTATTGGGTTTTGTGGTATCACCGCCGATTTCCTGTCCCAAACGCAATCGCGCAATCGTTGCCGCAATACCGACGGCGGCGCCGCAAGCGATCAGTAAGAGCAATAAATCATCGGCTTGATTTTCCATGCGGGAATGTTGGCAGAGATTGGTGCATGGGTAAAGGTGAAATTGGTGCGGAGGCCGACAAATGTAGGGCCGGTTTTACCGGCCGCGGATCGACCTTGCAGATTGGCGATCGGTGTTATTCGTGTCCAAAACAGGGATCGCGGAATCGTCCGGCAGAGCACGGACCTACGACATTTTTGAGCGGCGGTGTTTTATGTAGAGGAGAACTAGCGAGATCACGCATGCACCTTTCCAGAGCAACAGCCACCACGGTTTCCACCAGGCGCCGGTGTGCAGTTCCACCGCGTCGGAGATTGAGAACAGGGCGAACCAGAATCCTGCGAGTAGGCAACGGGTGCGGGTTGTGCCTGTTTGTTTCAGCCCGGCTAACACAAAACCGATGCTGAGCGCCGCCCAGATGACGATTTCGATGGTGTTGTAGATTGCCGGGAAGTTGGGCACGGATGTTGGGATTCCCTGTTTTGTTTGCAGTCCCGTACGCTAGCCTGCGTGTTCCACAAACTTGCTCATCTCCCGTGAGAGATCTCTAAACGTCGAAATGTTCTCCGGAAGAGGGTTTCCGGCATCTGAGATTATTACGCCCATGAGTACCAAAAAGCCGGCAACGAGAATTCCGGGGAGATATGCGAAGGAAGAGACAATGCCGAGCAAAGCTCCCAGAATCACCACTGCACATCCAAATTGAGCAAAAGGCCAGTGCAATGGAGGAAGCTCGCCCCCTGAGTGCAAACTTAAACGGGACCATACAATTTTTAGGTCACGACCTCTTAACGAGTAACGAATGGGAGTGCTTGGGCCATAGCGTGGTGTAAAAAGCTGGACATCTTTTATGACTTTCTGAATCGTGAAAAAAGTTCCCGCTTGCTGGCAAGGTGTTCCCGTGATGTTCACCGGTGCATAATCGGGAATGGTCACTCGTTCGACAATCCAATCAGCGAAGCGACCAAAGGTCAATGTGGGCTTCACGAATGTCTCCCAGTCTTCGTCGTTCTTGGCGCCACCAATAATCAACTCATCGAACTCAGCTACCGTGCCTTGCACGCCTAAGTCATTCTGAAGACGGAAGTGCACAGCAGCAAAATCTAATTCTTCCCAAATTCCTCCTCCGAGAGATCTCAGCCAATCGATGAGGTTGTCGTTCGCCAAAAACACCGCCTCGTCATCATCGATCCCTAGCAAATCAATCCAAAAGTTTTTTAAGCCGTTCAGGATCTGTTGCTTTGTTAATCGTCGCATGAGAACCTCGATTTGGGGGAGGGGGAGCAACCAGAATCTGTTAAAAGAAGTTTGTGTGAATGAAAATTGCAATCAACAACGTAATCATTGTGAACATGACAAATATCGGTATCCATACTGCGATTCGACAACCCAATGGCATCTGGAAGTCGCCAAGCCTGTCAATTTCGATTGCCATCTGGGTAACCGCATTATTGTCGTATGCGAAAGACTCACCCGCTTGAATGCGAGTTGCAATCTGTCGCAATTCTTCTGGATTATGATTTCGGTCAGACAATGTAATTGACTTGGCTTGTTCTTCGGGTGTTGCGGGTAGAAGTCCACAGTTTGGGCATGGCGATATTGCACCGACCTTTTCGTGTCCGCACTGTATGCAAATCGCGATTGTCATGTTTATCTGGAGCTTACCAACTAAATTCCTTGCATTTATGAATTCCTTACTCCCTACTAAATTCTGATTCTCGCATGATTCCTTAAGGGGATGCAACATTTCATCTCAGCAGATTTGAAATTCAAGCCTGTATCAAGTAACGACAGTTCTTTTTGTTTTTCCTCGACCACCTTCATCTTGAGGCAATTCAGGGAATCTGGGATATTCCCCGCTTGAGAATAAGGCGGATCGATGGATGTCGTTTTTTCGCCTGTTTCTTTCACGATTTGTCCTTCCCCACAGGATTCCCGTCGCTTGTTGGACCCGCCGTCTAAACCGTTGCTGGATTTGTTGTTCCAGACGAATCTGTGTACGCCGCACGACTTAAAACGTTGTCGTTCGCGGGTGAGTCGGCTTGCGCGCGATTTGCCGGCGTTTGACTCGGTCTGGATCGATGCGCTGCTGCAATCGGGCAAGTTGACGCCGTTTCAGGCGCAATTGCTGGATTCGGGGACGCCGGAAAAACTGATCGTCGGGCCTTGTTTGTTGTTGCATCGGTTGGGGGGTGGTCGTCGAGGAGAGACGTTTTTGGCGCGTCACAAATCGAGTGGGCGGATTTGTGTGCTCAAGTTGGTTTCCTCACCGGGCGGAGTTTCCCGTGATGAATTTTCCGCTTTAGAAAAGACCACCGCTATCTCAAATTGGGGACATCCCTGCATCGTGGGTCCGCAAGTATGCGACAAGCTGGGCGAGCGGATTGTGATTGTTAGCCGCTATGTGTCTGGTCCGCACTTGGCGGAGTTGTTAGTTCGGCGGGGGCGATTTCCTGCTGAGATCGTGTGGGAGATTGGCCGGCAATTGTTGGACGGTTTGTTGGAACTGCATGAGCGGGGGCAGGTGCATGGCGATATTCGGATTCATAATGTCCGTTTGAACGACGCTGGGGTGGCAGTGCTGGTGGATGCCGGGTTGCGGCCGATTTTGGAGCGGGATTTGTCGATTCATACCGCAGCCGCCCCCGAACGCTTTGACGGCATCGCGCCGGAATTGATCGGAACGGATCGGGGACACACGCCGGCGTCTGATTTGTATGCCTTGGGATGTCTACTGTGGCAATTGTTGGCGGGGCGGCCTCCCTATCCCGGCGGTGATCCGTTGGCCAAGCTTGCCGCTCATCAGACGCACACCGCTGATGATGTGAGAGAATGGGCGCCCGACACGCCGGCCAAATTGGCTGAGAATCTGCTGGCGCTGACGAATCCGGATCCGACGTTGCGGCCACAATCGCGCGAAGAGATCAACCGTCAGTGGGGTAAACCGAGCCGAATGGCGCGCGGGAAAGTCGCCCGCTTTGTGTCGGGATTCCGTACACCGGTGCGATTGCCGCTGGATGGGCCAAAAATTTCAGCGGCCAGCCGTTGGGCGCCGCTGTTTGTACTAGTGTTTTTGCTCTCTGGATTGGCCACATTCTTGTCCAACCAAGGCGCACGCACCGTGGTTTTGGAAATCGTCGATCAATACGCTCCCTCACTGAACAACATCACCGAGAACTGGCCGACGGCTGCTACTGCTTCGCCGGAAGACTCACAGAAGCATCCCGAACAACCGCTATCAACGTATCGCGAACTCCCCTTGCCGCGGGACGGCGTCGTCGAGCTTGATTCCGCCGGGCCTTATCAGGTTGCCAAACTTTCCGTGGCTGGTGAGTTGATCATTCGCGGACGCGCGGAATCACCGGCAGTAATCCAGGTTACGTCTACGCCCTTGTTGCTCAATGCCGAACAGGTCCGCTTGGAGAATGTCCATTTGCGAACCGAGCCTGTAGAGGGTGGCGACAAACCAGCAGGGGCGTTGTTACTCGTGCAGTCTGATCGCTTAGAACTTGTGGGCTGTCGTTTTCAGACTCATCCGTTGCGGGAAAGCTCTACTAGCGACAACTCTCCGGCTGCGCGGTTGTCGCACAAGCCGATTGCTGTTGGCTGGCGGAATCTGGGAACGAAACTTGAGG
>CALOAD010000021.1:0-56208 GCA_942491415.1 Candidatus Gastranaerophilales bacterium | reverse complement strand
AAAAAAAGAAACTGATCTGTGAGGTGTTGTACAGTGGAAGGGGTGAGGGCATGCGCAATCTAGTCAAAGCCATGAGGAATCTTGATAAAGAAAGAGAACATTGGCAACAGTCGCCGATTCTCCCTTATGCCGAGTTTCTTCAGGAGGTGCTCAAGTATCCCCATCGGATAATTCGTAATGTGTATCAGGTGTATTCTGATATGATTGATACCTTTGTCAAAGATGGGGTTGATGAATATGGTTCCAATCGTGAATCCATCGGATTTTGAAATATGACTGCAGCAAACTTTTTGTCGAGGGTTCGGACAGCCCTTTTTTGCCGATCGGCTTTTCGCTTGTTGATAAAATTTTAAACAAAATAACAACAGAGGATGAAAGGCAGAAATGGCTGGAAGAGCAAAAAACAAACTGTTTTGATGAATATACCTGGCTGCAGGAGTATTGCTGCGAGGCAATTGATGAAGCTTCTGCTTTTTTGCCTTATGAACTAATTGCAACCTGCGAAACAAAAATATTTTAAAACCGATTGATGAAATAACAGGCGATTTCTATGTTGGGATGGATATTGGCAGGAAGAAAGATTTAACTGTTATTTGGATTATTGAAGTTTTGGATAACGTAAAACATACAAGAAAGGTCAAAATTCTTGAAAAAACGCCATTTCATATTCAAGAAGAAATTTTAGAAAACATTTTAAAACACAAGAATTTAAGAAGATGCTGTATTGATGCTACAGGACTTGGAATGCAATTAGCTGAAAATGCTCAGCGACAAAGTTCGGGCAATATAGAGTTGAAGCTATAAGCTTTACAAACAAGGTTAAAGAAGAGCTTGCATATAACACAAGAACTAATTTTGAAGATAAAACCGTTTATATTCCTGCAGAACACGATATTAGAGAAGACTTGCACTCTATAAGAAGGGTATCAACCACAGCATCAGGAAATATACGTTTTGATGTTGAAAAATCAGATACTTCAGGACACGCTGACAGGTTTTGGGCACTGGCTCTAGCTCTTCACGCATGCAAGCAAAACCAGGGCCTATTTATATTGCAACAAGAAACAGAAGAGAAAAGCATTAATATGACAAAAGGGTTAAAGATTTGACGGCATAACTGGGACACCTTTAGCTTTTTGCATAGTTTGGATATCAAATACTAAAAAATTTAACAGAAAATTCAAACTAATTTTCAAAAGACTTTAAAAACCCATTAAAGAGGAAATTGCAGTGAAAAAATTATGGATAAATGAGCGTGAATATGTTCTTTTTCATGAGGCTAAAACAAGCCTTGTGAGCGAAATTGCCACAAGAAAACGCTCAATTGATTTTTATTCAATACTGCAAAATCTTCCTGATCCTGATCCGGTATTAAGGAACAAGGCAAAGATATTCGAGTGTACAGAGAGTTTTTATGCAGATCCGCACGTTTGGGCTTGCGTTCAGTCAAGAAAATCAGGCGTTCTCTCTCTTGAATGGGAAATAGATAGAGGTAAAGAAATCAAAACAAGATATTATTGAAGATTTCTTTAACAACCTTGATTTAAATGCCTTAATCTCTGAAATTACTTGACTGCTGTACTGTTTGGTTTCCAGCCGATTGAAATCATTTGGAAACCACAGGGCAATTTGATTTTACCTTTTGAAATTAAGGCTAAACCTGCTGAATGGTTTGTTTTTGATGATGAGAATAATCTGAAATTAAAAACAAAGGACAATTTTAAAGGAGAATTACTTCCTGATAAAAAATTTCTATGCCCACAGTATAACCCGAGTTATCAAAACCCTTACGGGGAGAGGACATTATCTAGAATTTTCTGGACACGTAACCTTTAAAAAAGGCGGGCTGAAATTTTGGATTACATTTACTGAAAAATATGGAATGCCGTTTTTAATCGGCAAACATCCAAGAGGAACAAGCAAAGAAGATACTGACAATCTTGCAGATATGCTTGAATCAATGATTCAAGATGCAATTGCTGTTATTCCTGATGATTCCAGTATTGAAATTCAAGAAGCAGCTAAAGGTTCATCAGCTGATGTTTTTGAAAAACTTATCGATAAAATGAATGCTGAAATCTCAAAAGCAATTCTGGGGCAGACTTTAACAACAGAAATAGGTCAACAAAGGAAGTTATGCTGCTTCAAATACACATATGGCAGTCAGAAAAGATATTATTGATTCTGATAAAAAAATAGTTGAAAAAACTCTAAATCAACTTATTACGTGGATTTATGAGTTAAATTTAATGCGGAAGCTGAAGACGTTCCTGAATTCAGGATGTATGAAATGTGGGAAGAGGAAGATGTTGATTTAACTCTCTCTCAAAGGGATAAAATGCTTGCTGATAGCGGTGTTAAGTTCACAAAAGAATATTTTATGAAAACTTACGGTTTTGAAAGATGAGACATCGAAGTTGAAAACATTTCAAAACCAAAACCACAAGAACTTGGCTTTAAGCAATTTGCAGAAGCAAATATTGACGGGCAAGCAGAGATTGATGAATTAACAGATATTTTTGATGTAGATGTTTTAAATAACCAATCAAAAGCTTTATTTGGTGACTTTATCACTGACTTAAATACCTGTGAGGATTTTGAAGATGTTTTTCAAAAAATGAAAAATAACAAAATCAACACAAAAAACTTTGAAGAAGAGTTAGCAAAAACATTATTCCTGGCAGAAATATGGGGGCGTATCGATGCAGAATAAGAATAATCCTCTAACCTTTTTTGACACGTTTTCAGGCATAGGCGGTTTTCGTCTTGGTTTGGAGAGTGCAGGTTTTAAGGCAATGGGCTTCTGTGAAAAAGACAGGCATTGCATACAGCTTTATGAAAAATTTTTTCAAACGGAAGGAGAGTTTAAATCAAATGACATCAGTAGCATTAACCCAAAACAACTTCCCGACTTTGACATCCTTACGGGAGGATTTCCTTGCCAAAGTTTCAGTCTGGCAGGAAAAAGAAAAGGATTTGAAGACCAAAGAGGCTCACTCATTTTTGATGTCCTTCGGATTTGTGCAGAAAAAAGACCCCGATATCTACTACTCGAAAACGTTAAAGGCTTGCTTAGTCACGACAGCGGAAAAACTTTCACGACAATTCTTGGACTTTTCACCGACCTTGGGTATTGCCTTGAATGGTGCCTTCTTAACTCAAAAGATTTCGGAGTTCCCCAAAACCGTGAGAGAGTGTTCATTGTCGGATATCTTGGAAGAACAGGTGGACGAAAAATATTTCCTCTCAAAACAAGCCATTGCAAGAATACTAGTGAAATCAGACAACTTGAGTTAACTAAAGGCAATTCTCAAGGAAACAGGATTTATTCTACGGACGGAATCAGCACTTGCTTAACATCAAATGGTGGAGGGCAGGGCGGAAAAACAGGTTTGTATTTTATTAATAAACCACGTTTTGACAAATATAAGCCTTCACAAACAGTGGAAACTCTAAAAGTTGGAGGGGATACACCTTTAATGAGATTAAGAAACGGCACAAAGAAAGGCTACGATGAAGCAAGAGAAGGTGACGGAATAAATTTAGCATTCCCAAACAGCAAAACACGCCGGGGAAGAGTAGGGAAGCAAGTTTCTCAAACTCTTGATACTAATTGCAATATGGGTACGATAGATAACTTTAGAATCAGAAGGTTGACTCCTCTTGAGTGTTTCAGGCTTCAAGGATTCCCTGATGAAATGGTAAAAAAGGCAAGAGGGCTGGGCTTTAAGGATAACACCTTATACAAAATGGCAGGAAATGCAGTAACTGTTAACGTAGTTGAAGCGATTGTACACAAATTGAGAGAGGTTCATTATGACGACTGATTTAAAATATTTGATAAATTTACCTCCTGAAAAAGCTATCCAATACTTAAAAGGCAAAGGATACAAGCTCTCGTGGGATTGGCACGAAGTTTGGCAAAGTGCTCATCAAAAATCTTTTACTGTCGCAAAAGCAATGACAGAAGATATTTTGAAAGATATTAAAGAAGCTGTTGATAAAGCTATGGAAGAAGGGCAGACTTTTCAGGAATTTAGAAAAAATCTTGAACCTACTTTGCAAAAACAAGGTTGGTGGGGTCTGCATTCAATAGTTGATGAAGCAGGAAATGTTGAAACCGTCCAACTTGGCTCTTTGTATAGGCTTAAAACTATTTACCGAACTAATATTCAGACTTCATATATGGCTGGCAGGTATAAAACTCACTCTGATAATGCTAAAAATAGACCTTACTGGCAATATGTTGCGGTCCTGGATCAAAGGACTCGTCCTGAACATCAGGAACTTCACGGGAAAGTTTTTAAACACGATGACCAGTTTTGGGATAGCTTTTATCCCCCTAACGGCTGGGGTTGCAGGTGCAGAGTCAGGGCTTTAGATAGAGAGAACTTGCAGGATAAAGGATTAAAAACAGAACGATCAAAAGGCAAGCTTGAAGAAGAATACAGGCTTGTATCTAAGAAAACAGGAGAGTTAAAATATCTTCTCGGTTCACGTGAAATGTTTGTGCAGTTTATGAAATTGGAACCAATAACAGATATCCAAAATGCAGCTAAGTTTTTATTCCTGATTACTCGCTCCTTTGGAGGCAGAGGTTCAACTTTTGGCACAGTTAAACAATCTTCAGGCGGGGCAAGTAAAAGCCAGGGCAATATATTGCTGAAAATTGACGCTATTCATAAAAGACTTGATAAGACTTTGATTGAAAACCGTGATTTTGAAAAGCTTATAACTCAGTATGACCATGCCGGAGCATTCTTTTACTGCGATCCTCCATACACTTTTGGATGCGGTTACGAAACAACTTCAACTGAAGGCTTTGACCACGAGAGACTTAGAGATTTGCTTAAAAATATTGAAGGCAGATTTTTACTTTCTTATGATGACTCTGAAAAAGTCAGGGAATTATATAAAGGCTTTAATATGATAGCGATTGAGCGCTTAAATGGCATCAACAATCGCACAAAGAAAAATAAAATGTTTAAAGAGTTGTTAATAGCAAATTATCCGATTAAATGAGTTTCTATCCTGCTAAATAAATAAAATGAGCGATTTCATAGAAGTAAAAATTGATGATAAGCAACTTCAGCAGGCTTTAAAAAAGCTTGCTGCTAAAACTTCTGACTTACGTCCACTTATGCAAAATATAGCAGGAATTTTAGAAGATTCTGTCGAAGAAAACTTTGAAAAAGAAGGCAGACCTAAATGGCAAAAACTTGCTAAATCAACTATTAAACAACGTCGTAAAAAAGGCTACTGGCCTGGTAGACTTTTACAAATGCAGGGAGAATTGGCTTCATCAATTACAAGCAATTATGATTCAAATTTTACCATTGTTGGAACCAATATAAAATATGCAGCTATTCACCAATTCGGTGGTAATGCCGGGCGTAGTAAAAAAGTTAAAATCCCTGCAAGAGCTTTCCTTAAAATCGATATACAAAACATATATAAAATAAGAAAAGTTCTTATGCAATCTCTATATTCTCAATAATTATTCTTCTTTAGATAAGTTATATTTGTCTGGAAATGCAGGTGGTACTATTTACTTTTTCTACAACTTATCCCTATTGTTTTTAGTAATATTTTGAAGTATTTCGGAATACAAATTTATATAATTATTAACCATTTTATCTAGAGTAAAATTTTCCTTTATCTTTTTTCTACCTTTAATACCAGCATTTTTAGTAAGCGTTTTATTATTTAAAAATATTTTTATTCCCTTAATTAAATCTTGAGAATTCTTATATTCTGCCAAATAACCTACCTCATTATCCACTATTTCAGGAAGTGCTGAATAGTTAAACGTTATTACAGGAGTTTCACAAGCAAGAGATTCTGCTGCTACAAGACCAAAAGATTCAACAAGAGAAGGATAAACAAATAAATCTGCAGCCGAATAATATAAAGCTAATTTTTTTTCGTCAATTATATAAGGAACATCTATCCATCTTGAATGTTTAACGCCTGAATCACCGCCTAGATTCAAAAAAAGTATATCTTCCTGATTTTTAAGAAAATTAAACACTTCAATTAGATGTTTACCACCTTTTTGAGGGTTTTTAATCCCTCCTGAAGCTGAAAAAAGAAGTATTTTTTTATCCATAGGTAAATTTAAAATATTTCTTGCTATGTTTTTTTTTGTTGGAGAAAAAATTTTTTCATCTATCCCGTTATAAATTACTTTTACTTCCTTGTTACTCAAAATACTTTTCTTGGCTCTTTCTGCAAGCCAATTTGACGGAACTACAATAGTTAAATGTGAGCTGTCGTATATTTCCTTTTTTGTATTTATCAAAAAATTAGTAGTGTCTTTTTTTAACTTAGGATAATAATTTAAATCTGGGCAATTTCCACATCCTGTCATCCATTTATTGCATTTAAACGAATAAGAACAATGCCCGGTATAAGCTTGTTCATCGTGCAATGTCCAAATGGTCGGTTTTAATGAGGTCAGCTCTGGTAGTATAAAAGGTGAAAAATATGCACCATGGAGGTTATGCAGGTGAACAATATCAGCTTTTTGAAATTCCTGTAGTTTGGGGATTTCAAAACAGGCTGGGTTGAAAAAGTCCAGCCAACCCAATGAACGAGAAACTTTGTGTAATAGCTTATGAAGCTTAGGGTTATTTTGCTCCAGCTCAATTATGCTATTGTCTTTTTCTCCAAAAGCCTTATTAACTAGGATTTTGGAGCTGTATCCTTTTTTGTTTAAATTTTTGTTTAAAAAATCATGGGCAACTTTTGCAGCACCACCTCTTCCTGTTGCAGTATTTATTGCAAGAATGTTGCGCAAAACCTCTTCAGATAGGGGGGATGGGTGTTTTTTGATTTTAGGTAACAAAAAATTCTTATAATATGATTTAGCAAAACTTGATTGTAAAATTGTTTGCTCAATTATTTTGGGAGACAATTTATCCATGTTGTATCGTTTTGATTTTTTATACATATACGTTACCAAAGCTTTTTAACAAGGTACTTTATGAATTTCCTAGGTTGTCTAATAGGATGAGGGCAATTGAAGTCATAATTTTTCACAACTTTCTCCCAAAAATCATAAGTCAAGCCGTTATAGGGATCTCCTCCCATTTTTAACCATTTTTTATTATTATTTTCCCATTCTTTCGAGTAGTAGGATTTATCGTGCCAACTCCAAAACTTTTGAGGAGAATAAGAATGGACTATTGTAGAACCTTTGCAGCTTTTTTTTGTAGGATGGCAATTAAATACTTCGGGCAGATGGTCAACGTTCAAGTTGAATTCTTGTATTAGCAGATTAATTATACCTTGGTCTGCATATTTCAAACATTCACCAAATTTCAGAGTGTTTTTATAAAGCCAATCAGTCATTTTATGATAATTGGTAAGCTTGTCAGAAATAAGTAAAACTCCTGCATTACATTGATTTGTGCTCATTTTATATCCACTAATAACCTTTGAAAAAGATTCTTGTAATGGCAAGTTCTCTTCGAATAAGCTTATTCCACTCTCACCATATTTAAATATTTCAGACAAATCTTTTTGAATAACAATATCAATATCTAACCACAAAACTTTACGATAATTATCCAGTAATCTAAAACATTCAAAACGAGAAAAAGTTAAGGCTGAATATCTGTTAAAGCTTGATTTTTCTAATTGCTCAGTATTTTCAAAAGGGAAATCATAGTCAATAAATTCACATTCAACTATAGAATTTAATAGTTGTTTATCTTTATCTGTTATATCTTTATTGAAAACGATGATATCTGATTCAATATTTGGCGAATGCTTTTTTATTCCAATTAAAACATTTGCAAGAGCAAATGTCATATTACCTGTGGCACCAAATACTATTAAGTTGTCTTTTTTACTGTTCATAAAATTAAAAAATCACCTTATTGGGACTATTATATTCTACTTAACTACTTACAGAGTTTTTTTTAGTTTAACATTCTTGCAAAAGATTTTTTTTATTATATTATACAATAAATAATTGATATAATAGCGAGCAAAAAATGCAAAACAAAAATACCTATAAAATTAAGGCTAATTTGCCTCATGACATTCAATTATACAAGAACCATTTTCCTGAAGGTAAATTCGTATGGGAAAATTGTGAATTTTATATAAATCAAGACATCGAAGATTGTGATTTTTGGATAATCTTCAATACAGTAGATTCCATAGAATCAGCAAATTGCTCAAAGAATAATACCATCCTTATTACCGGAGAACCTGATGCGGTAAAAACATATCATGAAAAATATATCCAACAATTTGCCACAGTTATCTCACCACAGAAATTGAATCATCCAAACCTAATAAATATGCAACTTTTACCTTGGTATGTTAATAAAAGCTACGACTTTATTAAAGAAAATAACCCTAAAAAAAGTAAGCTGATTTCTTGTATTATTTCAAACAAATCTTTTACAGACGGTCATTCAAAAAGACTAAAGTTTGCAGAAGAACTTAAAAAACATTTTGGAAACAGTATTGATATATATGGAAAAGGGATAAATGAAATTGATGAGAAATGGGACGCTATTGAGCCTTATAAGTATCATATAGTTTTAGAAAACTCCAGTCAGAAATATTACTTTACGGAAAAGATTCTGGATGCTTGTTTAGGGTTATCTTATCCATTTTACTGGGGTTGTGCTAATATCGCTGATTATTTTGACTCTAAGTCGATGTCTATTATAGATATAGAAAACCCAAAGGAAGCGATAAAGATAATCAAAATGAGTATTGAAGAAGACCAATTCAATAGAAATTTTGAATATTTACAGGATTCTAAAAACAAAGTCTTAAATGAATACAATATGTTTGCTTGGGTTGCTGATTATATCAACAAAACTGCCAATCAGCCATTTGAAAAAGAAAATATCACTATTAAGTCTGAATGGCATTATACAAAATGGGATCTAATGTTTAAGTCATTTAAGAAAAGGCCTTTTAAATATCCGTTGGAGCTATTGAAAGAACATTTCTTAAAACTGAAAGTATAGAAATTCTGTGATCTTATTTAAATTTATAATTACAGTTAATAGCAATGTATAAACTAACACCAATCTACTGTAAGAAGGCTTAAATTCATTTGCGAATTCACTAGAATTTTTAAATGCAAATGTAAGAATAAAACATAATGATAAAAACAACCAACTGATTTTTAAATTTCCATCATTAAATAAAAAGTCAAGATGGTGGGTTCTTGGCAATGCAAATCCTGACAAACCAAGCATTCCTTTTAATACTTTTAATGCATCATTAAAAGTATGTGCTCTGAAAAACACCCAGGTAAGGTTTACAAAGAGAAATGTAGTTAAAACTGCAACAAAGGAATTTAATTTGATATTGAAATTTTGCCAGAATCGATGTATGACAACACCTAACCCGTGTAGTGCACCCCATATTACAAAGATCCAAGCTGCATCGTGCCATATACCTCCAATAAGAAAAGTAAGGAATAAATTTCTAGAGGTAATAGCTTTACTTATTTTATTTCCACCTAAAGGAATATAAATGTAATCTCTCAAAAATCGGGAAAGGGTCATATGCCACCTTCTCCAAAATACCTGGATATTATTGGCCTTATAAGGAGAGTTGAAATTTTGAGGAAGTTTAATATTAAACAGATGCCCTATACCTAGAGCCATATCTGTATATCCTGAAAAATCAAAATAGATTTGGAATGTATAAGCAAAGCTTGAAATCCAAGCTTCAAAAAATGTCAATTGAGTTGATACATCAAACGTCTTATGGACAAAAGGCGACAAATTATCAGCAATCATAACCTTCTTAAACAAGCCAATAGCCAAAAGATACAGGCCTATTGATATGTTTTTTTGATTGATTACTTTACTCTTTAGGTTCTCAAATTGAGGCATCAATTCTTTATGATGAACAATAGGCCCAGCTATTAACTGCGGAAAAAAGGTTATAAACAAAGTATAATTCAAAAAATCATACTCTTTTGTCTCTTGTTTGTAACTATCAACGAGATAAGCAATTTGCTGGAATGTAAAGAAGCTTATTGCAAGAGGCAAGACTATATTTAAATAATCAAAATCTGCCTTCAATATTGTATTTAAATTTAATAAAAGAAAGTCAAAATATTTAAAATATCCAAGTAAAAGAATGTTTCCGATTATTCCCAAGCAAAGAATAAACTTATTATTGATTTTAAGGTTTTGATTGCCTAAAAGAGTTGTCCCTATTGAATAATTAAAAACCATAGAGAAAAGTATTATTGGTAAGTATTCAAGCTTCCAATAAGAATAGAAAAATAATGATGAAAGTACCAACCAACCTTTTGACAGGTCTATTAACCTTGCTTTGTTAAGCACAAAGTATACGAAGAAAACTATTGGTAAAAATATAAATAAAAAATCTACAGAGTTAAATAACATTATTTTTTTAACTTCCCTACCATTGATATAATTCCAGGATTCTTTTTTTGCCATTTATTGAAACTATCTACTAGTTGATGATTATAATTATCAACGTTTTCAACAGTAATTAGATGTCCAAAATCTGTATCAGCTCCTTGAATGCTGTCTAGAACCATATTACCTACCTTATAATTATAGTGGCAAGGTTCAAAGTAATATTGCATATTATTATTCACAAGCTCAGTAGTGATTTCATTTACATAGCAAAAGTCATAAAAGTTTGAAATGTTAGCAATTTGCTTTTTCCACTCTGTAAATTCATCAAAAGAGCCTGCCGATTTGATTGCTTGCAGCATAGTTATATGTATTGGGTTAGTATAAAGAATCAGTTTAATATTGCTCTTTTTGCAATAATTATTGAATTCTTCTAACTTTATTAATTTATCTTTTGATAATACATAATTCTTGTAATAGCCTTCACCATTAATATAGGCTCTTAGCATTTTATCAAATTCTTCATTAATATTTTCAGGCGTATATAATTTGCGAATTCCGTTTTTATCAATATGTCTCGTTATTTTTCCGGTGAAATTCTCTTTAATAGTAGTAATGCTTGAGTTTAAAGCATCAAATGAAAACAGAACTGTTGCTAATTCAGAAGGTTTAATATTTTTATCTCTATTAATTTGAAGAATATCTCTTTTCTGTTCTCTAAATCCAAAAAAATCCAACCCCATAATAATAGTTTTTACTTCGGGGTGTATTTTTAAAATGGTCTCTGTATAATCAATAGTTTCAACCAAATCAGGTCCAACAATAGCCATATTTTTAACATTTAAACCTGTCTGTTTGTTAAAATATTCCGGATCAAGTGCACAATCTACGCGGGAAGAACCAACAAATATAGTATCAATATTACTTCTATCCATTTTATAAGATAAAATTTTTGTTATTCTTTCTTGTCTGGTTATATTAGGTTTAATTTTATTAATCTTACTATTTAAAGGTGTTCTGAAAACATAAAATGGGTCAGCAACAATGTTTATTGATGCTATCACACATAGTGAAGCAACTAATGAAACAAGCAAAATATTATTAAATCTTTTGAAATTCATTCACTAAACCCTCTTGGTTAATTTATTATTTCCAACTATAACAATTATTATATTAACAAAAAATTATAATAATTTGCTTAATTCCTTTTTAATAAATGTAATATAAACTGCCTTGGTTTTCTTATAGGGTTTGGAGCAAAAGGCATTTTTGACCTAAAATAGTATTCAATACACAGAAAAGCATCTTGGATTTTTTTTAAATATTTTGAAGATTGAAAGTCTGTTTTATCTATATTTTTATGACAATAACTTCCATTCTTAAATATAATTCTATAATAATCATTGTTCCTCATATATGAATCAACTCTTTTCTCAAATAATTCCCCTCCATAGGCAGGATATCTTTGTGAAAGTTGGTTACATTCATTATAGATTTTATTTTTAAAATTATTTACCTTGATTAAATAATTTTGGTCACTAAATCCTTGTGCCATATAAAAATTTTCATCTTCGCTATAAGACTCCCTTTTTGCATCTTCATAACAATTATTCCAAGTTAGGCTTGCAACAATAACTTTACTATCTGTATTCATTTTATTAATAGCTAAGTCAATCCAGTTTATAGGAATCACAGGAGCTGCATCTCCAGAGAAGTGAAGTAGATACTCAGTTTTACAAAGATAGATACCCACTAATTCTTGAATTGAATAATAATACCCACCTTTAAAATCTTCTTTATCTAGTCCAAAAAAATTCAGAGCCTCTTGTGCATAATCATCAACAACAACATAAGATGTTAGTACATTATCATCAACAAGCCTCTGGGCGAATGACTTTACTGTTTCAATGTCATTGACGTTATTTATGTAGAGAATTCTTTCTTTGAAGTTATATTTGTTATTTTTTATAATGTTTTTTAACCTGTCAGTTTTTAATATAACTTCCCAATCATTTTCCCAGCATTTTGTTTCTAACGTGATGTCATATGTATTATCTATATTTGAACTTTTTTTCATAACATTTCCTGACTCTGAGTTAATACCCAAAAACTTTTTGTTTATTGAATAATTAATAACAAATTAGCATTACTTCCGCTGTTAAACTATGATTTAATAATTTTCTCACACTGATTTTATATTCGAGACCTAATTCCTCAATATAGGGTTTAATTTGAAAGAAGTCCTTAGGTGTATGATAAAGCGATATTAAAAGTACTGGTTTAAACTTTTGAATTGTCTTTTTGGCACCTTTTATAACTTCGAACTCAAAGCCTTCCACATCAAGTTTTATTACCCCTACATCCAAATTATTTGCTTCAGTATAGCTATCTATACTTATACATTCTATATTTTCACTAGAACCCTGTTCATCCAGGCAAATGCTAAAACTTGCCCCTTCACCTGAAGCACTTATGACACCGTCTTGTTCCGACAACCCTTTTTTTACAGGAATTATTTTATCTTCGCATTTTTTATCTTTAATATTTAAAAGCAAATTTTCATAATTGTCTGAGCTTGGTTCAAAACAATGTATTGCAGATGGCTCATAATCCAGAAATACTACTGCTGAATCCCCTACAAATGCACCACCATCAATTATATCTTTTCCTTTTATTCTATTAATTACATCTTCAGGTAGCAACGTTAAACCATTTTTATAAAAGTATATTGATTCCAGCATATTATATTTAAGAAAAGCTTCATAACTTGGATTGTATTTTAATTGTTGAGCTTCAGGGATTATCACAGTATTGTTTTGTTGTCCTTCTTTTTCTCTATCAGAATATAAATCTTTTATATCCAAATACCATCCTTTATGAATGGGTGTATAAATCCTAGAAAGTACATTATCAATCGTATCTATACTTTCTTGATCCAAGTTCTTTTTCAGGTTGACTATATCTTCATTGGTGGGCGGGGTGTCCAAGAAATCAGAATGGAAACCAATATATGGCTTTTTCATTCCTAATACATCAGATAAAATTACATCTTTTTGTTCCTGATCACTACTCTGCCAAATCTTTTTAAAGATTTTTTTTATAAAGCGCTCATATTCTTTTTTTAGTTTGTTCATTTTAATTCCCTGCATTTCATTTTAAAACTCATATTTCACATAATGTATCTTATAGTTATATATTAGGCCTTATGTTTGGCCAGCTTTTTGAGCATTCTATGAAACTCTCTTTTTAATAAAAAAGGCAATGTGCGAGGTTCAAGTCCAAACCTGTCTTTAAAGATTTCATGGCCCCTTTGTTCATCATATTCAACTTTATCAGGGTGAATGATTTGGTTGAGTTCTTGTCTTTGTCTGTTGCCAAATTTTTCACTAATCGTTGTATGAGTTGCATTTTCATTAAAGCCCAAGTTGCTTACAAGAACTTTTTTTGGGACTATACTCAATGCATTATTGTAAAATAGAGCATAAGCCCACTGATAATCCCAGGTGTTAATTTCCCCGCTTATAACTCTTTTAAAAGTTTTTAACCAATACTTCTGAACATAATCTTCTTTTATTGCATTTTCGATTTTGAAATCCGGGAATGATTTCATATCTACATCATACTTTGCCCAAGCACGTCTCCAAGTTGCCCACCCCCAAACATGTGGAGTTTTTACAAAATAATAACTGTCATCAGGCTCTTCATTAAGCGGATTATTTCCGCTTATATGCATAATTCTCTCATCATCTCTGTATTTTTCAAGCATAGCTTCGCAAAAAGTAAAGAAGCTGGCATTTGGAAGACAATCATCTTCTAAAATTATGCCTTCTTCAACTTGCGAAAAATACCAGTCAATTGCTTGGCTAACTGCGTCCTTACAGCCTAAATTTTCTTCCCTAAATAATGTTTTTAGCTCACAATCCCAGTCAATATTTTCTATAACAGCACGAGTCTGAGCACATAATTCAGCTTCGCCTTCTTTGTTTTTTCTTGGTCCATCACCTGCAACAAAAAGTTTTTTAGGTTTAACTTTACGAATTTCTTCAAAAACTCTTTTTGTTGTATCAGGTCTGTTAAATATCAAAAACAAAACAGGTGTATTCATTATAAATTAAGACCTCTTATATCTTTTATGCTATACTTCCTTAAAGATAATAACATAAAAGACATTTTAAGGTTTTTACTTAATGAACAAAAGAAAAGTTATCGGAATTCTTAATTTTCACTGGGAAAATATCAACTTTGGAGCAGTAATTTTAAACTATCCACTAGCTAAAATAATCCAAAGTCTTGGATATGATTGTAAAATCATAAATTATTATTTCCCTCCTAGAAAAAAAAAGGAAAACAGCTTAAACCCTAAAGAAATTAGCCCGCATTTCGAAGAATTTAGAAAAAAATATTTACCTTCACGAACAACCGAAACTACTAATATAGAAGACTTGAAAAAAATTAATGACGAAGTTGATATTTTTCTTGTTGGAAGTGATCAAGTATGGAACTCAAATATACTAGGTGAATTCTTACCAATTTATATGCTTGAGTTTGCTAATGACAACAAGAGGAAAATATCATACTCAGCAAGTTTTGGAATGCCTGAATGGCAACAACACGATAAAGTGGAAATGGCAAAGAACCTTTTAAACCGATTTGACAAAATATCAGTCAGAGAAGAATCAGCAAAGTCAATTTGCAAAGAAATGTTTGGTATTGAAAATACAACCAGAGTGCTGGATCCAACTTTATTATTAAAAGCTGAAGATTATGATGAACTAATTGAAAAAGAAGAAATCAAAACACCGTCACAAAAATATGTTGCACTTTCTTTTTTAAAAAATGATTCAAATATAGATATAGTTAAAAATGCTGCCCAGCAAAAATATCCATATGAACAAAAAGAAATTACGCACACAACACAACATATATTTGCAATTAGACCTATGAAAAGCAGTCTTAAAGATATTATAAAATTATCAGAGTGCCTTATATCTTTTAAATTTGGCAGAGCAAAAAAATTCTTGAAAAATTTAAATCCCTTTAAAGAAGTTCTTTATTCAAATAGAATAGCAGAATGGTTAAATTACATTAAAAATGCTGAATTTATTATTACAGATTCATTTCACTGCACAATTTTTTCAATTATTTATAAAAAACAGTTTATTTGTATTGATGATGGATGGCTAAAAGGAAGATTAGACAGATTCTACTCCCTTTTTGATTTACTTGGAATCAATAAAAATAGAATCGTTAAAATAGCAGATTTTAATCCTGCTATTCTCAATGAGAATATAGGCTATGAAGATATTGATAATATTATTGAAAGAGAAAAAAATTAAATCAATTGAGTTTTTAAAAATATCACTAGCAGATTAGTTTTATTCTTTTATTTCTTTAACTTCTTAACTAAAAAAATAAAGAAATGTCTTGGTTTTCTGATTGGATCAGAGCGCTCGGCCATTTTGACTTTACTATTCCTGATATTATATTTTAGGTTTTAATCTTGGTTGGAGTTCCGCCAATTTTAATCCATTTTTTATAGTTTTCATTCCATTCTTTTATGCTCCAAAAATTCCAAAATTTTTCAGGACGGTAAGAATGGAGAATAACAGCATTTTTACTGCATTTTTTACTTGGATGACAATTAAACTTCTCATCTAAATTTGTCAAATTAATTTTAAAATCTTCTATTAATAAATTAATTATTCCTTGATCTGGACAATATAGAATTTCAGCAAGCTCGGACGTTTTATCGTAACACCATTTTTTCATATTTTGAAATTCTGGCAATGTATCTTTAAATACAATAACACCTGAGTTATAAGATTTTTTTAACATATCATAATTAACAAGAGGCTTTGTAAAGTTTACGCTCATGTCATCATTAGATAACCATAAGCCCATATCTCCTTTACAACTGGTGATTAGCTCAGTTAAACCTTCTTTAACTATTATGTCAATATCTAACCAGATTACGTTTTTATACTTATTTAATAAATCGAAGCATTCATATCGCGAATACATCATATATGTAAATTGGTTCATAGAAGACTCAACAAATTTTTGATTATCCTTTAACGGAAAATCATATTCTTCAAAAATACAGTTAGCTATTTTATTGAGAATATTTTGATCTTTTTCTTTTATTCCATTATGAAAAATAACAAATTCAGTATTTAGATCAGGATTGTTTTTTAAGACTCCTAATATAACATTTGCCAATGCAAAAGTCATATTATCAGTGCAACCTAGGACTATAGCTAGTTCTTTTTTGCTTTTCATATTATACTACCGCCATTTAAAAGGTTTTCTTAACTTCTTTCTTATAACTGAAAGCAGTTCTATATTATCTGATAATACTCTAAACAAAGCCTTAAAGCCCGCCATTTGATATTTTTTCACCAAAAATTCTTCATTTTCCTTTGCTCTTTTCATATGAAGCTCCAGAATTTTAAATCTTGATACGATATTTTCAATGTCTTTATCGCAGTCTGTATTTTTGGATATATAGCTATCAATATCCAGTTTTAATTTGTCATATATTCTAACTAAATTGTCAGAATAAATAGAATATTTCTTATGTTTATTTATATACAATTTGCGGTTCTTTGCCATTATTTCATCAAAATCTTTTAGTCCTTTAAATGAAAGGCTTCCTTTATGATATACAAAAGAAGATTCTGCTATGGCTAATTTATAACCGGCATTTGATGCTCTTGCACAATAGTCATCATCTTCAAAATACCCTCTACCGAAGTTTTCATCTAATAAACCAACCTTCTCAATAACTTCTTTTTTTATTGCTACACAGAAAAATATCAATCTTTCCGTGATAAACCAGGAATTTTGATTCTTTTTGATATAAGGCTCTGTAATGCTTTCATAATTATTTTCATTCAAATCACTCAAGCATACATATTGAACATTTTCGGCACTGTTTGTAACTGGTCCACAAAGCCCAACAGCTGAATCTAACGAGAAAGGTAACAGTAAATTTTCTAGCCAGTTAGCACAAACAAGAGTATCGTTATTTAATAATATTAAATAATCTCCTGTTGCCATTTTAATTCCATCATTGTTTCCACCTGCATAGCCACGATTTGTATCATTTAAAACCAGTTTGACGTTGGATTTTTCTTTTGCCAATTGTTTTAAATACTCTGCAGTTCCATCAGAAGAGTTATTATCAACCACTATAAGCTCAAACTTATTAGCATCAGTATGCTTATAAATACTTTCAATACAAGGCTTTGTCCCTTGCTCTAGCTGATTATATGCTAATACTATTATACTAACTTTCATTTCGCCCCCTATGGTTTTGCAACTATTAGATACTCTTCATATTTTTTATCATAAAGAGAGAACGCTGTTAAAAAATCTGCAATTTTAAATAAAAGTGATTGTTGAGATTTTTGACCTTTAAATGCAATAAAGTAATATTTTTCTTCATGAAAAATTGATTTGATTTCTTTTCTGCTGTATTTTCCAGCTATTTTTTTATTTTTAACATTAGCGATTATATAACCATTTTGAGTCATCTTAGGCTTCAGCACTTTTATAAGTTTTTTAATATCAATATCTTCTATACAATTTTCTATAACAAAACAATTAACTGAATTTTCCGGCAATAAATCTACTTCAGAAACCGATTGAGACATAATTTCTTGAACATTAACTCTGCTAGAAAGATTAGTATTTGGAGAGTTTGCTAAATGATGTACATAATCAAATTTATAACTAACAAAATCTTCTAAGCCAGCATTATATTCACAAATGTCAATTTTTCTATTTATATAATTATCTATTTTTGCCTTGAGTCGTTTAAAACAACTTTGCTTTTCTAAAATCAAAGCTGAATATTTACTCTTGTTTTTTATAATATATTCAGGAAAAGACTTATCTAATGGCACTATTTTAAACCCATATCCTCTTTCAAAAAGATCATCTCCTCTATTTATTATCGATTCAATTCTTTCTTTTCTCATATGGTAAGGAGTATTGTATTCCTGATGCGATGCGGATTTTATTTTATAAATTACTTTTTCCAAGCCTCCAAGATAACTAAAGTGCCACCCTGCTTCTGGAATATGCTCACCTTTTCCTAACCTTACACTTGTAAGGTTTGTGTTTCTCAAATCTTTATAAAATAATACCTTAGGTCCTCTAGTCCAAGGTTCATCCGGAGTTATGTAATTTAAATAGAAATTATAATGCTTTAAATCAAAAGCTTTTATTCCTTCTTTATCTTTGTATTTTAAAATCATTTCAGGATCAGGAATCTCATCCAAATCAGAAATAATTATAATGTCATCATCGCTGCAACCTTCTAATTTTTGCTGCATAATATTCCTTTGAAAATGCTCATAAGTCCAGGCCGATTCAAATTTGGGCAAATTTGTTTCATCAGTGACAATATAATCAATTTTGTGCAAAAACTTAGAAAATTTTTCTTTGTTTTCTAAAAAGTAAAGAGGTTTAATATCATTTGAAAAAGTTCTTGTGCTTTCTGCAATAACAAACTTGTCGACAACATCATTCAGCTCATTGAGTCTTATTTCCAACAAATCCAACTCATTAAAAAACATAAAACAATCATAAACTAACGCCATCTTCGGTGCCTCCTTAACGGAAACTGCTGCTTAATGTCCAGAATTATACGTTTCAATGGAGCAGGATAAGGTTTCTTTAATACATCTCTATATATTTGAATAATATTATCCATTTGAACTTGATAGTCATACATCTCTTTAAATCTAACATGTGCATTTTGGGAAATTTCTTGATAAAACTCCTTATTCTGTTGAAGGTCATATAATTTTTTTGTATATTTCTCAACACTATCAACAACAAATCCTGCGTTTCCAATGCACTCAACATGCCCGTTAAAAGCATCTGACAAATGCGAAACTACAGGTTTGCCGTAATACAAAGCTTCAGCTATGGCTGTAGAGTTAAGTTCTCCATCTTTTCTGCCATGTGCATACACATCAAGCATCTGTAAGAAACTATGGATTTTATTAATATCACCGGTATGTTCTATGAAATATACGTTTTTAAGCCCTAAATCTTTTGCTTGATTCCTGTATTTATCTCCAGCACCAAGTATCACAAATGCATTATCTTCATTTTCTACAGATTTATAAGCTAGTAACGGAATGTCAGAGAATATGGCATTATCATTTCTCTGATGCATTCCAAAAATAAACTTGTTATTTAATCCTAACTGGCTTCTATAATCTATAAACTCAATATCAGGAATAATCATAGGATGAGAAACCATTACAACTCTATATTCATCTCCACCCATATCCAGATATTTTCTTTTGCTGAATTCTGATATATGCATAACTCTTGATACATTAAATTGATTATCAACGCCAACAACATAGTGATAAGAGTCAACTATTGGAATATTTCTAATACAGCAGAAAGGTTCTTCAAAGAGCCCGCATCTTCCAGTTTGAATTAAATCTGCACCTTTAAATACTTTAAAAAAGTTTGTTTCATCAAGCCAACCTTTACCTCTATGAACTCTGGGCTTTGAAGTTTTAAATTCTATTAAATTGACTTGATGGTCTTGTAAATATTGAATTCTTCCTTCATCTGGCGGTACATCTTCGGGGTGAGCCCAATAATAATCAACCTCAAACTCGTCTTTTGGCAACCCAGCAGCTATTGTCTGCAAAAACTTCTCAGTTCCAGCAGTCACAAGCCCTAAATATTTAATAAAAGCTATTCGTGTCTTTTTACTCACTTTGTTTTTATTCACTCTATGCATGATAACTATTCTACAACAAATATTTTCAAAAATATTAACTCAAAAAAGCACTCAGCATTTAGATTGTGCAAAGATCTTGCAAAATCTGCTTCTATAGATGCAAGAGATTACATTGAAAAATACTTTACAATAGAGCTCTCTATAGAAAATTATTTAAAGGTATATAATGAAGTTTACGAAAAGGCAAAATTATGAAAGTATCAATAATAACCGTATGTAAAAATGCTGTATCTACCATAGAAAATACTATTTTAAGTGTATTGTCTCAGAAATACAATAATATAGAATACATTATAATTGATGGGGTTTCAACTGATGGTACACTTGATTTAATTGAAAAATATAAAGATCGGATTGCTTATTTTATATCCGAACCTGATTCAGGTATTTTTAATGCAATGAATAAAGAGTAAAAGCTGCTAAAGGTGATATTTTGTATTTTTTAAATGCAAATGATTTGCTATTTGATGAAGGTGTTTTAGATGATGTAATTAATACTTTTAAAACTAATAAAGAAGATATTTTATTTGGAGATGTTTACATGTATTGCAGTGATCCAAATAATAATTATGTAAATATTTTTCAGCCAGAAACCATATATAAACAAGACTTTTTTGACTCCAAATATAAACTATGGGACGGGTGCATCAATCATCAAACAATATTTTATAGAAAAAGAGTTTTTGATAAATGTGGCTTGTATAGTGAAAAATTTCCCATGAGTGGAGATTATGAATTTAATGTAAGAGCAATTGTAAAATACAAGTTTAAGCCGATATATATAAACAGAACAATCGCCAAATTTGACCTTGGTGGTTTCAGTACATACAACTCCATAGATAATTATATGCTTTCAACAAAAGGAAAAGAAACAATAAGAGAAATGTACCTATTAACTGACCTTGATTTTATTATTAATCGTGTATTTTCAAATAAAATTCGCCAGTTTATAAGTAAATATTTTAGAACATTTTTAAGAAAATATGATAATAATCCTGATTTTAGACATTCAATAAATAAGTGTATCCATATGCTAGGCAGTTGGAAAGTTTGTGATTAATGAAATTAAGAAATATTCGTGTAAATAAAATTAAATTACATTAAGTGATTATAATAAATAGCATATTACTATAATTTTGTAATAATATGATATTTAACTCGAGTAGCGAATTAGTTAAAACTTTGCTTCTCGTTTCTATTTTTTGTCCAGATAATATCAAACTCTTTATCTAAAATTAATAATTTATTAGATTTTGGTATAGTCACTCCACTTACCATTCATTGCATTATTAATTTAGCATTTTCAAATAGAGTTTTAATGTTTATTACTTATATGAAACTTATTTTGAATTTTTGCAAAACAAGTTTGTGCACTAATTCCACTTTTATCATAGATTACCAAGTTATCATCTAGATTCTTTGGGTCCCAACGATACATATTTTCTTGAAAGAATAAAGTTATTGTCGGTGTTTTTAAAGCATAAGAAAGATGAGCAGTTCCAGTGTCAACAGAAACTAGTATATTTACTTTTTTAATAAGTGACAATAATTGAGATAAACTAGTCTTACCTGTTAAATCAAGAAACTCTTCATTTGTTAAATATTTAACGCTATTTGCAAAGTCTTGAGTCTCTGTATTGCCTATTATAGCTACTTGATAATCCGTCTTGGTTTTTATTAATTTTATAAATTCAGCAGTCTCTTCAATACTCCAGTCTTTTTTAATATCAGCGGAGCAAGGATTTATTGCAAGTATCTTTTTGCATTGAGTATTGCAACCATCTAGTAAATCGTCAACAAATAAATCATCTTCTTTTATTGTGACCAGCTCAACAGGAAAGTCATCTATATGTACTGAAGTATTATTAAGGACTCCAAAAAGAAAGTCTGACATATGAAGATGATGATCTATAAAAACATAGTCAATTTTTTGGGTAAGCAAAAAATCTCTTGATTGATATTTCCTGCCAATTCTCTCTTTTGCTCCAGTTAAAAAGCCGTATAGAGCTGTTCTAAACGTATCATTTAAAATATAAATTTTTTCAATCTTTTCTTTACTTCTTAGTTGTTGAATATTTTTAATTAAAGCCCAAATACTTTTTTCTTTAGTTTTATAGTTATATTCATACACTGAATCAACAGAGCTTATATGCCTTGCCATCTTGCTGCCTGGAGTGCTGGATATGTATATTAGTCTACAGTTTGGATTCAGTTGTTTTATTGCATTACAAACAGGTATTGAATTTACTATATCGCCACGATAACAGAATAATGCACATAAGCGGTGAAAACCCTCTCGATGATACTATAAAAGATGATTCTTACTATTTTTCAACAATCCCTCATATTTGGGGATGGGCAAGCTGGAGAAGAGCCTGGAATTTATACAACGTAGAATTTCAGGATTTTGAAAAATTCATAACGCAAAACGCTATTTCAAATGTCTTTGACTCTAAAGAAGCGCAGAAATACTGGAATAAAACCTTTACAAGAGTGTACGAAGGTAAAATAAACACTTGGGACTATCAGTGGACCTACGCTTTATTTGTAAATAACGCTCTTAGCGTAGTGCCTAATAAAAACCTTGTTTCAAACATCGGTTTTGGCCACCAAAATGCTTGTCATACAGCAGAAAATGCTCTTTGTGCAAATCGCAAAACTTATGAAATAGAAAAAATAAAACACCCGGATTTTATAGTTCCAAACAAAAAAAACATTCAAAACATCTTAAAAGTACGCTATGATATTCACAAAAAGACAATTCCTTTTATGATAAAACGAGAAATTACAAGAATTTTTAAAAAGCTGCAAAAATGATCGAAAATCCTGAAAACTACTTACATCCCAATTTTTTAAAACGTAACTTTGCCCCGAGAAAAACAGCCCAAAAAGTCTACGAATCTTTTATACTGTCTCATTTTAGAAAATATCCTCAAACCCAACCACAAGGTGAGATGAAAAATATTCTTCACATAAATACAGCCGTGGGGCAAGGTGGAGCTGCAAAAGTCGCTTATGATTTTTTAAATAAAAACCTGAGCAAAAAAGATTTAAACTCAAAAATATTGACAAAAACTAACTATGATAAAGCTATAGAAGATGTTGAAATCTTAGAATGCAAAAACAAAAAACTACATAAATTGCTTCATAACTATTCTAAACGATCAGGTTTATTAGACTTTTTCAACCTTTCAAGTTTTAAAATACCAAACCTTGAATGTTTTCAAAATACTGATGTCATTCATCTGCATAACCTTCACGGGGCTTACTTCTCCCCCTTTATCCTGCCCAAATTAACCTCACTAAAACCAACTATTTGGACGCTGCACGATGAACAATCCTTTACAGGACATTGCTCTTACTCTTTTGAATGCAATAAATGGCAAACAGGATGCGGAAATTGCCCTGATCTAAATTACTATCCAAAACTAAAAACCGACTCAACTGATTTTTTATGGCAAACAAAACAAAAAATTTACGACCTTTCATATTTCACCGTTGTGTGTCCTTCAAAATGGCTCGCTGATAGGGCTAAACAAAGCATATTGAAAAATAAAGACATAAGAGTTATTCATAACGGCATCGACACAAATATTTTCAAACCAACAGATAAACAAAAAGCCAGAGAAATTTTAAATCTACCAACTGATAAGCTCATTTTAATGTTTTCAGCATCAAATGCAACCGCTAACCCTCAAAAAGGCGGGAAGTTTGTTTATGAAGCTTACAACGTCCTTAAAAACAATAAAGATATTTTATTCTTAAATATAGGTGGAAAGTCAAAATCAAAAAAACAAAACTGGATTAATATTCCATACATTAAAAAAGAAGAAGAAATGGCTTTATATTACAGCGCAGCAGATCTTTTTATCTATCCTTCACTGGTAGAAGCCTTCGGGTTGGTATCAGCCGAAAGTCTTGCCTGCCAAACCCCTGTAATTGCCTTTGATTATAGCGCAACACCTGAAATAGTAGATCATAATAAAACGGGATACTTAGCAAAATATAAAGACTCAGAAGATTTCATAAACGGCATTAAAATATTTTTAGAAAGCAAAGCTTTAAGAAAACAAGCCGGCATAGAAGGACGAAAAAAAGTTTTAGACAACTTTACCATCGATAAAATGGTAAATTCTTACATCGATCTTTATAATGAAACTTTTGAAAATAGATTATATCATAATCCACAAAGAGATAGCGAAATCATCTCGTTTCCAGGATAAATTAGGATTATAATAAGGGTCAGCGCACATAATATTAAAGTATTTTTCTTCAAAAAGCTTGCGCTGACTGTAATATTCTGACTTTGAATTACTTTTTCTTGACATCGATTCGTAATGAAAAAGCTTTGAATGAGGACAATATAGATTAGTATAGCCTTTATCAAGCAACTTAAAACAAAGCTCATGGTCATTGCACTCAACAACCAAATCTTCATTAAAACCGCCGATTTCATCAAATTTTTGGCGTGAAACCATTAAACAAGCAGCTGTAACACCTGAATATTCACGAATTATATTATAATAATGGTTATTTCCACTATCAAAACCAAAAGAAAATCTTCCTGCATGGGCTCTAGCCCCTATTGAACCGGCGTGTTGAATCATCCCATTCCAGTAAAAAAGTTTTGCTCCAACTGCGCCAACTTGATCTAATTGCGCTAAAGCTAACATATTTTCTATCCAATCAGTTGAAATAACGGCTGTATCATTATTTAAGAATACAAGATACTCCCCTGTGGCTTGCTCTACCGCTATATTATTAAGCCTGGAATAATTAAAATCAAAATCCGCTTTAATCAGCTTGTGTTCAGTGTTTTCAAGAAACTTAAGCATTTCTTTTGAAGTACTTCTATTATCCACCAAAATTATTTCATAATTACTATAAGTAGTCTTTTTTGCAATACTTTTTAAGCACTTTTGAAGCAGTTTTAATTTATCCCTAAAAGGTATTATAATACTTACTTTTGGCATTTCTTTGTGCAAAAATTTAACCTGATTTATAGATTTTGCTTGCTTATAATACAAAATCTTTGCATTATAATCTTTTTTCTCAATAAAACGCTGGACTATATCTTTTGTGCTTGTCTTTTCAATTCTTTTCTTGTTTTTATAATTTCTATGATATAAAACTTCTGCAATTCTCTCAGCTTTTTTATCTTTATCCATATAATCAAGCAAAAACCCATATAAAGCTCTTTGATTTAAAAGTTTTGCCTGCAAGAATTGAAGCACTTCAGTAGTATTTTTAAGTACTAAAAAAGCGCTTAAATAGTTTTGACTCAAATGTAGCATTGGAGAATATTGAGGCTTAAAAAACGGTTTTTCTCTTATACCTAAAAAATTTATAACATCTTCATCAGAATAAATAACTTCAGGATTTTTTATTTCTATTGTATTTGCAATACTTTTTAATGCACTAACAGCTAAAACATCGCCTTGTTCAACAAATGAAACGTATTCAAAATCCTGCAAATCAATATTTGAAAGACTATAAGCCTTCACTAATTTATAATTTTTATACTCTTGTTGTTCTAAGTTTTCTTGTAATTTCAAGTAGGATTTTTCGTTAAAATCACCTTCCCAAAAATAAACAACCAAAATAGAACTTTCTTTCTCCGGATGATGCTCAGCAAAATAAGCACTTGTTTGCCATAAATAATATCTAAAGATACAATTTCTAGTTAAAAGCCTTTCCAAAAAATAAAAAGCCGATTTTTTCAACCTGTAGTTAAGTTCTTTTTTATTGCCTTTGACAGCAAGTTTTGCAAGGTCAAAGACAATTTGAGGAACTTCTTTAACCTTTGCCACTAAACCGTTGCCTCTTCTTGCGATTCTTTTGCTTTAAATTGAGCATCATAAAGAACTTTATACGCCCCATCTTTTGCTATAAGTGCCTCGTGAGAGCCTACTTCAACTATTTGCCCTTCGTTTATAACAGCGATTCTATCGGCGTTTTTAATCGTCGAAAGCCTATGCGCAATTACAAACACTGTTCTGTTTTCCATAAGTTTATCTAAAGCCTTTTGCACAATTGCTTCAGATTTATTATCAAGCGCACTTGTAGCCTCATCAAGAATTACAACAGGAGCATTTTTAATCAAAGCTCTTGCAATTCCAACTCTTTGTTTCTGCCCGCCTGAAAGACGTGTTCCACGCTCTCCCACTTGAGTATCAACACCTTCTTCAAGAGAATCTATAAACTCCTCAAGGAAAGAGTCCTTAAGCGCCTGTCTTAATTCTTTTTCAGAGGCATCTTGTTTTCCAAGTAAAATATTATCTTTTATAGAGCCCGAAAACAGAAAATTATCCTGAAAAACCACAGCTATATTATCTCTTAGCGAGGTTAATTTTATATCTTTAATATCCGTATCATCAATTTTTATAGCACCTTTTGAAACTTCATAAAAACGAGGTATAAGGTTTACAAACGTGGATTTTCCACCTCCTGAATTTCCGACAAGTGCCAAGGCTTCACCTTTTTGAACTTCAATATTTAAATCTTTTAAAATAGAAGTTCCTTTTTCATATTCAAAGCTTACATTTTCAAATCTGATAGATTTTTCAACCCCTTTAAGCTCTAATGCATTTTCTTTGTCCATTATTGAAGGTTCAATATCCAAAAGGTTTATAAGACGGTTCATCGCCTCAAAAGAACCTTGCATACCAGCCAAAGTATTACCTATAGTTTTTATGGGTCTATATAAAAGCAATAAGGCTGTTGAAAAAGCGGCCATACGACCAAAGCTAAGTTGATCTGTAAATAAAAGGTGTGAAGCAAAAACCACAACAATGGCAAAACCTACCGATGCAATAGAATAAGAGGCAGGTGACAGCCAATTTACTGCTTTAGTGAGCTTCATTCTAAGATCAAATCCCTCATCAACACGGCTGCTGTATTCTTTATGTTGATTGCCTTGCAAATTATATGATGTAACTATTTTATTGCCTAAAAGAGATTCGTTCATAGTCACAAGAAACTTGCCGGCAAGCTGCATTCCCTTATATGAAACTTCTTTCACTTTTTTCTTGATAAACCTGACGGGCACAATTGCCAATCCAAGTACAAATATAGCTATTAGGGCTAATTGCCAAGAGTTATATAAAAGCACACAAGCATAAGCCAAAGCAGAACAAGCCATTGTTAAAATAACTTTAAAATTATTCAAAAGCCCGGCAGATGCTGCCCCTGCATCATTGTTATACCTTGAAATTACAAGACCGGATTGGTTTTTATCATAAAATTTTGATTCCATCTTCATAAGACGTGCAAACAAATCTTTTTGAACATGATTGGTTATTTTTCTACCCGACCAATCGTTCAAGTAGGTACTTAAATACTTCAATAACCCCTGTATAATTGCAAAAACAACTATACCAATACCGAGCAAATAAGCTAAATCCATATTTTTAGAAGGTATTATATGATCAAAAAAAACTTTCAATGCCAACGGCATAATACCATCCAAGGCTCCAACCGGAATAGCTATTAATATACCTAGTATCCCTCTAAACATATAGGGTTTGGCATAGGGTAAAATCCTTGAATATAAATACTTATAATCATTCGCACGATCAGCTTGTATCTTGTTTAAATCCATTCTCAATTCCTTTAAAACTGTTATTTTATTTTTTCAGTAACAAAAAGTTTATTTAACGAACCTAAAAAACTTTTAACCCAATTATACAACAAGCTAAAATCATTTTAAATTTTATTTTTCAAAATACCTTTTTTCTCTAAAATCCCTGCGAACACCCCGCAAAAATTTATACTTAGGATATCCTAATATAAGAGCGTTTAAAACCTTTTCTTCTTTTTCTATTCCATATTTTTCTTTTAATTTCTTATCACTATTTAAAATAGGCGGAACAGATCCTATCATACAACTTCCTAAGCCTAAAGAAACTGCCGCTGCCTGGGCTAGAGTCGAGGCTATAATTCCATCTTCTTTATCACCCCAACTGGGACCGTAAAATAAAATCACACAAGGAGCTCCATAAAAAAGCACATCCTTATCCTCTTTTCGTTTTTCCAGCGTTAATTTAAACAAAGAATAGACAAACTCTT
Source organism: Candidatus Gastranaerophilales bacterium (assembly GCA_942491415.1). Classification (GTDB taxonomy): domain Bacteria; phylum Cyanobacteriota; class Vampirovibrionia; order Gastranaerophilales; family CALOAD01; genus CALOAD01. The sequence goes on along the minus strand of CALOAD010000021.1, from coordinate 27,993 downwards.
TAAATATCACATAATTTTTCTTACCTATAAAAGGCTTTAAAATGCCTAATACAAAAGGATTTATAAATTTTAAACTCTTTTCAAAATCTTTAACCAACTCACCCGCAAAATTTTGAACATCGCTAAATCCGCTAATTACAAGCACCTTGATTTCAGTAGGTGGTACACTCACAGAACCTAAAGATGCAGCCTGAAGAATTTTCTCAATGGTATCTTTTGAAATTTTCTCTTCTTTAAAATCTCTGACACTGCGTCTTTGGGCTAAAAACGATATTAAATCATCATAACTTAAGCTAAAATAACTAAAGTCTTGAATATCCTCTTTTTTTATCGCCTCACCCTTAATTTCAACGGCATTATTAGGACATACCATCATGCAATGAGCGCACTGAATACAACCAAAAGTACTGTCAAGATTAGCTTTTATACCCTCTTTTGTTTTTATAAGATATTCGGACGGGCAAATTTCAGTGCAAAGTCCGCACTGAGTACACTTTTCATTTATTTTAAGCTCTACAGGTTTATCTTTATTAAACAACAATTCCCCCTAAAATACTTTAATTTGCCACCATTTTTTATTTTTCAGAATTTTATTTTGCCACTGAAGCTCTTTATTTTCCTTTTGAAGTACTTCAATAGTATTTTCCATATCGTTTATTTTAGACTGTAATTCTGCATATTCGTGCTGAGTTCTAGACTCTGAATCCTCAAGTAAAAGTATCTTTCTATTAGCACTTTCTATTTTATCTTGATGCATTTCATAAGCACTTTTTAACTGCTGTGAAAATTCCCTCATAATTGCAACAACCGCATTTGAAGTGCTGTTTTCTGCCGGAGATTCTACCCAGCTAACTTCTATATCACTTTCACTATTAATCATTTCTTGTTTTAAATCTTGATCTTCTTCGACGTCTCTTGAATAGATTTTTTTATTTTCTTCTACCTCTTTTATAAGCTGAGAAAGTTTATCTGCACTTATATAGTAAGCATTTACGTTTCTGCCGTGAACTTTTTTTGAAGTACTTTTTAAGTTATTCACTTCCGCTTTTTTTCTTGCCACAGGAATGCTACAATTTAAAATTTCCGCTAATTCTTTAACCGAGTAATTTAAAGTCATTTTTAAACCCTTCAAAAACACTTTTTTAAACTATAAAAAGTACTATATCACTCAATTACAAAACAGGCACAAATATTAAATGCTTTTAACAATCATTTTTTAAACTTAAATTTTTTATCACTAACAAACATTGTTTTTGCACATCTGAAATTATTCTCAGGGGCTATATTTTTCTATTTTTCTTGTTTTAAATAAAAACAAACTACTTCTCAGCTTTGCGGTTAATTTTTGAAGATTATATCGTTCAAAAAGGCTGTAATTAAAGTTTAAATGTCAAAAACTTTTTAATATTACATCTTCATCAGCTTGCGTAAGTACCATTAAATGTTCTAAAATCTTTTATAAAACCACAACTAAAAGCAAATAATTATACAGATAAAATCTTTTACTATAAGGCTTTCAGAGTTGTTGGTCGTAAAAAAGCTTATTAATATTAGCTTAAGCCCCTTTTGCAAAAGGGGCTTAAATTCCAAAATTTTCCAACAACCATAAAAACGCTTTTTAAAAGACCTCTAAAACTCAGTGATAAAGCTATAAAACGTTTCTTTTCCAAAAAGGTCTTTTCTTTTCATTTTCTAAAGCTTCTTGTAAATTATCAAATTTGTTTTGTAACTTATTGTAATCATTTTGAAGCTCAAAATATTTTTCTTGCCAGTATTTTACATCTTCTTTACTTTGCCTTGAATTGTCTTCTAAAAGCTCGTACTTACCAGCTTTTGCTGACAACTCCGATATAAATTTTACAAGTTCCATCTGATTTGTATTTGTATTTTCCTGGAATGGCTCATAACTTTCTTGTGAATTATTAGAAATTTCTACATCAATTATAGGATTTTCTTGGATATTATTATAATCATTATCGGAACTTTCATGTAATTTCTTAGAAATTTTATTTCTTTTTGAACTTAAGTTCCTTTCTCTTATTTTATCTATTTCTTCCTGAGATATTATAATAATTTTCTCGGAACTTTCAGGATCTAATTTTAATTTATCTTTTTCGATCCAATTATATATAGTAGATTGACTCATTAAAAGAGTTTCTACCGCATCTGATACTGCTAATTTAATTAATTCCATATCTTTTTCCTATAAATTATAATAACTAAAATACCGTAACTTCCTAAAATTACTAGTAACTTTCTACAACTTGACAAGATAATATCATGACTGTTAGTATCATGCACATAGTTTACATTCTCGTTAATATTCAAATATGAGAGTAAATTATAAAATCACATAACTTGGGACGCTGAAAGGTTTTAAAGGAAGTTGGAAAAAATAAAAATTATTGAAATTTTTTAGATTTTTTTAAAATCAATTAGTGAAAAAAGTTAAATAGCGTAGTTTAGTAGTTAACTAATTATTAAACAAAAAAAAACGCACTTTCGAAAAAGAGCGCCATATTTAAATCCATAACATAATTATAGCTCTTTTCGCATTAGGTGCAATAGTTTGTATGCATTAAATGCGCCCAAAAGTCTAAAACGCATGCGCAGCATGTAATAACAGGGTTAATATTTCTTAAAATCCATTTTGATACCCTTTAGATTTTGGCGTTAACTGGAAGGAGAAAAAAAGAGGATGAGTGTGAAAACATATCAGCACAAAGAGTTTGCCAATAACGAGCTAACCCAATTTGAATTAAGTAAAATTACGCTTAAAAGCCTAAATAAATTTAAGCTATCGCCGACATCAAAACTTGTACTGCTTACGCTGGTGGATTGCTACCCTAAAATATTTCCATCACAATCTTTTATAGCAAAACAACTTGGAATAGGTCTTACAAGCGTGAAAAAAGCCGTTTCAGAGCTTAAAAAAATGGGCTTTATTATGTATGAAACTAAAAAAGTAAATAACTACGCTTTTACCTCAAAATTTTTTGGGCTGATTAAATCCGACCCCCTGAAGGTCGAAAAAGAAACTTTGAATAGGTCAAAATCCGACTACAAACAAATAAAAGAAAAAAGAAATAAACAAAGCACTAACGTGCAAAAAAATCCTACATTCTCTCAGAGGTCATCAGAACCGGCGTATTTAAAAGAATATAAAAAACGCAAGTATTACCATAATAATCAACAAACGGGCATTAATTACCCTAAGTGGGCGCCTGAGAAAATAGAAAAATCATCACCATTGGATTTTAATAAACAAGAAGCTTTAAAATATTTAGAAAATTTACCGAAAATTTTAGAAAATTCTTATTTTGCTAAAGAGCTTAGAAAAAATGGTGCTTGTAATTTGAGTTTAATAAAAAATAAGTTGTTTTATTTCCGATTCTGGAGGATTGTTTTTTGAATTGTAATCTTTTGGTTTAATTTTGTTAGGTTTATGCTAAAAATATCTTAAAATGTATTTTATATTTATTTGAGGTTGGGAATGGACAGCATAAATACCGGTGAAAATGGTAAGCTTTTTGAAAAAATCAAGCCTGCAATTAAAAACGTTCAGAATTTTATAGCTAAATACAGAAAAGTTATTATTTTTACTACGGTTATTTTACTTATTTTAATCGTCGATTTTCGTTTTGAATTTAGAGCTTTTTTGTTTTTCCTGAATTTACTGAAAGATTTTATAATATCAATTCAGCATCTTTGTTTATCAATTGGAGCTTATTTTACAGGTGCTGAAATGAGTGCTGAAAATATAAAGAATAATTCTGAGATTTGTAAGAATATATTTTGGATTATAGGTGGTGCGGTCGGTGCCTGGTTTGCGCATAAAAGAATTAAAATCGCCGACGATAACCTTCAAGCAGTTAAAAATAAAGAATTGAACGAACGTTTTACAAGGTCTATTGAGCTTTTAGGACATGAAAAAGAAGCTGTTAGGCTTGGCGGACTTTATTCTTTGGAAAAAATAGGAGAGGAAAAAGGGGAGACTAAAGAATATACCGAGATAATTGCCAGTTATATAAGAACTTGTTTTGCAGAAGGTAATCATAAAGTCCAAAAAGGTGAAGGACTAGAACTCAGCGGTGAAATGAAAGTGGCTTTTGAAATCATCACGAGAGCACCAAAAACAGATGAGATAAATCTTAGAAGATTAGATTTTTCAGGAGTGGATATGTCAAATATTTTTGATGTTGACTTTGAATGCATTGATTTTAGTTATTCAAAATTTGAAAAAACAATTTTTCCAGACGCGCGAAACAATATAAATTGTAATTTTTCAGGGGCACAATTTATAGAAAGTGAATTTTCTTTTAGATTTTAAAAAAACAATCCTTTATCAAGTAGAAATTATAGACTCTTATTTTAGTGCTCTTAAATTTGAGTCTTTTTGCATTAGTTTTTCTATAATTAAAAATAGTTCTTTTTCCGGACAGTATATAGATGATACCAATTTTTTTAGATCTATTTTGATTAATATAGACTTTGAGAGAAATTTTTTAAAGAAAGTAGATTTTTTGAATTGTTTAATGGATAAAAAAACTTTTGATAAGCATATAAAACCCTTAAATGAATATAATTTTATACCTATAGAGCAAATTAAGAGAGACTTTTTTGATGAAAAAGTCCTAGACTATGCTGAAAAAGTGAAAGACGAGTATGAAATAGGGCTTATAAAGTTGAAAAAAGATTAATGAACAGTCTTAAAACCCTCACACTGTCATTCTGAAAAATCTGCAAGATTTATTCAGAATCTTTCCGGTTTGCGGTTAGAAGCTTCTATTCCTTGTTGATTAGATCCTGATCTTCATCAGGATGACAAATGCGGGGGTTGGTGTTTTAATTTCCTACCTTGTCATTCCGCACTGTGATGCGGAATCTTGTTATCTCACATTGGAAAATTCTTTATTTCCAGTCTTGGCTTAAATCAACAAATGAAGGGTTATTTTTCTTTATAAGATCTATCTTCCAGCTTCTTTTCCAGTTTTTAAACTGTTTTTCTCTTTTTATAGCTTCTTCTGCAGAATTAGTTTTTTCAAAATAAACGAGTTTATTGAGGTTATATCTTGCTGAAAATCCTTCTATTGTTTTGTTTTTGTGTTCCCAAATTCTTTTTTGTAAGCCAGAAGTTACGCCGATATAAAAAGTGGTTTCATTATAATTGGTTAATATATAAACATAATAAGTCTTTTGCATAGATATGATTTTAGCATATAAAACTACAATGTCATTCTTCGCTGGTTAGATTCCGCATCGTAGTGCCATTACTGTCCATAATAATTTAAAAATAAAAAAGCAAGGTAAAGCAATAAATTGCTTTTTCTCCTAGAATAAAGTTAACGAGACAATAAAAAAGGAGAAGACCTTGCAAAAATATAATACCATAATCGGAAAACTTTTATCGGGTATAAACCGTAAGAAATTCAAGCGTATTGTTGATAAATACAATGGCGATTTTGCAGCTAAAAAATTAACTTGCTGGGAGCAATTTGTGGCTGTTTTTCTTGGACAAATTTCAAGCTCTAAATCGCTCAGAGAAATAGTTGATATGATAAAATTTCACTCCAATCAACAATATCATTTGGGAATTAAAAAAGATATAGCGCGTTCTACACTTGCTTTAGCCAACAAAAAAAGAGATTGTCGTGTTTATCGTGATGTATTTTTCGATTTAGTAAAAAAATACAAAAACTCCAATTTTTCAGAAACAAAGCAACTCATAGAAATCATTGACTCTTCGCCTATTCATCTGGATTTAAACAACATAAATGGGCTGAAAGAACGATCAGGGCTCAGGGATTAAAACTTCATTTAATATACGATTTAGAGAACAACCTTCCTGTATACTTTGGATATTACAGGAGCTAGGACCAATGATATTAATGTCGCAAAAACAATTGAAATTGAAAAGGTAAAAATATACGTAGTTGACAAAGGTTACACTGATTACAATTGTGGTGGAAAAATTAATCAAAAAGGTGCATATTTCGTGACAAGGTTAAAAAGAAATGCTAAAATCAAAAATATTAGTGAAATTCAAAAAAACAGTGATGAAGTAAGCTCTCAAGTTTTTGTATTGATAAATAGAAACCCGAGGGCAGGAAAAGTCAATGAATACGCAAATATTCCCTTGAGAAAAATCATCGTACAAAGAAAGGGAAAATCACCCCTAATACTTGTGACTAATGATTTTAAACGAAATGATAAAGAAATTGCATATTTATACAAAAAGCGTTGGGAAATAGAGCTGTTTTTTAAAAATGGATAAAGCAGAATTTAAAGATTAAGAAATTTTAGTCAAAAGTGAAAATGCAATAAAAACGCAGATTTGTATAGCCTTGATAAGTTTTGGCTATTAAGAATGTTGGAAGAATTGAAAGAAATTTGTTTTAATATTCCAACTAAAAACCTATTAAAAATCATTGGTAATAGCTTGTTTAATTGTTTAAAATTAAGAGATTACGGTCGAAAACGATATAAATCACCTAACCAACTGCAATTTCAATGGATTTGCACTACTTAATTTATCATGGACATTAGTGGAAATAAATTCAGGATGACAAGTGCGGGATTAGAGTTTTGTAGAAGTTAAATTTTAAATGAGCGAGTTAGAACTCGAAAAGGTAGTCGGTTGTTTAGATATAACTTTTTAACAGCACGACAGAATGAAGAAATTTTGCAGGATGTCATTCTGAAAAATCTGAAAGATTTGTTCAGAATCTTTCCGGTTTACGCTAAAAACTAAAATCAAAAAGATCTTTTTCTGGCACTTCAAGTGTTTCTGATATTTTAAATAATAATCGTAAGCTAATACAGCGTTTCGCGGTTTCCAATTTTTAGCTAAATGTTCACGTGAAATTTCAAGGGATTCGGCAAGTTGGTTTTGAGAAAGCCTTTTGTTTTTCCTGAATTTTCTTATGTTTTTTCCAAGTAGTGTTATTTTTGTAGTCTCATCTATCATATTCAAAAATATCGTATAATTTAACACCCAATGCTCGAGAAATTTTATACAACATCAAAAAAGAAGGATTATTTTTCCCGAATCAAGCTTTACGACATAGGTTTGATGTATATCAACTTTTTCGGCTAAATCCTCTTGTGTTAAGCCTTTGACCTTGCGAAGTTCCTTTAATTTTTTACCTAAATTTTGAAGAGCTGTTTTATCCATTAGTATATAAGGCGAAATTAAGATTTATCAGACGTGTGTTTTTTAATTTTTAACACATCTTTTTCGATTTCAAATTCTAATTTATCCAAAACAGGATTGACTTCTTTAATAGCTCCAGCACCGATTGCGGAGGATAACTCCCCAGCTATTACCCATTTTTTATTATATTTTTTATCATAAATAGCACCTTTATTATTACAAAGTGATAATAATATTATTGCATTTGTTATAACATTTTGGTTATAATCAAGTTATTATTAAGTTATAACAAAGAGGTGTAAGCAATGAAAAAGAAGATATATGTTGATTTTGACGGGGTGATAAACAATTATACAGGTTGGAGGGATGGCGAGCTTTTCGAGCCTCGAGACGGGGCTTTGGATTTTATCCAAAAAATAAGCGTAGACTATGAAATTTGGATTTTTACTGTGCGAGATCCTGAAACTATCTGGAAGTGGCTTATAAAATATCATTTTGACCCGTTTATACAAGATGTAACCAACAAAAAAGAGCCTGCGCATCTTTATATTGACGATCGGGGCGTAAATTTCAATGGCGATTATGAAAAACTAAAACACGATATGACCCACTTCAAGCCCTATTGGCAGAAGTGAATGATTTTAGTAATGATAAACATTATGCTTTATGTTAACTTGTTGTGGCATTGATTTTATATAAATCATTTGGCGCAAATAAGCCTGTTGTTGCTCTTCATCTAATATTTTTTGATATTTATAGCTAAGTTGGTCTTGTTCTTTATTTATATTTTCATAGCATTTTAAAAGATCATTATTTTTGTAGCGAGTTTTACAAGAATTGGCTTCGTAAAAAAAGTTATTTCTTCTTGTCGCCCAGTAATTTTTATGCCAGTTATCATTTGTAGTAAGGCTGTATAAATAGCTTTTAGGGCAAATTTTATACCAATCCGGTATTTTTATAAAATGTTTTACGTTTTTAACGCTAGAATCAATGTTTTTTTGATTTATTGAAGTTATTAATTTTGTTAGATCATAAGCTTTATAAGAATTTTTATTTTTAAGACATATTTCTTTGGCAGTTTTAAGGTCTTGTAGAAATGATTGTTGCAGGTTTAACTTTTCATTGCAAAAAGCCCTTTGAATATAATAGTTATAGTTTTGGTCATTGATTTTTAAGGCTCTATTAATTTCATTTTTTGCCGTTTTAAAATGTTTTTTGTTATAAAAAGCAGTACTTTTGGCGCTGTGTGCAAAGTCTTTATAATAATTTGCGGCAATTAATTTGTTTGCCCAAAAAATTATTTGATCGTTATTTTTGGCTCTTAAATTATTTTTAAGTAATCTATGATAAGCTTTATAGGGGTCATTTGGTTTATTGCTAAGATATTTATTTAAATAAAAATTAGACTCTTTTGATCGTAATATCTTTGAAAGATATAAGCCTGCTTTAAAATTGTATTCGTTTAGGCTAGGATTTATTTCTAGGATTTTTTGAATCGTTTCTATAGCTTCTTCATAGTATTCGTATGAAATATATAAGTCGGCTTTTTCTATATAGGTATTTATGAAAAGAGGATTTAGCTCTATAGCTTTGTTTAAGGCTTTAATAGCTTTTCTGTTTTCATGTTTTAAATATTTATACTTCAACGCTTTTAAATAGTATTTATTGGCTTTTTTGTAAGTTTTATATTGCTTTTTGTTAGGCTTAGACAAGGCTTTGTATTGAAGTTTAGGCAGTTTGGTGAATTTAAAGTTGGGGTCTGTAAAATTATATCTATTTTGCAAAGTTTCATTTATAGCAAAAGAAGGAGCTGATAGCGTCAAAAACGCAATTGCAATAATAATGATTTTTTTCATCATAGTTCCTTTAAAGGTTAATAGCCTGTTTGGTTTTATTATAAAAAGGGCAAAAAGTATTATCAAGAAATGAGCTGAAAAAGTTACAAAGTTTTTATAAGTTAAGAACCCGTATAAACCATTGACACTTGACACGTTACATGTTATAATCAAGTAATGATTAAATCGTTTAAACATAAAGGGCTTAAAAAGTTTTTCTATAAAGGTGATGTAAAGGGTGTTAATCCTAATCATACTAAAAAACTTAGGTTAATTCTTTTTAGGTTAAACAACGCCAATGTTATTAATGATTTAGATGTATCAGGATATAGACTTCATCCCTACACAAACAAAGAGGCTATCTGGTCTATCGATGTAAGTGGGAATGTTAGAATTTTATTTGAGTTTAAAGATGGACACGCTTATATAGTAGATTATTTAGATCCTCATTAAAAGCAGAAGGAGAAAATAAAATGATTAATTGTGAAAAATATGGAATAATGTTTGATCCTCCTCATCCGGGAGAAGTAATAAGAGCCGAGTATTTAGAACCTATGAAGTTGAGCGTTACAGAAGCAGCCCTTAAGTTGGGGGTTACAAGAAAAGCGTTATCAGAATTGGTGAATGGTAAATCAGGTATAAGTACTAAAATGGCTATAAAATTAGGTAAAGCATTTAATACATCTGTTCAAATGTGGCTAAATATGCAACAAGAATATGATTTATTTCACGAGCTTCAAAGGTATGAAGCCGATGATGTGCAGGCTATTTAGGATTATTTTTAATATTTTATAAAATTGGGGCGTGAGGATGCGCCAATATCCCCACTTTTAGGATGTTTATTACTATTTGAAAAAATTTTAACTTTTTTAGCCCTCTCTTTCCAAATGTTATTTCATGATAAAATAACAAAAATAATTACATGATTAGTAAAAAATCAATAGACAAGAGGGGAAAGAATAAAATGGGCAGAAAATTTCTCAAAAAGGCTAATTTTATTTTATTGAGTTTGATGGTGTCAGCTTCTTTTACTGTACAAAGTGCAAATGCAGGATTCTTGGACGATCTTGTGGATGTTGCCAGTGAACTTAATGAAGCATATGAAGAGGCGAAGGAAATACAAAACGGGCAAAATAATAATACTACTAAAAAGTCAGCTCCTAAACCTGCACAAAACCCAACCCCGAAAACGATTGCAAAGCAAAAACCTAAAAATAAAGAAAAAATCATTTATAACCCTCATTTTAACGGCGTGGATTTTGGAGATGAAGCACCGGATACAACCAGACCAAGACCAATTACCCCGGGTTATAACCCGCAAAAGATTTTGGATGACTTAAGAACGCCTCCAAAGCAAAAAACTACGGCTTCAAGTTACCCCGAGTCAGACGTATCTCCTTGGAAGCCCGTAGAGCTCAATACAAATATGTTCGAAGGCTATAGAGTGGACGGTGGGGTTATGTACCTTACAAAATCAGGTCGTCCTAACTATAATAGAATGTACCTATCTTGCCCAACTAACGATTCTTGTATATACCTCTATCGTCCGTTATATAAAACCTGCACAGGGGCTGCATACGCTGCACTAGTGGCTGAGGCACAGGCAGAACTTGCTGATCAAAAAAGAAGGCAAAAAAAAGAGGCGGATTTTGAGGTAAAACTAGCCCAAGAAAGAAAAGAGCGAGAATTAGCCCAAAAAACAAAACAACAGGCTAAGAAAAAACAAAGTAATGCTCAAAATCAACAACAAAACGTAATAGACTCAATTAACAGTTATTTTGGCGATGAAGAGCAAGTTATTCAAAAGCCAAAACAAAGCGCTCAAATAGCTTCAAACATTGTGGACGATTATTTTGAAAATAAATTCGGTAAAAAGGGTATAAAAACTGACAAAAACGACTCTTATATTTCTAACAACCTAAAAGATAAGATAATGAGCGCAAATCCAAGCATTCAAACGCTTGGCAATAACCCTGTTTTTATCGTGCAGTCACAATCAGGTATTCCTATATTTGTACCTGCCGAAAAAATGGAAGTAGCCAGCGTACTTCAAAGCGAAGATCAAGCTGTAAATGTTGATTTACTTGCTTCTCCGCTAACAGAAATATACAAAGACGTTGCCAAGAAAAAAACAGGAAGTTCTCAAGACTCAAATATTCCTGATATTCCTGCCTGGTATCAAGATCAGCTACAAAACGAGATAACACCCTTTGTGGTGTTAAGTGACTTGGCTAATACACAGCTTATAAACAGTGATATAGCCTTTGAAATATCGGAAGAAGATTTGTATAAGCCCGGAAAAAGTGCTTTTTCAATAAAAGAAAGTAATGCTGAACAAGCTATAAAAAGTCTTATGAAAAGTTCTTTGGTTCAAAATATTCTTGCTGATAAAGCGGATGAGGTTTATCCCTCTATGATAAAAAGCAAAGGCGTTTTAAAAGAACTTAAAAACCTTAAGACAGCAGTAAAAACAGCAGATAAACTTGCTGAAGAAGGCTGTGCAGGAGCAGGAGTTCTTTATATGGGACTTAAAATGGGCGAAAGGGTTGTTGGAAAAGCAGACTTCTTAGCTGCTGACGCTGTGTCCGCCACTATGAAAGTAGCGGCGAAGACTCTTGAAGTGGGTGTAAATAAAGTCAATGCTTATAAAACAAGAGCAAATGACGGAATTAGTGTAAACTCTCATACAGAGCCACCTAACAGGTTTTTAAATAAATACGGTGATTCTAAAAAGTGTCAAATTGAAGTAAAAATGAGTAATAACCGAAAGAAAACCCTTGATGTCGGAAACTGGAAAGTAGCTGAAATAAACGGCGAGAAATACTATATTCCGATGGATGATAATGGAAACCCTCAATCGGTTATGCTTAAATACAACAGAAAACCTTGGTATCAATTGTTTTCTAGCAATGAAATGGAAGTTTACGAGGCTAACATTGACATGAGTATTGATGGAGAGGATACTTTGACCATTGAAAACATTAAAAAGCTTGAAACTAAGGAGATGTAATGATGAATAAATTTATAAAAATAAGTGCAAATATAGCTTTAGTAGCTGTTTTAGCGGTGGGATTAACCTCTTGTGGTTGTTCTAAGAAAAGACATAGTGCTAAAAACTATGTAAAACAAAATATCGCACCAATAACGGCTAAAATCAGCAGTAAAATTGATCGTCTTAAAATGGCGCTGGAACTTACAGGGCTTGAAGATGCGGTTGTGATAGATTGCAGCGAGCAAAACGCAACAGTTGTTGCAAATAAAATACGAAACGCCAATAACTATGAAGTAGAAACGCTGTTCACTGTTGGAATGATCCTTGGCATTATGGATAAACTTGAGTTTAAGGGTGATCTGTATTATATAAACACTTTTAACGGCAAAAAGGTTTCAGGGACTTTGATTCCGATCAAAAAAGCAGCAGCTTTTAAAAACGGTAAGATTAAAACCTATGAGCAGCTAAAAGACTCTGTGTTGGCTGATAGCGGAATGAGTTTGACTTTCACCGAGGGATTGAGCCAAAGGCTTGATGAAATCAAAAAAAGTTGCTCGGTGAAGTAAGGTTTGAAATTGAGGATATAATAAAAAAGGGGCAAATACTTGCCCTTTTTGTGTTTAATTATCTAGTTTATTCAATTCAAATAACTCATCAAAAATAGTTCTTTGAGTTGATTCATTGTTGGCACAAGGTGATGTTTCTAATTTTTGTTCTTTTCTTAAAAGCTCATATCTTGATCTTAAAATTAAGAATTTCATTAGAAATGTAGCACTTGTTTATCTGTTAAACAAACAAGAGGACACCGGATTAATTCCGCAAGTGTGTCCTCTATTTTTCAAGCAGTGCTTTTAGCTCGGGATATTTTTCTCCCAGCTCGCTGTCGGTTATTTTTTGGAACAGTAAAACTCTTTCGGAAAAAAGGATTATTTGGTCTATGCTGCAAGAGTTTAAGTCGGTTTCAATCGCTAAAAATTCTCTTAGTTTTTCTTGCCAATTCAGGTCTTTTTTTTCAGTAAGTTCTTTTTTATGATCGCTCGAAAATATATTGGCTAATATCAAAAGTTCATTTTGTTTGCATTTAAGCCCTTTATTTAAAAGTTTCAAGGTTATATCTTTCGGAAAGTTTGAAATTTGGCAGTTTTCTATTTTGCTAATAAGAGCCTTGCTCACGCCCGAGTTTTTTTCAAGTTCTCGCACGGAATACCCGAGAGCTTCACGTCTTCTTTTAATAAATGTTGCGAGTTTTTTAAGTTGTTCTTCTTTAGTTATTTCGGTGCTTTTCATAGTTTTTCTCCTTTAAGAATTACTATAACATAAGTAATATTTTTAGACAAGAGTTTACAAATATTATTTTGTGTGATATATTCAAAATCGCAAAACCTGGATGAGAATATTTTTTTGCCCTCGGTGTCTACTTTTAAACAATTGTTTATTTGTTTCAAGAAAGGAAGAAATATGATAGAACAAGATCTACAAGCCCATCTGATTGCCCAATTAGCAACATTAGATAATTCTAATTGCGTATTAGGTGCAATTCCGACAACTCCCGATAATGTTGTTGTGATAAGCGGTTCAGCCAGTCCACTAACGGACGCTGAGCAAACGATATCAAGCAAAGTATCAATACCAAAAGGAATCAATGATGTAAAAATTGCTATTTCAATAGTGGCAAGAAATACAAGTTACTCAGACGCATCAGTCCTTATATGGGATATTTTTAACGAGCTTGGCGGTGAATATGGCGGATTTAAAAAGTGCAATAGTAAAGATATGTTCTTCTCTCACGTTGAAACACCTCATTTTAGCCATGAAGACTCGGGAAAGAACTATTTTAAATTCAGTACGGTAATAACAACTCCCGCAAGTTAAAAAGTTTCATATAAAGCATATATTTTACAGTAAGAAAGGAAAAATTATGACATTATCAATACCTCACATTTTTGAAGCAGGTACAAGAGTGCTTTCGAGTCATATAAATGAGAATTTTACGGCGATTAAAAATTATATTGAGGGAAAAGTAACTAACGATATCGGATCCAAACTCAGTAAAACAGGTGATGAAATGGCAGGGGCGTTAAAGCTCTCTTCAAACCCATATGTTATCGACTCTGAGCTTATCGACCCTGATAGCACGCTAGATTCAGGCGATGAGTTTTACAGGGTTACTCTTGACGATACCGCTAATGTCTTCAATGTCAACGCTACTGGTCGTATTGAAGAAATAACAGGCTGGATAAAAGGTGTTGCTATTATCAAATGGCAAAACGAAACACCTCAACAGCTTGTATATAATGAAACTAAGCTCAAAACTCCTACAGGTTTCAGTCATTTTGTACAAAAGGGCGATACTTCGATAATTGAATTTAACTCTAACGGTTGTGCTGAAATTCAATACACTGCAAAAGAAGTCAAGGCTGAAGATACAAGCGATATTAAAAAACAATGTGTGAATGCTTTTGACGGTCAAATCACGACTACAAAAGATATGTTTTTGGTCTCAGGAACGCTTGAAGATAATAAAATCAGGGCGGGGCTTGAGTTCAATGTAGTTAAAGGCAGGCAAAAACATCTTTATAAGCTTATGGAAGATGTAGAAATCTGTACTTATAACCAGTATGATGATCCCGAAGCCTTGGAAGCCGATAAGACTTTTTATGTAGCTATCGAGGTAAAACCCGAAGCAGCGAATAAAAAAGAACTCACCGCCACGGACATCGAAGTGCATTTACTCTCTAATCCTCAAGTGTGGGGGGAGATGGAGACAACTGATATAAGTTTATCAAGCATTGGAACAGCTATAAGTAGTGGCTATACAGGTGGGTATCCCGATAGTAATGCTTTTGATGGTAATACAGGTACGATATTTGTGTCTGATACCACAACAGGTGCGTATATTGGTAAACACTACAGTACTCCACAATCAATTAACCAAATTGATTATTATACGTATGGCACTAATCCAGCTGATAGAACCCCTTCAAGTGTTACCGTTAAATATAGCGATGATGGTGTTTCATGGTCATCAGAAGGTGTCTATACATTATCAACAGTAGCCAACGCAAAGAATAGTTTAAAACTCTCTAGTACAATAACAGCGAATTATATAGCATTATTTTCCAATGAAACAACTGTTAGTAATTGGCATACAACTCGTATTGATTTTCTGTATGCGGACGTTAAACATTACCCCTCCCGCTACGAAATCTACACAGAAAACGGAGAAATCAAAGACAAGTTTAATAACCCCATCGAAGCTACGGACGTTACTGTTAATGGTGATGTGATGGAGTTTAACGGAACGAGTAGTATTATGTTTTTACCTTTTGATTTTTATTCTTCTCGTTGGTTTTTTGAAATTGAGTTTTCATATAAAGAAAATTGTTGGTTATTTAGTAGTGTAGATAATAGTTTTGCTTTTAGAGTCGATGGAAATAGTCAATTAGCTTTTTATGCTCAAAATTCAAGCACTTGGGACATTGCTAATGATGTAAAAGGAACTCAAATATTACAGCCGAACCAAAAAATACACTTTAAGACTCGAATTTACGGGAAATAAATATATAATCAAGCTTAATGGACAAGAAGATCTTGTTATAAATTCAACCCAAAAACTCAAGGCTACAAATAAAATAAAAACAGGTTATCAGCCTAATAATCAATATCCATTTAATGGCAATCTTTTCAAATGGGCATTCAACACCGAAAACGATTGGTCGGATGATAAAGGCATAATGCACTTTGACGGTCAAAATAGTTATATCGGCTATCCTAACGCTATGGGAGAGACTAAAAACTTGTTAATGCTCGGTAGTATTGAGACAAATTCGAGCAAAGTTGATGAAGTCAAGCCTGTACCTTTTAATGGTAAGGAGACAATCAAAATACAAGGTGTAACAACTAATCATAATCAAGTCTATGAACATAATATGTTGGCTGATGTTGAAGTTAGTGGTTATTTTGAAAACAACTCAGGGGGTACTTATCCTGTAAATAACGGGAAAAATATTATCGGTATGGGTTCTCCTTATTATTCTAATGGATGGGGAAGATTTGGTAGTGATGTTGATGCTATAACCTCAACTAAATTTAATCTAGCGACAGGGGGGCAGGGTATATGGTCAACGATAATTATGGGTGCTCTAAAACATTTCACAACAGCAGACGCAGTAATTGAAGTAGTGAGGAAAGACTAATGCAAGCGCCTGTCATTCTGAAAAAATTCATGGAATTTTATTCAGAATCTAACCGACAAAGTATTTCAAGTTTTTAATGAAAACTAAATAGATTCCGGACCTAGATCCGGAATGACACCTAGGTAAGCCTAAAAATCAACAGTTAAGAAAGGAATAAAAATAATGACATTATCAATACCAAATATTTTTGTAGCGGGTACAAAAATTTTAGCCGAACATATGAACGAAAATTTCACGGCAATAAAAAACTATATAGAAGGCAGTGTAGCGAATGATTTGAGCAACCATAACATAAATGAAAACGCTCACGATTATCTTGCCCGCAAAAACGGTGATTCAAACGAGACTTTCACCGTCGCCAACGCAACAGAAGATAATCATGCGGTGAGTAAGTCGCAGTTAACCAGTGCAATATCAAACATAAGACCTGACCTAACAACACCTTACGCTGTGAATAGCGGAAGGAAGAACGTTGATGGTTATGCCGAATTTATTGAAAAAACAGATGATAGCAGTATCAAGTTATTGGCGGGAAATACAAACCCTGCAACAATTATGACTTATTCTGACGGTTCGATTGAGAGTATTGAAAGTGATCTGACGATTGGAAGCATCAGCGATGATGGTACGTATATTGTTATCAAGGAAAAAGGTCAAAATCCTGTTTTGACAACCAATGAAATTACAGAGTGTTTTAAAGCTCCTTCTAACCCTGAAAATGGAGATTTATGGCTTGATATCGGGGTGAAGCCTTATAAGCCGTATAAATATGATGGTTCAGCTTGGCAAGAATGTCAGTTTGTAAAACTCGGTGAGGTTACAAAAACAAGCGGAACGCTGGAAGTCCCCGTTAGCTATGCGTTTAATCGACAATTATTTGTTGAAAATATAGATATACCTTCAGTGGGAGGTTATCAATCTTTAGCCTTAAATACACTTGGAATTAAATTAAACCCTGATGATGTAAATCTAAGTTTAGTATGTGTAACAGCTAACAATGGTTATAACGTTGGCGACGAAATACCTTTTTATGGTTATGCCGGAGCTGGTTATGCAACCGTACCGGCATTTGTAACCGATGAAGCTATTAGTATTATATATCCATATAATCAAACTTATATATATCGTAAAACAGATGGTGTGCTTATTACAGCAGTTACTGAGTCTCATTGGCGTATAAAAATAAATATTAATAAACAAGATCTAAGTATTTAAATAATGAGAAATATTTTGGGATCTATTTATTGTCATTCTGAACGGGATTCAGAATCTAACGAATAAAGTATAAACATTTTTAATGTAAATTAAATAGATTCCGGATCTACTCTTCGAGCATCCAGCCTTGTACGACTCATTTTTCGTCTACAAGCAGATGAAAATCCGGAATGAAACTAGGTAAGTCTAGCGGTTAACAGTTAAGAAAGGAAAAGGAAATTATGACTTTATCAAAACAATCGGTTATTTTAGGCGTCGATGACGTAAAAATCTTTGAACTTACAGAAGATTCAGCAGCACTAACTTATGGCAGTGCGGTGGATGTGCCGGGGATTCAAAGAATTGATCTATCTCCAAAGTTTACTGAAAAAGGACTTAAAGGCGATGGCAAAATTTTAGACTATTTCATTCAGCTTGATACTATCGGGTTTTCATTCGATAGTGCAAAGGTTGATTTGGATGTATTAGCAATTTTAGAAGGCGGCTCACTTACTTCTGAAGGTACTGCACCCAACCAAACACACACCTACACTGTAAGTGCGGATGATTCACCTAAATACTTCAAGTTAGAAGGTAAGGCGAATTATACAGGCGGCGAATTTGGTGATTTCCACTTCACTTTATTCAAGTGTAGGGCTAATTCTGTAGTGGTTGAGTACAAAACTCAAGATTATGCAATCATTTCAGCCACAGGTATTGCAATACCGACTACTTTTGACGGCAAAATCAAAGAATATCAAATTAACGAAACCCCTGCAGCTATTAGCTAATAGCAATTAAAGCACAAGGGGGGAGTTTTCTCTCCTTGTGTTTCTTTATGAAAGGAATGAAAGATGACATTAACGGCAATAAAACCACAGGAAATTCCTGTGAAAATTAAGTCTAAAAATTGTACTTTAAAATACGATTTAAATGCATTTGCTAATATTGAACAACTATTAGGTTCTATCCCCAAGGCTTTTGAGCTTTTGAATAACTTTAATGAATCGGTAATAAAAATCTTTATCTGGGCAGGATTGCTTCATCAAGAGAATAAAATATCATTAGAAAAAATAGAGAAAATGTCGCTTGATAGCGGAGTTGTGGCTCTTATATCAGAAGCTTTGAAGGTTTCACTTAGTGAGGATTATGACTTTTTTGAAGAGTGGGACTGGGCTTTGCTTTATTATACTGCCACTGTGACTTTGAATATGAGTGAAAAGGATTTTTGGAAAGCCACACCAAGGAAAATCATTTCGCTTTTGAAGGTCGTTAGCGAAGTTAAAGAGATGGATACGTTTCAAAAAGATAAACAACCTTTAGCTAATGATAAAGCTATCGCAGAGTTTATGAGGTGGTAGAGGTTAGAAAAGGCTATTGAGAAAGGAATTGTAAAATGTCGCAAGATGGAGACGGTTTTTTTAGTACGATAAAAAATGCTTTTACAGGCATAAAATTTAAAGAATGGTTTGGTAAAAAAGACAAGATTTTTACAGAAAAAACAATTTTAAAAGACATAAAACAAGAGGTTGATTATTCAGGTGATGTGCCAAAAGCAAGATTTGAATTGGGTATAGAAAAAAGGGTTTTTAAAGATATTAAAAACAGTGAACCTGTTTTTTCAAAACAAGAAGAAAGAATTATTGATGGATTAGGTTATTCAAGAGACGGTCTTTTTGCAGCTTTATCTGCAGGAGCAAAAATACCTAAAGTTCTTGCATTTGCGCTAGCAGCGAAAATAGCTACACCGTTAACAGTTTTAGAAATATGGAAAGATAAAGAAAAAGAAGGATTGCCAAAAGCTACTATAACTTCTGTTGCAGGCACTGCAGCGGCAATAGCCTTTACTACATTAATTCCAGTCGTAGGTATTCCTGCTGTACTGGGAATAGCAGCGCTGGGAGCTGGTTTAGGATGGGGAGTAGGAAAAGCATTAGATGAAGTGATCCCTGATAAATTTGTATCTAAGATTAGAAATTATATTGAAGAAAATAAACGTGGAAAATCAAGTTTTGATATTTTTTCACAAGAAAAATATCAAACTCCTATGCCGTTTTTTGGACCGCAAGGAAGTGTTGATCCTTATTTTGATAGACCAAGCCTTGGAGAAAGTTGGGAAGATTGGGGTGATGGACGTATACCTCTTCCGGGTTCAAAACTTCCAAGAAGAAAGCCCGATACCTCAAAATCATCGCCTGATATTATGCAGATGTTAAAAAGTGCTATGGGTATTGCATCAGGTATATCAAAAATAATGGGTGTTTTCAAAAAGAAAAAAGACATAAGACCACCGCAAGGAAAACCAACGGTGCGCACACTTCAAGCGAATGATCCTGTTAGATCAATGATTCATCCTTATATGTCAGGTGAGTATAAAGGTGAACTTGGAACTGCTAATAGTGCAATGATTCAAAGTATTGTAGAAGACGATTCGATAAATATTATAGAGACAATTCCCGCTCCTGTTGTTCATAAAGAAAAACTTCCCGGTTGGATGTCAACTTTAAGAAATATTTCAAACGTAATTCTTGGGGTTAATGATATTGTAGGTGGTGCATTAAGTATAAAGGGAGGAATGCCGAAAGGAAATTCAGGTGGTGTCGGAAAAGACATTAAGGAAATGCAACTCAATAAAAACATTGTAACAAAACATACAGGTGGAAAAGTTCCCGGTCGGGGAGAAGTTCTTGCAGTATTAAAAGGTGGAGAAACTATTCGGACAGAGCCTCAAGAACAAGAACTTCAGGGAGATCTTCTTAAAGAACATCTTGAAAAATACGCCCCGCTTGTTTGTGGACAAGGGGAGCAAAACGGGCAACAACAGCAACAGGGAGATAATAACAGTTATGAAAAACGTTCGGATAAAACTCCTGTGCTGATGAATAAAACAAGATATGATGAAGAAATGATAATCGGAATTGTTGCAGATGCCTGGAAGACTAACAGGTCAGGATTTAGAAGGATTATGCAAAGATCTTAGAAATATATTTTTTTGCTGTTAGTGTCTACTTTTAGACTCCAGTTTATATAGATACTGTATGGTCTGTTAAATATACTGTACAAATAAAAAGAAAGGAAAGGAATTATGACTGATATTTTTGATTTTGAATATAACAGAGCCTATACGGCAGGTGTTGAGTTTAAAACAATTGTGGATGAAAAAACCTCAGGAAAAGAACAAAGGCGTGATATGTGGACACATCCACGTAGGAAGTGGGTTTTGGAATTTGATAAAAATAAAGTCGCTCGAGAAGCTCTTGTTGCCTTTTTTATGACTCAAAAAGGTAGAAAAAAGACCTTTCATTGGACTTGGTCAAGCGATAAAGGCGGGGACGGTAATACTTATATGGTTCGATTTAACGCCGATTCGCTTGATCTGGATATTATGGAGCTTGGATATTCAAACTTTAAAATGGAAATTGTAGAGGTGTTTGAATGACTTTGTCGGAGTGTAAAGCCGCAGGCGTAACCGTTCTATGCCGACGTAAAAGTTTTAACGGAGTGAAAACTTCACAGGAGGAAAAATAATGAAAGGGTTAAATGATAACCAAAAAACAGAAGTAGCTAAAAGTGAATTAAAGTCACGTAATTTAGTTACTATATACCTTGATGATCAGCCTTTAAGATTATTGGAAAATGACACCCTTAAAACCCTTGAAATTAATGGCGAAACTTACGTTGCGGGAATGGTTAAAAGAGGCGATGTAAGAACCAATATGGAAGGAACCTCTGAAAAAGTTGAGATTACCATATCAAATATTTGGCAGGATATTTCTTCTATTATTGCAAATGAAGGCGATACACTGACAAATAGAAAATGTAAAGTAGAAACGGTTATTTTTGATGGTGATACGGAAACTATAATAGGTCAGCCTATACAGCTTTTTGAAGGTTATATAAATAATATCGAACTTACCGCTGTTTACTTTAAATTTGAAGTGGAGAGGGTGCTGGGTGGTTATGCCACTGTTAGTCCTAATTCTACTTATGATGTGAATTGTCAGTGCAAAAAATTTAAAGATGAGCGTTGTCGTTATGCAGGCAGTGCAACGAGTTGTGATAAAAGCTTAAAACGTTGTATTGCGCTTGATAATATTGAGAATTTTTACGGGTTTCCATCGATTCCGCAGGAAATGGTTATAAGATGATAAATTTAGATATTTTACAAAATAATATCGGAAAAAAATATGATGAAATAACGATGGGATGCGTAAATCCTGTATATTTGCTGTTTCCTGATATTCCTGTATATGAGTTTAAAATCGATGAAAAATACTTTTTGCCTTTAGTAAAAAAGCATTTTGATGAAATAAAAGATGAAACACTTGAAGACGGTGATTTGTTGATTTTGAAAGTTAGCGATGATTGGCATTTTGGGATATTTAAAAAACCAAATTTAATCTATCATTGCACGGAAAAAAGCAAACTTCGTCTTTCAAGGCTGGATTTTTATAAAAAATATATTGTTAAAAAATTTAGATATAAAAAAGGAGTAATATAAAATGTCAAAAGCGTTAAGTATCATAGGTATTGTTGTTGGGGCTGCTATTCTTGGACCGGTGGCCGGATATGCTTTTGCAGAGGCAGCAGCTTTTCTCGGCGCTTCTGCAGGAGTGGCAGCAGTAGTAGGGACAGCAGGACTTGGGCGGTAGGTCTGGCAGCTGCTACTACAGGTATTGTAGGCGCCGTTGAGTCGTGGTCTTATTCGGGTTCTAGTGTGACTCAGGAAGTCCAACGTATAAATTCGGCAAGCTTCAAACCCAGACAAATAATTGTCTTCCCATACCGATAATTTACGGTCGTGTAAAAGTTGCAGGTAACTCAATTTGGCAAGACGGTGAAGGCACAAAGACAATGAAAAAAGTCATTGCCTTTGCCGATGGCGAAATTGAATCACTTACAGATGTAAGAATAAATAATAAACCCGTTAATTCTTTGAGTGGTTGCTCTTATAATGCTTATACGGGTGATGGGACTCAACCGATTGACTCAAGGGTTACAGGAGCAGATCAAAAAGAAAAAGCAAAAAAAGTGGGTGGATTAAAAGATACTGCTTATATTGCATTAACAGCTCAGGCGGGACCTTCTTTGAGCGGCGGTATAAACCTAACGACAATCGCAAAAGGTTCTAAAGTAAAAGTTTATAGTGATCCTGAAAATTATACTGTACAGTATTCAAATAACCCTGCTTTTTGTATTTTAGATTTTTTAACTCGTTATAACGGCTGTGGAATTAATATAAATGAAATTGATGTTCAAAGTTTTATAGAATCAGCAGACTATTGTGATGAATTGATAAGTGAAAAATCTCTTTCAGGAACATTTTCGGTTAATACTGAAAGTGATGAGATTACGGGTTCTGGTACAAAATTCAAAGAAGATTTAAAAATCGGTCAATTTATACTTTTATCTTCAGACGGAAATGAAGAAACAAAAGAGATTATCGAAATAATAAGCGATACAGAGCTGAAAGTTGCCTCAAATTTTGTACATTCATACTCGGGAATTCAAGGCAAATCAAAGCAAAAACGATTCACTTTAAATATGGTATTAGATGAGCGAAAACCACGCATGGACTGGCTTGAGAATCTAATATTCTGTTGCAGAGCTTATTTAATTTATCAAAACGGCAAGTTGGTTATGAAAATAGAAAAAGAAGAACCGACAATGCAGCTTTTTGACAAAGATAGTATTCTTTCAGGCACAGAAAGGTTTTGGACAACGCCTCGTGAGAAAAAAGTTGATATATGCAAAGTTCAATATATTGATCCTGATAATGAATATGCAAGAATTTATGCTAGGGCTGAAGCAGAAGAGTTTAGCAATGAACAGCCTATTGTTCAAGAAACACAAGCTTTTGGTGTGACTAACTTTAATCAAGCATCTCGTTTGGCTTGGTTCCATTTAAATCAGGCTTTAACTTGCGATAAGTTTATCGCTTTTCAAACATCCCAAGAAGGTTTAGACCGAACTGTCGGCGATGTGATTGAAATTACAAGTACTTTTCTCGGTTATGAAAATAAAAAAATGCGTATAATCAATATGGCAGAGGCGCAAGAAGGTCAAATAGAGGTAATTTGCAAGGAATATAATGAAAATATTTATAATGACACTCTGGGTAGTGAAGAACCTGTGATAGAAACAATAGATCTGCCTTCTATGTTTGATGAACCACCTATGGTGGAAAATTTAAACCTTGAAGAGGTTGGTTGGATGACTAATGAGGGAAACCACATTGCAACAATTAGAGTGAGTTTTGATGAAGTGGATTTTCAACATTTAAGTCATTATGAAATAAACTATTCTGAAGATGATGGCATAACCTGGATTAGTGCAGGTATTTCTTATGATGGAAATCACGTTATAAATAATATTAAAACCAATCAATACTATAGGATTGCAGTAGAAACGGTAACTCATAGGGGTGTTAGGTCTGAAAAGACTCATAAACATATACTAACAACGGGTAAAGATAATTTGCCCGCAAGTGTACCTACATTTGCGGTTGTTCAAAAAGGCGATTATCTAAAAGCTTTCATTACCCTCGTTGATGAGCCGGATATTAAATATTATGAGATTAGACAGGGGTCTATATGGGATACAGCAGAATTAGTCCAACAATTTACAGGCAAATCAGTTATGTTTAGACCAACTAAAGCGGAAACCGCCACATATCTGGTTAAGGCTGTTGATAATTACGGGAATTATTCTGAAACACCCACTAAATGTGCCGTTAATGTTCAGGGTTTAATTCCTAAAAACATTGTTTTGGAAGAAAATTTTAGCGCAGCCAGTATAACTGTAGATGATAACACCGCTTTTATTGATTCAGAAGGTGATTTAAACCTAAAAACCAATACCGAAACAGGTCAGTTGTTTGCACAAACTGAAACCCTCTTACCTTTGATTGATACGGGCATTAACTTTATGGATTACAGACAGCCAAAAGAAACAGGGATTATTGTAGAACCTGATTATTTTCAAAGTGAAAATAATCAGGTTGAAACTGCTTACAGGTCAGGTTATGAGGACTATATCGGTTGGAATTATGCTGTGTGCGGGGAAGATGAATGGGAAGAAACCTTGCCTATTAAGTATAATTGGGACGATTTTATAGCTGATGTTGATTTTTGGGATGGAAAACCCAATGTTAATTGGAGTGAGTGGAAAAATCTTAAAAATGAACCTGAGTTTTGCGGGCAATTTGCTGAAGTGAAGTTGTTAGCCAAATCTTTGGATGGTTCGACTAATATAGACCTTTCAAATGTAACCGTTAAAACAGATATAGAAGATGTAGAAGATACTGTTAAGAATGTCTCAATTCCGGCTGAAAAAATCACCGTGATGTTGAATAAGAACTTTAGCGTTCCACCGACGATTACTGTTAATACTGTTGATTCTACAGGAAAAGTTGCCTTTTGGAGAATGACTAATATAACTAATAATTCGTTTGATATTGAATTGTTGGATAAAGACGATAACCTTATCGAAGGCAAAATCCTACATGCAGTAGCAAGAGGGTATTAGAGAAATAGAATATACTTCATTAACAAAACCCGTAAAATACGTGTTTTCTACGATAGACAAAATAATTATAAAAATATAAAATTTATTAAGATGAAGTTTTTAGGATTTTAAAATGAAAAAAAAGGCTGCTGTAGTTATACCGATATATTCTAATAAGCTTAATGAAAATGAAAAATTCTCTTTAAATAGATGTCTTCAAATTTTTAAAAAACACGACATTATTTTTGCTTGTCCCTATAAGCTTGATGAAAATATTTACCTAAAAAACCGTAAAGTAAATAATATTAATCCAAAATTTGAAAAATTTGATGATGCTTTTTTTAAGAATACACGGGGTTATAGCAAGCTTCTTTTAGATAAAGAGTTCTATAAAAGATTTATAAAATATGATTATATTCTTATATATCAATTGGATGCATTTGTTTTTGATGATGAATTAGATCAATGGTGTAAAAAGGGTTTTGATTATATAGGAGCTCCTTGGTTTGAAGATTATGCTAAAGGAGATGAAAGTTCTAATTTTCTCCCTAATTCTGGAAATGGAGGATTTTCATTAAGAAGAGTAAATTCTTTCTTAAAAGTGTTAAATACTTTAGAAATTAAAAAGGTTAAAATCTTTTGAAAAAATAAAAAATGAAACAAAAGAAGGTTTTATAAAATCATTTTTTGAGTACCTAAAAAATGAAAATTCTTTACGTTATTATATTGACAATAAACCTAAAAATGAAGATCTTATTTGGGCTAATTTTATAACGGAATTCTACCCAAAATTTAAAGTAGCATCGGCGCAAGAAGCTATAGCTTTTGCTTTTGAATGTCAACCAAGAAGGTTATATAAGATGAATGAGAATAGATTGCCTTTTGGTTGCCATGCATTTGAAAAGCATGATTTTGATTTTTGGAAAGAAATATTTAACGACATAGGATTAAATCTTTATGAGTAAAAAACCCAAAATACCTTGTTTTGTAATGACATATTTTGAATTTGATAATTTCAAAAAAACGATAGAAGAATTATCTAAATATGAAGATCAATTAGATTTAAAAATAGTAGAAAACAAAAGCAAGTATACAGAAAATAAATTTGCTCCCTATATAAAGGGTTTGATAAAAAAGGGGATTGTCACAGAATATTTTCTTTTTAGCGAAAACATAACTAATAATGCTATAAAACAGTCATTATGGACTTTGATTTTTCTAAAATTCAAAGTGAATATATTATGTTAACCGATGGAGATCTTATTTCTGAAAATAAAAATATTGATTGGTTACAAGAAGAAATTAATATTTTAGAAAATCACAATGATGTTTTTTGTGTTTCAATAGAACTTTCTTTAAATAATTTACCAACAAAGCACTTTCCCGAATCTATAAACTGGGTACCAAGACCCAGAGAACATAAAGATTATTATGAAGGTTTTACCGGTATTCATTATTGTTTATTTCGAAAAAAAGAATTTTTTAACTTAACAAATTACACAATAAATAACGACTTGAATTATATAGATGGAGAATTTCATAACTATTGTAAAAATATTTTGAATAAAAAATGGGCAAGGACAAAAAAGGCCAAGGCAATACACTTAACGTGGGATAATTATAGTAACCCTGATGATGAATATTTTCAGTTTAAAAACAGTAAAACGCTTGAAGAACACTGGAATCACAGCAAATATTGCGATTATAAAATTTATAAATAATAGTTAAAGCTTATGTTATATCTTTAAAAGAAAAGGATTTAATTATTTTGACAGATACGAAGTATAAAAATGAAAGCATTAAACTAAACATAGGGTGTGGTAATAATATTTTAAAAGACTGGATAAATATTGACTCAGGAGAACAATTTGGTCAAGATAGCCTTGATGTTGTTTACGATTTATCAAAGGGTATTCCATTTGAAGATAATTCTGTTGATTATATTTATAATGAACATTTCATCGAACACCTAAATAAAAAGGAGGGGATTAAATTTTTCAAGGACTCTTATAGAGTTTTAAAGTCATCAGGTGTCATGCGAATTGCTTGTCCAGATTTACAAATTTCAATTCAAACATATATAAATGATTCATACGATTCAATGGACTGGATTAATTTAATATGTCCCAGCTTTAAAGGTAAAAGTCGTTGTGAACTTTTTAATATTGAAATGAGAGAATGGGGGCATAAATATATTTATGACAAAGAGGAATTAACTGCAAATCTAGCCATTGCAGGTTTTGCTAAAAATAAAATCACATCAGAAACTATTTATCAAAGTCACCATAAAGAACTTCAAAATCTTGAAACACGTACAGGTTCAATAATAATGGAATGTATAAAATAATAAGGTACTAATTTCATATGAAAAAATATAAAGTATTAGTTTTTCCTTGTGGAACAGAGATCGGACTTGAAATTTATAGATCACTCTCTTATTCAACTCATTTTGAAGTATGGGGAGCAAGTAGTGTTAAATCTGATCACGGTAAATATGTTTATGAAAATTATATAACAGGTATTCCTTTTGTTAATAAATTTGATTTTATAGAGAGAATAAACCAAGTTGTAAATGAATATAGTATTGATTTTATAATACCGGGGCATGATGATGTTGCTTTAAATTTAGCAGTAAACAGTCAAGACATTAACTGTAAAATTCTTAATTCTGACCTTGAGACAAATAAAATTTGTCGCTCTAAAAGAGCCACTTACGATAAATTTAAAAATAAAATAAAAGTTCCTTTTGTTTATGAAAATATATCTCAAATAAACTCTTTCCCTGTTTTTGCCAAACCTGACATAGGTCAAGGTTCACAAGGTGTAAAAAAAATTCACTCGAAACAAGAGCTTGAAGTTTTTTCAAATAGTGATAAACCTTTAATAATTTCTGAATACCTACCGGGAAGGGAATATACTATAGATTGTTTTACAGATAAAAAAGGCAAATTATTATTTGCAAAAGGAAGAGAAAGGATTCGCATCAAAAATGGAATTAGTGTTAACACTAAACATATTTTTAATAAGGAATTCATAAAAATTGCAGAAACCATCAATGAAGAAATGAACTTTAGAGGTGTATGGTTTTTTCAGCTTAAAGAAACTGCTAAAAATGAA
>CALOAD010000020.1:0-576228 GCA_942491415.1 Candidatus Gastranaerophilales bacterium | reverse complement strand
AACTCAGTAACATCACCATAAATTGTTAAATTGTTGAAATTCTATATCATTTTCAATACCAATTTTTTCAAATCTTTTCTTACCGAAACAACATCTGCTTCTGCTTCTATATCAGGACGTCCGTCCCTGCAAAATACAAAAATAACCTTCCACTTTTTTATTAGCAACAAAGTCTTTTTTTGAGATCCCAAATTCTTCTGAATATTATTTATAATTTTTATCAGAGGGACAAAACAACCCAATATTCCTTTTGAATAATAACTTTTATTACTTACTATCAATAAAATCAAAGAAACCAAGTCTTTTTAAAATTATTACTATTTATATAATAATCAGCTCCTGCGCTTGATAATACTTAGGGGGATAGTCATTATCATACAAAATTCAACTGTTTTAGGAAAATCTTCTTCTAATTTCAAGAACCCAAACAAATTGATCAAACTCTTCTTGCTCGACATGGATTTTACTACTTGTCGCCTTCAAAGCTTCCGCTATCTTCGGATCTTATCTTTTTTATAGTCTTCCGAAGGCTGCATATCTTTTTTCTTCCAGGTATTTTGATCAATTGCATACCAAAAAAAATCTTTTTTTGCTTTTGTACCATCAAAATCTGTAATTAAAGCTTAGTTCAGATTTCTATTCATTGCATTTCATTTTTAGTTTATAAACTGATGACAGAGTTTGTATCTTCAAAAACCTTTTTTTCTATTTATATCATTATTTGCGTTAATAACTTTAACCCTTTCAGGCTCTTCTATTGCTATTTGAAGATAACCTTTTCGTACTTTTTTATGAAATTCAAACCCTTCAGCTTCCATTCTATCTTTTTCATCACCGACTCTTTGAGAAGCTACACCGGTTTCAACATCAAAAACCAGGGTTAAATCAGGGATTACACCATTTGTTGCCAATAAATTTAATTCTCTTATTTTTGCAACATCAAGTCCTCTTGCATAACCCTGATAAGCAAGGGTTGAATCTGTGTGTCTATCGCAAAGTACTATTTTACCTGATGCTACCGCAGGTAGAATCTTTGTATCGATATGCTGGGCTCTATCTGCAAGGTATAAAAAAGATTCACATCTTTTTGAAACTTCTCCGTCATAGTTTAATAAAATGTTTCTTAGAGTTTGCCCGAGCTCAGTTCCTCCTGGCTCTCTTGTTATAACAACCTCTTTCCCCTTACCTTCTAAAAATTCGGCAATTTTTTTTATTTGCGTAGTTTTTCCCGATCCATCAGCACCTTCAAAAGTTATAAATAAACCTTTTTGTTCCAATTTTAAGCCCTTTCCTGAGTAATAGCGAGATTACTTTAGATATTACTATAAACAATAAGTGTTAATCAACAAAAAAGAGGCGTAAGTAAACACTCTCAAATATTTTATCGGAATTAAATCTGCAATAAATTTACTAATACAAAAAAGAAGCCCTTGCTATTCATTAGTTAGGGCTTCTTTCAATTTATTATAAGCTTTATCCAACATTTGGAAGTGTGTTATTAGAAACAACTTTCAAGTATCTTTCAGGTTCTTTTCCTACACTTTTACTTGATAATTTATGTTGTTCTATGAGCTCGTGTTGCAATTTTCTTATTTGTTTTTTTCTCGGTTCAAGCTTTACTTCGGAAACGCCTTGTATAACTTGTTCAATAGCCTGTTTAGCTTCGTTTAAAGCCTCTTCTGTTTCGTCAAAATACTGAGAATGAACATCATCACCCGGTTGTTCCGAAATATTCAAAGCCTGTTTTAGCACTTTTTGGAATTGCGGCATTGTATTTGACTTTACGTAATAAATGGGCAATCTATACTCTTGAGCCACTTCAAGAATTTTTGCACCACCTTTAGAATAGCTTTTATGGGAAATTACAAGATCTGCTTCGTCAATATTTCTTGTAACTTCTGCTTTTAAGTTTAATCGTTCAATAGCTTTATCTGCTATAGAGCGACTCACAGCATAAATATATATTTTTCTGTGTCCTTCAAGATTTTGAACCTGCTTTATATATTTATCCACATTAAAGCTTCTATTCATTGCGTTCTCAAAAGAAACATCCTGTTTCTGATCATGTTTTAGTTCTATTTTATTACTCTTAGATTCAGATTTATCCGCATCAGGATTGACTTTTCTGACTTCAGGCTGAATAGGCCATCCTCTCAGAATATAATCAACAGCCTCTGATACGTTTGGATAAACAGCCAAGGTGTCTCTATCGACAATTTCAATTACAACATCAAAAGTAGGTTTTTTCTCTCTTTCTAAAACCGTTTTTTGAGTTGATCTTCTTCTTGCTTCGTCATCACCAAGGGTTACACTGTTTATACCACCGACAAGATCTGATAAAGTAGGATTTTTAATTAAATTTTCAAGAGTATTACCGTGAGCTGTCGCAATAAGCATAACACCACGTTCAGCAATGGTTCTTGATGCCATTGCTTCTTCTTCCGTACCGATTTCGTCCACTACGACAACTTCGGGAGTGTGATTTTCAACGGCTTCGATCATCACATCTTTTTGTTTTTCCGGTGATGCCACTTGCATTCTTCTCGCTGTACCTATTGCCATATGAGGAATATCACCGTCTCCGGCAATTTCATTTGAAGTATCCACTACAACAACACGTTTAGCGATATCATCAGCTACAAGTCTTGCTATTTCTCTGAGTTTAGTTGTTTTACCAACACCGGGACGTCCCAGGAATAAAATACTTTTTTCCTGAAGTACCAAGTCTTTAATACAGGCAATTGTACCTGTTACGACTCTACCGACCCTACAAGTAAGTCCTATTGTTTGATTTCTTCTGTTTTTTATTGCGCTTATACGATGCAAAGTTCCAGCGATACCGGATCGGTTATCACTGGTAAAATCTTCGATTCGCTCAGTTACGAAACTAATATCTTCTTTTGAGACCAATTGGTCTCCAAGATATTCGATAGAACCGTTAGAATGCCTAATTTCAGGAAGTCTTCCAAGGTCAAGGACTATTTCGATAAGATCGTTAAAATTTTTGGTTTTAAGATGTCTCGTAATGTTTTCAGGCAAAATCTTAATTAGTTTTTCAAGATCGTTCTGAAATTGCAGTTTGTCCATTGCTACCTTTCTAAAAGAACTGTCTATTGACGCAAAACATGTCTGCTCTTGCCGACTGTACTCCTTTCAAAAAAAAGAAACAAACTTTACTTATGTTTACATTATACAACATGTTTTAGAGCTTTTCCATATCATGTACTAAATTTGTAGTATTATTTATACGAAGATACGATTAATGTATTAGAATCAATCTGATTCACCTTTTTAATGGCACCTTTTCGCCGTTGATAAGTTTTTCGATTCAATAATAAAAGTGTAATAAAAATTAACAATTTCTCATATTAAACATTTTTACTATTCAATCGTCTTAAACATTAATTATTCTAAATATAAATTTAGATAGTTTTGGCATAAAAACATAAATTCGTTTAGAATTATACATGCGATCTAATTAAGGATTTTTTTAATGACAAAATACGCAGTAAGACTGCTAAAAAATAAGTACCATCCGTTGAAAGTCCACGAAGGAATTACAATAAAGCATAATCAGCTTGTTTTGGTAAGAACAGAAAAAGGAGAAGAGGTTGCAAAAGCATTCATTGTAAACTCTTGTGTTGCAAAAAAATGGGAAGGCAAAGCTCCTGAAGCGCTACCTTTTGTAAGGTCTTTATCGACTAAAGATATTGAAACTTATGAAGACCAAAAGATTAAAGAAGAAGAGGCGTTTCAAAAATGTCTTGAACTTATAAAAAAGCATGAACTCCCGATGAGTCTTGTTGATGCAAAATACACTTTTGATAGAAGAAAAATAACATTTTATTACACAGCACCAACCCGTGTTGACTTCAGAGGTCTTTTAAAAGATCTTACCTTTAATTTTAAAAGGGTTAGAATCGACTTAAGGCACATAGGCGTAAGGGATGAAACCTCTATATTAGAAGGAACAGGACTTTGTGGAAGATCTTTTTGTTGTTGCACATTTTTAACTCAATTTGAATCTATAAATATAAAATTGGCAAAAGATCAAGGAATGCCCATTAACCCCACAAAAATATCAGGGGTTTGCGGTCGGTTACTTTGTTGTTTAAATTATGAATATTCTAACTACATCGATGCTGCAAAAGGTATGCCTCCGGTTGGATCAGGAGTTATGACAGCTGACGGAATCGGTAGAGTATGTTCACTTCATTTCTTAAACGGAAAAGTAGCAGTAAAACTTGAAGACGGTAAAATTAAAGAATACGGTAAAAAAGAGATCGAAATGATTGACGATGACGTTAAAAATATCGATATTGAAGTACCTGCGGCTTATCCTGAAAACGAAGAAGAAGATGATGATGTTGTTAAAGTTAACATCTCAGATCTTGAAGATGACGAAAACAGCTTTAAAGGAACCGTTTAAAACATTTAAAACTATAGGATAGGTTAATAATCTATCCTATTTTAAGTATAAAAAAAATCTCGAGCTTAGCTCGAGATTAAAACTTTTGTTGTAACACCCATTTCTCCGTTATGCAATATTTGCATTATTGATATTAAGAAATGCTTTGTTGTTCATAGCAATCACTGTCATTCCTTGCCAAATAACTTCAGGATCGATAGAGCTTTTTGTATCAAAATTAGTTGTTTGTTTTCCTGTATATAAAGAAACTAATTTTTTATCCATTTTTGTTTTTGCTCCGACTGCCATAATTTATATCCCTCTTAATTAATTTCATATTGCTTACATATATATAAAGTATATACTGACGTCTGAATTTCAATTTTTGGAAAATATTTAACATTTATTTACAAAGATTTCATAAACGAACATCTACAGGAATGACAACACCTCTTTATAACAACAATCTCGCATCTACCATATTGCCGAAAAATAGTATCTAACCAATTAAACATATTTAAACCTTACCACTGTGGTTTTGCAGGTTGTTTATTATATAATTGCCTATGTATTCTTATTTAAACTAATAATTTTTATCATAGAGGCTGAAAGCAAAGGAGAAGAAGTTGACTAAGAAGTATAAAATAGGCGTTGATATTGGCGGAACAAACGTTAAAATAGCACTTGTCGATAACAAAGGGCATATCGCATATCAAAATAGTGTACCTACAAGAGCTGAAATGGGTTATGAGTACACTGTTGAAAATATTAAAACAGTCATTCATACAAGCCTAAAAGAATCAAATACTTCTATGGATAATATCGGAGGTATTGGTTTTGGGCTTCCCGGGCAAATCGATTCTGAAAACGGAGTTGTAAGACTTCTTCCTAATATTCCGGGCTGGGTTGATGTACCTTTAGCAAAGCTTATAGAAGATGAATTCCAAATAAAAACAAAACTTGATAATGATGTTAGAGTTGCAACTTTAGGCGAATATAACTTTGGAGCCGGCAAAGGTTGTCAAAACCTCATATGTATTACAGTAGGAACAGGTGTTGGTTCAGGCATTATTGTAAACGGTCAGTTAGTTCGAGGAGCCAGCATGTCAGCCGGCGAACTAGGACATATGATATTAAAAGATATTCACGGACCTATTTGTGGTTGTGGAAGTACCGGTTGTTTGGAAGCTTTTTCTTCAGGTCCTTCAATTGTAAAAATGGCAAATGAATATATTATGGGCGGTAAATCTACAAAATATAAAGAATTGGCAGCAGGAAATCCCATAACGCCAAGAGACGTTTTTGAAGCTGCAAAACAAGGTGATGCCGTATCAAAAAGGATATTTGAAGTAACAGGATATTGGTTAGGCATTGCGCTTACTAATGTTGTAAATTTACTTAACCCTGAAAAAATAGTTGTTGGCGGCGGAGTCGCTCAAGCAGGTGATATGTTGCTTGATCCGATTCGAGAAATCATTGCCAAAAGAGCTCTTGGTATTTCAGCCAGTGCTGTAGAGGTTGTCCCTGCTGAATTAGGAGAAAGTGCCGGTGTTGTTGGTGCAAGTATTCTTGTGCAAAAATAATAACAGTAATCATTTTAATTAATATAGAGAGAAAAAATGCCTGTTATTTTATATTGGGGCGAAGAAGATTTTAATATCGAAAACTCTGTTCTTGACTTAAAGAGCAGGGTTTTGGATCCTAATTGGGCTATGTTGAATCATAAAGTTCTTAATCAACCTGATTTAAAAACCCTTATAGAGACTGTTGAGACAACTCCTATGATGTTTGGAAATCTTTTGATTGAAGTTAATGCAGAAAATCTTTTCTTGAGAGGCAATGGAGCAAAAATCGACTCTAACGACTCTAATTTAGTAAAGCTTTTAAATATAATAGAATCAATAAATGATAATATATACCTGCTTTTTGTTTGTAAAGTACCTAGAAATTCGGGCAAGAAAATAGACTCAACAAAAAAACTTACAAAAACGATTAAAAAATTTGGAAAAATAGAAGAATTTGCAGCATTTAAATCTTACCAAGAAGATAAAGCTGCATTTTGGGCAGTAAAACACGCTAAAAATAAAAAAATGCAGCTAAGTAGCGACATTGCTATGCTTTTAGTTCAACAAGTCGGGGTTGACTTGAGAAAGCTTAATATAGAATTAAATAAACTTCAAAGCTATATATACCCTGAAAAAACAGTTAAAAAAGAAGATATTAAACAACTGTGTTGTGATCATGAAAATATTTTTTTGATGACCGATTTTTGGCTGACAGGGCAAAAAGATAAAGCTATTATTGAACTACGAAAATTATTCGAAAAAAACCACCCGGTGCGAATTATCGCCACAATGCAATCACTATTAAAAAGATGGTTAAGAATAAAGGTTGAAAGTGCCGGCATGGCGCCAAAAGAAATTGCCCAAATCGTAGGGCTTCATCCTTTTGTTGTTGAGCAGGACTTGAAAAAACTCAAAAATATAAGCGTAGAAAGTCTAATTGAGCGACGAAAGCTTTTAAATGATTCAGAATATAAATTAAAGTCAGGAAAAATCGCTCCTGAATTGGCATTAGAAATGGTAGTGGCATCTTAAAATGTTTAATTCTGAAATAAAATCAAAATACCCATTTGTCACCGAGTTTTTTGAATCGGCTATAAACACTCAAAACGCAAAAGTAAGCCATGCTTATTTATTTACGGGCTCTGATATTTTTGCACAATATATTTTGGCTTTAAATGTAGCAATGGCATTAAATTGTGAAAAAAAATCAGAAGAAATGACTAATTGCGACTGCCTAAATTGCTCCTGGATCAGAGAAAACAAACATCCTGCAGTGATTACCGTCTCCCCAATAGACTATAATCACGCAAAAGAAGGCTCAAAAACTGTTATCAGTGTAGATCAAGCCAGAGAACTCAGAAGAAACTTAGCTATTTCTTCGAATTATCACCGAATTGTCATATTTATCGATGCGGTTGAAGGAGATGAGTTTTATACCGAAAAGAATGAAAAAACTTCTTGTTTTAAAGATTTTAATTTTGCTCCACCGTATGTGAATAAAGAAGAAGAAAGAATTTGGCTGCCTAGACCTTTAAATCATAGTGTACTAGCAGATTCAGCAGCTAATGCATTATTAAAAACGATAGAAGAACCGGGGGAAAAAATAACATTTTTCTTTTTAACAAAAGATAAGGAAGATGTAATTAATACAATAGTTTCAAGATGCCAGGCAATACCTGTAGCTAATATTAACCTCCAAAAAACAAACTATTCTCATTTAAAAGATGTTTTAGATGGCTTACCTCCCAAAAATCCTAAAGAAGCTATTTATATAGCTGAGCGCATTTTAGAATTATCAAAAGAAAAATCATTGGGTCTTGTTACCCTTTTAAATGCTATACAAGCTTATTTTAGTGATTTATTGAAAGAAAATTCTTCCAATCGCTTTGTATCTTTAAAAATTATAGAAACTATTAAAAACATTGAAAAAGCTAAGTTACAATCATCAAGTTATGTTAATTCAAACTCATTACTGGAATCTTTGTTTCTATCAATGGTTTAACAAGCCAAATTAACTACTACTCTTTGATAAACTAAATATTTCCATAAGATCGGAATCAGTCATTTCTGTGAGCATTTTTTCACCTGTATAAAGAGCTAAGTCCGCTAATTCTTTTTTACTTTTTATCATTTCATCGATTTTTTCTTCAAAAGTACCAAGCGTAATAAGCCTATGTACCATTACGTTCTTAGTCTGCCCAATCCTAAAAGTTCTATCTGTTGCTTGATCTTCTACCGCAGGATTCCACCATAAATCGTAGTGAATAACGTTTGTTGCAGCTGTTAAATTTAAACCCGTTCCTCCGGCTTTTAATGAAACTATCATTAATCTTGAATCTTCATTAGTTTGGAAATTTTCAATCATTTCTTCTCGTTTATTTCGAGTCAAAGAACCATGGAAAAATGTAGATTCTTCACCAAGTTCTCTTCTTAAAATTTCGGTTAATAAATCACCCATTTCTTTATACTGAGTGAAAATAAGAGCTTTTTCTTTTTGCTCTAAAACATTTTCTATAATTGATAAAGCTTTATCTGTTTTTCCTGAAATAGCACGAGCCAAGCCATCTTTTTTGGTATAGTGGGTTGGATGATTACAAATTTGCTTTAAAGCGGTAATAAGCTTGAATATGTTACCACGTCTATTTATTCCGGTAAGTCCCTTAATCGACTTCATTGACTCTTGCAAGACTTTTTCATATAAAGCGGCTTGTTCTTTGGTTAAATAGCAATATTCATCCCATACCATTTTTTCAGGAAGATCTTTAATTATAGTTTTATCTGTTTTCAATCTTCTCAATATAAAAGGAGAAGTGGCTTTTTTAAGATTTTCTATTTTTTCAATATCCTTATCTCGTTCAATAGGTGCGGCATAGCGATGTTGGAAATCAGAAAGTGATCCTAAATAATTTTTATTTATAAAATCAAAAATACTCCAAAGTTCTGTTATTTTATTTTCCATCGGAGTACCTGTCATCGCAATATAGGCATTGGATTTAATAGATTTAACTGCAATACTTTGAGCTGTAGTAGGATTTTTGATATTTTGAGCTTCGTCAACTATTGTTAATCCCCATTTTCGTTCTTTAAATTTTTCAAGATCATTTCTCAATAAACCATAAGTTGTGATTATTACATCACTTTTTAAATCCAAAGCTCTTTCAGCTCCATGAAAAATACAAACATCCAAAGAAGGTGCAAATTTTTCACATTCTTTATGCCAATTACCAACCAAGGTCGTAGGGCAAACCACCAAAACAGGAGGCGAAAGCTTTTTTTCTTCTTTAAGCTTTACTATTAAACTTAACACCTGAATTGTTTTTCCAAGACCCATATCATCAGCAATACAAGATCCAAAACCTTTAACAGTGTTTGAATATAGCCATTTATAGCCTTTTTCCTGATATGGTCTTAAATCTCCTTTTAAATTATTTGATATTTCAATGTCTTCAGGTTTAACAAATTCTTCAATTGCCCTGCTAAAAGCTTCGTCATAATCAAACGCAACATCATTATACATGCCGGAAAACGAGGAGTGTATTAAATCTATAGCTGAAATATCTTCAGGCAAGGGAGTTTCAAGTTTTTTAAGGATAGCTGATATTTGATCTTGAGAGAGCATCACATACTTATCCTTATATTTTACAACTCCATCAGCATTTTCCACTAACTGCAAAAACTCTTCTCTTGAAATTTTTTCGTCTCCGATAGCGATTTCATAGGAGAAATTTAATATTTCATTTATTGAAAATCCTGCACCATTACCTGAATCAAGAGTTTTTTTAAGGTCATTTTGCTTACCTTTTTTCACTTTAGCTTTGAGGGCTAATTTAGGTTTTATTATATTGTTCAATTCTTTTGGAATGGCAATATTTATCCCAATTTTTTCAAAGACTGAAGATACTCTCGCAATAATAGAAAGTATGGTATTTACACCATAAGTAGGCTTAAAAGTACCTTTAGAAGCCAATATATCTTTTAATACAGGCATTTGCTCTGATGCTAAAATTAATTGCTTAGTTAAAGAAAGTTTTTCATCAAAATCTACACTCTCTGAGTTTAAAAGGTCTGCCAATTCTATGATTTCTGACTCATAGCCTTTTTTCGTAATATCAATAATTAAAGAAAAATTCTCATCATCAATTTTTTCAAACCTTATAATTGGAAATATGTCATAACTTCTCGCTTTTAAACCATCAAGCCAATAAGATATAGATCTTCGTACATTTTTTGAGCCTGACAATGATTTATTAAGCTTATTTTTTACAAAATAATTTGCAACCGGATTGCTTTTTATTTTAGACGATTTCAAGAAAAATAATTTATAAACAAAATAGTTTACCAGTATCGAAACTGTTTTTTCCAAACCTTTTTCAGTGAGCAGTTTTTTCTCATTATTCCAAAAACCAAAAGTCCGAGGCATAAGGCTTTTCATTTGCTCTATATAATCTTGAAGTTTTTGGTCGGATTTTTGATATTCATATTCAATAACAAAATTATTTGGATCTGTACTTACAGCCTTTGGCACAAATAATAAGGATTTTGCTATTTGCACTATAAGATCTGTGAGCGAATTTAAAAACTTAAATGATTCACTGACTTCAATATTTTCCAAATCACTTGCAAATCCGAAAAAATAGTCAAAAACAACATCATAAGAAAGCAAAAGCCCTTCTTTATTTACCCATTCGACATCTCCGGATTCTGAAATTTCCGGAACACTTAAATAATCTTGTTTATATCTATATAAAGACCCTTTTGACTTTAAATAAAATAAAAAATAATTAGAAGGGGTAACAAAAAAGTTAACTTTGGAACCGTCAAAGCACAGATAAAAATTAGTATTTCTAGCCGGCGCACTGTTATCCTCCAATATTATACTTTCAGCTTCTTGCTCGACAGTCTCATAAATAGATACAACCTTACTTTTAAAGTCTTTTTTGTTCAATAAAGGCGGACTTTCAGATATGTGAAAAAAAATATTTTCTATCTTTTCTTTAGGTAAAATAAAATCAGGATATTTTTTAGATTTATTGAGTTTTAACGAACCTTCTTTTGAAAATAAATCACTAATATCAAAATTAGAAACCGTCTTGTCAAATTTTGCTATAGCACCGTCAAAACTTTCTATATCAATTCCTTTAAGATCAAAAATCAAATAATTATCTTTGTCTATTTGCTCTGATATAAATCTTAAAATCGCAGGCAAAAATTTCTTTTTAGCCTTTTCAGACATGCAACTGACGCTAATATCTTCATCATTTTTGGGAAATAAAGAAACACCAATTTCTTTATCCAGATTCTCTATAAAATAGTCGGGGATTGCATTCAAACTTAAATCATAAGCTAATATAGGAGTGTTGAAAACATAATTTTTTATTTTTTCACATTCATCTTCTGTTGCTGTTTTAAATTTTATTGACAACAAACAAGTTTTTCCCGTTTCTATCTCTATTTTTACGTCAATACGACCAAACTCAAAATCTACCCCTTTAATCATTGAAGTATCATAAGAATCAAACACATAGCCTTGTTTTTCGAATATAGCTCTTAATTTGTTAAACCAGTAAAAGCCCCAGGAAACATCTTTTTGTAACACGCATCAATACCAAACTGTCTTCCTATTTAAAACACAAATAACATTATAAAATAAAAAAAAATTTATCGATAGCTATTGCTTAACATAACAAAATTTTGCTTAAAAATTTAAATTAATCTTGTATTTTTTAATCTATTGTTAAATACTAAAAGTAGAGAAGGTTTGACCTTTCGAAATGAATTTTAATAGCTGGATTAATAAAAATGAAGCACAAAAAACCTTATCGACGGTTGAAAACTAAACGTGTCATAAATAGTTTTACTCGCAATGAAATTGTATTGCAAGCGCTTTTAGTAGGAGCATTAGCAGGACTTTTAGCCGTTGCCTTCAGACTAAGTATTCACTCAATTTCAGATTTTATTTCTCATAAAACAGCTACACTTTCAGGACTCACCGTTCTTTTAATTCCTTTTATAACAGCTCTCGGCGGTTTAATAGCAGGTATTTTAATACAAAAAATAGCCCCTGAAGCCCAAGGAAGCGGTATTCCTCACGTAAAATCTGTGCTATCTTCTATAAACGACAAAGTTCGATTAAGATCAGTCTTTACAAAATTTATAGCCGGGGTTTTGGGTATAGGAACAGGATTATCACTGGGCAGAGAAGGTCCCAGTGTTCAATTAGGTGCCGGAGCCGGTAGTTTTGTATCAAGAATATTTAAAATGAACGGTTCAAAACGTAATAAAATGATTGCAGCAGGTGCAGGTTCAGCAATTGCGGCTACTTTTAATGCACCTATCGCAGCAACTATATTTGTAATTGAAGAGCTTGTACACTTCTTTTCTTCTGCTTTATTATTTCCTGTTTTAATAGCAACAGTAGCAGCTTCAACGGTAGCTCGATTCTTTTTGGGAAATAGACCAGCTTTTGATATTCCGGAATATTTAATACCTTTAAGTGCCGAAAGCCTTCCTGCTTTTGTTATACTCGGCATTGCTGCGGGTTTTATAGGTGTTTGGTTTTCTAAAACAATAATAAAAAGCGTTAATAGCTTTGGAAAAGTTAAAAACATTCCCGAATGGGCAAAGCCCGGATTGGCTGGTTTTGTTGTAGGTTCTATAGGTGTTTTACTACCCTCTGTGTTAGGTCCGGGTAACGCAGCTATAACAGAATTATTATCAGGAAATATTCCTTTATTATTAGTTGGAATTATTTTTGCAGCTAAATTTTTCTTAACAGCATATTGCTTTGGTTCAGGAGCTACCGGTGGACTATTCCTCCCTACTCTTATGCTAGGTGCCTTTATGGGTTATTTTATAGGCTTATTGTCAAATCAAATAGGATTGAACGTAGACCCGGTAATAGTCAGTCTGGTTGGAATGGGGGCTTTCCTTTCATCAGTCGTTAGAACACCCCTCACGGCTGTTGTTATCGTCTTTGAAATGACAGGCGACTATAATCATATACTACCAATAATGCTCAGCGCAGCCATAGCTGATTTAATCGCTGAAAAAATGCATTCTCCTTCTATATATAACACTCTTGTTAAATATAGAGCAAGGAAAAGTAAACAGGCTGAAACACAAAAACTTTTAAACGAAGAAAAAGCTCCTCAACCAATAGCTTAACAGCAGTTACACAAAATTAAAAAGCCGCTGTAAATACTAACTTCAACAACGGCTCTTATATCTTTATGGATTCAAGTTAATCAACAGCAATTAGCTGCTTTTTTTGACTCCAAATATTGATTAATTCCTTTGGCAGCTCTTTTACCAGCTCCCATTGCATTGATGGCGTTTGATTCTCCTGTCGGAGCAACGTCTCCACCGGCAAAAACTCCATCTATAGAAGTTTTACCTGTTTCTTTATCAATAATTATATAACCTCTAGCATTCAAATCAAGCTCTAAACCCTCTGTAACGGCAGAACGTTGAATAATAGGATTAGGATTTGTACCCAATGCAACTATTACTGTATCAACAGCCATATCAACAATTTCGCCTTCGATTGCAATAGGTCTTCTTCTTCCACTTTCATCAGCTTCACCCAATTCCATAACTTGAAGCTCCAAAGAGCTAACATAAGCATCTTCCGTTGGTTTTATTTCCAATGGAGAATGTAAAAGTTTAAACTGAACACCTTCTTCCTTTGCGTGCTGAATTTCTTCAAGTCTTGCAGGAAGTTCAGCTTCAGAACGTCTATAGACAATATTTACTTCTTCAAAGCCAATACGTTTAGCAGTTCTTGCCGCATCCATCGCCGTATTACCACCACCTATTACAGCGACTTTTTTGCCAATTCTAATAGGTGTTGGAGAATCTTCATCATGAGCTTGCATAAGATTTACTCTGGTTAAAAATTCGTTAGCGGAATAAACTCCGTTTAAATTTTCACCGCCTATATTAAGCATTTTAGGAAGTCCTGCACCACTACAAAGGAAAGTGGCGTCAAAACCATCTTCTTTAAGGTTATTAAGTGTTAAAGATTTTCCGATTATGACATTGGTTTCAAATTTCACGCCCATGGCTTTTAAAGAGTCTATTTCTTTATCTAAAACTTCTCTTGGTAGTCTAAACTCAGGAATACCATATCTTAAAACACCGCCAAGTTTATGAAGCGCCTCAAAAACAGTAACATCATGCCCTGATTTAGCAAGGTCTGCTGCGGCTGTAATGCCTGCACACCCTGAACCTACTACAGCTACCTTAAAACCTGACTTTTTAATTTCAGATTTTGAAGCACTGGAATTATCAGCAACAAATCGTTCTAAAGCACCTATTGCAACAGGTTCACCTTTTATACCAAGAATACAAGCACCTTCACACTGTCTTTCTTGAGGGCAAACTCTACCGCAAACCGCAGGCAGCAAGCTTGTTTCTCTAATTACATCACCAGCTTTATCAACATCACCGTTTGCCAGTTCTTTGATAAATTCAGGTATATTAATACCGACAGGACATCCTTTTATACATTTAGCATTTTTACAATTCAAGCAACGAATGGCTTCCAGCTTCGCCTGATCTGCCGTTAAAGTTTTTTGAACTTCTTCAAAATTCTTATTTCTATAATTTGGATCTAATTCCTGAGGGTGTTGTCTTTTTACTTTTTCAGCCATTTCTAATTCCTACTCACAAACCTTAATAAACGTTTTTTTAATTATACACTGAAAATTTATTCTTTGTTTCTTTGTAAATAAAGACCCTTTTAAAAGAAAAATGTTCGATAAAAAGGGTCTTTATTCATAGTATTTGTCTTTAGTATTAATCTCTGGATCGAAGCTTCATAAGCAATCTAAGAATTTCTATATACAGCCAAACTAAAGTAACAAGCAATCCAAATGCAGCATACCACTCAATATATTTAGGAAGCCCTTGTTCAGCAGCATGTTCTATAAAGTCAAAATCCAAAACCAGATTTAAAGCAGCAATAACAACAACAAAAGCACTAAAGCCAATTCCGATAAGCCCTGATTCGTGAATTAAAGGAATTGACATTCCAAAAAGACCTAAAACAAAAGAAATTATATAGATAAAAGCGATACCGCCGGTTGCAGCAAAAACGCCCAGTTTAAAGTTCTCCGTAGCTTTTATGATACCGGATCTATAGGCTAATAAAAGCCCGCCTAATGTTCCAAAGGTTAGAAACACAGCCTGAAAAACAATTCCCGGAAATAATGACTCTGC
Organism: Candidatus Gastranaerophilales bacterium; assembly: GCA_942491415.1. Classification (GTDB taxonomy): domain Bacteria; phylum Cyanobacteriota; class Vampirovibrionia; order Gastranaerophilales; family CALOAD01; genus CALOAD01. The sequence goes on along the minus strand of CALOAD010000020.1, from coordinate 561,036 downwards.
ATATGCAGACAGCCCACCAAGTAAAAGCCCTTCAGCCACTGCATAAACAGGTGCTGTTATTGGAGCCAATGTTTTTTTAAACACAGTAACAATTGCAACAATAAACCCTACAATACCTGCAATAGTCATTATTACGGCTACACTTTCAAATGTATTTGTTGCCGTAAACATATTCCAGGTGAAGTATGCTGCCGCAATTACTAACAATAAAAGAAGTGAAGTTTTATCAACAGTACCGTTAATGGTCATTATATCTTGATAAGAGGCTTTTTCCAGTTCTCTAAAAGAACTTGCGTTTAAAGCCGGGTTTGCTGTTCTCATTGTTTATTTCCTTTCAAAATACTAATTATTAGAATCTTGGTTTCTTTCGTTTCTGACTCTTTCCATTATTTCTTCAACTTCTTTTTCGTCAAGAGTCTCTTTATCGAGAAGGACTTTAACTACTTCTTCCACGATATCTCTATTATCGCCCAATATTTTTTTTGCTTCTTCATATTTTTCTTCAATAATATTTTTAATTTCTCTATCTATTGTCGTAGCAACTTCTTCAGAGAAATTTCTTTCGTGCCCGAAGTCTCTGCCAAGAAAAACGTGTTCATTCTTCTTGCCAAAAGTCATTGGACCCACTTTTTCACTCATACCGTAAGTTGTAATCATTTTTCTTGCTAAATCTGTAGCTCTTTCGATATCATTACTGGCACCACAAGTTATATCAGAATCTCCGTATATAATTTCTTCAGCAGCTCTACCGCCTAAAAGCATAGTAATTCTATCTAAAAGTTGTGACTTTCTATAATTTAAATGATCTTTTTCAGGCAAAGTCATTGTAACCCCTAAAGCCATACCTCTTGGGATTATTGTTACTTTATGCAATGGGTCTGTATTTTTTAGCATTTTTGAAAGTAGTGCATGACCGACTTCATGATAAGCAGTATTTTCTTTTTCTTCCTCGGTAATTATACGGCTTTTCTTTTCAGGTCCTGCTATTATTTTGTCTATAGCCTCTTCTGTATCTTCCATTTCAATTTCTTTTTTATCATGCCTTGCAGCAAGCAATGCAGCCTCGTTCAAAAGGTTTTGAAGGTCTGCACCTGTGAACCCCGGAGTTCTTTTTGCAAGTGTTTTTATATCAACATCTTCAGCAAGTGGTTTTCCTTTTATATGAACACCTAGGATCTTTTCACGACCCAGAATATCAGGTTTGTCAATTACTACTTGTCTATCAAACCTACCCGGTCTTAAAAGAGCGTTATCAAGGATATCGGGTCTATTTGTCGCTGCAATTATAATAATACCTGTAGTACCGTCAAAACCATCCATTTCAACAAGTAACTGGTTGAGGGTTTGCTCTCTTTCATCATGACCACCGCCAAGACCTGCTCCACGTTGTCTTCCTACTGCATCGATTTCATCTATAAATACAATACAAGGGGAGTGTTTTTTAGCTTGCTCAAAAAGGTCTCTAACCCTTGAAGCTCCAACCCCTACGAACATTTCTACAAAATCCGAACCACTTATGCTGAAAAACGGAACACCGGCTTCGCCGGCTACTGCTTTTGCCATAAGGGTTTTACCTGTACCTGGAGCACCTACTAACAAGACACCTTTAGGTATTTTGGCACCCAGTGCAAGATATTTATCGTTATTTTTAAGAAAATCGACGATTTCTTCCAATTCTTGTTTTGATTCATCAATACCTGCAACATCATCAAAAGTAACTTTCACTTTATTGTCCAGCATCATTTTAGCTTTACTTTTTCCAAATGACATTGCTTGAGAACCACCACTTTGAGCGCTTCTAAAAATAAAGAACAGAGCCAAAAGTAAAAATAAAGGCAATAACAAAGAACCGATAAGCCCGACCCATCGCCCTGACTCACTAGGAGCTTTTACTTTTATATCAACATCACTTTTTTCAAGTTTTGCAATAAAACTATCATCGCCTTGAGGTATATGAGTTTGGTAGATTATCGGTATTTCATCAGTAGAAACAATTTCAGGCACTGTAACCACTCGGTTTCGTTCCAGCTCAACTTTTTGTATCTCACCTTGTTCAACTTTTTTCAAAAATTGAGAGTATGAAAGTTCCTCAGGAGCGTTTGTTTTGTTTATAAATAAAGTCGCTATAAATAGCGAAACCATTAAAATAATTAAGATATAAACCCCTGTTGTTTGATTTTTTTTCATTTATATTTCCCTTGTATAACTATGTCTCTTTTAATTCTAATTATTTAATTGAGATAATTATATCATCACCATCAAAATATTAAAGTCATACTTTTTGTAACTTTATAATCAATTCTCTAATCATTATTATTTGCTAAATACCAGCCATAAAGCTTATTATAAACTTTTTCAGAAGGATAAAGTTTACCGTTTAACACTCTTGATAAAACAGATGGACATAAATTCAAATTTTCTGCCAATTGCATTTGCGTTAAACAAAGAATTTTTAACAATTTTTTTATTTGCATTACGTCTAATTCTTCCTTTTTAGAAGTACATTTTATTACCTTATTTTGCGAATATTTTAAAATCACTTCAGATGGTGGTTCTATAATTATTTGAGAATTTAGCCATTTTTCAAAATTTGGTTTTTCGAAAAATAAATTAGTTACATTTTTATATTCCCAAGCTGCTATAACGTTGTCATATTGCAGCTTATCAAGAGCATTCTCCAGCCTGTTTCGAAGTTGGCTCAATGATGAAGATAAATAATCAGGTTTTACTGTTTTTACAAGCAATTTAATATTATAAGGATCTAAAAAGGATTCTTGTCCGGCATGTAGCCATTGCCAGTGAAGGTAGTTGCTGAGCCTTTTCTCCCATTTATGCCTATAAGGGTCATAATAAAGAGTTTTTCTATTTAAAACTCCTGGCGTGCCATTTAAAAGCTTATTTCTAAAAGACATTGAGGGTTTTATTATAAAAAAATAATCTGCATTTAAATGGGTTTGGTCGTTTTTCCATTTGGAAATATCAAAAAGTTTTTGCCCCTTTATTTCAAGATTTGAAAGTATCTGAATTTGTTTAATTATTTCTTCTCGATGTTGTTTTTTAAACCCGCCTCTTCGTCCTTGAGCATTTTTTGACGGTTTTTTACCCCTGAAGTATAAAATATCGTCAACGCTTATTAATATTGAATCTTCATTATTATTTTTTCTTGCAAACCAAAGATGATTTATTGTGCTTATAACATCTAGAGTCAAGCCGGAAAGTTTTTTCAAGTGATTATCCGATAATTCATTATTTATTTTAAAATCTTGTTCAATTACAAGCTCATTAAGTTCTTGAATGAGTTCAACACCTTTATAAATAAGAAAACTCGGGATAGATTCTATTGTTGATCTTGCTATTTTTGAATTTGGTTTAAGTTCTTGGCATAATTCATCCCAAATACTGAGAAAAAAATCTTTTGTATTCACTGTTATAAAATTCTCAACATCCTTTGTCGATTTTAAATTTGGCAGTAAAGGGTTATATTCACCATTAGGCAAAAGTTTTATAAATACTTTTATTTTCAAATCTTTAGGATTTTCAAAGATATTTACATCTGTTTTAATCAATATCTTTCCGGCTGATTGAGATATTTTATAACTTAATTCCAACTTTTTGTTTTTAAAAATATCCCTTATTGTTTTTGGAGTGCAAATACTTAAAAGATCTTGTTCAAATTCACAAAGGTCGTACATAAAACTACATTCAGGTTGATATCGATTAGGAATAATATCTATTTTGTCTGTTACCAAGGAGCCGGATAGAAGCGCAAAAAAAGCACCCAGAGCATTTTCTATAGCAAAATTACAAGTAAAAAGCTCAGGCAAACTTCCATAATGATCAATATATTCTTGTTTTGGAAACTTTATGGTTTTTATTTGAGAATTATTTAAAATATTCTGCATTTAACTACCTTTTAAAAGATCGCTATTAATCTTATACCAAATCTATAACACTCACTCCATCTCCACCTTCACCATCACTGCCGGGGCGAAATTTAGCAACATAGGGAGATGTTTTCAAATATTCTCTAATTGCCTCTTTTAATGCACCCGTCCCGTGTCCGTGGATAACATAAACAGGCGATAAATTTGCCAAACTTGCATCATCCAGATATTTTTCCACTCTATCAAGTGCTTCTTCAACTCTCACACCTCTGAGGTCAATTTCGTGCGAAACTTGAGCTCTGGTAAATTTAAAACCCTTTGTAACTTTTGAAGTCGTCGAGGTTTTTTGTTCGATTTTTTTATCACTGAAAGCGAGTTTATTGGTTTTGATGGTTGTTTTTAACAAGCCCATTTGAATTTGAACGTTTTTATTTTTGTCGGGCAAAGAGACCAAAATAGCCATTTGATTAAAATCTTTGACAAAAACAGTATCTCCTGTTTTTATATTATCCCAATCAATCTTTTTATAACTCGGTTTTAATTTGCCTTGATCTTCATCAACAGAAGTTCTTAAACCTGCTTCAATATTAGAAATTCTGGACATCGAACGTCTTGCAAGTTTTTCACTTTTTTGAGTTCGTATTTGCTTTAATATTTCTCGAATCTCACTCCTCGCCTGATCGACCAAAGCTTCATATTTTTTCTTATAAACTGCGAGCGTTTTTTTCTTATCGGATTTTATTTTTTCCAATTTTTCTTCATATTCAAGTTTTAAAGTATTCATCTGTGTTTTAGCAGATTCTGCTTCTTGTACATTTTGAGAAAGTTGATGCTGAGTATTTTGCAACCCTTCCAAAACAGCTCCTGTTGTATCTTTTTGAGTTAAATATATCTCTCGGGCCTTATTTGTAATTGATTTATCCAGCCCAAGGCTCCCTGCAATTGTTATGGCATTACTTTTTCCCGGGATACCTATCAATAAACGATAGGTAGGGGCTAAAGTATCAGAATCAAACTCAACAGATGCATTTTGAAAGCCTTCTTTGGTGTAGGCAAGAGCTTTTAGCTCTCCATAGTGGGTCGATGCAATAGTAACGGTTTTTTTAAGATTCAGATCTTCTAAAAGAGCTTGAGCTAAAGCTGAACCTTCCGATGGGTCTGTTCCTGCACCGACTTCATCCAATAAAACCAAAGAATTATCATCGGCTTCTTTTAAAATATCAATAATATTAGTCAAATGACCTGAAAAAGTAGACAAACTCTGTTCTATACTTTGTTCATCACCTATATCTGCAAAAACTTTTCTAAAAGGAAATATATTGGCTTCAAGCACAGGTATATGAAGCCCTGCTCTAGTCATAAGAACACAAAGACCTAACGCTTTAAGTGTTACGGTTTTTCCTCCGGTATTTGCCCCTGTAATTATCAAAGAATTAAAATCTTTGCCTATTTCTATATCATTAGGGATCACTTGATTAATCATAGTAAGCAATATAGGATGCTTCATATTTTTGATGTTAATATACTTTTCTGAGTTTAACTCAGGTTCATTAGCTTTTAGTTGTATGCTATATTTGGCTTTTGCAAATGAGAAATCGATCTTAATAATCAAAGGCAATTTTTTTAAAATATCGCTGGCATGAATTCCTACTTTTTCTGTCAATTCTTTTAAAATTCTTTTAATTTCAGTTTCTATCTTAATTTCGGTTTCTTTAATAGAATTATTCAATTCAACAATAGCCTTTGGTTCAATAAAAACAGTCGCTCCACTAGCAGAGACATCGTGTATTATGCCGGGAACGTGCGCTTTATTATCAACTTTCACCGGAACAACGTATCTATCTTCACGTTGAGTATAGACCGACTCTTGTAAGTATTTTGAAATTTCAGAAGATCCTATAATTGAACTCAAACGATCTTTAAGGTTATTCATTTGGTCTTTATGCCTATTCCTAAGTCTTTTTAATTCGGGAGATGCACTGTCCAAAATATTACCGTTATCATCAAAAACATTAAAAATAATGTCTTCAAGTTCTTTGTCCTCAAAAAGATCTTTTGACACTTCATATAAAAAAGGGGTTTTTTCCTTGTTATCTAAAAAATAATTTTTCAAATAACGTGACGATTGGATGGTTTTTGCAATATCTAAAAGCTCCCTTCCGCCCAATGATTGAGATGTCTTAGATAAATTCAAAAAATCTTCTATATCTCTTATGCCTGATAGTGGAGGTGTCAAAAGATGATCTAACAAAATTTTAGCCTCAGTTGTATATGTCAGTTCAAGACGAATTTTATTAATATCACTATATAAAGGCAAGTTAAGACACAGCTCTTTTCCTTTTTTGGAAGCTGCATGCTTTGATAGGTTGATTAAAATTGTCGACCACTCAAGTACTTTCAATGATCGTTTGGTTGTATTCATTATCATACCTTCTTTATCTTTTTTCTCATAAACATATTATCAAAAATACAAACACAAAAAAGACGCCAATAAAGGCGTCTTTTAATAATATTTTTATAATTTTAATAGTTTTTATTATTATTGTTTCCATTCATTGTTGAAAATAACTCCGGCATCATCATTCCGTTAATCATTGTTTCCATCATTCTTGGATCCATTTTTTGTTGTCCCGGCATGCCTTGTTGCATCATTAAATAAGGCATCATATTCATATAGTTCATTCCCATATTTGCACCCTGATTTTGCATACCACCATTCATTGAGCCCATCATCATGGACATTTGCATCATTTCAGGATTCATATAAGAATTATTATTCAATCCGGCTTTGGATAGTGTCTTAAACGCCTGTGCGATTTCTTTATCCGTGGGCTTAAGACTAGAAGACTTTTTTTCAGGGTCAATCTCCATTTCATCCAGCTCTTTTTTATTCACCTTACCACCGGTATTAACTATATTTTTTATAGCATCAAGCTTTCTTTGTTTTAATTCTTTTTCTACTTTATTAGATATAGGTGTCAAATTCAAATTATCAATCATATCTTTTCTAACAGTAGCCCAATCTTTATTTTTTGGATTACTGGGCATTGCACATTGCTCAGGTTTATCAATACAAATTACACCTATTTGAGCATAGTTTGTAAGTTGTGAACTTGTACTTAATGAAATTACATTTTCATACTCTTTTTTTGCAGTTTCATTATCGCCGACTTTAACAGAGGATAAAGCCATATAGTAATGAGCCACAGCATCAGAAGGATCTTCTTCTATAACTTTTTTTACAGTTTGAATACAACCTGTAAAATCACCTGTTTTATACATTTCAATACCGACTTTTAACAAATCACCAACCGGATCAAAAGCCAATGCTGAAGAAGATATAAAAAGAGCCCCAATTAAAGATATTGCCATTTTTTTCATAATCAAATAACCTCTCAAGGTGTTTTTATACTCAAATGAGTTAGTTTTCAAGAAAATCCGATGCCTGAAAACGTCGCTCTCTGGTTACGCATACCGACTTGCAAAATTGTTTTATTTTTCTGATTACTTTTTTTGTCTCGGTATAGCATTTCTTTTTCTATTGTAATGATAGAAATACAATAAGACAATATATTAAATTAAAAAAAGTTTTTTTAATTTAATATAAAAACAGCAAAAAGCTTTAAACAAAAGGATTATGGCTTTTTTATTTAAAAGACTTAATTTTTCTAAATTACATCTTTTAAACTAGTTTTTTTTACCTCTTCCTCTAAACATATTAATAGCAAGCTTTTTACAAAAACACGTATTCAAATTTAAATTCAAATAATACTAAAAATACAACTTAACATTTAAAAAACAATCATAGCTTTTTTTATAGATTGATTAAATGAAATTTAAGACAAAGTGTATTTAATCTTTTGTTACATATGTATAATGTTATATGAAAATGTCTACTAAAGAATCTGTTGATCAGGAAATAACTGGTTTATAGAAGAATATATTATTTAAAAGGACAGTTACATAAAAAAAGCAGGTGAAAGAAATTGAAAATTAAAATCAAGGAAGTTGCGAGAAACACAAGAGGATGGAGCCTCTATAGGCTTGCTAAAGAACTAGGTCTTCCTCAACAAACAGTCTACTCTTGGGCTAACGGAAGAACTCAACCATCTTATGACAACATGGACAGGTTATGCGAAGTTATTGACTGTAATGTCGGTGAACTTTTTGAAGCTGAACCGGTTCAACACAAACTTGATTTAGTCGTGAACAGCGATTAAATTCGGGGAAAACAAACAAAACAAAACAGACGCCAATAAAGGCGTCTGTTTTGTTTTAATATTAAACTTATACACTTGCTACAAGTTTTGAAACCTGTTTTTTGAGATCATCAACTTTATCTGTTAATTCCCAAGGCACTTCAATATCAGTTCTACCCATATGACCGTAAGCGGCAAGATTTTTATAAAAAGTACCATTATTTTTTGACGGTAAATTTCTTAAATCAAACTGCTTAATTATTGCTGCAGGTCTAAGATCAAAGTTCTTGCTGATTAACTCAGAAATTTCATCATCTGATATTTTGCCTGTTCCGAAAGTATCTACAAAAATAGATACAGGTTCAGCAACACCAATAGCATAGCCTAACTGTACTTCACATTTTTGAGCTAATCCTGCTGCTACAATATTTTTTGCAACATATCTTGTAGCATAAGCTGCACTACGATCTACTTTCGTTGGATCTTTACCACTAAAAGCACCACCGCCATGTCTTGAATAACCACCATATGTATCTACAATAATTTTACGCCCTGTCAAACCGGCATCACCCTGAGGTCCCCCAACAACAAATCTTCCTGAAGGATTAATCAAAAACTTTGTGTTTGAATCAGGTTTAATCATATCATTTGCAAACACAGGCTCAATAACGTATTTAATAAGATCTTTGTTTATAATTTCTTGTACTTTTTTATTATCAGCCTCACCTTTAATTTCAGGATCATGTTGAGTTGATAACACAACAGCATCTATTCTAGATGGTTTTCCATCAACGTATTCAACTGTTACTTGCGATTTTCCATCAGGTCTTAAATAAGGCAATTGCCCTTTTTTTCTAACTTCGGCAAGTTTTTGAGCTAAACGATGAGATAAACTGATTGGCAAAGGCATAAGTTCTGGAGTTTCATCACAAGCAAAACCAAACATAATACCTTGGTCTCCGGCTCCGATATCTTCAAGCTCTTCAATGCTTGTATTTCCATCTTCTCTTGATTCTAATGCCACATTTACACCACCTGCAATATCAGGCGATTGTTCATCAATACTTGTAAGCACAGCGCATGTTTTGGCATCAAAACCACCGCCTTCTCTTCCTATATAGCCTATTTCTCTAACTGTATTTCTAACTACGTTAGGAATATCTACATAGCATTCAGAAGTAATTTCTCCGGCAACAAGCACCATGCCGGTAGTAACAGAAGTTTCTGCTGCTACTCTTGATTTTGGATCTTTTGAAAGAAAAGCATCCAAAATTGCGTCAGAAATTTGGTCACAAACCTTATCCGGATGACCTTCTGTTACTGACTCAGAAGTGAATAAAAACTTTTTAGATGTCATTTGCATCTCCTACTCTAAAAAAAATAACCTCGTCGAACTTATCAAGTCTGTAGAGGTTATAGTTGGTATTATAAGATTTTCTTATTTTACCAACTTATCTACCAGATCAGTATCTGCTGGATTTGGCACCTTACAGGAGGCTTCCTGTAGGTTGCCGGGCTTCAAAGGGCCAGATCCCTCAGCCGCTGCAACAAAAATTGCATTCTCTTGATAAGTTGTTTATATAAAAATGTTAGAATAAATTTGCATTCAGGTCAAGGATTTAAACAAAAATTTTATTCTTAATACTCAAGACCTTTCTAAAGGATTAAAGTTTCAATATTTTTGCTGAGTTATAGTCCACATAGGCTAAGCCATTAAGTCTTGTGAGCTTGTAAATTAAAAAGTAAACTTTGAAAATGAAATTCTTTCAATTATTAAAGTCTTATCAATTAATTTTCATTAGTTCTTTTTTGTATTTTATAACTAATAAAAGTTGTTCTGCTATTGAAATTGATAAAAATATAAATAGTGTTATAGCACCTTTATCTGATACAATATCTTCCATTATCTTTTATCCTATCCCCATTCTAGGAGCTGAAATACCTCTTAGCATTCTATGGCTGTTATTAGGAGCTATTATATTTACTGTTCAGACTAAATTCATTGGACTATGGGGATTTTTCCATGCTTTTAAAGTCTTGTTTTTCAGCAGAAAACAAGGAAATGGAGAAATAACACCTTTGCGAGCTTTATCAACAGCACTATCAGGAACAATAGGACTGGGAAACATAGCAGGAGTGGCAATTGCAATAACCTTAGGAGGTCCGGGAGCTACTTTTTGGATGTGGATAGGTGGAATCCTTGCAATGGCAATGAAATTTGTCGAATGCACCTTGGGCTTGAAATACCGTCGAATAAATGAAGACGGAAGTATTTCGGGAGGTCCTATGTATTATATTTCAAGAGGATTAACCCGTAAAAAACTCAAAAAACTCGGATTAGTACTTGCCGGTGTTTTTTCTATCGGCTGCCTTGGAGAAGCAATTAGCTGTGGTAGTATGTTCCAGGTGAAACAAGTATCCTCTCAAATAATTCAGATAACAGGAGCTGAACAAAGCTTTTTTTATGATAATAAATGGATTTTAGGAATTATCATTGCCATAATAACTGGTTCAATAATATGGGGTGGAATAAAAAGCATATCAAAAGCCACATCAAAAATAGTCCCTTTTATGTGTATAGCCTATTTATCGTTATGCATAACAGTCATATCTTTTCATTCAAATATAATTCCCGAGGTATTCTCTCTTATAATGGAAGAAGCTTTTAATCCAATTGCAATAAAAGGTGGAGCTTTAGGAGTTATGATAATAGGGCTTAGAAGATCTGTAGCATCAAATGAAGCAGGTGTGGGATCAGCAGCCATTGCCTATTCCTCAGTACAAACAAGAGAGCCTGTTTCTCAAGGTTTTGTATCTATGCTGGGACCTTTTTTAGATACAATTATTTTTTGTTCTTTAACAGCTATTGTTATCATAGCAACAGGTTCTTATAAACTTCATGAATCAATAAGCGGTGTTGAACTCTCATCACAAGCCTTTCAGTCTGTCATTCCACTTGCCCCATACTTATTATCCGTAATCATTGTACTTTTTGCACTTTCAACTCTCATTGCCTGGGCTTATTATGGACAAAAGTCCTGGAATTTCTTTTTTGGTGAAAGTTTAATAGCAACAAGGATTTATCAAATATTATTTTTGATTTGCATTATGACAGGAGCCTCTTTAAATTTAAAAAGCATAATAGATCTTGCCGATGCAATGATGTTTACTATGGCTGTTCCTAATATTATCGCATTGTACATCTTGTTTCCTGATGTAAAAAAAGATCTTATTGAATATTGTAAAAAACACCAACTTTTATTAACTCTAAATTCATTAAAATCTTTAAAATCAGCATTATCTAAATTGCAAAAAACAATAGAAGACTAATAAATGAAAGTTTTTTTTAATCCTATCATCTTAAATAACACTAAAAAATACATTTCAAATTTTAGCGAGCTAAGTTCTTGGCAACATAGACTTATTTGCGGAGGAGCTTCAATCGGGATTCAATATAATATTGAATCAAAAAATAAAAATATAGATGCTAAAACACGTCGTACTGCTACAACAAGAACAACTACAAAACTTACAGTCGGGCTTTTATGCGGATTAGCGGTGAGATATTTAGGAGAAAAAATAGGTTCAAAACTTTTTTTAAATGACCTAAAAACTGAAACTATAGCTAAAGGTAGCAAAGAAACTATTGAAGATCAGGTTAAACACTTAAAAAAATACTCAAGCGGTTATTTTTTATCAAAAAAAGGAAAGCTGTTTAAGCAAGAAATAAACAAAAAAGGGAACTATATACTAAAAAAACTTGAGTTTAAAAATTTCTCACTTTCAAAAAAACAATTAAAATTCTTATTAAAAAATAATGAAGATATAATCAAGACTCTTTCAAAGTCTTTCGGCAACGTTTTAGCTCTTATAGCAACAATCGCAGCCACAATAAGCATAGAACCCAAAATAACAAATAAAGTCTCCAATTCAATTTTAGGAGGTATTTCAAATGATTAAAACCTCCAATATATTAACCAATATGGCTGTAGACTATGCTAAAAATCCTGCAAAATTCAATACAAAAGCTTATTGCCTAGCCTGGAGTGCTTCCAGTATTGGACAAGTGACTGTAATTTACAAAAACAAGACTATTTCAAAACACGAAAAAAAGTTTTTGATTCCTCAAGAAGTTTTAAATGGTGTTTTAAACGTTTCATTTTTCTTTATCTTCGCAAATCTTGCCTCAAAAATAACAGAAACCATTATATCTACAAAAAATCTAAAACAAAATAAATTTACAGCAGGAATATCCGCAATAGCAAGCATATTAGGTGGAATAATTGCCAGCGATATTTTAACTCCGATTATAAGGAATAAAATCGCAGCAAAATTGCAAAATAATAAAAAAATTGATTATTTGGGGTAACATTTTTATTTATTTATTATTAAAATAATCAAAGATTTTTTCCGGAGTATTAAGATTTTCGTCTATAAAGCTAATACCTTGTTTTATTTCATCATGAACTTGCTTATTAATAGAATCGTTTTGCCAAGTTTTCTGCCATAAACCTTTTTTAGCCACATCAAAAGAAACCGGATAAGGCAAATTATTTTCAGCAAATTCTTCTTTAGATCCTTTACTAAGATCAGGTCTTAGATAGTAATTCAATGTATTCAATAAATTATCAATTCTAGGATTTTTTTCTTTATTTACCAATGAAATTGCATCACGAATTTTGAAACTCAGGTCGAATAACAAACTGTTTTCCTTTGAGAATCCAAGACAAACACCGATAACATCATGATCTTTTTTAACCAATAAAGGAGATTCTTTGCTTATTATTTTTTCAAAAATTTCTTCTTTTGATATTTGTTCTTCACCAACACGAGGAGTTTTTCCCATTTTAAGCTGGAAAAAGTCCAAATTTTCTTCTATTGTTTGTTTTAACTTTTCATTATTTACAAGCGAAAATTCAACAACTTTAGGCAATCTAGCAGAAGGTTTTTGAATAAGAACTGTATAGTCGTTATTCTTTTCAACTAGTTTTTTAAACTTGATTAATTCTGGCAAATCTTTTGTATCAACAGCTTCCATACTTACAGGTTTTTTACCTGTCGCAGTTAAAAGTAAATTAGCATTAATTGAATGGATTTTATTATAAAATTCTTTAAATTCAGCCTTAGACATTGGCTTGTTACTACTAGTAATTTCAGTACCAAAAGCCACTTTTCCAATATCATTTTTATTGTAAATACTTTTAAATTCAGCTCTTTTATCAGTAGAAACAGGAGCTAAATTATCATTTTTTACTTTCACAGATGACTTTAGTGATTGATTATGATTAATTAAATTTAAAATATTTATTGACATCGATTGATGACCTTTTGCAATTGTAGTTATAAAAAAATTAAAAAGAAAACAAGTGCAAAATTGCTTTTACTATAAGATAAATATTGAATTTTTAACATAACTTTACTTTGTAATCGCTTAAAAGGTCGAGTGTATCTACACTCGACCTTTTAATTTAGCCAAATATTTCTTATTTAATACTTTCAAAGATTTTAAACATAGGTAAGTACATACCGACAATTACAGAACCGACAATACCACCGATAAATACCATCATTAAAGGTTCTAGCAAAGATGTGAGTGCATCTACAGAGTCTTCCACTTCTGAATCATAAAAATCTGCTATTTTACCTAACATAGCATCGAGCTCACCTGTTTCTTCTCCCACTGCTATCATAGATACAACCATAGGGGGGAAAAGCTTTTGACGTTCCAACGGTCCACTTATTGTACCACCTTGTTTTACTTCTTCTTTTACACTTTTGACCGCTCGTTCCAAAACCGCATTACCTGAAGATTCTTCGGTAATATCAAGAGTTGTAAGTATTGGAACGCCACTCTTGATCAAAGTACTAAAAGTCCTAGTAAACCTTGCCACTGCTACTTTCCTGAGCAAGTTCCCAATAACAGGAAATATAAGCGCAAATTTGTCTATATAATACCTTCCATTTTCAGTTGCTCTAATTTTTTTATAACCAAGAACAATACTCACTAAAATAACAGGAATTACCAAACACCACGGTAATTTAAAAGCCTCAAGCATAATATGGCTCAAATCCATTAAAAGTTGAGTATATGCAGGTAATTCGGTGTCCAATCTTGCAAATATTTTAGTAAATTTAGGAAGAATAATCGTAAGCATAAGAATAAAAATAGATATAGCAACTATACTAACTACAACAGGGTAAGTCATAGCAGATTTTATTTTACTTGACAGCTTTGCCTTATCCTCCATAAATTTTGCTATTCTATTAAGTACTTCATCCATTACGCCGCCTGTTTCACCGGCTTTAACCATATTTATGAACAATTTATCAAAAACATCAGGATATGCAGCAAATGCATCTGATAGGTTAGAACCTTGCTCTACCAAGTTTTTTACTTCCAAAATGATTTTTGCAAAATATTTATTTTCAAGCTGCATAGCAAGAATATTCAATGCTTTTACAACTGCAACACCAGAATTTATCAAAGTTGCAAATTGTCGACAAAATATCACTTTATCTTTCAATCCAACTCCGCCTAAGCCAACCTTTGCCAGATGTTCATCAAGCTCCATGTCAAGCAAACTTTTGGACTTATCTTTTGCTTCATAAAGCTCAAGCAGCCAAAGCCCCTTGTTTGTCAATTGAGATCTTGCCTCCTCTATATCATCAGCTAGAAGAACGCTTTCTTGATATGTACCTCTTTCATCACGTGCTTTGTACTTGAACTTTGCCATACTATACTCCTTATGTTTAGAAGTAAATAAAAGGAGTTTGCTGTTGCTCAATTTGAGTTACAGCTCACTCCCCTTTATTAATAATTTAAATTAAATGATTAATATTTACTACCTTAGTGTCGATACAGATCCCAACATTCTTTTCAAATCATCGGGTCTGCTTGTTTTTGAAAGTGCATCTTCATAAGTAATAAGTTTATTTTGGTATAGATCCTTAAGAGATGTTTCAAGCGTTTGCATTCCAAGAGCGGTTCCTGTCTGGATTGAAGAATAAATTTGCGCCGCTTTGCTTTCTCTTATAAGGTTAGCTATTGCCGGTGTTACAAGCATTATTTCCTGAGCAAGAACACGACCTTTTTTCCTACCGTCTTCACAAAGTTTCGGAACTAAAGTTTGGCTGAATACCCCTAGAAGACTATTTGAGAGCTGAACTCTGATTTGTTGCTGTTGATCCCCGGGAAACGCATCTACGATACGATCGATCGTTTGACTTGCAGAAGAGGTATGCAATGTCCCCATTACAAGGTGACCTGTTTCAGCTGCTGTAAGAGCAAGACCTATAGTCTCAAGGTCTCTCATCTCACCAACTAAAATCACATCAGGATCTTCACGAAGTGCAGCCCTTATTGCATTTGCAAAAGATCTTGTATCCTGTCCCAATTCTCTTTGGTGAACAATACTTTTTTGAGATGAATGAATAAATTCGACAGGATCTTCAATTGTCAAAATATGATCAGCTCTGGTTTTATTTATATGATTTATCATCGAAGCAAGTGTGGTTGACTTACCACTACCCGTTGGACCCGTAACCAACACCAAACCTCTTGGTTTTTCAGCTACTTCCCTTACGATGCTTGGTAGTTTTAAATCGTCAATGGTTGGTATTTTTGAAGTAATTGAACGAAAGGCTGCTGCGTAATTACCTCTTTCTTTATAAATGTTAATCCTGAAACGCCCTAAACCATGGATGCCATAACTGAAATCAAGCTCCCACTCCTGCTCTAATTTGCGCCTTTGATCATTTGTTAACATTGGAAATAAAGCTTTTTCAACATCTTCAGGTGTAAAAGCAGGATGTTCAGTCCTGATCAACTCTCCATCAATCCTTATTATAGGCGGAAGACCTGAAGAAATATGAAGGTCACTTCCTCCTTTTTCTACAACCATTTCTAGCAATTCTTCAATTAACATATTTTACTCCTAGCTTTTATAACTTAACTTGAAACTTAATCTTCAATTATTTTAAAACACCATGGACATTCTTTCAGGTCATGTGAAATTTCACCATTACAATGTTTACAATTCGAATCTGCTCCTAAATCTCCCAATTGATTACCACACCTTGAACAGACACTCCAACCTTCTTCAATTAATAATGAACAATTCGGGCATGTTTTTTTCAAATCAAACTGACAGAACGGACATTTAATATATTCATCACCCACAGGCTTGCTACAACCGGGACATAAAGTTGCTTTGCCTTCATTTGAGAATGTTACTCTTATAATTTCATCAAGAGTTGTATGTCCTTCTCTTGCAAGACTTAAACTATATTCAAGTAATGTCATCATGCCGGCTTCTTGGGCTACCTGTCTAAGTTCAGCTGTGTTAGATCCTGCTGCAATCATATCTCTTATATTGTCATTTACTTTCATTATTTCATAAGCACCGATTCTACCTTTATAACCGGTATTATTACATTGTTCACAGCCTTTACCTTTGTAAAAAGTTTGATTTTGGATATGATCTATAGACAAAAATTTCAAAAGCTGGTTATCAGGCTCATAATCAGTTTTACAATGAGGACAAATTCTTCTTAACAGCCTTTGAGCAACAACGCCGATAGTTGAACTAGCTATCAAAAATGGTTCTACCTCCATTTCTTTAAGTCTCATAATAGATCCGGGAGCATCATTTGTGTGTAGCGTTGTAAACACAAGGTGACCTGTTAAAGCAGCTTCAACTGCTATTTTTGCTGTTTCTTTATCCCTCGTTTCACCAACCAACATTATGTCGGGATCCTGCCTTAAAAAGGCTTTAAGAATTTTGGCAAAGTCAAGACCTATTGTTTTATTTACTTCTGACTGGGTTATACCTGCCAAATCATATTCTATAGGATCTTCTGCCGTTGATATATTTACATCAGGAGTATTTCGTTCACTCAATGCACTGTATAAAGTAGTTGTTTTACCACTACCTGTAGGACCTGTTACAAAAATAATCCCAAAAGGTCTATTAATCATTTCTCTTAATGTTTCAAGTGTTTCTTTATGATCTATCATTTGATCAAGTCCAAAAGAAATATTAGACTTATCAAGAATCCTCATAACTATTTTCTCACCAAACTTACTTGGCAAAGTTGAAACCCTAAAATCTATAAACTTATTTCCCATTTTTACACGTATTCTACCGTCTTGAGGAAGCCTTCTTTCGGCGATATCAAGTTCTGACATAATTTTGTATCTTGAAATCAAAGCATTTGCAATTTTTTTAGGAAATGCTTTATAAACACTCAAAACACCATCTTGTCTAAATCTCACGAAAAGTTCTTTTTCCCGAGGTTCAATATGAATATCACTTATTTCCCTAGATATTGCTATTCCTAAAATACTGTTAGCAAGCTGAATTATAGGTGCTTCCTGGGCAGAATCCGATAGATCCGCCATATCCATATCATCAAAACTTGTTTCAATAAGATCAATCCCCATAGATGTAAGCAATTCATCTGTATCTTGCTCTACTATTTTAGGAGATTCTTCACTTTGAGGAAATTTATGCTTAATAGCAGAAAGAAAATCCTCTTCTATTGCTACAGTTTTTTTAATATTTAAATTCTTATAATCTTGAAGTCTATTCTTTATCTCTCTTTCCGCCAAAATATTGGAAGGATCCACCATCGCAAAAGTAAAGACACTGCCTTCTTTTTTAACCGGCAAAAACTGATGTTCCAAAAGAATTTCAACAGGAAAAATTCCTATTAGTTCATCCTTTATCTCAATACCTGATAGCTCAATAAAAACAACTCCATAGTGAAGTTCTAGAAGATTTTTAAGCTGTGGCAAAATCTCTTCTTTAGTCAAGAATCCCTGTGATATTATTTGAGAAACAACAGGCATTTTAGCAGCATTAGGACTGCTTTTTATTGCCTCAATCTGCTCACTTGAAATAATATCGGCACTATGGATTATGTCTATTAGAGTGCTTCTAAGGTTTGCCATTGTCTATCTTTCTACTTTTTGTAATTCGATAAATTCTTTTAATGTTGGTTTTAGATCAGGAATTTTATCAAATAATTTATTCAATATTATTGTCCTATCATTTTGCTTTTGAAGAACAATCATTTTTTCTTTGCTATAAAGTCTAATGGACTTTAATTTTTGATTTAAAACAGGGACAAAGAATTCTTTAAGATTTTCTATCATTGCAACCAAGGTTTTTGAAATCAATTCAATATCTTTATTTTTATTATTACTAAAAATTTCACCATCTTGATTTGTTATTATTGAGTTTTCATAATTTACCAAAAACGGATCTTCAAGGTTTAAGTTTATCAAATCCAAAGCTTTTAAAATATTAAACAAGTGAGAATTTTCAATAATACTAAAATCTTTGGTTGCTAAAGTTGTTAAATAAATATTATTAAAATCAATTATATCTATCGACTTTGATTCAAAAACTAATGTTAGATATTCCAATTTTTCAGAATATATTTGTCCATAAAAACTTTCAGCTGTCTTAAAAGCAAAATTTGAAACCGTGGCAATTGTATTTATTTTGCTATTATTATTAGCAAAAGAGGACAATATATGACCTGAATTATTCGTAACTATAGCTGATTCCATATTTTGATCAACTTGAACTTTTTTAAGTATATTTTGAATAGATTCGCCTTGTGCTTTTGAAAGTAATTTCAGTCCATCAGAAGAATGCCCAAGATGTTGCAAAAGTGCATTTGTTTCAATAATATTTTCCATATCTCTTTTATTAAGTAATATAGAATCTATTTTGTTTAATCTACCGAGATTTTCTTCATTAACTTCGTTTTTGAAACATTTAGCCTTAATCTCAAAAGAGATAAAAGGTTTTTTATCTTTATTTATCTGACAGGAAGAAATTTTTTGAAATTGCGATAACAATTTAGATTGGATTTTAAATTCTTTTGATGATTCAGTTTCAGCCTTGTCTAAATTTTCTTTATCAGTTATTTTAATATCTATTTTATTATCACTATTTTCTTCGGATTCTGTAATTTCTAAAAAATGTGTATTTTCAGTTGTTATTTCGTCCTTAACTTCTTCATCCTGTATTTCTGTCTCTATTTGTTTATCCACATGTTCCCCTTCATTCTTTTTAATATTCAGTGTCTCAGCATCCACGAGGTCTACAGGATTTAAGACTTCAACTTCAACTTTAACTTCTCTTTGATCTTCTTCAGCCTTCTCAATTTCGACTTTTTCATCCTTTGTTATAATATCTATTTTAACATTATTATCCTCTTCTGATTCCGCAATCTCCAAAGAGTCTAATTCTTCAACAATAGATTCTTTTTCAGCTTCTTCACTATTTGTAATATCCGAATTTTCACCCCTTGTATTATCGACAGAAATAATCTCTTCAGGTTTATTTTCTTCTTTAATTTCATTTATATGATCACTTTCGCCATTTTCTTCTATCAAATTAATTCTTATTTCAGCATCACTATTTCCTTTTGATTCTAAAACATCTAAAACATTTATGATTTTAGCTTCTTCATTATTTTCAATATCTGATTTTTTATCTTCTACAATATCAAAATGTATTGAAGCTTCAATATGGACTTCTTCTTGAAGTTTTTCTATCTGCTCATTTTTAGCATTTTCTTCTATCAAATTAACTTCTGTTTTTTTTACATTGATTTTTTCAGACTCTATAACATTTAAAGAATCTGTTTTTTCTTCAATAACAATAGGAGTTTCAGAAGATTTTTTAAGGTCTTCATCCAACTCATTTAAAGCCTCAATCAAATTTTCTTCAATTTGATTGAGGCTTTCATCAATTTCTACTTGTTTTATTGAAACTTCCGGAGTTTCTATAGGTTGTAGTTCTTGAACTGTAACTTTTTTTTGAATTTCTTTCTGCTCTTCACTTTGTTCATTTGCAACTTTCGACAAACCTTCTTCAGCTTGATCTTTACTCTCTCTTTCCATATCAGGTTTTTCAACTTTTATATGTTTTTTTTCAACCTGTTCATTTTTTACAATTTCAGCCACCACTTTAGTTTTAAGAGCCGGCACTAAGTCTTCTATTCGATTATAAGCAAAATTATTCAAATCTTCATTTTTTTGAGTTTTCTCTTCCCAGCTTAAAGGCAATTTCAAAGCTACAAGACTTGCAACTACTGCTATAGCCGCAATAAAAACGGAATAATCTGAACTTGCTGTAAGTACTAAAGTTTTCTTACCTATAAGTATCAAAAATCTATCTATGAAAGATACCATCGCATAAAAAATACCAAAATTCACAAGAGAAATTATTAGTAGTTCTTGAGTTTTAGCCTTGCTGAATAACAAAGTATTTGCAACCATAAATACAGCAAAACTACCTATTAAAGTCAAAATTAAAGAACTATTTTGACTAAAATCAATAAAGGCATAAAGTGTAGCGCAAATAAGAGTGGTTGAAAATACCAAACAAAAAGACCAAAGAATGTTTTTAAAGTGGATTTTGTACATCGAACACCAACTATTTAAAATTCAATTGGTTAACTAAACTTTTATTATTTTTAGTATGCAAACTATAATTTTACATCATATTAGCAATTTTGTAAATAACAAAACGCATTTTGTAAAATAAATAAACAAATTAATTTACGAGCGAAATTATTTTTAAGCAAACACCAAATTACAAATAAACACAGCAGCCAACATGCCGGCAATATCCGCAATTAAACCTGCCGCTAGTGCGTGCCTGAATTTTGTAACACCCACCGATCCGAAATAGACCGTCAAAACATAAAAAGTTGTCTCCGAGCTTCCCACCATTACAGCAGCCAATTTTGACACAAAAGCATCTCCACCGTGTTCGCTTGCAATTTCTGACATAATCCCAAGAGCTCCACTACCTGATAATGGTCTTATAATTGCTAAAGGTACAACATCTGCAGGCATGTGTATTGCATCAAGTACCGGCTTTAAAGCTACAGCAATCATATCGATAGCCCCTGAAGCTCTAAACATACTTATAGCAACTAAAATAGCAACAAGGTACGGTATTATCTTAACTCCGACTGCAAAACCTTCTTTTGCCCCGTCTATAAAAGTTTCATATAGAGGTACTTTTTTATAAAAAGCCCATAAAGGTATAATTAAAAGCAGAGCTGGCAGCGTCCAGGTAGAAATGATTTCAATGATTACTTTTAACATTTCTCACCACTTTCATGCACTGTTGCTTCAATCGCTTCTTGTTTTGGTGTCAATTTTTCAAGCATTTTAACCGTAAATAAAGCTGTTATCATTGCAAAGCTAGTCGCAAAAAGTGTAGGTCCAATTATTTCAGTCGGCTTGGAGGATCCTGTTTCTACAAGCACTGCAATAATAGTGGCGGGAATAAGTTGAAAACCGGCGGTATTTATAGCTAAAAAAGTACACATAGCATTTGATGCGGAACTTTTATCAATATTTATTTTTTGAAGCTCTTTCATTGCCTTTATCCCAATGGGAGTTGCAGCATTAGTAACCCCTAAAGCATTAGCAGAAAAGTTCATTGCAATATTTCCAATTGCAGGATTTTCAGGAGGTACATCGGGAAAAAGTCTTTGAGTTATAGGTTTTATGATTTTTGAAATAAAATCTATTATTCCTGATTTTTCAGCCAGTTTCATTATTCCAAGCCAAAAAGCCATTATGCCTATCAAAGATATGGATATATCAACCGCAACTTTAGCAGATGACGTTACAGATTGTGTAACAAGGTCAATCTTGCCGTTTATGCCACCAATAATTATTGAAGCAACAATAAAAAACAACCAGATATAGCCAATCATTATTCACCCTTGATTAAATTATCTTCATAAAGTTATTACAATAGCCAGAATAAGACAAATATCAATTTGAAGCTTGTAAACAAATGTTAATTTTTTAATTTATATATTTAAAAAAAAATTAATAATACAGCTAAATTATAAGCTGTTTAAGAGAATTGAAGATCATTCCCAAATTGCAGACTAATATTAAATTTACTAAAACCGAAAATACATCCATTTATTGTATTTTGGACTATTATATACTTTTCATAAAGCTGGATATATACGGGTGAGTAATGAACAAATCTAATCTTAAATTATTAAAAGATCACGATAATATTAGCATAACCGGATATAGAATTATATCAATATTAAAGCTACTATTGGAAAGACCTTATAGTGAAGAAGAAATAAACAGCTATTTTTCCAGTGATTCAATCGTGTCCAGAACTTTATCAAAAGACACCATTTGCATATACATAAACACCTTAAGATCTATGGGTTGTATTATTTCACGCCCATCAAGAGGAAATGACTACAAATACGTCCTAAGATCACATCCTTTTGGTGTTCACATAACAGATAAAGGATGGCATACTCTTATTGAACTTAGAAAAAGACTTTCTTGCTTTGAGGACTGGAAACTAATGTATCGTATCGATAGGTTATTACTCTCTCTTGCCAATGAAGTAGCTTGCTCCAACCAACGTGAAGAAGCGATTAATTTAGTTATGAGTTGCCCGGGATTCTTAAATGAAGCTAAAATAAATCTGATCAATACTCTTGAAAAATATTGCAAAGAAGGTCGAACTATCCAGATAAATTACAAATCACCGGAAACAGGATTAAAGGTAATCGAAGTTATAGCTGATAATATAGCATTTGAAAATGGTTGTTTTTATCTCTGGTGTTTTAATTCTATGTTGGAAGAAATTCAATATTTAAGAATTGATAGAATAAAAGAAATAAAAGTTGTTAATTTAAATCTGACAACTTTTTCAAAAACACAACAAGAGGCTACTTATAGCCTACGAGGTTTATCAGCGGTTACTTATGAAAAAGAAGCAAACGAAGAAATACTTGAAAAAACATCAGATACTGTAGTAATAAAAACTATTTTAAAAAATAAGTTTAAATTTATTCAAAAAATGTTATCCTTTGGAAGTGATTGTACTATATTATCACCCCTATCAATTAAGGAAGAGTTTGTATTAAAACTAAAAAAAATGGAAGATCTATATAATAATAGTGTCGTAAAATGAAGAAAAAAGGTAAAATCAGCTCAACTGCATATAGAGTTTTGTTATTAATGTCATTGTTAAATCAAGATGACTTTAATATCGATGAACTTATTGAAATGTTCTCTCAAAATCCGAACATTTCCAGATCCTTTACAAACGAAGTAATTTTAAAATACATAAATACCCTTAAACTTGCAGGATTTGAACTTGCAAAATATAACTCATCAAATAATTTTAAATATACAATTACAAAATCACCTTTTAAACTCTCCCTTTCAAAAGATGATCTAAAAACCATTGTTTTACTTGAGAATTATGTAGCAACAATCTATCAGGAAAAAATCAAGAAAAAATTTCAACATGTTATTAAAAATGTAGTGAAATATCTTGATGAAGATGAAATAGAAACTTTAATAAAAGAAAGGTCATCTGATCATGATGAATTTTTCAACAAAGACCAATATACAAGATATCAAGAAACAATAAAAATTTATGAAAAATATTGTATCGAAGAACAACAAGTTGCAATTACCTATAAAACACCTATAGATGAAGAAATAAAGCAAGTAGTGGTAGAACCCAAATTTGTAAAATATTCTAACAGTAACGTATACCTTTGCGGTTTTAATACTTACGTGGGTGAAAAACAGCTGATACAAATTGACTACATAAATGACATCAAACAATTACCCCAAAAATCAAGACATGGCGGAATTCTCCCATCAGTCGTTTTTTGCTTAAAGGGTCGATTAGCCAAAGGCTACAGAGTTCATGACGATGAAAAAATCATTGATGCTACAATCGATAGAGAGCATATAACAATTTCAAGCTCTTATGATGATAAAAAACTACTCTTCCAACGCCTGTTAAGATACGGCGAAAATTGCGAAATACTATATCCTAAAAACATAAAAGAAGAATTTTTTGAGCATATCAAAATGACTTTAGCAAACTATTAAAGTCTATATTAATTCTTACCAATCCTTTTTAAAGCTCTTTGTGATTGCTTATCCTCAGGATTAATCATCAGGCATTTTTGATAATATTTAATAGCAAGTTTTTGATATTTTAATTTTTCCAGTGTTAAAGCTGTATTATAAGCAGCATCTTCATTATAAGGATTAATCCTCGATGCTTTTGAAAAATATTTTAATGCTGAAAAATAATCACCTTTTGCATAATAAATATTACCTAAATTAAAGTATGCAAGCATAAAATTAGGATTAATTTTAAGAAGTTGCAAAAAAGTTTCCGTCGCTTTTTCATTATTTTTATTTTGAAGAAGACATAATGCATAACTATAGAGCAACTCAACTCTTTCCGGATTTTTCAAAATCGCTTTTTGATAAGCAAATTCAGCTTTACCGGGTTTATTTATCAACTCATAAAGATCGGCTAATTGAGCAAAAAACCAAGCGTCAGAATTATCTTTTAACGTTGCTATATCTAAATTTGCCTCAACTTTTTGAAACTTATTTTGAGCTATCAACCTTTTAGATTCTAATATAAATTTCTCATTTATATTTAATTTATGATGCGTTTTGAAATTTATTTTATAAGGATTGTTTTCTCGTTGTGAAATGACATTATTTTTTAAGTCTTTTTCACTCTTATTCTTTTCAATGTCTTTTCCGGATGCCAAATCTAAAATACTATTATCAAGAAGCTTATAAAATCTTAAATTAAAATATAAATCATCCAAATCAAGATCATTAAAATTATTTGCATTTTCAAGCTCAATTAAACTCGAATATTCTATAAAAGAATTTTTTGAAACTCTAACTTTGAAACTATTATCTTCAGTTTTTGCTAATGCAAAATTAGAACTTTGCACAAAAAACAAAGAACAAATTAAAATTTGAAATATTCTTTTTCGATGAAACATACCTTATCATGACTTTTTTATTGCAAATATACCAGTAAAATTATAAATTATTGCAAAATTTTAGGAAAATAATTTACATTATTCTTCCATTATTGCCATAAAATCCTTAATGCTATTGCTTTTTAGATTTTTCATCCATTAAAACCATCTTTATAAAAAAGACTTGCCATTTTTTTTAAATTAAATATAATAATAATGTACGTTTTAACTCTTATAAAAAAGGAGATCACTCATGAACAAAGAAGAATTAGTTCAAGAAGTAGCCAAAAAGACTAAAGTAACTCAAAAAGAAGTTGCTACAATCGTTAATGTATTTATGGAAACTATTGAAAAAACAGTTGCTAAAGGTAAAAAAGTTACTCTAGTTGGATTCGGAACCTTTGAATCACGCAAAAGAGCGGCTAGAAATGGTAGAAATCCTCAATCAGGTAAAGCTATTCAAATTCCAGCAAAAACAGTTCCAGCTTTTTCTCCAGGAAAAAAATTCAGAGAATTAGTTAATAAATAAACAACAAAGACAAACAAAAAGAGGTGTTGCAGAACACCTCTTTTTATGTTTAAATTTTAAGAAATACTAATGTTTATTAAGTTTAAATTTGGGGAATAAAATACTAGTATTTTTATAGGATAAATTTAAAAGCATAATAATTTATTATAAGGATATACGCAAAGTCAGGGAGTAGACTATATGTCAATGCAGTTTGGTGGCGTTGGTTCAGGATTACCTGTTAACGACTGGATAAACGCTCTTGTTCAAAACGAACAACAAAAAATAAACAAATCTTACACTAAAAAAAGTGACATAAGTACCGCAAAAGCAACACTAGGCACTATTGAATCAAAATTCAGAATGTTAAAAACTTCTGCTGAAAAACTCACTGATTCAAATATTGTTTCTGCTTTTGACATTTTTAACAGAAAAAAAGGTACTTCCTCTAATTCTGATTTAGCTACAATAACTACAAATAATAATGCATCAATCCAAACTTTAGACTTAAAAATTAATTCTCTTGCTACGTCTACTACAGCCGAGAGTATCAATAATCCTGCACAAACAGTAAGTACAGATACAAAAATCACAGATCTTGGAAACAAAACCGGAAAAGATGGTACTTTTAGCATCTACGTAAATAACAAACGTTATGAATATGAAATTGATAACGATGATGAAAATAAAGATGATCTGGGTGATTTAATAAATCAAATTAATGCCGATTTTTCAGGTGGCGAAGTAACTGCAGAATTAACAGCTGAAGGAAAATTTAAACTTGAAATAGACAATAATGCGGTAACTGATTTTAGACTCGGCTCATCTACAGATACGAGTAATTTTATAAATGTAGCTCAACTTAACAGAGTTGCTATAGATCCTGACAGTGAAACAACCCCTGATAACATTGACTATATTGAAAGCGGAAAACCTCTTACAGGTATTAATTATGCGGGTAAACTTGTTGGAAACGAAGTCAATTTAAAGACCGAAGTTACTGAGGGAACTTTTACGATAGGAAAAGAAGAGTTCACAGTTACTGACCAAATGACGTTAAGTGATTTGATTGCGCAAATAAATAACAGCAAAGATGCAAACGCTATTGCAACTTATGATACAAGAGAAAACAAGCTAAAAATAACTGCAAAAGACCCGGGAGCCTTATCAATAAATATAGAAGCAGGTACAAGTAACTTTACAGAAGTAATGGGACTTACCAGCGGTGATAGTATAGCGGACGGATCTCAAACTCTTGGCAAAAACGCAAGCGTTGAGCTCAACGGTACAAAATTTGAATCTTATTCAAATAAATTAACCGAAGATATAACAGGATGTACAGGCGTTACTATTAATTTATTGGGAACAACATCTGAAACAGATGAAGACAAAAAATCTGTTGAAATAAACGTTCAACAAGATACCGAAGAGTTAACTAATGCTATAGATGAATTCATCAAAAAATTTAACGAAGTTTCCTCTGAAGTAGACAAAAATACAGCTGTGGGTAAAACGTTACACTCAGAATATTCTTTGGTTATGCAAAAAAACGGATTAAGATCCCTTCTAACCTCGGCTGTTGACGGACTGGAAGAATTTGATAACCTGGCAATGATTGGTATATCAACAGGTAAAGTAGGAGCTTCCATTACTGATGATACAAATAAACTTACGTTTGATAAAGAAAAATTTAAAGAAGCCTTGCTAAAAAATCCTGATGAAGTAAGAACTCTTTTAATAGGCGATAAAGATAAGAACATAGAAGGTTTATTTGAAAAAGTAGAGGCAAAATTAGAAAATACTCTGGATATTGAAAACGGTTATTTCGCAGCCAGAGAAGATTCTTTTGACTCTTCTTACTCAACAATTGAAAAACACATCAAAAAACAAGAAGATAGCTTAGAAAATTATAGAAAACGTTTAGTTCAACAATTTTCACAAATGGATAAATATATATCTCAACTTCAACAACAAAGCTCAGCTCTTAGATTTTAATTATTTTAAAAGCTTTTAGTAATAAAAAAAGAACCTCTTTGTTAATAACAAAGAGGTTCTTTTTTATGCCTTAAACGTTAAGCAGTAGCTCCGTTTTTCTCGATAATTTCATCAGCAATATTCGTTGGAACTTGCTCATATTTACTAAATTCCATTGAGAATGTACCACGACCTTGAGTCTTAGATCTGATATCAGTTGCGTATCCAAACATTTCACCTAAAGGAACAACAGCATTAACTTTTTGAATACCTGTCCCTTCAAGAGCTTCCATACCTTCAACACGACCTCTTCTTGAAGAAAGGTCACCGATAACATCACCCAAGAAATCCTCAGGCACTTCGATTTCAACTTTCATCATAGGCTCTAAAAGAGCAGGTTTTGATTTTTTAACACCATCTTTAACAGCCATACTACCGGCTACTTTAAATGCCATTTCAGAAGAGTCAACATCGTGATAAGTACCATCATATAAAGTAACCTTAACATCAATTACTTCATATCCGGCTATGATACCACCTTTAAGAGCTTCTTCCATACCTCTTCTTGCAGGTTCAATATATTCTCTTGGTATAGATCCACCGACAATTTTGTTTTCGAATACAAAACCGGCACCCGGTTCTGCAGGCTCCATTTGTATCTTAACGTGTCCGTATTGACCTTTACCTCCTGATTGTCTAATAAACTTAGCTTCGGTATCACAATTGCCTGTAATTGTTTCTCTATAAGCAACCTGTGGTTTACCAACGTTAGCTTGCACTTTAAATTCTCGAAGAAGTCTATCTACAATAATTTCAAGGTGTAATTCACCCATGCCGGAAATAATTGTCTGACCTGTTTCTTCATCAGTTTTAACTCTAAAAGAAGGATCTTCTTCTGCAAGTTTACTAAGAGCGATAGACATTTTTTCTTGATCCGCTTTTGTTTTTGGCTCAATAGCAACATCGATTACAGGATCAGGGAATTCCATTTTTTCAAGCACAATCGGATGCTTTTCATCACAAAGAGTATCCCCTGTTGTAGTGTTTTTCAAACCAACAACGGCACATAAATCACCTGCATAAACTTCGCTTACTTCATTTCTTTGGTCAGCGTACATTTGTACAATACGACTTATTCTTTCTTTTTTACCTGTAGTGGTATTTAATACGTAACTACCGGATTTTAAAACTCCACTATAGATTCTTATGAAAGTTAAACGACCTACAAAAGGATCTGTCATAACTTTAAAAGCAAGAGAAGCAAACGGCTCATCATCTGAACTATGTCTTACAGCTTCTTTATCTCCATCAACAATACCTTTAATAGGAGGTACTTCAAGAGGTGAAGGCATATAGTCAATAACAGCATCTAATAAAAGTTGAACACCTTTATTTTTGAAAGCTGTACCACAAGCTACAGGAATAACTTTATTTGCGATAGTTGCTTTTCTCAAAGCTAATTTAATTTCATCAACTGTAAGCTCTTCTCCTTCGAGATATTTCATCATTACATCATCATCACACTCAGCAACTGCTTCAATCAATTGCTCTCTGTGTAATGCAACTTCTTCTTTCATATCTTCAGGAACGGCTTCTTCTTTAATATCAGTACCGATATCATTTGTATAGATATAAGCTTTTTCTTCTACGATATCAACAATACCTTTAAGTTCATCTTCAGCACCGATAGGAAGTTGAATAGGATGTGCATTTCCTTGAAGTCTTGTTTTAATTTGATCAACAACTTTCAAGAAATTAGCGCCTGTTCTATCCATTTTGTTTACGAATACCATTCTAGGTACGCCATATCTATTTGCTTGTCTCCAAACTGTTTCAGATTGAGACTGCACACCACCTACAGCACAGAAAACAGCTACAACGCCGTCCAATACACGCATTGATCTTTCTACTTCAATAGTAAAATCAACGTGTCCCGGTGTATCAATTATATTAATCTGATAATCTTTCCAATGGCTGGTTACAGCAGCAGAGGTGATTGTAATACCTCTTTCTCTTTCCTGCTCCATCCAGTCAGTTACAGCATTACCGTCATGCACTTCGCCAATTTTATGAATTTTACCGGTGTAAAACAAGATTCTTTCTGTTGTTGTCGTTTTACCTGCGTCAATGTGAGCCGCAATACCGATATTACGAATTTTTTCGAGTTTTGTTTGTCTACCCACGATCGTTACCCTTTATTTTTTTACTACTAACATTTTTATGATAAAAAAAACAATGTTTGATTTTTCCTCATAATACAAATATTAAAACAAAAAGAAAAATTTTTCTAATTAATATTTAACTATTTATATTCAAAATGGAAAGTCTAACATTGTTTTTAAGTTATTTTTTAATATCTATAATGAGCAAAAGCCTTGTTAGCTTCAGCCATTTTGTGGGTATCTTCACGTTTTTTAACAGAAGCACCGCTACCATTAGCTGCATCTAAAATTTCGGCAGTAAGTTTTTCGATCATTGACTTTCCGCCTCTTGCTTTTGCAGATTGATAACCAAGATGAACCAAAAGCCAAACCTCTATCTGGTCTAACTTCGATAGGAACTTGGTAAGTAGATCCACCTATTCTTCTTGCTTTTACTTCAAGTAAAGGTGTTACATTTTTGATAGCTTTACCAAAAACTTCCATTGCTTCTTCTTTTGTTTTTTCAACAACTCTATCCATTGAAGTATAGAATATTTTCTCTGCTAAACTTTTCTTTCCACGTCTCATTAATCTGTTAACAAATTTTGATACATCAACACTGTTATATACAGGATCAGGTAGTGGAACTCTTTTTTGTGGTTTATTTCTACGTGACATCTTTATTTACCCTTTTCTTATTTTTTCTCTTTTTTTGCGCCGTATTTACTTCTGCTCTGTACTCTATCTTTAACACCTGAAGCGTCTAAAGTACCACGAACAATATGATATCTCACACCCGGTAAGTCTTTCACCCTTCCGCCTCTGATTAATACAACAGAGTGCTCTTGAAGGTTGTGTCCGATTCCCGGAATATATGATGTAACTTCAAAACCGTTAGTTAATCTAACCCTTGCAACTTTTCTAAGTGCTGAATTAGGTTTTTTAGGTGTAGTTGTATATACTCTTGTACAAACACCACGTTTTTGAGGGCAATTTGTCATTGCCGGTGATTTTGTTTTCTCGATAATTCTTTTACGTTCTTTACGAACCAGTTGATTAATAGTAGGCACGGTTCCTCCTTATTGATTGCCTTATTGTCTTATTTTTCATTGATTTTTCTTTGGCTTTCTTATCAAACTACAACAATATAGCATTGTCAAGAAATTTTGAGGTCATACGATATGCATGTAACTACTAAAAGAAAGTCTGGAGCGTACGAGATTCGAACTCGTGACCTTTTGACTGCCAGTCAAACGCGCTACCAACTGCGCCAACGCCCCTTGTTTTCAATGTGTTTCAAAACTTAAAAACTATTTGTTTTTAATCTTTAGTCAAATTATAATAAAAATATGACAAATAAAATTCTAAAAGCCGAGAAATATTAAAAATTATGAACAAAATAGCTTTTTCAAAAGAAGATATTCTCAATTTAAAGCAAATTTTAAATTCAAAAGATTCAATAATAGGATTCCCTACAGATACTGTGTGGGGGATTGGTTGTTTACCCGCTAATCAAGCAGCTGTCAAAAAAATTTACTCGGCAAAATCAAGACCTGATAATAAACCACTTATTTTATTAGGATGTGATTTTGACAGTTTAGTTCCTTATATTAAATATATACCCGACCCAGCAAAAGAATTAATTCAAAAGCATTGGCCCGGAGCTTTGACAATTGTGTTAAAAAAATCTGATTTAACTCCCGATTTTATAACTTCGAATTTTGATACAGTAGGAATTCGTATTCCCAATCACCCTATCTTACTTGAATTTTTAGATAAATATATACCCGGAAAAGTTTTAGCAACTACAAGTGCAAATATTTCGGGAAATAATGCTCCGAAAAACAAACAAGAAGTTTTAAAGGAATTGGGAGTTAATGTGGACTATATTTTAAATGATTATGGATATCAAGCAAAAGGGATAGAATCAACTGTTGTAAAATTTGATGAAAACGGTAAAATGGCTATATTAAGACAGGGTAGTATCGATATTAATAAATAAAGAGGACTTTAATTATGACAAAAGAAGTTATTGCAATAGGCTGTGATCACGGTGGTTTTTCGCTAAAGGAAATAATAAAAGAATTTTTGAAAAAAAGTGATTTTGAATACAAAGATTTTGGTGTTTATGATGGCGAGTCAATTGATTACCCTGTAATCTCAAAAAAAATAGCAAAATCTGTCGCCGACGGTGAATATTCACGAGGTATTATAATCTGCGGTTCAGGACTTGGCGTTGCAATAGCAGCCAATAAAGTAAAAGGAATACGAGCGGTAACTTGTCATGACACTTATTCTGCTAAAATGAGTAGAGCGCATAATAATGCTAATATCCTTACTATGGGAGGTCGTGTTATAGGACCCGATCTTGCATTGGATGTTGTGGATAGTTGGCTTAAAACCCAATTTGAAGGCGGAAGACATGAACGCCGTGTAAATATGATAGAAGAATAATTTGCAATAAAGACATTATTAACTTATGTAAAATGCGGATAATTTTACTATCAAAGAATTTTATTTTTCTTTTTTATTTATAATATAAATTCAATTATTTTTTGATAACAAGCAAAAAAGGAGCTATTTTTATTATGAACGTTAATGGTGTAAGCCCTAATTTTACAGGATATTTAAAAATAACAAAAGAAGCCAAAAAACTGGGTGGGGAAGCTCTAAAGAAGGCCTCATCAGAATTGTCTAAAATGACAAATGATTGTCATATCTTGATAAAAACCCAAAACAATAAACCCCTTGAAAGACCCTTTCAAAGTTTACAAGTTATTGTAAAAGAAGAGGGTAAATTATTTCCTTCTAAATCTAAAGAAATAGTAGGACAAGTTATTGGTGATATTTATCATACAGCCACTTTAATGGCAAGATTAAAGGGTAATAGAAGATTACTTGACATGTTCAATGAAAATATCAAGATCACAGAAAGTAAGATTATAGAAGCAGCTAAAAAAGCTAAAGCTGCGATTTTTTAAATTTATATAAAATTTTCTTTAAGCCACTCGATCATGCATTTTAACGCATTGCTACGGTGGCTTATTTTATTTTTTTCATTCATAGGTATTTGTGCAAGAGTTTTATTTAACTCAGGAATAAAAAAGATGGGATCATAGCCAAAACCTTGGCTTCCCCTTCTTTCATCAATGATCATACCTTCACAATGACCTTTACAAGTTTTTAAAGTTTTACCATTCCCATCCACAAAAACCATCGAGCATGTAAATCGTGCAGTTTTTTCATCTTGAGAAACATTTTTAAGCTCTTTTATAACTCTATCAATTCTACCATCATTAGTTTCGGCATATCTTGAAGAATAAATCCCGGGTGCTCCTTGCAATGCGTCTATTTCTAGTCCTGAGTCATCAGCTAAAGCAGGTAAATTTAGCAATTTGGCAGCTTCTTTTGCCTTTATTAATGCGTTCTCTTCAAAAGTTTTTCCTGTTTCTTCAGGATCAAAACTTTCAGGTGCCGAGATTATTTCAAGAGCTAAGCCCAGTTGTTCAACCAGAGCCTGAATTTCTTTTACTTTATTTTTGTTTCCCGTAGCGAGAACTATTTTTTTCATTAACGACTAACCTTTGCCAAATCTTCTTTCTCGAGTTGCAAACTCTAATATAGCTTCATTTATTTGAGTTTCATCAAATTCAGGCCACATTTTTTCGGTTATATAAAGCTCCGAATATGCGATCTGCCAAAGTAAATAATTACTTATTCTTTGCTCTCCTCCTGTTCTTATTAACAGATCAGGATTTGGCAAATCAACAGTATATAAATGATTTGAAATTAAATCTTCATCAATATTCTGAATCTCAATCTCAGATTTTTTAACTTTTTGAGCAATTTTTTTAACCGCATTTAAAATTTCATCCCTGGCACCGTAATTAATTGCGATTTGAAGGTTTAACCCCGAATTTTGAGAAGTTTTTTCAACTGCCTCGTCAAATACATTTTTCATATCATCGCTAAACTTAGATAAATCACCGATAAAATTCAATTTTACACCATTATCGTAAAGCTCTAAAAGTTCATTTTGAATGGTATTTTTAAGAAGCTTCATCAAAAAATCAACTTCTTCTTTTTTTCTATTCCAATTCTCAGTAGAAAACGCATATACCGTAAGATATTTAACACCTATTATTGAAAGGTGTTTCACTATTTTTTTTAAAGATTTAACCCCTTCACTATGCCCCACCGTCGTTGGTATTTTTCTTGCTTTAGCCCAT
The DNA here is from genome assembly GCA_942491415.1 of Candidatus Gastranaerophilales bacterium. Lineage (GTDB taxonomy): Bacteria > Cyanobacteriota > Vampirovibrionia > Gastranaerophilales > CALOAD01 > CALOAD01. Next base: position 527,262 of record CALOAD010000020.1, on the reverse strand, counting down.
CTGCGATTGCCATCCATTATTATGGCGATATGTTTAAGATCCAGTTTTTTAACTATTTCATTGACTTTTTCTTGCTGTATTATTGTCGACATTTGAAATTCCAATACTTACATTTTTTAAAATTATAGTATAAATAATAAAAGTCGCCAATGATATAAAATTTAAAAGTTATAAAATTGAATGAATTAAAGTTTGTAAATTCTTTTATAATTCCAATAAGATCTATAAACTTTTTTAATGTAATTCCTTGTTTGATCATAAGGAATATTTTCTACAAATTCATCTATATCTTCACTTGGAATTGTTTTAAGCCATCTTTCCACTGCGGCAGGACCACCATTGTAACCTGCAACCGCAAATACAGTCTGATTATAAAGTCTGTCTTCTACATATTTTAAGTAGGCAGTACCTAATTTCACATTCGTTTTTGGGTTGAACAATCCGAATGAATCCACTCTACCTAGTCTCTTCCATCTTGCGATGTCCTTGGCAGTTCCCGGAAGAAGCTGCATCAAACCTCTTGCATTTGAAGAGCTTACCGCCATATGATTAAAATAGCTTTCTTCTCTCGCTAAGGACAATGCTATAACAGGATCAACTCCATTTGTTTTTGCACTTTCATTAATTACATCAGCAAAATAAAGAGGATATATAAGTTTCCAGCGTTCATCATTATGAGCAGGTTTTTGAGTGATTTTTTCCATTTCATTACGAGCAATAACCATAGAATTAGATTTTAAGCCTTCTTTATATTTTATCCAACTTTCAAGGAAAGCATCCTTATTAGGCAAACTTAATAACAATTCATAATCTTCGACAGCTAAAAGCTCAGCAATGAGGGCGCCAAAAAGTTTTTCAATTTCTTTAGAAGAATAAGGAACTGTCGGCTCATATAAACCTTTGTCGATTTTTGTCGTTTTATCTGTGTTCCAACCGGGATCTACCCCTGTTTTTATTGCTTCTAAACGACCGTTTGACCTAAAAGCATAATAACTATCAGGGTATGTTTTTAAAACTTTTTTATAGTAATTTTTAGCGGCGGATTTACGCCCTAATCTTTCGGAAAGTTTACCCATCCAAAACAACATTTTAGGAGCTGCTTTTTTTTCGGGGTAAGATTCAACGTGATTTTTCCCTATTTTAAGAGCTTCATAATAATTTTTTTCTCTAAATTCTCTCCAGAAGATATTCCACATTGATTCAGAAGCAAAATCTCCTTCTGCGTGGTTTTTAACAATTTTTTCATATAACCGATAAGCTGAAGTTTTAGGCAATAATAAAGCCTTGCGATATATTGCGTAATCTCCCGCAATACTATTAGAAGATGTCATATTTACAAGATCAGACCAATTACTAAGTTTTGATCTGGGACTTAGATATACATAAGTGGACATTGCATCCCAAAGCTGATCTTTAGTTACGGAATCAGGATTGTTTTTAATCCCTTCTTTTAATATTTGAATCGATTTATATCTACGAGCCAAAAATCGATAAGACTTTGCTCTAAAATACCAACTTTTTTCAAATGAAACTTGGTTCAAGTATTTAAGCGCACTTTGATATCTTTGAGCGTAATAAAAAACCTTACCCAAATTGAATTTTTCTTCCTCGCTTAATTCCATGCCGGCAGCTTTTATAGCTTCGGCACAATCAAGCGAAAAACGACCATTAGGGCTTTTAGAAATATAGTCTTTCCAATAATCAAAAGCTTTTAACTTATCTGAACTTTTATATATTTGTCCCAAGTAATAGTTAGAGGCAAGCGCATAATCCGTATTTTTATAATTTTTTTGAGTAAATTCAAATTGTTTTTTTGCAAGTGATTTTTCACCTAAGCGAAGATAAGTTTGCCCGAGATTATAAGAGGATTGAGGTGCTAAAATGCCTGAAGGGTAATTTTTTAAAAGTTTTTTATATTTTAAAATGGTTGTTCTTTCATCCTCAATAGAGGCTGCACATTTTGCCTGATGAAAAAGCACTGCTTCATAACCTGAATACCTTGGCGATATCTTGCTAAAAGCATAATAAGCTTTTCTGAATTTTTCATCTTCTTGAAGGTTTTTAGCCTTTTTATAATAATCTCTATATACTTCTACGGAGCCGGGTAAACTCCCATATCTGAGATATTCATAACCATAATATCCGCCAACACCTACAATAATTAATATTAGCAGTATTAATAGTTTCTTAAATATTTTTTTCACTTTATACACCAATAACTATCGCTATATTAAACTATTTATTTATATAATGAATTTTACCATCAATATAAGGTTTTACTGGAGAATTAGCTTTGAAATATTCAACTATAGCTCCATTTACCCGAACCTTGGTATTTATAGGGTTTTTTGCCTCATTCATTTTTATCATACCATCTCCACTATAAAAGATAAAATCATTTGCAGCAATTTTATAATACTTGTTTCTATCAAGCGGCTCATTGTTTATCAAAACATTTTTTACTCTATTACCTTCTTTTATTATTGTTTTTAAATCATGCGAAAGTTTTTGCGCCTCAGCACTACAATCCACAGTGTATTCAAGACCTGTTGAATACAAGAAATGTTCATTGAAACTAAACACTGTATCAGAGCTACGTTCTAGTAATGACAACAGATCTTTCCCCTTTAGTTCAAATACGATTATGTCATTACTGAAAGGGTAAAGTTCAATAGCATTACCCACGTTGAAATCACCTTTTTTAATTATTTTATTAGCTCTTATTGATCCTGCATTATGCAATGTTATATCCACTTGAGGAGCTGCATGCTTAACAGCATTAGCTAGCAGTTGCCCGGCGGGCGATTGTCCCGAACATATAGTATTTCTGGTTGCATCCAAAGAATCCGCTAATACTCCTACCTTTTCTCCATAAGCTTCATCTATTTTTTTTGAGTAATTATTCACTAAATTTGATATAATTTTATCTTTTTCTATTGATTTATCGACAACTAAAAGATCATAGAAATAATCTTGGACACTATCTTTTTTGACCTTTAAGTCAAGACGACCTATATTTGCGCCATAAGCACCGGCTTGAAATATCAAAACTTTATTATTTTCATTTTGAATAACCTTAGGTTTTTCAAGCAAGGTATGAGAATGACCGCCTATTATTACATCGATATTTTGCACGAATTTAGCGATTCTCGAATCTTCTTTTAATCCACAATGAGAAAGTACCACTATTAAATCAGTTATAGGATCTATTTTCATAACTGTTTTTTTAAGCGATTCTACAGGATCTTCAACCGTTATATCCAAATTAGCCTTTGATAATGAAACAACTTCCGGTGTTATAACTCCTATAACACCAACTTTAAAACCATTATAATCTTTTATTACATAGTCTTTTACTCTTTTATCAAGTTGTTCGTCATTGTTGAATACAAGATTTGAGCAAATATAAGGATAATCTGCATCCATTATAAGTTTTTTCAATTCTTCAATGCCGTTATCAAACTCATGATTCCCAAGCTCTACAGTATCGTAATCAATCTTTTCAAAAATCTCAAGCCCTGCTTTGCCCTTAAAAAGATTGAAAAATAAAGAGCCTTGAAAAGAATCTCCGGCATCCAAAACCATGACATTTTTATTAGAATTTCTTATTTTATTGATGAGTTGAGCTCTTCTGGCAGCACCACCAACTTTTTCTTTAGAATTTTTATAATTTAAAGGCAACAAACGCCCATGGATATCATTTGTGTGCAAAATAGTGAGATATTGATCTGTATTTTTTACAGCTAAATCATCTAAAAGAGTAAATTTAAAGACAAAAAAGAGCAAAAGCAAAACGAAAGGTATTACCGTTCGTTTTCTGATTCGTTTAAATTTTTTATTTCTCATTTTCAACTCCTAACAGTACTATAATAAAAGTATATATCAGCTTTTAGTTTTTGAGAACTTTAACCCTCCATATTTTGTAATAAGTAACATATAGGACACTTTAAATATACTATTGTGTATAGAAAAACACTTGTTTGCCCTTTAATCTTAAAATCGAGAGAGGGGATACACACATGATGAATAGCAAAAAAAATTTGGTGTCAAAACCCATTAAAGTTAGCGTTGTGCGATTACAAAATGAGTTTTCTGAGCCTCAAAAAAAAACGCAAAATAATTCTAAAATTATAAAAAATTATGTTTACGACCCAATAAAACGCATAATTCAATAAAAATATTAAATTTTTTCATATAAAAATATAAAGATTTTTCTTTGTATTTCAGGTGATACAAAGATTTTAAATATATTTATCTTTGTAAAGCTAGCAGTTGACGAAAAAGTTTTATGTTAGTATTATATTTCTTGTCCACTAAAGGACGTTAGAAAAAACTTCGTAGAGTACTTGCTCTACCACCACAAAAAAAATCAAATAAGATATGCCGCAATAGACTCCTTTGTCGAGTTTATGAGGCAAAAAGAAAAAACTTCGTAGAGTACTTGCTCTACCATCACAAAAAAATCAAATAAGGTATGTCGCAATAGACTCCTTTGTCGAGTTTATAAGGCAAAAAGAAAAAACTTCGTAGAGTACTTGCTCTACCACCACAAAAAAATCAAATAAGATATGCCGCAATAGCTCAGTTGGTAGAGCAAGGGACTGAAAATCCCTGTGTCCTTGGTTCAATTCCGAGTTGCGGCATATTTTTTTATATTGACACGAGGTTTGAGAATTAGTTGCTGGAAGTTTGGGAATGACTTTTTAGAACACTAATTTCAAAATCTCCATAATTTAACTTTGCCATTTTCATAATTAAACTATTTTCCGATTTATACTCAAATATTTTTATCAAAGGTTCTTCTAGTGTAATATTTTTAACTATTCTGACATTCATATTTAGCCCTAATAATCTAATAGCACCTTTATTTGTTGGCATATAAAACTTAGACTCTGGAGAGCAAGTAACAGCACCAATTCCAATTATGCCAGGTATTTTAGGAAACTGCCCTTCTTGAACAAATCTAGCTCCTATTTCATTTAATATTAATTTCTCTCCAGTTATTCTATCCTCTGACAAAATATTTTCACCATTATAACAAACTATGTCATTGTTAATTTTGTCATCAATTATAATATCTTTTTCTGAACTTTCTAATGTTAATTCTAATTTCTCAAACTTCCATTGCAAAACTTCTCTAGGTATATCAATATCAGAGAGCCAATCTAGTTGATTTTCTGATATTTCTTGAAAGGTTCGAGTTTCTATTCCATTATTTTTTGCTTTTTGGCAAGCGGTTGAACTAAATCCTTTACTTGAAACTGCTATTGTATTAGAGACCCCTAAATCTTCTTTTTTTCTAATTAATTGTTCAATCCAGGTAACATCTTCATTGCTGGTAGCTCTATCTCTGCATTCTACAGTTATAACTATTGGAACACTACCAATAATATATTTTATTGAAGCATCTACTTCTCTTTTTCCTTTAGTTTCCTTGTCTATAAGAAAATCAGGAGACGTAACTATCACCTTATTGCCACTTAACCTATTTAATTCGGCTTCTATATTTGCAATTATGATTTCTAGTTCTCTACCTTTTCGTGCCATACTTGCCTCCTGAGCATTCATATTCTATCATAAAAATACAAATTGAAGTTCCACCTGCTTCCGTTTGCGTTTTTTAGAGCAAAATGTCCTTTTCTGTCTTTCTGCTCTTGTCATTCCGAACTCGTTTCGGAATCTTACCAATGCCCGCTTATAGTCAATAATTCCAAGGTAGTTAGATCCTAAAATAAATTCAGGATGACGCCATGTTTTATGCTTTCATTCCCAAACCTCCTCAAACATAGAACTTTCCCCCTCAACTACCCTTTCAAGAGCTTCTTCCTTGCTACAGTTATACTCTTTACAGTAAATTTCAAACCATTCATTTAACAATTCAACGTCCTTGGAATAAAGCGTTTCAACCATTTTTTTATTTTTGCCGTCCATTTTTAAATATTCCAAAAATGCTTGTGCATAAGTTTTATCAGGTTGATATGCTTTTAGTTTCAAGTTTTTAATGTCTTTTTGAATTTCTTGTATAGTTTCATTTGTATACATTTCTTTTCTCCTGTCTATTAAATGTCCTGTTGAGTGATTGTCCTTTTGAGTGAATAATAATATAAATAAAATTATGTGTAAAGATGTACTGCAAAAATTTTCTATAAAATTAAAAGCTACAAGGCAAAAAAAAGGCTTAACTCAAGATGAGCTTTCATGTGATTCTGGGATTTCAAGATCCACTATAGGAATGCTAGAAACCGCGAAGAGGGATATAACCTTACAAAAGCTCGAAAAAATTGCCAAAGCATTAAATGTTGAAATGTGGGAATTAATAAAATTTGATTAATTTTTGATTTTCAGAAGTTTTTAAATAATTAGAACTTCCCTCACCTTCCTCCTTGACTTTTTCAACCAAAATGTCCTTTTTTGCCCTCCTTGTCATTGCGAAGCCTTTAGGCTGAAGCAATCCAAGAAAAATAGCGAAAATTAGGCTTTTTAGATTGCTTCGTCATTTCATTCCTCGCAATGACAATTGTTGTAATCCCTAAATTTCCGCCATTTCAAAATGTCCTCTTTTGCCCTCCTGTCATTGCGAAGCCTTTAAGCTGAAGCAATCCAAGAAAAATGGTGACAAATTAGGATTTTTAGATTGCTTCGTCATTTTATTCCTCGCAATGACAATTGTTGTAATTCCCAAAAACTTATCAAACTTAATAAATTAAGGAATTGATAAGCAATTCCTTAATTTTAACTTTTATTTAAAAAACTATTATATAGTTTTTTGCAATATGCAATTCTAATCTAAAGATGCAGCTTCAAAGCTTTCTTTTAAGATAGAATCCAAGATGCTTGCCGAATTATAAACTTGATTGGAGCAATTTTCACGTCTTTTTTCAAGATCATTTTTATATTTTCCACTCAAAATCCTACAACAAGTAGCTCCATGAATATCAGTAAATTCAGAGATTAAACGTCTCGATGCTGCCGAACGACCTAGGGTGTAGCCTAAAACAATCTGAGCACCGGAAATTGACCCACAAAGACATCCTGCCCCCATTCCTCCTGAAAAAGCTGAGGCAGTTTTAACAAGTGCTTCTGCATCTTGTGGTTTGATAAAACCTGTATCTACAGCTGATTTTACAACTGCAACAGAACAAGAATTACCGTTTAAATAATGTTCTTTCGCTATTTCAGGCATTTTATTCATTTATGAAATCCTTATCTTGTCCTTATGGTTTTAATCTATCCATTAACCTTGGGAACGGTATTGTCTCTCGAACGTGATGCAAACCACATAACCAAGATACTGTACGTTCAATACCAAGTCCAAATCCTGAATGCTCAACACTTCCGTATTTTCTTAAATCTAAATACCAGTCAAAAGCTTCTTCAGGAAGTTCATGTTCATTAATTTTCTTCAAAAGAACGTCTATATCATCTTCCCTTTGACCACCGCCAATTATTTCACCATAACCTTCAGGTGCAATCATATCAACGCAAAGAGCTAATTTGGCATTTTCAGGATCTTGTTTCATATAAAAAGCTTTGCAATCGGCAGGATATCTATGAATCATAACGGGACAGTTAAATTGTTCGGAAATGATCGTTTCTTCATCACCACCAAAATCTTCTCCCCACTTGACTTCCATTCCTTTATCTTTGAGTATTTGAATGGCTTCGTCATAAGTTATTCTCGGGAATGGTTTTTTGATATTTTCAAGCTTAGAAATATCACGTTCCAACAATTCAAGTTCAGCTCTTCTGTGTTTTACAACTTCTTGAACAACATATTCAACAAAATCTTCAGCCAAATCCATGTTATCTTTTAAGTCGTTAAAAGCAACTTCCGGTTCCACCATCCAAAATTCTGTCAAATGACGTCTGGTTTTTGATTTTTCAGCTCTGAATGTAGGACCAAAACAATATACCTTACCAAAAGCCATTGCAGCGGCTTCCATATAAAGTTGTCCGCTTTGTGTCAAATAAGCCTTATCCTCAAAATATGTTGTTTCAAAAAGATTTGTAGTTCCTTCACAAGCCGAAGGAGTGAATATTGGGGCATCAATGAGAGTAAAATCGTTTTTATCAAAATAATCTCTAACAGCTTTAATGATTTGATGACGAATTTTTAAAATCGCATTTTGTTTTTTAGACCTTAACCAAAGGTGCCTATGTTCCATTAAGAAATGAACGCCGTGCTCTTTAGGGGTTATAGGATATTCTTCCGCTTCGTTAATAACTTTTATTTCTTTCACAGCCAATTCATATCCTAAAGCTGATCTATTATGTTCTTTTACTGTTCCAATTACTTCAATAGCTGTTTCTTGTGTTAATTTTCCTGCTTCTTCAAAGAGCTCGGGCGAGACATCTCCTTTAAAAACAACACCTTGAATAATCGCTGAACCGTCTCGTATTTGGAGGAAATGAAGTTTTCCGCTTGATCTTTTATTAAATAACCAACCTAGTAATTTAACGTCTTGTCCTTCATGACTTCCAACGTCTTTTATATAAACATGTTTTGCTTCTGACATTATTTTCTCCTCTAAGACCTAAATATTAAGAGCTTTAACGATATCTTCTAAATTTGAAGATGTTTTTTTAATTTCACAACCTGAATATTTAATTGCGGCATCAGGATCTTTAAGTCCATTGCCCGTTAAAACACAAGCGATTGTTGAATTTTCTTGAATTAATCCTGCTTTATGAGATTTTATTAATCCTGCTACAGATGCTGCGCTTGCAGGCTCAGCCAAGACACCTTCGGCTCTTGCCATAAGTTTATAAGCTTCAATAATCTCTTCATCTGTTACAAAATCAATTAATCCTTTTGACTCATCTCTCGCATTTTCAGCTTGTTGCCAGCTTGCAGGATTTCCGATTCTGATTGCTGTAGCTATAGTCTCAGGCTTTTCTATTCTTGCACCTTTTACTATGGCTGCTGATCCTTCCGCTTCAAAACCATAAATTTTTGGTAAATTTCGAGAAAATCCCTTGTCTTTATATTCTTTAAAGCCTTTCCAGTATGCAGTTATGTTACCTGCGTTTCCAACAGGAATGCAAAGATAATCAGGAGCATCGCCTAAAACATCACAAATTTCAAAAGCAGAAGTCTTTTGACCTTCTATCCTATATGGATTTACAGAATTTACAAGAGTTAAGGGGTATTTTTCGGATAAATCTCTCACTATTTCAAGAGCTTCGTCAAAATTACCGTCAATTGCAATTACTTCAGCCCCATACATCATCGCCTGAGCTAATTTCCCCAAAGCGATATAACCGTCAGGAATTAACACAAAAGTTCTAAGCCCTGCTTTTGCACCGTATGCAGCCGCAGCAGCACTTGTATTTCCTGTACTTGCACAAATAATGGCATTGCTTCCTTCTTCAACCGCTTTAGAAACAGCCATTGTCATTCCCCTGTCTTTAAAGCTTCCTGTGGGGTTTGCACCATCGTATTTTAAATAGATATTTGCATTTAATCCTATTACTTTTGCCAGATTATCAGCTTTTATTAGCGGGGTATTACCTTCGTTGATTGTTATGACAGGTGTATTATCTGAAACGGGAAGAAAGTCTTTGTACCTATTGATAAGCCCGTTGTATTTTTCGCATTTTGTTTTCATATCTCACCTTTATTCTTGTTAATCCATTATTCTTATTACATTAAGAACTCTTGTTATGTTTGGAGATTTATTCATTTTCTCTACGGCATTTGTCATGTTTTTTTCATTAGATAATTCAGTAAGCATTACTACATGAGCACTTCCATCTTCTAAAAGTCCTTTTTGAACTATACTTGAAAGGTTTAGTCCGTTACTTCCACAAATAACACCAAGTTCACCTATAACACCAGGATTGTTTTGAGCTTTTACGCTTATATAATATTTATTTTGGGTTTCGCTTATTTTTACGTAACCTGCGTTTTCTTCATGCCGGCAACGCAGCATTGGAAGTGGATAATCTGTAAATGGAATTTCTTGCGCAAGTGAAATAATATCACCTACGACAGAACTTGCAGTGGGGAATTCACCGGCTCCCGGTCCTGAGAACATCACTTTACCAACAGGTTCACCTTGTAAAAATACTGCGTTTAAAACGTCATCGATATGAGCAAGTGGATGTTTTGTCGAGACAAAGAAAGGATGAACCCTTATGTCTATTTTATTTTCTTCATTTTCTTGCGCTAATGCAATTAACTTTATTTTATAGTCAAATTCTTTTGCATACTGAGTATCTAAGGGAGTAATTTTATCTATACCTTCTCTATAAACCTGAGCCATATCAATTCTTTTATTAAAAGCAATTGATGCCAAAATCGCTATTTTATATGCTGCATCAAAACCCTGGACATCTCCTGTAGGATCAGCCTCTGCATAGCCAAGTTCTTGAGCTTCTTTTAATACAGTTTCAAATTCTGCGCCTTCTTTTTCCATTTTTGAGAGGATAAAATTGGTAGTTCCATTTAAAATACCTGCTATCTTCTTAAATTTATTTCCTGCCAGTCCTGTTTTTACCGGCATGATAATAGGGATGCCACCTGCAACAGCCGCTTCATATAAAATAACTACATTATTGTCTTTTGCCAATTCAAAAAGCTCTTCCCCATACTTGGCTATAAGCTCTTTATTGGCTGTTACAATGTGTTTTTTATTCAAAATCGCTGTTTTAATAAGATCATAAGCAGGATTTATTCCGCCCATTATTTCCACAACAATTTGTATTTCAGGATCTTCGACTATTTGACGAGGATTATCCGTTAAAATATTATTTGATAATCCTTCTATATTTCTTTTTTTACTAATATTTTTAACCGCAATTGATTTTATTTCAATTGTATCGTTGCCGTATAATGTCTTAAAAACACCACTCCCTACAGTTCCTAAGCCCAACAGTCCTACTTTTATAGCTTTGTTCATTTCCATCACCCATTCAGTGTCTATCAGCCCAAATAATAATAAAATTAAAGCATAAATAAGTTATAATTTCGAATATTTTTATTCAATTCTTAATAAGATTAATAAGGTTTTTAAAAATAGTTGGATAATTTTTTTAATCACAGTAAAATTAACTTATGAGTAATGGCAATAAAAAAGATTATTATAAAATATTAGGAATCAATCCTTCCGCACAAAAGGAGGAGGTCAAGTCTGCATATCGAAAACTTGCCCGAAAATATCACCCTGATGTAAATACAGGCAATAGAGCCAGTGAAATAAAATTTAAAGAAATCGGCGAAGCTTATGATATATTATCCAATGACTCAAAACGACGTCATTACGATATAACAAACGGGTTTACTTCTTTTAATCAAAAAACTCGTTCCAATCAAGCAAAATCCCAAGCAAAAAATGCCTATACAAGAAACACTCAAGATTATAAAGAAAAGAAAAAAACGCAAAAAAATGACAAAGAATTTAATGAAGTTTTTTCGGAATTTTTAGATGGGATTTTCAAAAAACCATCCGGTTATCAAACACCAAAAGCTAAAACACAAACGCAAAATAATACTCAAAAGCAAACAGCCAAACCACTGAAGGGTAATGACATAACAACAGATGTTTCTGTAAGTATTCAGGAAGCTAAAAACGGCACTGTCAGAAATATTAATATCATCCAGACAAATACCTGTAAAAAATGCCTCGGCAAAAAATTCAGCAATGGAGCAAAATGCACCGATTGCAAGGGAGCAGGTGAAATTTCCAGCCATAAAAAAATCTCGGTGAAAATCCCTCCCAACATAAAAAACGGCTCAAAAGTAAAGATTGTCGGTGAAGGAAATAGAGGTAAAAATGGCGGAGCCAATGGAGATTTGCTCTTAAATATAAAACTGCAAAAAAATAATCTATTCTCATTTGAAGAGCTTAATGTTAGTTGTGAAGTTCCAATATCAGTGCATGAAGCTATTTTGGGTGCTGAAATTGAAGTACCTACCGTAGATGGATTCATAACAATGAAAATCCCTGCTCATACTCAATCAGGGCAAAAATTCAGGCTTACAAATCAAGGGCTTTCAGACGATAAAAACAAGACAAAAGGCGATCATATCGTTATTGTAAAAATTGATATCCCTAAAAAATGTTCAAAAGAAGAACTTGAGCTATTTAAGCAATTAAAAAATATTTCAAATTATAACCCTCGTGAAAGCCTTATTTTGGAGCGTTAAATGAACGAAAAAAAAGCTAATATCATAGAAATATTTTCTTCAATTCAAGGAGAAGGTCCTTATATAGGATATCGACAGTTATTTTTACGTTTTGCAGGTTGTAATTTAAATTGTAGTTATTGCGATACATCGCATAAAGCTGAAGATTATTGCAAAGTTGAAATAATCCCAAATTCTGAAAAATTTGAATGTTTTCAAAATCCGATTAAAAAAAGTGATTTAATTAAAATAATAAATTCTTTTGACTCAATACAACATCATTCTATAAGTCTCACCGGTGGTGAGCCTTTATTACACAACAACTTTCTACAAAGATTTTTACCCGAAATAGCAAAGCAAAATAAAATTTACCTGGAGACAAACGGCACTTTATTTAACGAACTTAATAGCGTAATAGATTATATTGATTATGTTTCGATGGATGTAAAGCTTGAAAGCTCTACCAAAGAAGTAACTCGCTGGAATGATCATCTAAATTTTATAGATATAGCAATAAAGAATAATAAAAAACTATACCTAAAAGTAGTTGTAACATCAAAAACAAGTCAAAATGAGCTTGTTAAACTTGCCGAATTAATTCATCAAACATCAAATAATATTCAAGTTATAATTCAACCCGTAGATTCAAAAGATAAAATACTTTTGGCGTCAGCTAAAAATCTGTTTGATTATCAGGAATTTTTGAATAGCAAAAATATCAATGCAAGAGTAATTCCTCAAACGCATAAATTTTTGAGCATTTTATAAAACTTTTATTTGTTTATTGTGCCGGTGGAACAAAAATACGTTTTGCTAACTCTTGGTCTAAAACAAAAGCAGCATTGCCTGTTTCGCCGATTAATTTTATTTTATTGAGCAAATCACCTACTGTAGCTTCTTCTTCCACTTGCTCATCTATAAACCAATTTAAAAACGAACAAGAAGCGTGGTCTTTTTCTTCAATAGCTAAAGACATAAGTTCATTTATACTTTTGGTGATAAATTGTTCATGCTCTAAAGTCGCTTCAAAAACATCAAGCAAAGACTTCCATTCAGATTGAGGTTTGTCAATTTGCTCCAACATCACTCTTCCGCCTCGTTCTTGTATATACTTATAAATTTTCATTGCATGAAAATGCTCTTCTTCCGATTGAACATTCATCCAATTTGACGCCCCTTGCAAGCCTAAAGCGTCACAATAGGATGACATTGCAAGATATAAATATGACGAAAATAACTCTTTATTTAATTGTTCGTTTAAAGCTTGTTCCATTTTAGATGTTAACATTAATTATTCCTCCATAATCCATGTAAATTACAATATGATCTAATATAAAATTCATCGTTTTCATTGTCTAAATGAAATTTTACCTCGGGTTTATCCGTAGGGGTTAAAATCTTTCGAAAAACTTTATTATTTGACACCAATTCTATAAACTCTATGTAATGTTTTTCTTCCATTGGATGATGAGTCTCTCCTACTTTTACGGTTATTTCATCACCACAACAGCTAAAAACAGGTATATGTTTTTCAAATGAAGCCTCTATATTATTTTCGCCAAGTAAATTCATTGCCTGATTACAGCACTCTAATACACCGTTTCCGGCATGTGTAATTTCTACAATATTTAAACAAATATCACATTTATAAAGTTCAGACATCTTAGTCATTAGATATTTAACCTCTTTTATCTTTACTTTAACTTTTCATCAATGGTTCTCAGAAATTTCATTCTCTTTGTTCTTTTTTTCATTGTTATTTTTCTGGTTAAATATTTTTTAGCCTTACTGATGGCGTCCATTTCATCATAAAATAAATGCTTTGGTCCAATTTGATTCAATATATTTAAATCTCTTAGTTGTTCTTCAACTTCTTTAGAGTGAACAACCATCATTACTCTAATTCTTTGACTTTGCAGCCTTACAATAATATCTTCAAGAGCAAAAATAGCTGAAATATCCATTAGGGAATCCGTTTCATAGTTTAAGATTAAATATTTCGTACCTAACTGCTCATCAAAATGAGATACAATTTGAGTGGTTGTTCCAAAGAAAAACTGTCCTGAAATATGAACAACTCTTATTTTATGGTGAGATTCATCTTCAATTTGTTTTTCAATTTTTGCTATATCTTTATCATAAACTTCTTTTATTCCGACTTGAGTATTTTCAGCTGCTGTTTTGGCAAAAAGAATAGCTGAAAGAGTAATGCCCGCACCAACTGCAAAAATCAGATCATAAAACACTGTTAATAAAAATACAACTGCCATAACGTATAAATCGTGACGTGGCGCATATTTTAAGACTTTTAAAAATTTAAAATCAATTATATCAGAAGCAACTTTGATCAAAATACCTGCCAGCACTGCAAGAGGAACATGTTGCGCAATAGGAGCAGCTCCGAGCAATAAACCCGCAAGAAATAATGAGTGTATTATGGCAGAAATACGCTCTTGCGCTCCTGCTTTTATATTTACGACCGTACGCATAGTAGCACCGGCGCCTATTAAGCCTCCGAACAATCCTGATACTGCATTACCTATTCCTTGTCCTAACATTACTTTATCGGGATCATGTTTGGTTTTAGTTACAGAGTCGATAACGAGAGCCGTCAGAAGTGAGTCTACAGCACCAATTACAGCTAATGACAAGGCGACCGGAACTAATTTTTGTATGTTATCAAAATTTATAACCGGCATTAAAAACTTTGGTAGTTCTTGACTTATAATTCCAATTCTGTCAACTTCCATATTTAAAAACAAACTGACAACCGTACCCACCACAAGTGCTATTAATGCTGATGGAACTTTTTGATTCACCTTTTGTGGTGTAAAAAACACTATTCCCAATGAAATTACAGACAAAATTACAGCATCAATATTAATATTTGAAAATGTTTTAACTAGACTTGCCAAAGTCCCTATCGGAGAGCCTATTACAGCCGAACCCAACATGGGAGTAGATTGCGTAATAATGATTATAATGCCAATACCACTTAAAAATCCTGATATCACAGGATAAGGCACATATTTAACAAGCCCTGCAAGTTTTGTAAAAGCGAGTAGAACTTGAAAAACACCTGCTAATACAATAACAGCGAATATACTGGAAGGATCACCGTTAAACAATACAAAAGCAGATGTTATTATAACAGTCATAGGTGCGGTAGGTCCTGAAATTTGAACAGGTGCCCCTCCAAACAATGCTGCTATAAAACAAAGAATTATGGCGCCATATAAACCGGCCAAGGGTCCTAATCCACTAGCGACACCAAAAGCTAAGGCTAATGGTATTGCAATAATGCCGGATGTTAAACCTCCCAGCATATCTCCTCGTAAATTACTGAATATTTTTAAATATTTATTATCCTTAATCCTGTCCAATTTCATCTCTCCCAATTACAATTTTTTATGATACTTTTAAATATGATATCATCTAAAAGTGTCAACTACTCTTATAAGAACGCTTAACTTGACTTTAAATAAGAAAATTCCTATTATATAAGGTTTTTAGATTGTATAGTTTTTTAACAAAGATAGTGAGGTGAATATGTTAAATCCTAAAGAAGCTCTTGAAATACTAATAAACGGTAACAAAAGATTTGTTCACGATAGAATGGAGCATCCTAAAAGGTGTCCTGAAAGACGTTACAACCTAACAGATAAACAAAATCCTTTTTCTGTTATTATTACTTGCTCTGATTCTCGTATACCTCCTACGATTATTTTTGATCAGGGGCTGGGAGACTTATTTATAATACGTCTTGCCGGACAGGTTTTAACTAAAGAAGCTATAGGCAGTATAGAATACGCCGTTGAGCATTTAAATGTAAAATTGGTTATGATATTAGGTCATAATAACTGTGGAGCTGTAAAAGCTGCAATGAGTGATTATAGCAATGAAGGTGAAAATTTAAAATCTCTTTTAGAATATATAAAACCTTCAGTTGAAACAGCTAAAATCGAACAACCGGAAGTTGAAAAACAACTTGATTGCGCTATTCGACATAACATTTTGCACGGTGTTGATTTACTGAAAAAAGATAACGTTTTATCAAAAGCAATAACAGAAAATCGCCTTGAAATTGTAGGCGCTCATTACGATCTTGAATCAGGAAAAGTAGAGCTGGTTTAAAAATATAACCTAAACTAAAGACAATCTTCTTTTTATAAAGGGAGATTGTCTTTTTATAGCCGTTTCTTCCGAACCATAAATATTAAAATACTTGTCAAAACCCGCTGCAAATAAAGCACTTACCGAAACCGCATCAAATCCAAAAATATCGACATCTTTTGAATTCAACCTGGATTTTTTATAGATTTTTAATAAAACATTTAATGTTTCATTATTAAAATCTGTTAAATTCGATGCGTTTATAATTATACGTTTTATTTTTTTATTGTTTACTCTTGCTAAAAATCTGTCTAATTGAAAAAAAAGACATTTGCCAACTCTAAAAGATGGCAAATTTAATATGATAAAATCATTTTTTAACATCCCTGTTTTCATTTATACATATCCGCAAACGCTATCTATTATAGATTACAAAAAATCTTACCAATTTTGTATTATCCATTATGTAGAATTATACAAAACTAAAGTATATAAAAAAGCCTACCGTTGAGGTAGGCTGGTAAATTCCCTGTATGAGTTTGTTCTGTATGATATCTCTTTTTTATTTATTAAATTTACTAATTTTTCTATTATTATTTTTATTGAAGTTCTTAAATTAAGCTTAAAGCTACGCCCGGTGTTTGATTTGCTTGTTGTAGCAAGCTTGCTGATGCTTGTTGCAAGATTTGATTTTTCGTGAAATCTGCTGATATTTCTGCAATATTAGCGTCTCTAATTCTTGAATCTGCTGCTGTTAAGTTTTCATTCTTAGCCATTAAGCTTTGAATAGTTGACTCTAGTCTGTTTTGAACAGAACCGATACCGGATCTTCTTGCATTTACATTATTTATTGCTGTATCAATTTCATCTATAAAAGCTGCTGAACTGGAAGCTGTAGCATAAGCTGTAGCACTACTTGTAATACCAAGTGATGAATATGTTGCTCTTTGCAATGTACTGCCAATAGAAATAGCATTTAAGCTGGCTGTTGAATTTGGACCTATTTGTAAACTCAAATTAGAACTTGTTCCATTTAAAAGCTCAATATTATTAAATTTTGATGATTCAGCCATTCTGTTTATTTCTTCAAGACGGGCTTGAACTTCACCTTTAATGGCTGTTCTTTCTGCAGTCGCATAAGTGCCGTTTGCAGCTTGTACGGTTAAGTCTCTAACTCTTTGTAGATTTTGTTGAATAACTTCTAAATCAGCTTCTGCTGTTTGTAGCAAGTTTATACCTGATTGAGCGTTATTCATCGCTACTTTAGCACCTCTTGCCTGTGATCTTAATCCTTCTGAAATCATTAATCCTGCTGCATCATCGGCTGCGTGATTAATTCTATAACCGGTTGACATTCTTTCGATAGCTTTGCCAACGTTTTTTGTTGCTGATAATAAACCATTTTGCGCAACAATTGAATTCATGTTTGTGTTAATTACTAAGCTCATACAGGTTCTCCTTTTTTGTTTTTTGCGGGGAATAAACAAACAATATATTTTATATTTAGTTTTTATCGGGAATTTACTTAATTTTGTTTTTGGGAATTTGTTTTTCTTTAACCTTGTGTACTTATATTAACTTTTGTAACGTGAGTTTGAAATTAGAAAAAAGTTAGAAGTTTCTCAAACTTTAGTTGGAAATATACAAAAAGGCTCACCCGAAGGTGAGCCTTTAACATATCCCATACTAGCTTTATACTAGACTTAGAGCGATCCCAGGAGCTTGGTTAGCTTGAGCTAACAAACTAGCTGACGCTTGTTGTAAGATTTGATTTTTAGATAAAGAAGCAGCTTCTTTAGCGACATCTACGTCTCTAATTCTTGAATTTGCTGCGTTAAGGTTCTCACTTCTGGTTCCTAAAGACTGAATTGTTGAATCAAGTCTGTTTTGAAGCGCACCTATTGTAGATCTTTGTTTTGATACATTTGAAATAGCTGTATCTACACTAGAGATAAACGTAGCTGCTGCTGTTGCAGTTCCCAATGAAACTGACGCGATACCAAGAGCTGTTGTTGTTGCTCTTTTAAGTGCATTTTTAATGTCAATTTGGTTATCACTACCACTTTCTGCACCAATTTGAAGATTTAGACCGGCACTTGAATTTGTACCATCTAATAACTGAATTTGGTTAAACTTAGATACACCTGCTGTTCTGTTGATCTCTTCAACACGAGCATCTATTTCACCTTTGATAGCTGTTCTTTCAGCTGATCCATATGTGCCGTTTGCAGCTTGTACGGTCAAGTCTCTTATTCTTTGTAAGTTATCCTGAATTACAGCCAAATCGCCTTCTGCTGTTTGCAAAAGGTTGATACCGTTTTGAGCGTTACTCATTGCAACATCAGAACCTCTAGCTTGAGACTTTAATCCTTCTGAAATTGTTAAACCTGCTGCATCATCTGCTGCACGGTTGATTCTAAAGCCTGTTGACATTCTTTCAATAGATTTGCTGACGCCTTGAGTAGCACTCATTAAATTACGTTGTACGTTTAGTGAACTTACGTTAGTGTTTACAACAATACTCATTTAGATTCTCCTTATCTAAAAAATTATTACTTCCCTGTACGTCAATTAAGAACGGCAGAGTATTGCAGTAAAGTATGATTTAACTTTTTTACAAGCAGTCAATTTAAATAAAATTATTATTATTTCACCCTGTAAAGTAAAATCTTTTTTTACTCAATCCCTGTCAAAAATCTCTCTCTTGACTTTCTTATAATAAACTCGCGGAGCACTTTTAGAAATTGTAAGAAAGTTAGAGATTTCTAAAACTCAAGTATGAAATTATTAAGTTTTGTAACTGATTTTAATAAATTTTAATATCTATCTATCTCATGATAAACAACAAACGAGCAAGCATACAACAGTCAAATTTACTTTTAATAGCAGCTTTCAAGGAATTAAGTTCCTGCATGTTTTGTCTTGAACATGTTTTAAAGATTTAAATCGTTGCACAAATAAATATACTAAACATATGATTGTGCAATTTCATGTTCTGCTTTATAATTGAATTCACATAGTAATTAACATTCAAATAAAAGGAGGGATAGGCAACTTTTAGCAAATGAGCGAATTATCTCAAAACCTGAAACAAATACAAAGCGACATCAAAGGTACTAATGCCAAAATTATAGCGGTTACAAAGTATTTTGATGAAACTAAAATTATACAGGCTTACAATGTCGGAGTTAGAGATTTTGCCGAAAGTAAAGTTCAAGATGCTTTAAATAAACTAAAAAAACTGCCTGAAGAAATAGTTAAATCTTCAACTTGGCATTTTATAGGTCATTTACAAGCAAACAAAGTCAAAAAAGTAGTAGGAAAATTTGATTATATACATTCGGTAGATTCTTTAAAATTAGCTAAAGAAATTTCCAAAAAAGCTTTGGAACTTGGAATAACACAAAAAGTACTTATACAAGTTAATAACGCTGATGAAGAAACAAAATTTGGATTTAACAAACAGGAGATAAAAGAGAGATTCAAAGAGCTTTTAGAATTAAAATCGCTAGAAATAGTCGGGATTATGAACATGGCTCCATTAACAAATGATACAAACTTGCTACATTTGCTATTCAAGGATATAAAAGAATTAAGATTTCAATTACAAACGGAGTTTAATTGTTATTTACCGGAACTTTCCATGGGGATGAGCAGTGATTATAAAATAGCAGTTGAAGAAGGTTCCACAATGATACGGATAGGTAGAAAACTTTTTAAGTAATATATTTATATTGGGAGGAAAAACATTGTCAGGTTTAGTAAACAAAGTAAAAAACTTTATTGAAGAGAATTTTGTGTCTGCTTTTGAAGATGAGGATGAAATGTTCGAAGAGTTAAACAGAGCAGGTAGAGAATATCCGATTCGAAATAATTTAGCATTAGAGCCTACGCTACAAGCCAAAGAGAGGTCTAGTTTGAAAGTAGTTCGACACCCTAGCACAGGTGGCTACGAAGTTATCGTTATTGAGCCAAGATCGTTCGAAGAATCTTTAGAAATTGTAAATAACTTAAGAGATAAAAGATCTGTAATTTTAAATCTTCATTTATTAGATAGTGAACAATCACAAAGAATTGTAGACTTTTTATCGGGTGCTACTCACGCTATTGATGGTAATCAGCAAAAAATTGGAGACGGAGTCTTTATTTTCACTCCAAACAATGTAGCTATTGCGTCTGAGCATGAACAAGCAAATGCTTTTACTGATGCTTTTTGGAATCAGCCTCAGTAAAATTTAAATATTAAAAACGAGTTATAGTGGAATTTTACGCCGTTGTTTAAAACAACGGCTTTTACTTTTTTGTCTTTAATATCAAAAAAGTTTATAATTTTGATATTAGATAAAAAATCAAGGCTGCATTGTGTCTCTTAATAAGATATTTACAAGATACCTGTTTATCGCTTTTTTATGCTCGCTTAGCATTTGTCCTAAAGCTTTTTGTTGGGGAAATATTGAATCCAAGCTTATTTATTACCCTATAAATAGAAAAATTGCCGATGTTCGAATAAAAACAGATTCTATTATTGAGGATACTTATTTTTATAGTCTCGATGGAATAAAATTAAACGCTTGGTATATAAAAGCTCAAAAAAATATGCCTACTGTGATTTATTGTCATGGGCAAGGTGAAAACATCAGCACTTGGCAAAGTGTTGCTCAATTTTTGATAAACAATGGTTATGGCATTTTTATGGTTGATTATAGAGGACATGGACGTAGCGAAGGGAAGCCAACAGAATCAGGACTTTATATTGACTTAGAATCTTCTATAAAGTATTTAAAAGATTTCAAGGGCATTGTCAATAACGATTTAATCCTTTGGGGAAGGTCTTTAGGTGGTGCAGTAGTTGCTGATATAGCTTCCAGAAATAGCTTTAAGGGTGTAATACTCGAAAGTACATTTACTAATATTAGAGAAGCTGCTATGAATTTAACTCGGAATGGAATTCTCGAGGGTAAGGGGCGGTTTTGGAGTCGTTTTTCTACAAAATTTATAAAGTGTTTTCCGATTGTTCAAACTTTTGAAACCGATCAAAAAATCCATAGAATATCATCACCTCTTTTAATAGCGCATTCTATGTATGATGATACAGTGCCGGTTGTGATGTCGTATAAACTTGCTCAATTAAACCGAAAAGCCGAACTTTTTGTGTCAGAAAAAGGCAGTCACCACTCAAGTGAGTGGCTAAAGCCTAAAGCTCTCGAATTCTTGAAAAGCTTAAATTGATTATTTCAATTCTTTCTTATATTTTTTATTTTCTTTTACTAAAATAAGGATTTTTTCCTGTTGTTTTGAAAGCTTTTTATCAAAGGTGTTTTTAAGTTCTTTTTTCTCTTTTATATTTTGAGATATTAGTTTTGTTTTAACTTCTGCAAGTCTTTTAGCTTGAGTTATTTTTAAATCTTTTAATTCACTGTTAAATTTATTTTGTAATTTCATAACTTGAAGTTTATGGTCTTCTTCATGTTTTTTAATTTCATTTTTTTCTTTGGTTTTTCTTTTTGTTCTTTCAGCTTTAAGGTTTGCTATTTTTGTTTGCAGTTCAATTATTTTATCCGATTCAGTTTTTAAATGATAACTTTCAACCACTTTTTTCAAATCATCAATAACTAACTTCTTTTGAATTATTTCCATTTCAAGATCTTTTTTTTCTACAATAATATCACTCAAACTTCTTTCAGCATTGCGAAGGTCAGTTAAAAGATTATAATTTTCTTCTTGCAACTTAAAAACTTCATCTTGTGCGCAAAGAAGTTGACTTTGATTTTCGGCGACTATTTCTTCCAGATATTCGTTAGCGCAAATCGGTCTATTTTCTAAAGTTTCTGTTGTTGCATCAATATCTTCTGCTTTTGCAAATGAGGTGGAAAGCAAAACAACACAACATGCCGGAATAATTATTTTTGAAACATTTAACGAAAGTATCATAAGACAATAATCTCCTGTTTTTTTATTTGGTTATTGTCAGATACTATTTTAAATTTGCTTTTTTGTTAATTACCCTGATAGTGGTATTGTTGGACAAAATAAATTTTATTTTATTGAATTATTTTCTTTACCTTGCACTTCCAATTTTGCTAAAAAAGACTCGACTACAGTTTCGGGATTTTCAGCATTTATAATGGCTCTAACGACTGCTGTTCTTGAAGCACCTGTCTTTATAACTTCTTCAATATTGTCTAAATTGACCCCACCTATCGCATACCAGGGAATATCAACATTTACAGAAGCCCATTTTACATACTCTAAACCTACCGATTGTCTTCCCGGCTTAGTGGGTGTTTCAAAAACAGGTCCGACTCCAATATAATCAGCACCCAGCTCCATTGCTTTCAAAGCTTGTTCCGGTGCGTGAGTAGAAATACCAACTATCGCATCTTTTCCAAGTAAATGTCTTGCACTGGCGATATCGGCATCATCTTGTCCGAGGTGAACTCCATCAGCTTTTACTATATGAGCTATATCAATTCGATCGTTAATTATAAAAAGAGCATCATATAAAGAACAAAGCTCTCTCAGCTTGTGCCCTAATGCTATTATCTCTTTTGCACTGGCGGTCTTTTCTCGCAGTTGCACAATTCCAACACCACCTTTTAACGCAGAAGCTACAGCATTCAAAAATTCATCATGAGAGTCAAACAGTGTCCTATCCGTTACAAGATAAAGGTTTTTATCTTGTAACCTCATTTTATTTATTTTAGAAGAAATCATTTCAAACATATCCTTTTCAAGTGTATAAGATTCATATCGTGCTTTTTCAAATATTGAAATATCAAAATTTTCTAATGGAGCATATTCTGACAGTGTCCTCAATGCTTGTTGTAAACGTTTAAAGTTAGCTTTAAAAACACTTTGTAAGTTTTTACGCTCTGTCGGGTTTTTTATCGAAACACCTACATCGTTTTGAGTATCCCTTGAGGCTAAAAGGTTTTTATAACAATTATCAGCCTCCATAGAAATATTATGCCTTATATTTTTAAGCTTTTGCGACAAGTCTTTATTATCCAAGTAAAATCTTGCTATTTCTTCAAGAACCCTCAAGGCTTCTGTGGCTCTATTTAAATTTGCATCTATTATTCTATCCAATGCTATTTTCCTTCAATATTTTAAAATGATTCTATCAAAATACCACTCTCTACCCACGCATACCGCTTCGTATTTTTTTTATTTAATAGCTATTTTTTGGGAGCGGTATAGTCGGGCAAAAAGATATACCCTAAGTGATTATATAACGAAGAGCGTGTTTGATTCCATAAAATAACGTTAATTTGTTTTGGGATATTAAGTACTTAATAAAAACCATAAAGAGAGCAAAATTTTGAATGATAAACGAAGAGATAAATATAGAAATATTGAACTTGTTGAACTAATAGAAAAGTGTCAAAATGATGATAGGGTTGCTCTTGAAGAGCTTATTCGAAGACATGAAAGACTCATTTACAGCACGTTATATCACCTTGATCCCAATAGAGTTGATATCGCTGATCTGGCTCAAGAGGTTCTACTTAGGATGTCGAGGAGCATAAAAAAACTTCGAAATCCTAAAACCTTTAAATACTGGTTAAATCAGATAATTACAAATCTATTTTACGATGAATTGAGGAGAAAAACAAGACGAATAAAGACTGTATCTATGGATATAACTTACGCTGACTCTTCAAGTGAAGAAATGTCACAAACAAGAGAAATCCCCGATAAGGCTCAAACACCCCATGAAGACACACTAGGAGGCGAATTAGACAAAATTATAAAAAAAGCCATAGAAAATCTACCGGAACAGTTTAGAATCGTAGTCGTCTTACGTGAATTGCAGGGACTTTCTTATGAAGAAATAGCCGGCGTTACAGATACAAATATCGGAACAGTAAAATCAAGGTTGGCAAGGGCAAGAACAAAACTTCAAGAAAACATAAAACCGTACTTAAAATAAAAATGAGGACTAATGAATGGAAAATCACTTCTCTTGTGAAGAATTATCAGATCTAATTTCTTCTTATTATGATAATGAGTTGAATGAACAAGATAAAGAGAATGTCGAAAAACACATAAAAAACTGCCATTCATGCAGGTCTAAACTTTGCGATTTTAAAAAAATAACAAATCTTTTAAATGATTCTGCCCAAAACATTTGCTATAAAGAAGGTGAAATAGCAAATAGCGTAATAGATATCATCAATGATACTCAAACACTTTCTTGTGAAGAGGTTTTAAATGAATTATCGGCGTTTTATGACAATGAGTTGGAATTAAAGCTGTATTGCCAAATAGAAAGACATTTACAAGACTGTGAAACTTGCAAAAGTAAATTATTAGAGTATAAAAACCTCTCAAGCTTGTTAATGGCATCTTCAGTAAATAAAAGTAATGAGATTGAAGAAAAAAAACTTCAAAAACATATAAAACCTAATATTGACAAGATTAAAATCTGTAATTATGTAGACGAAAATCTCTCTGCGTATATTGATAGAGAATTGAGCAAAGAAGAAATAATAAAAATAAGCGAACATCTAATGCAATGCAGGGCTTGTCGAAGAGACTATGAAAATTTAAAAGCAACAAATGAGGCGGTAAGTGACTATTTTAAACATAATGTGGATTTTGAAGATTATAAGGTTAAAGAACATTATTCAGATATTCTTCTTGAAGTAGAAAAATCAACACGAAAAAACTATTTATTCGGCTCAATAGCATCAGTGATGATACTTTCTGTTCTTACATGGTTTTCCGTTAATATGTTCGAGCCTTATATTATAGATGAAGCCTTTAATAAAGAGGATTCAATAAACCAGGATGATGCGTTATATGTGAATGCAGAAAATTATATAATGGTAAAATCCTTTTCAGTACCAAACAAAGATTTAATAGCGGTGATTTATGAGGAAGATTAGTTTTTTAATTAGTTTAAGTTTTATGTTAATGCTGGTAAACGCAAAAGCAGGGTTTTGCTATCACGATTTTGACTGGAAAAGTCTTAATTTAACCCCATCTCAAGCCCAAAAAATAAAACAATTAGACGGAAACTGGGAAAATATAAACAAAAAAACTTTACCTCATCTAAAAAAAGATCAAATAAAGTTAAAAAAAGCATTAAAAAGCCCTAATATCAGTGAAAACAGCATTCGAGATCTTTATATCAGCATAATGATGCAACAACAAAGATTAAGATATAATGCAATAGAAATTTTTCTCGCAAAAAGAAGATTATTAAACGAAAAACAGCTTTGTGAGCTTAATAAAGAACTTCATTTGCAAAATATAAAAAAATAAGTTTTTTGTTAATATTTTTAAGAAAGTATTATATATTGATATAATATTTTCGAAGGTATACTGATACAAAAAAGTAATCATGGAAAATATTGATAATTACAAATTATATAAAAATATTATAGATAACATTTCAGAGGGCGTTATCCTTTCTGACGAGTTTTTTAACGTCACTTTTTCGAACGATGCTTTTTTAACAATCACAGGGTTTTCAATTGAAGAGCTAAAAAACAAGCAGTTTTCGGATTTTATTCTTATAGAAAATTTTAGCTGCCCTTTATGCTCAAAAAACACAAGTACAGAATATTTGCCTGAAAAATTTGTGCATAAAGCTGAAATACTAACCAAAAAAGGAGAAAAAGCTCCTGTAAAAGTTAGTCATAACCTGATAAAAGAAGAAAATAAATATGTAACCGTCATCACCCCTTTATCCGATGCTATTTGCTTAAACCAAGCACATATGGATTTTGTAGGTACGGTTAGTCACGAGCTAAGAACCCCTTTAACCAGCATCAAAGGCTTCGCTGATACGCTTTTAACCGCAGGAGATAAGCTTCCTAAAGAACAGCAAATCCGTTTTATTAATATAATAAAAAGCCAGGTAGATAGGCTCACTCGTTTGGTAGAAGACCTTTTAACCGTATCAAGACTGGAATCACGCAAAGACAACTCTATTTATAAAACGATAAACCTTAAAAAGCTTGTTGAACCTATTATCCAAACTATTCAACAAAAAGCTCCGGAACATAATTTTAAAATCGATTTAACAGATGGAATTCCTGATGTCTGGGCAGATTCCGACAAATTGGAGCAAATTTTAACTAATCTTATAGATAATGCAGCAAAGTATTCATATCCTGAATCTTTAGTAACATTGAAAGCTTGTTGCGATCAGCAACAACCTGATTTTATTAATATAAAAATAACAGACCAAGGCGTTGGAATACCTCAAGAGCATTTATCCACCATTTTTACTAAATTTTCAAGAATAGATAATTCACTTTCTCGAGAGGTTCAAGGTACAGGACTGGGACTTTATATAACAAAGTCTCTAGTCGAAAAAATGAACGGAAAAATCACAGTTGAAAGCAATGAAAAAGGTTCTACCTTCTGTATTCAACTTCCTATTGCCACTTATGAAAGGCAAACCTCACAAAAGTTCAATAACCGGGAGCAATCATGCAATCACAAGTAGTTCTTATAGTCGACGATAGAAAAGAACTTCCGATCAAGTATAAAAAACTGATCGAAAATAATTGCATGGTAAATCCTGTTATAGTGGATAATTTTAACGATGCTGTTTTAAATATAAATAGACTTGAACCTGAATTAATCATCGTTGCGAATGCAACAGAATCAAATTCCAAGGAGTTTTGCACTACTATCAGAAAAGAATACAGACATAACAGACCTGTTGTTATTGCACTTTCAAAATCAAGTCACTTAGATGATAAATTAGCTCTTTTAGACGCAGGTGCTGATGACTTTTTAAGCGAACCGATTGATCAAGCTGAATTTTGCGCAAGAATAAAAGCCCATTTAAGACGTAACAAAGAAGAACTTTCAGATCACATTACCAATATTCCCGGCGCACAGATGACCTTTAAAGTATTAAGAAGAACTTTAAAAAGTAATGCTCAATGGGCTTTAATGTATATCGATATCGATCATTTTAAAGATTATAAAGAAATATACGGCGAACTTGCCTCAAATCGAATGATACAGGCATTTTCTGCTATTATTCAATCAGTCGTAGATTGCTGTGATTATGTTGGGCAAATTGAAGAAAATGATTTTGCTATTTTAACAACAGCCTTAAAAGCAGAAGGAATGGCTAATTTCCTAAATAGTGCTTTTGATAGTGTATCTAAGAAATTTTATACCGAAGAAGACACAAAAAGAGGTTATTTAATGATGAGAGGAAATAATATTCCCGGTCATAGAACCCCTTTAGTCTCAATTAGTACGGGGATTATTACCAATGAACACAAATCTTATAATGACTATAAAGAAACAATAAACGCAGTGAAAAATGTTCATCAATTGGCAAAAGCACAACCCGGATCCAGCTGTGTTTCTCACAGGTTAAAACTCTCGGGAAGTTGCAGTAATGCTTGCCCAAATAAAAAAATACTTATAGTCGAAAATGACGCTGCTTTAGCTTATTTGCTAACAACAACTCTTGATATGCAAGGTTATAAAACCGAAGCAATAAGCAATTATAATGAAGTCATGATCAAAATTGATACCTATAGCCCTGACATAGTAATAATTGACGCCGGAATAGAAAGTAATCTCCAAGGTCTTGAAAGTTGTAGGCAAATCAAAGATAGAATGGACCTTTCAAATCTTAAGGTTATTATGTCCACTGTAATTCATGACAAAGAAATGGTCTTGAATACAGGGGCAGATTTATATCTACCAAAACCTTATGAACTTGTAACACTATTTAATTGGATCAAAAAGTTTTTTGCAACTACGGTTTAAGATTTAACTGCTTTTCCGACTGTAAAACAAAATTAGCAAGCAAGTGAGCTAAAACGAACTAAAAAATAGACCTACTTGGCAATAATCTTTTTATTTTAAACTTCTCGTCTGCCCTCAATGGCTTTTGTAAGTGTCAATTCATCCACATATTCAAGATCGCCTCCCACCGGCAATCCGAAAGCTATACGAGTTATTTTAATACCAAAAGGTTTTAACATTTTAGTTAAATACAAACTCGTCGCTTCACCTTCTACAGAAGGATTCAATGCAAGAATAATCTCCTGAATTTTTTCGCTTGCAGCACGATGCAAAAGTTCTTTAATTCTAATATCCTCAGGTCCAATACCGTCCATAGGGGAAATAACCCCCTGTAGTACGTGATATTGTCCCTTGAACTCGTTGGTTTTTTCTATTGCAACAAGATCTTTAGTTTCAGCAACCACGCAAATGGTTGTCTCATCACGTTTTTGAGAAGTGCAAATTTCACAAGGATCGTCAGATGACATATTAAAGCAAACACTGCAATATTTGATCCTTTCTTTGGCGTCTAAAAGTGAATCGGTAAATTTTTGCACCTCACTTTTTGGCATTTTTAAAACAAAAAAAGCCATTCGCTGTGCCGATTTAGGACCAATACCGGGAAGCTTTTGAAACTGTTCAATTAATTTTGCTAAAGGTCTTGAATATTGCATTTAGAACATGCCTGGGATATTCATTCCGCCTGTAATTGAACTCATTTTATCTTGCATTAAAGCTGATGCTTTTGAATTTGCATCTTTAATCGCCCCTGATACAAGATCTTCAAGCATTTCGATAGTATCTTCATCAACACTTTCAGGATTCTCGGGGTTAATGGCTTCAGCTTTTATTTTAATTGATTGAAATTCATTTTTTCCATTAAATTTTACAGAGACAACACCGCCTCCTGAAGCGCCCTCTACTTCGATATTTTGCAAATCAGCTTGAGTTTTTTC
Organism: Candidatus Gastranaerophilales bacterium; assembly: GCA_942491415.1. Classification (GTDB taxonomy): domain Bacteria; phylum Cyanobacteriota; class Vampirovibrionia; order Gastranaerophilales; family CALOAD01; genus CALOAD01. Next base: position 498,294 of record CALOAD010000020.1, on the reverse strand, counting down.
CATTTGTTTTTGCATTTGTTGTGCTTGTTTAAGCATTTTTTGTATATTCATTTTCTCCTCCTTTTGTGTTTTATTCTAGTATATATTAAAATACTAAACTGGAAATAGACTAGGCAAATAATTAATAATTTTGTTATGAGTAAGATTACATATCTAAATCAATGTCTTAAAAAAAGTGCTATTGTTAGATGGCCTGATCACTGTATGCCATTAAAAGTTTATATTGCTCCTTTTAGATGGTATAAAGCCAAAGAAGAAGGTTATGCTTATCAGCAGATGGTCATGGATGCGCTTAATATTTGGCAAAATGCATCCAGAGGTGCCGTGTCGTTTCAAATTGTAAATACGCTTAATGAATCACAGATAAATATAGAATGGAAAAGAGTTGATAGAAACTCGCTGGGGTATTGTTATTTTAATTATGATAATTTAGGTAGATTCTTCTCTGCAGAAGTACAAATAGGGCTTTCTGACGGTATTTTACACGCTCAATATCAAGATCAAAACGAAGTTTTTCATACAATAATTCACGAAATAGGACATGCTGTAGGTTTAAGTCATAGTCCTTTTGCTGAAGATATTATGTATGTTCCGCATCAATATGGATGTCTTAATGTAAGTAAACGCGATGTGAATACATTGTATTGGATGTATAAGTTTCCTTACGGCACTCACTATGAAAATGTTTTGGCAAGTTATAACATGCCGGAAGCTCGAAGTCTTGATGAATTAATATATTTAATCTCTCAAAAAGGTCGAAAATCTAAATTTGAAAGCGTAAAAAACGAAGTCCAAAACAATATGCCGAAACGAGATTTAAAGGACGAGCAAAACCTTTTGGCTGATATAAATAAATATAATTTGTCATTGCAAAATATCGGACTACCAAAAACTGTCGATGACTATATTCGTTTAACCAGAATGAATAAAGATCTTGATAAAAAGTAGGAATAAAGTATTTTAAAATTCTTGCAGGGCTAATTCTAAAGCTTTTAAATCGTATTTATCTGCTATAACCCAGCTTATTATTGTATTTTCCTCGATTTCTAAACTAATAGCTGTTTTAGAAATTACAGATTTAGAAAGCGATTCTTTTCCTATAATCATTCGATTCAAAGTAGCTTGATGATAGCCAATAAGCTTGCTCAGGTCTGTTCTGGACAAGTTTTTGCTCTTTAAAATTTCGTCAATTTTAACTGTGAGGATTAGTTTATCAGAATTATAAAGATCTTTTTTTGCTTGAATTGCAAGTTCTAAAACATTTTTAGGATATTTATCCGTCAAAATCCAGCTTTCAAATTCTTCTTTTGAAACTTCAAGAATTGGAATTATTTTTTCTTTGACCTGCTTTGTAAAGGGTCGTTTCCCATTTATCATTGCGTTTATAGAAGAATCGTATTCATTTAAAAATTCGGCTAATTTTCTGTGAGATAGATTTTTTTTCTTTAATATATCATTTATTTTCGTGGTAATGTTTTTCATAAGTCCTTTGTTATTAAAAGGTTTTACGTATCAGCAAAAAACTGCTTGACTTATTTTTTATAATCGTGTATAGTTAAAATGTGAAAATAAAATAGTCTTTAAAAATTCGGTTTAACAGTTTTTAAAAGCAAATACCCTTTCTTTTGGGGCATTTTGCGTTGCTTTTTCTAATTTAACACAAATGCCCCCTTTTCGTCTTCAACCAAAGACTTTATTTGCCATGCAAACAAAAAGGAGATCTATTATGTCAAACAATATCAAATCCGTCGGAAATGACCTAAAAATGTCCATTGACGACCTTATCTACGAAATACATTCTCTGAAAGAAGATGTAGAAAACCTAAAAAAACTTTTAGACCCTAAAGAAAATGGTAGTAAATAAATAATGACTGATAAAATATTACGGGTTCTTTTTAATTAACTTTCTTTGTTTTTTCGTAGGTGAAAAAATCTTTAAAGTTTATATTTAACATTTTATCGATTTCATTTTTATCGGTTGTCTCAGATACTATATAAGCAATAGCAGTTTGCTTTTCAGGGTCAAAAGTTCTTACTTCAAGAGGTTTTTGATAATGCTTTAAAAAACTATCAAAATCAAAAGTCTTTAGATTTTTAGCTTTAATACTTTTGGGGATATCAATAATCGTAAAATAATAGGTTTTATCATCTTTATCTTTTAGTATTTCTTGCCAGTCAGGAACTTCTTGTTCTTGAAAATATTCGTATACGTTTATTCCGTACGCATAAAAAGCTATATCAGTGCAACACCAACCTGCAAAGCGTAAAGGGTTTATTTCAATAGGAATTAACTTGTTTTCCGGTGTAATTCGGTATTCAAGATGCAATGGAAAGTTTTTTAAATCAAGCTGTTTTCCTATTTTATTTAAAAATTTGATGCTACGGTCAAAATTTTCTTCGATAATATTTTTTGAGGTCATATAAATTCTATCTCCCATATCCTTTTGGTTTAAAAAAGGATGCTCAAGAATATCAAGGATTACAGGATTGCCATGTGAATCAAAATAAGCATCAATGGCAAATTCACGACCTTCTATAACTTCTTCAATAATAAAACTTGATAGATTCATAACTTCTGCTGAGTAGTATTCAGAACTTTTAGATATATCTTTTTTGATTTTTTTAAAGACTTTATCCCACTCATTGTGATTATCAATTCTATAAACTCCGTGGCTGAAAAACCCGGCAACGGGCTTAATAATAAAAGGTGTTGAAATGTTTTGTATATTAATTGTTTCCAAGTCATTAATGTGAAATTCTTGAAAGAAAAAATCAGGATAGAGTTTTTTTAAAAATTGTCTGAAATTTTTTTTATTTTTAAATGTATTTATAATTTTAGGTAAATTTGTAAAATTTAAATTGTTTGAAATCCAGCAAAGACTTTCTTCTGAATTTGTATAAATAGAAGAGTTTGGCTCTTTTTTAAATTGTTCAATTATATTACTTTCGTCCCGATAATTTAAGTTTCCTAAATAATCAAAGTTGCTTGTTTTATTGTTTTTTAAAACAGGGTATTGTTTTTCAGCCAGCGTATCTTTCAATAATTCTGAAATATAATGATCATCAAGAATAAACATATCTCCCACTCCTCTAGATTCTTTTTTTATTTAAAGAAATTTTGAGATTTTTTTCAAGCTATTATTAGGCGATTAGTAGTGGATAAATTTAAAAGTTATTTTTTATTAAAATCATTGATTTTTTGGTATTATCTTTTTTATAAAATAAAGCTGGTAGGTTTTTAAGGTTTTAATAAAATGACTATGGATTTAAAATTTACTGAACTTCAAGAAGACCAATACGGAATAACAATGAAGGTAAAAGATACTTTGTATCACGATAAATCAGAGTTTCAATCGATTGATATTATTGATACAGAAGCTTTTGGGAAGGTTTTGATACTAGATGGGCTTGTTATGACAACAGAGCGGGATGAGCCTTTTTATCATGAAATGATTGCTCATATACCAATGCTCTCACATCCTAACCCTAAAAAAGTTTTAGTGATTGGCGGTGGTGATGGTGGCACTGTGCGTGAAGTTTTGAAACATTCAACTGTAGAAAAAGTTGTGTTATGCGAGATTGATGGACTTGTTGTTGAAGCTTGTCAAAAATACATACCTTCTATAGCAGGTAAGCTTGAAGATCCTAAAGTTGAAATGCAAATAAGGGATGGGGTTGAGTATATTTCAACTCAAAAATCGCAATTTGATGTTATTTTAATTGATTCTACAGATCCGTTAGGACCCGGTGTTGGCTTGTTTACGGAAGAATTTTATAAAAATGTTAATGAGGCTTTAAAACCTGATGGAATAATGGTGGCTCAGTCTGAGTCTCCTTTTGCCAACGAAAAAGAAATAAAATTAATGTATCCTCTTTTAAGAAAAGCTTTTCCTATTGTCAAAACATACGTAGGACCAATGCCCACTTATCCTGGGGGATATTGGAGTTGGGCTTTTTGTTCCAATGAGGTGGCACCGCTTGATTATATAGACAAAAATCGTTCTGACATTATAGAAAAACAAGCAAAAATTTATAATAAAGACCTTCATAAAGCAGTTTTTGCTTTGCCTAATTTTGTTAAGAAACTGGTAGAGGGCTAATAAGAATGTTAAAAGATTTTTTTCTTCCTAAAACTTGGATGGGGTCAAATGAAGACTTAAATAGCTCTAAGTGTATATTAGTGGGGATTCCTTATGATGGAACCTGCTCATATAGACCGGGTACAAGATTTGGTCCTGAAAGAATAAGGTCGGCTTCTTGGGGATTAGAAGAATATTCTCCAATATTGGGTAAATCTCTGGAAGATGTATCATTTTATGATGCAGGAGAGCTGGATTTGCCTTTGGGCAACAGAGATAAAGTACTTGAAATGATATCAGAGGTTACTAAAAATATTTTAGAATCGGGGAAAATTTTTTTTGGAATAGGCGGAGAACATCTTGTAACTTATCCTGTAGTAAAGGAATATTTAAAAAAATATCCTGATATGGTTATAGTGCATTTTGATGCACACGCAGATTTGCGAGAAGAATATTTGGATGAAAAATTTTCTCATGCAACTGTAATGCAAAGAATAATGGATCATACAACACCTCAAAATCTTATCCAAATTGGGATAAGATCGGGTACTAAACAAGAAATTTTATGGATGAAGGAAAATAATACACTTTTAAAAAATGTCGATGAATTAAGAAAAAGATTGTCAGAGCTAAAAGATCGACCAATTTTTATAACGTTGGATCTTGATGTGCTTGATCCTTCTATTATGAGCGGAACAGGCACTCCTGAGCCCGGGGGGATGACTTTTAATGAGCTTATAGAATATTTGTTATGCTTTAAAAACAAAAATATTGTAGGTTGTGATGTTGTAGAACTATCACCCGATTATGACCCCACAGGGGTGTCAACAGCAGTTGCCACAAAAATCATCAGAGAATTGCTTTTAATTGTGAATTAGCTTTATCATCGTTTTAAAGTCATAAAAATTTAAAATTTGTTAAATAGTTATACCTTTAAATCTGCTTAAGGTATACTTATAGAACAAATAAATTTGTTTTTTTAAATTAGAATTGGAGAGCTAAATGGAAAAAATTACACTTAGATCAGATCGTGATACTGACTATAATTTTACTTATAAAGGTGAAGAACAGGTTCTTCTTGCCGGTAAGGTTTTAAGTATCGCAGGTGGGCTTAATGAGGTTGTGTTGCCTACGTGTGTTATGAAAATAATTGGTAATGTGGTTGTTATAAAAGAAGATATTAAATAAAAATAGAAGTTTTAAAGGAACAAAACTATCTTAAAAGCTTCGTAATCTATAACTATGTGTATGAAAAAGACGATTTTTCATTTTGTGGTTTTCAAAAAATAATTTAAATAAGAGTTATTTTATTAATGAAGTTTTTTAGCTAGTAATGTAGTGAAATCTGGGAATGTAGCGTGTAGAATAAAAAAATTAAGAGAGGTTCTTAGTGGTGAAAAGAATGCACAGAACGATTGAAAAAAGAAGGTCTGAGTGGAAGTCGTTTTCTGATGTTTGGGCTGATACGGCAAAGTATTATTCGAATTTTACAGCCTTGAATGATGATTATACAAATGTAAATCTTAGTTATTCAGAGATGTATGAAAAAATTAAGCTTTTTGCGACCGGGTTGCAATCTATCGGTATCACAAAGGGTGATCATATCTCATTATTTTCAGAAAATAATGCAAAGTGGATGGTTGCTGATCAAGGTTTGTTAAGGTGTGGGGCTGTAAATGCTGTTAGAGGCTCTCAAGCACCTATTGAAGAACTTGCTTATATATATAAACAAAGTGATAGTATTGCTATCATTGTTGAAACACCTGCTTTATTAAATAAATTGCTTTTACATCTTGAAGACCAAGTTGTAAAATTTGCAATTTGCCTTACGGGCGATACATCTTCTGTAAAAGATAATCATGCATTTCAAGTTTATTCTTTTGAAGAAATTCTTCAAAAAGGTGAAAATGCAGAATTTACAACTGTAGAAATCGACAAGGATGATCTTGCAACTCTTATTTACAGCTCCGGAACAACAGGGGAACCTAAAGGTATTATGCTCTCTCACGGAAATATTATAAGTCAGCTAACTGCCGTAAATGAGTTTATTCAGGCAAAACAAGGTTTAGTTGCTTTAAATATATTGCCTATTTGGCATTCATATGAAAGAACTTGCGAATATTACTTGCTTTCAAGAGGTTGCACTTTAAATTATACAAATTTGAGAAACTTTAAAAAAGATTTTAAAGATTATGCTCCGAATGTTCTTATCAGTGTTCCAAGGATATGGGAGTCAATATATGACGGTATTTTGACGGAAATAAAGAAAAAAAATATATTTAAACAGAAATTATTTAAAAGTTGCTTGACTATTAGTCTAGAATATAGACGTTCCAGACGTTTAGCCAAAAAGAAATGCAATGTTGTTTTAGAGCCTACATTTAAGCAAAGATTTTTAGCAAGATTGAAACAACTTACTCTTTTGTTTGTGCATAAATTTGCCAATGTTTTTGTATATCCTGAAGTAAGAAATGCTATCGGTAAAAACTTTATTAAAGGAATTAGCGGTGGTGGTGCTTTAGCAAGGCATATTGATGAGTTTTATGATGCTATCGGTGTTTTAGTAAAAGTAGGATATGGATTGACAGAAACTTCTCCTGTTTTAACAGTTAGAACAGATGAAAATAACAGAATGTTCGCTGCCGGCATGCCGGTAAAAAATACACAATTGAAAATTATAGATCCTGAAACAGGTGAGGATATTGGTATTCATAAAAAAGGAGTTGTTCTTGCTAAAGGACCCCAAATAATGAAGGGTTATTACAAGAATGAAGAAGCGACAAGCCTTGTGTTGAAAGAAGACGGCTGGTTTAATACAGGTGATCTCGGATGGATAAACGAGGATGGAAGTCTTGTGCTGCAGGGAAGAATTAAAGATACGATTGTTTTATCAAATGGTGAAAATATTGAACCTCAAGGAATTGAAGAAGCTTGTTTAGAAAGTCCTTTTATCAAGCAGATTGTGCTTGTGGGACAGGATAAATCCAGCTTGGGGGCTCTTATAACTCCTGATAGTGAAGCTTTAGGCGAATGGGCGTCCAGAAAAAAACTAGATGTAAATTGCCTAAAAACAATAAGTAACCATCCTGATTTCCAAAGATTTATGCATAATGAGCTTTTAAATCTTGTAAAAAGCAGACCTAATTTTAGAGCTTTTGAGAGAATTACTTGTTTTAAAATATTAGAAGAAGAATTTAGTGTGCAAAACGGTCTAATGACTCAAACTGCCAAGATAAAAAAAACAAAAGTTTTTGAACGATATAATGATGTAATTGAAGAAATGTTTAACATTAACTAGTTCTATATAGAATAAAAAAATCCCGCCATAGGTGCAGGATTTTTTTGTATTTTGCTGTAAAATCATTGATATGATAATTAAAATCAGGACAGCATCATGAAAAGCGTTTTTTTATTTTTGTTTAAGTTCTCATCATTGTTTATAGGCGGTTTTTTAATAGGTTTTTATATCCTTATTTATGTTTTTGACCTCGAGAAAAAACTTGTGTATATGACATCCGATAAATATCTCTCTGTTTCTGATTATCTTAAGCCAAAGACAGAAGTAGGATTTTTTCAAAATAAAGAAGGTTTAAAGCTGGAATACTGGCATATAAAAGGGGATGAAAACGCTCCTTGTGTTGTTTATTGCCATGGAAATGAAAAAAGTATGGGCTTTTTTCAAGAACGTGTTGAGTTTCTTACGGATAAAGGTTTAGAGGTGTTTTTATTTGATTACAGCGGCTTTGGACGTAGTGAAGGTTTTCCTGACGAGCAAAGAATGTATAATGATACGAAGACTTTTTTAAATCTTTTAAATAAAAAATATGATAAGAAAACAACCGATATTATTTTATGGGGACATTCTCTAGGTGGAGGTGTTGCGGCAGAAGTAGCATCTATAAAACCTTTTAAGGGCGTTATTCTTGAAGGGACTTTTACCAGATTAAGTGATATGAGAAATTATGCTGCAAAATATAGATCTAAAAACATTCTTGATAAGCTGTTTAGATTATGTATCTATAATCTGGCTCCTTTAACTCAAGAATTTAACACCATTGAAAAAGTTGGAAATATTGCCTCTCCATTAATTTTTATACATTCAAAAGAAGATGAAGTTGTTCCTTATTATATGAGCGAGGAATTGGCTGCTCAAAATTCTAAAGCTCAGATTAAATATTCAGAAAAAGGAGCGCACGAGGATTCGGACTGGAATAATGAAATAATCTTAGACTTTATAAAAACTTTGAATTAATTATCTAAAGTTCCAGTTCCATATAAATAGGATTTTTTATCTCGCTGACATAATAAGGGCTTCTTTTATGAAATCCAAATGACTCATAAAGTTTGATAGCTTTATCGAATTCAGGAACCGTATCTAAAAATACTTTTTTATAACCCATCATTCGGGCTTCTTTTATAAAAATTTCCACCAACTTTAGACCGACTTTTTGACTTCTAAATTCATCTTTTACGTATAATCTACCCATTTCACAAGTGTCTTCTGAAAAAGGTTTTAATCCCACACATCCTGCAGGAATTTCATTTTGCATCGCTAAAACTAAACATCCTCGAGGTTGTTTGTATTTGCCGGGAAGTTTATTTAGTTCTTTGTCAAAATCTTGATTTCCAAGATATTCCTTGTATTTGAAAAAATATTCAACAAATAAATCTTGGACAATCGCTATTTCTTTTTTTGTTTGTGCTTTTAAAAAATTCATTGTATTTAATTAAGATAGTTGTTTTAATACGAGCTCATTTACAAGTTTTGGATTTGCTTTTCCTTTCGTAGCTTTTAGCACTTGTCCTACAAAGAAACCTAGCAGGTTAGTTCTGCCTTCTTTGTATTTTGAGACGTTTTCAGGATTATTTGCAATTATTTCATCAATAATAGGTTCTAGAATAGAAGCATCATTAATCTGAATAAGTCCTTTATCTTCTACGATTTTTTTAGCATTATTGCCGGTTTTTAGCATTTCTTCAAATACATCTTTAGCAATTTTCCAGGAAATTGTTTTTTTGTCTATAAGCTCAACAAGCTCTGCTACTTTGATTTCAGTTATGTTTAAATCTTCAATAGCTTTATCTTTCAACTCTCTGGAAAGTTCATTTGCCACAAAATTCGCAACACTATCGGTGTTATTATAGACAGTTAATGTTTTTTCGAAAAACGCTGATAAAGAATCGTCTTTAGCTAAGATTGTTGAAATTTCATTATTTAAATTGAATTTTTCTTGATATTGTTCAGCTCTTGCTTTTGCTTCCGTAGATAAAACAAATTCGCCCTGTTTTTGTTCTTTTTGTTTTATTTCAACTTTTTCTACTTTAGGAGTTGCTTTTTTCTTTCCCCAAGAGTCTTTTAATGAAACTGTTTTATTAAAAACAGGTGCTTGATCAGTTGAGTCTACAGGATCTACAAAGAAATAACCCTGTCTTTCAAATTGATAGCGAACATCAGGTTTTTCGGATATAACAGAAGGTTCTATGAAACAATTTTTTAATACTGTCAAAGAATCATCGCTCAAGTCTTCCAATCCTTCAGGTGCTTCTGTTGAGTATAATCTGTTATAAACACGTACTTCAACTTGTTTTGAATGATTTGCACTTGCCCAGTGAATAGTACCTTTTACTTTTTTATCACTACCTTTTGATTCAGGATCATAAGTACATCTAAGTTCAATTATTTCCCCGTTTTCATCTTTTATCACTTTCTCACATTTTAAGAAATAAGCGTGTCTTAGTCTTACTTCCTGACCTACAGAAAGTCTAAAGAAATTTTTAGGGGGATTTTCCATAAAATCTTCTTTTTCGATGTAGATTTCACGTTCAAAAGGAATTTTTCTGGAGCCTTCTTTAGGTACATCGTGCGGATAATAAGGAGCGTCAATCATTTCGACTTTATCTTCAGGATAATTTTCTATAACAACCTTTAAAGGATTTAAGACACAAAGAACACGTGGCACTTTGGTGTTTAGATCGTCTCTAATGCAGTATTCCAGTTGTGCTATATCTACAGTGCTGTTTGCTTTTGCAATACCTATACTATCGCAAAACTTTCTTACGGATTCAGGTGTATAGCCACGTCTTCTAAGCCCTGAGACAGTAGACATTCGAGGATCATCCCATCCGCTTACATATTTTTTTTCAACGAGTTCAAGTAATTTACGTTTGCTCATTACCATATAATTTAAATTTAATCTGGCAAACTCGTATTGGTAAGGGCGTGGAGGATCTAACTCCATTTCATCCAAAATCCAATCGTATAATTCACGGTTATTTTCAAATTCTAATGTGCATATAGAATGTGTGATACCTTCTATATAGTCAGAAAGGCAATGTGCAAAGTCATACATAGGGTATAAGCACCATTGAGTGCCTTTCCGATAGTGATCGGCGTGGCGAATTCTATATAAAAGCGGGTCTCTCATTTTCATATTAGGAGATGACATATCGATCTTGGCTCTTAAAACGTGCTCGCCGTCTTTAAATTCACCTTTTTTCATTCGTTCAAATAAATCCAGGTTTTCCTCAATGCTTCTATTGCGGTAGGGGCTGTATTTACCGGGTTCTTTAACGGTTCCTCTGTATTCTTTTATTTCATCTTCGTTAAGGCTGCAGACATAGGCTTTTCCCATCTTTATAAGTCTGACGGCGTATTCATAAAGTTTATCAAAATAATCTGATGCAAAAAATAAATTTTCACCCCAATCAAAACCAAGCCACTTGATATCTTCTTGAATAGAGTTTACGTATAAAAAATCTTCTTTAGTAGGGTCAGTATCATCAAAACGTAAGTGACACTTGCCGTTATAGTCTTTTGCGATGCCAAAATTCAAGCAAATAGATTTTGCGTGTCCTATATGTAAAAATCCGTTAGGCTCAGGAGGGAACCTTGTTATAACTTCTTTATATTTACCGTTTTTAAGATCTTCACTGATTATTGTACGTAAAAAATCCTTAGATTTTGGTTCTGAAAAACTTTCTTGATTGCTCATTGATAGAAACACCTTTCCGTAATTGTTTAGAACAATATGTATAGTCTACCATAATGTTGCAATAAGCTAAATTTTGATATATTTTTTAGCAAAAGTTCTTAAAAGTCTAAGAATATCAAAATAAAAAGGCTTTAAGTATCAATAAGGCAACTCCTGCTATAGTTACACCTTTTGTTACATCTTGATATTTTCTAATTTGAGAAGCTTCGGTGCAAAGCTCGCTTCCTTTTTTTGCTTCAGAAACAACAGCAAGACGTTCGATTCTATAATCAGTATTATCATTGGGAGATGTGGTTTTAAAATAATGTTTTTCCAGCCGTTCAAGTCGTTTTGCAGTTGCTTCGCCCAAATATGTAACATTGAAGGTGTTAGTTTCGAGAATATTTAATGCTTGCTCTGTTTGCATTTTACTTAAATCTCTTGTTATACCTTTTGTATTTGCTATATAGGCGTTTTGTCCTTCTATTACATCTTTTAGTTTATCGACACGATCGGCTAAAGGCTTGGAGGATATGGTGTTAAAAAGTTCTTTTTCCAAACGCTCAAGTCTTTTATAAACATCTTCATTTTCAAAAGATTTACTGTAGATAGAATTCTCTAGTTTTGAGATAGCAGGATATCGTGAGAAATCTTGCGGATGACAAGCAGGTTTATTTTTTGGAGCTGGTGGTGAAAGCTCTTGTGCTATACCTAAAGTTTCTTTTATACGTTCAAATCTTTTATTTGTCGGGAAGTAATTTTTTTTCCCGAATAAACTAAATTCAAGTCTTGAAAGTCGTTTATCTACGGTTTCTGTTTGGTAATTTCTGCCGTATAAACGAGATTCTACATCACTCAAAAAGTCTTTATCTACTCTTGCAAAAGCACTTTGTGAAGTAATTAGGACTATTAAAAACATCAAAATTAAGCGGTGAGAACAATTCATATTTTTACCTGCTTTGAAAAACTTATTTTGATGTTAGATTTTTTTTTGATTTAGTTCAATTAGTTATATTGATTAATCCCTTTGAAAAGCTTAGGTTTTAAGCTTTTTTAAGGAAACAGGTCTTTAGCACTATTTGACTTTTACCTACTTTGCATTCTATTTCAGCAGGGTTTGAAGTTAATCTGATTTTTTTAACAACGGTACCTCTTTTTAGGTTTATTGAAGAGCCTTTGACTTTTAAATCTTTCGATAAAATTACAGAATCTCCATTTTCAAGTATATTTCCGTTGCAATCTTTAATTTCCATATCGTCTCCTTGGTAAAACTCTTTAGTGGTAAGGATATAATAACATGGTTTTGTTAAATACTCTATTCTAAAATTAAAACAGAGTTATTTGATCCTAAAATCGTAACCTTGAACGATAGGGAATCTTCTACCGCTACCGTAGGCTCTTTTAGTCACTTTTAACCCCAGTGTTGCCTGACGTCTTTTATATTCGTTATTATTTATTTTTTTAACTATATCTTCAACGATTTCTTTCGGATACCTTTTTGCTATTTCAGCAGGATCTTCATTATCTTCCACATAAGCTTGCAAAATATCGTCCAACACTTCGTATTCAGGAAGGCTGTCCTGGTCTTTTTGGTCAGGTCTTAATTCTGCCGAAGGAGGTTTTGTGATTATATTTTCAGGAATTATTTCTCCGTATTTTTCGTTTATATATTTTGATACTTTATAAACCATAGTTTTAGGAACATCGGACAATACATTTATTCCGCCTGCCATATCGCCGTAAAGGGTGCAATAACCTACAGACATTTCGGATTTATTACCGGTGCTTAAAAGTAAATACCCATATCTGTTTGAATACATCATTAAAATATTAGCTCTAATTCTTGCTTGAAGGTTTTCTTCGGCAACATCCATCATAATGCCATTACCATTTTGGATATGTTCTATATATGAATTAAAAATACCTTCTATAGGAATTTCAAGGCATTTTATGCCTAAGTTTTCTGCTAATTTTTTGGAATCATCAATACTTCCCTGGCTTGAATACATGCTAGGAAGCGTTATTCCCAGTATATTTTCAGCTCCCAATGCATATTTAGCAACGACAGCTGTGAGTGCTGAATCGATACCACCTGAAAGACCTAATACAGCTTTTTTGAATCCCATTTTAAAGAAATAATCTTTTAATCCCACAACTAATGCTTTAAAAAGGCTGGATTCTTCCGTATGAGAATATTCATGAGGTTCTCCTTCGTTTTGGTCAGGATTGTATATGACCAAATCTTCTTCAAAATCGGCACATTGGGCTTTGGTTTTGCCGGTTTTATCCACAACAAAACTTAAACCGTCAAATAAAAGGTCATCATTGCCACCTACTTGATTGACATAGACAAGAGGAAGTTCATATTTTTCGGCAATGCCTGAAATAATGGAGGAACGATGTTTATATTTGTTTAGCTGATAAGGAGATGCAGAGATATTGACTACAACATCAACGTCTTTTTTAGTCAATTCCATAAGAGGATTTCTGGAATATAAAGCTCTTTGATCACTACCCAGCTTGTCATTCCACACTTCTTCGCAAATGGTTATTCCTATGTTTTTGCCTTTAAAATTTACCGGCTCGTATTTTGAACCGGGTTCAAAGTATCTGGTTTCGTCAAAAACATCGTAAAAAGGCAAAAGCCCTTTGTGGTGTTTGTGTAAGACTTGCCCTTCATATATTAGAGCGGCTGTATTATGATATTTGCGTCCCGTTCTCTCTTTATTTATATCTACGAAACCGCAAATAACTCCGATATCTTTGTTTTTTGTAAATTCTACTATCTCGTTAAAATGTTTTATATTATCTTCTATAAAAGAATCAAAATCCAGTAAATCCCTTGGGGGATAACCTGTCAACGTTAATTCGGGAAAAACAACCAGATCAGCTTTTTTTGATTGTGCTTTTTTTATGTATTCAATAATTTTAGCTTTATTGTTTTTAAGGTCTCCTACTTTCGTGTTTATTTGAGCAAGAGCTATTTTCATTGTCTAATTCCACCTTTTGTAAAAAATATTGTAAAACGAATCTCCCAAATTATAACTTAAAAACAATATGCTCTTATGCAGTAGTTTTTGTTAATTAAAATGGTTGTAAATAAAAATAAACATTATCGATAATTATGTTAATTTAGATCGATTTTGAGGAATAGATATATTTAGACGGTAAAATTCCATCTTTTCCACACCTTCATCTTAAAGGGTTTAAAGCCGCTTGAAAAAGCGGCTTTTTTGTATCGATATAAATAAAATCATTCTGCTAATAATTTATCAAGTTCACCCGAAGTGTATAATCTTGCCAAATCATCGCTTCCACCAATGGGTTTTTCATTGATGAAAATTTGAGGAACAGTTCTTTGTCCGCCAGTCATTTCAATGAGTTTTTCTCGCATTTCAATTTCATTCATTGAAATGTCAATTTCTTCGTATTTAACACCTTTTTTTTCCAGCAATGCCTTTGCTTTTCTGCAATAAGGGCAGTAACTTGATGTATAAACAACAACTTTAGCCATTTTTTCTCCTTTTAGTTATTAATGTTTTATGATTATATTTTGATTTTAGTAGATTTTTTACAAAAACTACGAGAATTTAAGCTAAATTTAAGATTTTACTTTAAGTCGTTCGATAAGATTTTTTATTTGCTTTATTTCATCTTCAGGAAGTTGAAATTGTACATATTTTTCAAAATATTCTAAGGCGTCTTCTTTTTCTTCATTCGCCAAAAATGCAAGACCCAGCTTTTTGTAAGCCGGTGAGTATTGATTGTTAATAGTGATAACTTTTATTAAATGAAAAATAGCTTTATTGGGATTGTTATTGGCTATATAAGCTTCTGCCAAAAGAAAATGCAAGTCGGCTATATCTTCATGTTTATCAATAACCTTGTTAAAGTGTGATATTGCACTATCATAAACGCCTTGTTCAAAAAATATTTTAGCTAGATCATAATGCGCATCAAGATGTTCGGGATCTGCATCAAGAATTTTTTCCAGTTCATCAACAGCCATATCACTTTGGCAATTATCTATTAAAAGTCTTGCAAAATGGTATCTTATTTCAATACTGTCGGGGTTTTGAGATACTGCTGCTTGAAGAGTGTTTATTGCATTAAACGTATCTTTTTTTGCTGCATATACTTCTGCCAGGTTTTGATAATAATCTAAAGATGAAGGACTTATTTTAATCGCATTGTTATAAGATTGTATTGCTTCTTCGTATTTTCCAATCTTAAAATAAGCAGTTGCAAGGTTATTGTGCAGGTTTGCATTTGTTGGAGAGTCTTTTAAAAGTTCATCAAAAGCTTTTATTGCTTCTTGATAGTTTTCTTCACTATATAATTTTAATGCGTTTTCCAGATCTTTCATTTTATACCTTTCAATTATTGTTTAAGCACTGTGATTGTTTTGTATTCTGTAAGGTAGGGCAAATGGTCTTTTGTTATAAGTTCTCCAGGGACAAATACAAAAATACCGGGAGGGCATTCGGCTATTAACTCTCCTGCTAGTCTTCCTACTGAATTCGAGACGTCTACTTCTTCTTTTTCCATATGAAAAGCTTTTTTAGGGGATAAAATTGTCTTAGGAGTTAAAAGCGGCATATATTTTGTTTTTTCAATATGATTTAAGTCTGAAAAATTTCTACTTACAACCGATTCTAGGCATTCACAAAAATATTCAAGCTCAGAAGTTGTGTTTCCGATATTAGAAAGGGCTAAAATCCCATTATCTGTTGCTGATTCGAGCTCTATGTTGAATTCAAAATTCAAAAGGCTTTCAAGCCGTTTTCCTGTGAGTCCTTCAATCATTATATAAATTTTTGTAGGGTCAATTTTAAAATTATTATTACCGGATAAAACTTTAACCCCACTTGTTTTTGAAAGTCGATCTCTCACATAAAGAGCATTTTGGACAGAGCTTTCAATTTTACAAAGGCCTTCACTGCTTGTTAAGTATGATCTTGCAGCATCAAGACTGGCAAGTAAAGAGTAGGAAGGGCTTGTGGTATGAAGCATTTTTAAATTTGATTCCAGTTCCTTTGTGTTTATTAAAGAATCTTTTGCTACGTGAAGCATTGAGCTTTGGGAAGAACTACCTCCTGTTTTGTGCAATGAGTTCACCACTGCGTCTGCTCCAAGCTCAAGAGCGGTTTGAGGTAATCTTTCATTAAATTTCCATAAACTACCATGAGCTTCGTCAACTAGGAGTGGAATATTATGATTTTTACAAATTTTTGAAATGGCAGAAATATCACTTACAATACCTTCATACGTGGGATTTGTGATCCAAACAAGGCTTAGGTCAGGATTTTCTTCGATTGCTTTTTCAATTTCTTTAGGTTGTATAGCACCCCAGATACTCCACTCTTGAAGTTTTTCAGGGCAAAGCCAAATAGGGTCGGCACCTGAAAGCATTAAACCGTTAGTAATTGAACGATGACAATTTCTGCTTACCAATACTTTTTTATTTGGTTTTGTAAGTGTTAGCGCAAGGGCGATATTACCTATGGTTGAACCGTTAACCAGAAAGAAAGTTTTTGCTGCGCCAAAAGCCTGTGCTGCAAGGATTTGAGCTTCCAGTATAGGTCCTGATGCAGGATGTAATGTGCCAAGGTTATTAAATTCATCAGTTGTATCAAGGTATAAAGCCTTTTGTCCTATTAGTTCTCTGAATTTGGGCAAAACGGCATTGCCTTTTGTATGTCCCGGAATATGGAGTTGAACTGAAGGATTATTATAATAGTGTTCTAAAGCATCAACTAAAGGCGCTTTGGAAAAAGAGCTAAGGTTAGATTCAAAATTTTTCTTATTTAATTCAATAGTTTTTGAGTCTAACTTACATTTAAAATTTTGTTCCAAAATTCATTTTCCTTTTAAAATCTGTTTTTTTCCTTTTATTGTCCTTAATTATACAAAAAAAATTTTTTTAAACTAGAA
The DNA here is from genome assembly GCA_942491415.1 of Candidatus Gastranaerophilales bacterium. Taxonomy (GTDB): domain Bacteria; phylum Cyanobacteriota; class Vampirovibrionia; order Gastranaerophilales; family CALOAD01; genus CALOAD01. The sequence goes on along the minus strand of CALOAD010000020.1, from coordinate 481,310 downwards.
ATCATTCCAAAAATAACTCCTACAAAATTTTACAATCTTTAAATTTAATGATAATAAAGCTTTTCCCATACCTAAAAATTTTTTTTATTGTCGACATTATTTTTTTTTAAACTATATGTTAGAATTTTTTAATTAAAAAATATATTTTAGTACATCTGGGTAAAAAGTGTTTAAGAAAGGAAATTAAGATGCGAGCGACAAAAATCGTTTTTTTAGCATTGGTTGCGGCAGTGAGCTTGTCTACGCCGACCTTTGCTCAAACATCATTGCAGGATATTCAAGATCTACCTTCTGCAAAGATAAGAAAGATTGATCCGTCAAAAGGTTTTGATCATAGTCATTGGGCTTATAAGACCTTGCAAAATGTAAGCAAAAAATATGGTCTTTTGATTGGAAAACCGGGCGAGAAATTTGATGGTCAAAAAGCGTTAACAAGAAATGAAGCAGCTGTTATGCTTGTTAATCTTGTTGGAAAAATAGAAGAAGACAATATAAGATTAAATACCGCCGAAAAAGCACAATTAGATATTTTACGAAATGAATTAAGGGCTGAAACTCAAAAATTAGTCGGTAGAGTTGCTGCTGTTGAAACATCTGTTAATTCCTTAAAGGGAAGAGTTACAGAGCTTGAAAAAGAAGATGAGCATGCTGTAAGAGTTGGTTTTGGAAAAAATGTTGAGTTAACAGGTGGTTTACAGTTTGTTTATGCCGGAGTTATGAAAAATTCTGATTCTACTTATTCTTCAAACTTTTCAATTCCTGTAACTGAATTTGGTATAAAAGGTGATATCAACGATAAGTGGGGATACAGGGTAAGTTCGAATCTTTCTAAAAATATAGGCGGTGTAGAAGAGGGTGAAACTCAACTGCTTGATACTTATGTTGTTAACACTATGGTTCCTAATCATAAAATTTATCTTGGTCAAACCAGAATGCCTCTAGGTGTAGAAGGTACAACATCACCTTTTGCTCTTGATACTGTTGATCGTGCAATGCACTCTGCAATTTTGAGTAATACTCGTGATACAGGTATAAGAGTTGATGGAGACTGGAAATACGTTGACTATAAAGTTGGTGTATATAACGGCACAAGATACCAAAAACCTGAAAGTAACACAGACGTCGATATAGTTTCTTGGCTTAATTTAAAACCGTTGGCAAATGCACCTCAATATGGATCGCTTGATCTTGGTTCAGGTTTTATGTTTGGTAAAGATGACCATAGTTATAATGTTATAGGTAGTTATATCGGTTACAAATATAATAAATTTGCTTTAAAATCTGAAATGACTGTTTCTGACGGTTATACAGGCTCACTTCTTAAAAATGTAAAAGCCAATGGGTACTATATAAAGGGTCTTTATGATGTAACTGAAAAAATTCAACTTGTCGGTATGTTCGACACTTTTGATCCTAACAGAGATTTACATCATAATAATACAGACCAGTATACAGCTGGAATTAATTATTTTATGCCGGATTATCATTTGCAGTTTATGCTCAATTATGTGTATGTTAATAAGCCACTTAAAAATGATAGTAGAATATTGCTAGGTAGTCAGTATATACTATAAAGATTGCATAATAAACTATTAAATTACTAAAAGACCAAGAATAAATATTCTTGGTCTTTTAAGGTTTTCAAGATTAGTTTAAAGCCTGTGGTTATAACTTTGACAAGTAAAGCTGATAATTATTTACCCAAGGGCATCCTGATTTTCAGGTCAGTTCTTACACTGAAGGTTTTAGAAATGACGGTACTTGTTAAAGTATACGCTTCGTAAAACTCAGCTAGAACTCAATCAAAAATATAAAAAGAAAAATAATAAACTTTAAATCATTCTTTTTATAGTATCTGATATCCATGGTAGGTTCGAAAATTTACCTGAAGCAGCAGTTGCAACAAGATATAAGATAACTAAAAACATCGCAAAATGAAGTATTGAATAACCAAATACAACGGGAAAATGAGCAATATAAAAGACTATTGATAGCACAAAACTTCCGATAAACGGTATTACTTTTACAAATGCCAGTAAAATACCTATAAATATCGACGCAACATAGTAAAGCAAAGATATGAATATAGCCTGAAATGCGTGAAATTTAATGAAAGGTCTCAAAGTTTTTTTTGTAAAATGAGCCAATATTATCCAGAAAAAGCCCACCATTCCTGCAGTAAGATAGCTCAACACGGCAATGAGTCTTTCGCCCATTACAGGTGTCGAATGCAAGTTATTATAATTTCTATGTCCTCTCATAATTACTCCCTTGATTTTTGTTGTGCGTATTCATCTAAAGTGTCTGTATATATTAGCTGTAATTCAGGATTATCAGGGTCAAGAGCCACAGCTTGTTCATAATATTTTAAAGCTTCTTCTTTGTTATCAGTCATAATGAAAGTATTTCCGAGCATCATATGAGTTATAGCATTATTATTACATTCAAGTGCTTTTTTATAATTTTGCCTAGCTTCATCATAATTTTCAAGCTCAACAAGGGTATTCGCAAGAATTAAATATCCTTTTTCTTCTTTAGGTGCAAGTGCAACAGCTTTTTTATAAAGTTCAATAGCTTCTTGAATATCACCATTATCGGATTTGCAAATGCCATAACATAAATAAGCATCGGCATAATCGGGATTTGTTTTTATAGATTTCCCATAATAATCATAAGCTTTTTTAATATCTTGCATCGCCAGATAAGCGTTTGCAATGCACACAAGAGCTTTAAAATCTTTTGGATTCTTCTTTACAGTTAACTTGTAATATTTTAATGCTTCTGTAAAAGCACCTATTTGCATATAAATTCCGGCTATATTAGCGTAATTCTCATAGTTTTGTGCATCCAAGTCCAACGACTTTTTATAATTATCCAGCGCTTTATCCAATTTATTTGTATCTTGATATACAAGCCCTAAAGCTGCATAAATATCTGCGTTATCAGGAGCAAAAAGCAACGCTTGATTATAATAATCTATAGCTTCTTCAAATTTGCACTGTTCAGCAAGCACATTGCCAATATTATAATAAGGAGCAAAGTCATTAGGGTTTGCTTCTTTGGCTGCTTTATAAGCATCAAATGAATTTTGAAAATCACCTAAAAAGAAATAAGCACTGCCTAGTGAAATTAAAGTCTTTAAATCTCCCGGTATGCGTTTTAGTATTTCCAAATACACTTGAACGGCTTGTTGAAACTTACTCAATGCCATATAGACACCGGCAAGCATATGATAATATTCAACATTTTCAGGGTCTTGAAGAATTTTAGAGCGTAGCTCCGATGATATTTTTTCAAGATCTTCATTCGTATGATTATTAGTCAAAAGTATTTCTCCTGGGTAAAGCTAAACCCTCACATATGCTTATTTGCTTTATAATACAACATTTAAGACATTAATGTGAGGATTTTAAGATTTTATAACAATTATCAGCTCGAAAGTTTAACCTTCGAAAACATAAGCGATTAAAGCAGCTTCTCTTGCTCTTTTTATCGCAGTAGATAATTGTCTTTGATGGTAAGCACAAGTTCCTGTGATTCTTCTAGGTAGAATTTTACCTCTTTCGGTAAGGTATCTTTTTAGTCTTAAAGCATCTTTAAAATCAATACCTTCCACCTTGTCTGCACAGAAATTGCAACTTTTACGTTTCTTTTTGTCATTTTTTGATGAGAATCTTCTTGCCATTTTATTTTTGTCCTTCCTTAAAAGGGTATTTCGTCTTCACCGATTAAATCTTCACTTATATCTTCGTCTTGGAACAAATAGTCTTGATTAGCAGGCTGCTCTTGAGGTACAGAGCCTCCAACAGCTTCTATAGCTTGAGCCATAAGCTCTACTATTTTCTTTTCTTCACCTTCAGCGGTTTTTACTGTGTTTGTTTGAAGTTTACCTTCAATAACAGCTTTTGAACCTTTAGAAAGATCTGAAGCAGCTTTTTCTGCCAACTTGCCCATAGCTACAACTTTCAGAAGTTCTTCTTCTTGTTGAGTTGAAATGTTTATAGCAAATGAAGTTATTGCCAGATTATTTGATGTGAATCTTTTTTCCGGCGTTCTTACAACTTCGCCCATTATTACTGCTTTGCTAAGACTCATTGTTCCTCCGTCTTATTTTACTTCTGCTTTAACTTTTATGTTAGAAGCATCAATAATCATTTGTCTTAAGTAATTTTCGCTTAACTTGATGTATCTTTTTAGTTCTTGAACTTTATCACCGTCAAGATCCATTTTTACAACCAAGAAAAATCCATCTCTAAAATTTTGGATTTCATAAGCAAGTTTTTTACGACCAAGCTTATCTACTGAATTAACTTTGCCGCCAAAACTTTCAACTTTTTCTTCAAGTTTTTTTATTACTTTGTCAACCTCTTCCATATCAAGGTTAGGTTTAATTGTTGCAAGTAACTCGTACTGTTTCAAGGTTTGGTTTCTCCTTTTTTTCTATATTATGCTTATAGTACTTGTGTTTTACCATTACTTTATTTTCAAAATTAAGTAACACTGCACTCAGGTTGTAATATTAACATGAACAAAATAATTTTATAACAAGAAATCTCCATAAAATACAAATTCAGCCCCACCTGTCATAAATACAGCAGCATCTTTATTGCCCTGCCACTCAATAGCCAAGCGGCCTCCAGGCAATTCGACTTTTACAATATTATCTGTTAATTTATTTAAAATACTTGCGACTACACACGCACATGCACCTGTTCCACATGCCAAAGTTATGCCGCAACCTCTTTCCCAAACATCAACTTTTATATGATCTTTTGATAGTACTTTAACAAATTCGACATTTGTTTTTTCAGGGAATAAAGAGCTTTTTTCTATTTCAGGACCATATTTTAAAGCCAAATTTTTCGTATCCTCATCAGCAAAAATAATACAATGGGGATTTCCCATGCTTACAGCATTGACCTTAAAAGACTTCTCGTTAATTAATAATTCTTGATTTAAAAGAATCTCGTTGCTATTAACAGAAGTTGGTATGTCTTTAGCCAAAAGAACAGGAGCACCCATATCTACTTTAACTTCACCATTATTTAATATTTCAGGAGTTATAATACCAGCGAGTGTATTTATTGTGAATTTTTTATTATTCACAATCCCTTTATCGTAAACATATTTTGCAAAACATCTGATTCCATTTCCGCACATTTCAGGCTCACTACCATCAGAATTGATAATCCGCCAGCAAGTATCTGCATTGCTTTTCATATCATCAGGATTGACAATTATAAGCCCATCGCCACCTATACCAAAGTTTCTGTCGCAAATTTTAACAGCTAATTCTGAATAATTCAGGTTATGTTTTTTTATTTCGCTATACTCAACAAGAATAAAGTCATTCCCCAGTCCTTGCATTTTTGTAAATTGAATAGTTTTAGACATTTCTCACCTCAACTGTTTTATGTATCTATGATATTTAAAAGAGAATTAATTGTAAATACGGTCAGGAGAGTTTTTTTTGCCTATGTTTGTATTAAATTGATATAAACAAGTCAAATTTTTACTTAGCTTGATATCTTAGTTTTAAATAGGCAGACCAATGAACCTAAAACCTTTTGTAAATAAATTTTTCCTACTTTCTTTCGGTGTAATACTTGTAGCTGTTGGTCTTGAGATGTTTCTCGTGCCCAATAACATAATCGATGGTGGAGTTATAGGCGTTTCTATTATCCTAAGTTACCTATTAAAATTACCTTTAGGATTATTTATATTTCTTTTAAATATTCCTTTTCTTGTTTTTGGATATAGAAAACTCGGACAAAATTTTATTTTGACTTCTTTATATTGTGTTAGTTTACTGTCGATCTTAGTTCATTTTTTACACGGTAAACCCGAAGCTACTGATGACCTGTTATTATCGTGTATTTTTGGCGGAATAATATTGGGAATAGGCTTGGGAACGATACTAAGAAACAACGGTTCTTTAGACGGCACCGAGATTGTAGCTGTTACTTTAAACAAAAAAATAGGTTTTTCCGTTGGCGAAATTATAATGTTCATAAACTTTTTTATATTAGGAAGTGCCGGTTTTGTTTTTGGCTGGGACAGAGCAATGTATTCTCTCATTGCCTTTTTTATTATTTTCAAAACAATGGATGTCGTAATAGAAGGGCTGGATGAGTCTAAGTCTGTAATTATAATATCTTCAAAACACGAAGAAATTGCTGAAGGACTTATAAATAAGTTTGAAAAAGGGGTTACGTACCTAAACGGTCAAGGCGCATATTCAGGAGAAGCTAAAAAAATAATCTTTTGCGTAATAACACGTTTGGAACTGGCAAGGTTAAAAAGCTTTGTGAAAAGCGTTGACCCATTAGCATTTATCGCAATTGAAAACGTCCACGAAGTAGAAGGTGGATTGGTCAAAAAATCTGCGTGATTAGATAGTTAGTTAAGAACAACTACAGGTAAGTTGTTTTTTTGTGCGTATTGCAAGAACTCATCAGGTAATTCTTCAACATCTTTAGTGAATATAGCTTGTATTTTAGGGTTACTAACCAGGTATTCACTCCATCGTTTTGAATTTAAAATATTATCTTTTTCAAATAATTCATCGTAAGCATTTGCAAACTCAGAATCAATTTTTCTTATTTCATCCAAATTTTTGCAGTGTTTTATTTTAGAAAGTCTTGCAATGTAGTCATTATCTGAAATATTTAAAATATTTTTTAATGTTTTTGAAACATTTGTTCTATCTTCAAAATAAGGTCTGTTTCTATTGCTTTTATTTTTACTTTCGTACATATAAGTATTTACAAGCTTTTGTGTATCCATTTTCGCAGGGCTCCAAATGTCAGATCCAAACCCTACATAAACTTTTGAAGGTGTTATATTTAGCATAACACCGTGCTGACCGGCTGCTTGATATTTACCATTTCCAACAAGTGAAGTGCAAATTACTTTATTTGAATCAATTAAATTAAATGAATTTATATTATGTAAATTCATATTTTTTTGCACTTCTGTACCGGTAAATCCTGTGTCAACAGCATGAACATAGGCATAAAAATCTTTTATATCGCTGGCGTTAGCTACGTTAATATTATTGTAACCATTTATTGTTTGTTTAGTGGCTACAGTAAGTATATCTTGTGTTTTAGTCTGGGGGATAATAAAATCATCTTTTCTTATCTTATTAATATTGGCTTTTACATCATCGATAACTTCTTTAAAAATTTTACTCCATAAAATGTCTTTTGAATTAGCCTTGCATAATATTGTCGCTATTTTGAATACATTGTCATTTTTAAGTTCAAAAGCCCTAAACTTAGCTTCAGATTTAGGATCTTGAGCAGTTACAATGTTTGCAACAAAATTTCTTTGTTTTATTACATCATAAATTTTTTGTTGCTCAGTTTTGTTTAAGTTAAATTTTTGAGCAATATGATATGCATCAAAAGCAGATTCTTTGGCAATTCCTTCTGTTTTATTGAAATTTTGCATTAAAGCTGCTAGCTTTAATATTTTTTTATCTTTGTCATTTAATGTCTCGAAATTTTTATCTTCAATAATATTTTTAAAAGATTTTAAAGTTTGCAAGTCGACTTGAGAAGTTTTTCCGATTATAGAATACAATTCCGGTAAATTTTGAGCTAAATTATTTAATTCGGTTTCTAAAAGTTCAAAGCCTTTTGGTAAATTTATTTTGTTATTTTTGCAGTATTTTTGCACAACCGGTTTTAAATTTTTGATAACGGTTTTAATTTTTCCATCTTCGACTTGAGACAATTCATCAGCATCTTTAAGATCATTAGGATATCCGCTTAATTCACCATTTGCTTTTATTTTAAATCCAAAAAAGTCTATAACTTCAGCTTTTTCAGTCTCAGAAAGATCTTTTGTTAGTGAATTTGTTTTTTCTACAAGATCATTATGTGATATAGATAGTTTGATTTCATCAAGTTTGCTTAAATCTTCTTGTTTAAGCTGTTTTGCAAGATCATTCATACTTTTTTCAAACTCGTTGATATTTGATTCAGAAAGTTTAGTTGTCTCAATGCCTATAGAATTAGTTAATCTATTTAATAATGAGCAATATTCTTCAGACGTTTTAGGCAAAATAGAGATATGATTTTCTAAATTAACTTCAAACAATGAAGAGTTGTGAGTAATTAAGGAATTCAACAATTCTTTTTTTTCATTTTTACTTATTTGATTTATATTATCTATATTTTTGAATTTATTAAAACTTAAATAAGCACCTATTTCATAGCCTGATAACGGTTTTTGTTTTGCATTTTTCAAGGTAAATGCCTTATATAAATGCTGTTTATTATTTTTGTTTAAACCTATTAAAATATTTTTAATTTCTTCACTTGTTAATTTCCCATCACGAGCTTTAAATAATTTATCCAAATAAGGTGCATTTTTTTTATTTATAATGCTCAAGATAGAAGCTATATCATTACCTGTTAAATTTCCATCACGAGCTTTTAATAATTTATCTAAATAAGGTGCATTTTTTTTATCTATAACACGTAAGATAAAAATTATTTCTGTTCCTGTTAAATTTCCATCACAAGCTTTTAATAATTTATCTAAGTAAAGTTCATTTTCCTCGTTTATAGACTGTAAAGTACGAGCTATCTCTTCACCTGTTAATTTTTTATCACGAGTTTTTAATAGCTTACCTACAAGGGGCATTTTTTCTTTATTTAAACAGTTTAAAATATAAGCTATATCTTTACCTGTTAATTTTCCATCACTAGCATTTAAAAGCTTATCTAAATAAGGTTCGTTTTCTTCGTTTAAATGATATAAGATATAAGCTATATCTTCACCTGTTAATTTCTCCTCACGGATTTTTAAAAGCTTATCTAAATAAGGTTCGTTTTCTTTATTTATAGCTTGTAAAATACAAGTTATATCTTCACTCTTTAATTTCTCATCACGAGCTTTAAATAATTTATCTAAATAAGGTTCATTTTCTTCATTTAAATTGCCTAAGATAAAAGCTATATCTTCACCTGTTAATTTCTCATCATGAGCTTTTAATAATTTATCTAAATAAGGTTCATTTTCTTCATTTACATAGTATAAGATAAAAGCTATATCTTCACCTGTTAATTTCTCATCACGGGCTTTTAATAATTTATCTAAATAAGGTTTGTTTTCTTCATTTAAATTGCATAAGATATTAACTATATCTACACAATTTAATTCTTCATCACGAGCTTTTAATAATTTATCTACACAAGGTTCGTTTTCTTCATTTAAATGGCATAAGATATAAGCTATATTTTCACCTGTTAATTTCTCATCACGAGCTTTTAATAGTTTATCTAGAGAAGGTGCGTTTTTTTCGTTTATATACTGCAAGATACAAGTTATATCTTCACCATTTAATTTTTCATCACGAGCTTTTAATAATTTATCTAAATAAGGTTCATTTCTTTTATTTATAACTTGTAAAATATCAGCTATACCTTCACCTGTTAATTTCTCATCACGGGCTTTTAAAAGCTTATCTAGAGAAGGTGCGTTTTCTTCATTTATAGCTTGTAGAATATAAGCTATAGCTACACAAGTTAATTCTTCATCACGGGCTTTTAATAATTTATCTAAACAAGGTGAATTTTCTTCGTTTGTAGCTTGTAAGATATGAACTATACTTCCACTGGTTAATTTCTCATCACGGGCTTTTAATAATTTATCTACATAAGGTTCATTTTCTTTGTTTATAAATTGTAAGATACGAACTATACTTTTAGTGGTTAATTTCTCATCACGGGCTTTTAATAATTTATCTACACAAGGTTCATTTTTTTCATTTATATTGCGTAAGATATAAGCTATATCTTTACCTGTTAATTTCTCATCACGAGCTTTTAATAATTTATCTACACAAGGTTCATTTTTTTCATTTAAATTGCGTAAGATATAAGCTATATCTTCACCTGTTAATTTCTCATCACGGGCTTTTAATAATTTATCTAAATAAGGTTTGTTTTCTTTATTTAATGCCTGCAAAAGCATTGGTAAATATTTTATAAACAATTGTTTTTTAGGAAGATTTAACAATTTGTTCAAATAAACAACATTATCTTTAGTAACTTGTTCTGCAATTTTTTTAGCTGAGTCATTTAAAATTAGCTTATCATTTATTTTTATCTTTTTAAGAATCTCTTCAATTTGCTTCGGGTCTGTAACCCCATCGGGAATTATTTTTGAATCTTTACCGCTAAAACTTATTGCTTTTAGGTTTTTAGATATGCTTTGAGCGATGTTAGAAAATTTATTTGTAGTTTTATTTTTTGTTGGTTTTGAGCTTTCAAAGCAATCTTCAGAAGGATTTCCTTTGAAAGAAACCTTGTTGCCCAATAAAAAGCTATTAAATACCTGTGGTTTTTTAGCTTCATTAGATTTTTGTATTAAAAAATTATTGGATAAATTTGATAATTTTTTGTCCATAATCACATGTCTTAGCTTAATATTCCCACTTATATAAAAACAATTTAAAAGCTAAAATTGCGATAATGAATGTAAAGTTGTTACGAACTTAACAATATTGTTTATATTTTAGTCAATATTTTTACAGGCAAATTGAAGAAAGCTTGCTATCAAATTTTCATTCCAGACTTTTACGTGAGGCGGAACTTTTAATATAACAGGAGAAAAATTCCAAATATATTTGATATTTGACTCCACAAGAAAATCGGCAACTTTTTGAGCTTGAGGTTTTGGTACGGTCAAAACCGCTATTTCTACATTAAGTTGCTCTGCCAACTCCGGTAGTTTTGAAATATGATAAATTTGTTTTTCTTCAATTTTCATACCAACTTTTGTCGGATCATTATCAAACAAGGCAAGCATTTCTAGCCCATAGTTTTTAAAATTATCATATCTGGCAAGGGCTAATCCAACATGCCCTGCACCTACAATAAAAGCTTCTTTAGGCTTTGCAAAACCTAATGTCTTTTCTATAGAATCTTTTAGCTCCTGCACCGAGTATCCCACTCGACAACGTCCAATATTATTGAGCATTTTAAAATCTTTTCTTACTAAAGAATCATCGATATTAAGCCTGGATGCAATTTGAGGGCTTGATATCGATTCGATATTTTTTTCTATGTATTCAATAAGAATACAATGATAGAAAGTAAGTCTTTCAACTACTTTTTCTGATATTTTTTTATCCATAAAAAGGCTTTCTTGAAATCGACTGTTAATATTATACAATAAATTCTTTTACAATTTTGCCTTGTTTATTATGTTCGTGGTGGATTTCCCCTCCACCAGTGAAATAAATTCGATTTTACCATTGTTTTTTATAATAGTTTCAGCTTCAGGAAGCGTTTCAACTGTATAATCCCCGCCTTTTGCGTGTATATTAGGCTTGACCAATGATAAAAGATATTCAGGAGTATCTTCATTAAATATAACAACATAGTCAACACATTCCAAAGCTGCTATAACCTCAGCCCTATCATTTTCATTATTGATAGGTCTCGATGGTCCTTTTAAACGCTTAACAGATTCATCCGAGTTTAATCCTAACACCAACAAATCACCCAGTTTACGAGCTTTTTTCAAATATCTCACATGTCCGACGTGCAAAATATCAAAACATCCATTTGTTGATACAATACACTTTCCTTTTGCTTTTTCAGCGCAAATTATATCTTCAATTTTATCAAAATTAACTATTTTATCCACTATAATTCCTTTAATATACTTTATTTTCAGAAATATTATTTTTACTCATATTTATTTCTATAATATTTTTCAATTGTCCCGGGCTAACTGTTGTGGTGCCGGTTTTTCTGACAACAACACCTGCTGCGTAGTTGGCAAGTAAAATTGAATTATACAAATCGCCACTCGTGGCAGGAAACGCAAGTGCTAAGGTTGAAATTAAAGAATCTCCTGCTCCTGTTACATCGTAAACTTCAGAAGTTACGGCAGGTATTTGACTTATATCGCCGTTTGAATACGACAATACACCCTCTTCTCCCAATGTCACAAGTACATGTTCGGCTTCTGTTTGCTTTGCTAATAATTGCGCCATGTCTTTAGGATTACTTCCTGTTGGGGATTTTGTTGCCATTTCAGCTTCAAGCCTATTAGGAGTAATTAAATTCGCACCTTTATATTTTGCAAAATTAAGCCCTTTAGGGTCTACCAGTACTTTTTTATTGTATGTTTTGCAAAGGTTTATAATACCGGCAGTTAAAGAGGTGGTCAAAACACCTTTTGCGTAGTCTGAAAGAACAACAAGATCTATTTTCTCCAGCCCGAATTCAATATTACTCAAAAGCTTTTCTTCGCTAATCATTGAAATAGGTGTTTTTACTTCACGATCAGCCCTTGCCAATTGTTGATAGTTATGAGCTATTAACCTTGTTTTTATTGTGGTTGGACGATCTTTATCTGCAACAATAGTAGAATAGTCAATATTAGCTTCTTTTAAAAGCCTATAAAATATATTAGCTTGATCATCTTGCCCTACCACACCTGCCAATATCGCATTACCGCCTAAAGCTGCAATGTTATTTGCTACGTTTGCAGCTCCACCCAAGACGTATGAATATTTTGATACTTCGAGCACAGGCACAGGAGCCTCTGGAGAAAGACGATTTGCCTTTCCCCAGATATATTCATCGATTATAATGTCTCCAACTACCAGAATATTTAAATCTTTGAATTTTTCAATAATCTCAAAGAGATGTTCTTTTGATGATTGATTTGTCATTTTAGTATTATATTCCTATTTAACACTCTTTTGCGCAGGTTTTTTACCTGTTATTTTTTGTAATTCGGTTTTAATTTTAGAAGGATCATATTCTTCATTATTGAATGTTATTTTAGCTGAATTTTTTAATCCTTTGATAAATTTTTCCATAACTACCAGTTTATTTTGGTTTTCCAAATATGTTTTAATTTCCGGTTTAACTTCATTAAAAGGTGTTATGCCGGCTTTTTTTCTGTCTGTAACTTTTATAATATGATATCCAAAATCTGATTTAACTATACCGCTTATAGTATCAGGTTTCAAAGAAAAAGCTGCATTGGAAAATTCTTTAACCATTTCTTTGTGAGTGAAAAATCCTAAATCTCCACCTTTTTTAGCACTTGAAAAATCTTCAGAATATTTTTTTGCAAGATTTGCAAAATCATTAGGATTAGCTTTTACTTCTCGTAAAACCTGTTCAGCTTTATTTTTTAAAACTTTAATTTCTTCAAAAGCTTTTAATGTAGCTTCATCTTCGGATAAATTTTCATCTATTGCCGTTAATCTTGTTTTTATATCATCTAAAGAAGCGCTTATTAATATATGACTAGCTCTTACTTGGTCAGGATTTGTGAATTTGTCGGTTTTATTTTCATCATAGAATTTTTTTACGTCTTTATCGCTAACCTTTGTTATAGCAAGGCTATCAATAAGTTTTTTTACTTTTAAATCATTTTTTATGTTGTTTTTAAAATCATCAAAATCAACATTATTTTGTGCCAGTACAGATTTTAATTTATCAACACTGCCTACATTTTTTGCAAGAATATCTATTTCTTGGTTAACATCCTTATCACTTATTTTTATGTTTCTTTTTTGAATTTCTTGCTTAATCAATTCTTTAATTATGAGAGAATTAACGATTTTATCCTTGATTACAAGATAAAGCAATCTTTGCTCAGGTGCATTGATATCGATTTTTTGTTGAGCAAGAAAAGACGTTTTTATCTCACTATCAAAACGTCTTTTAAAATCATTTTCAGTTATAAAAGATTTGTTTATCTGAATTATTTTAGTGCTGTTATCAATAGGTGTGATTTCCTTTTTAGCTCCACATCCCACAGTAAAAGCCAACATTACAGCCATTAATCCTAGTGATAGTTTTTTCATTTTATATATTCTCCTTTTGGGTAAATGTTTTTTGTAACTGTGCAATATAATAAAATAAATCGTTTAATATATCCAATAATTCGTTTGAGGTAAGTAAAGAATTATCCATTAATATGACGGAAGATCCTAGTTCAGAAGTAGCAGGAGCCTTTGTCCACTTTAATTTTCTTGTAAGTTCTTTTGGTAAAGTATTTTTAATTTTTTCCCATTCATTAAATCTATAATCTGTATAAATTCTAACATTACTGTATGTTTCACGGACTAAATTAATACCTATTTCACTAGCCATAAGCCTTAGTTTAATAATATTCATCAAAGGTATTACAACATCAGGAATTTTTCCAAATCTATCTCGCCATTCAACTTCAATTGCCTCTAGTTCTTTTACGTTGCGAACATCCGCCAGCCTCTTATATTCTATCATTTTTTGGTTTTTATCCCCAATCCATTCATCAGGAATATAAGCAGTTATATTTATATCAATAATAGGCGGATCTTTTTTATTTACATGCTCGCCTTTCAGTTCTTTTATTGTTTCTTCCAATAATGAACAATACATATCAAAACCAACACTAAGCATATGTCCGTGCTGTTTTGCCCCTAGTAAGTTCCCAACTCCTCTTATTTCAAGATCTCTAAGTGCTATTTGATAGCCACTACCTAGTGTTGTAAAGTCTTTTATGGCTTGCAGTCTGTTTTTTGCTTCTTGCGTTAGTACTTTGTCTTTTTTATAGAAACAATAGGCGTAGGCTTGTCTTTCAGACCTTCCTACACGTCCTCTGATCTGATAAAGTTGAGCAAGCCCAAAGCGGTCAGCATTATAAATAAGCATCGTGTTTGCATTCGGAATATCAAGCCCTGATTCAATAATGGTTGTACATATGAGTATATCGCAATTATGAACAGAAAAATCGTACATTATTTGTTCAAGTTCTTTTTCTTTCATTTGTCCGTGAGCGACAGCTATTCTTGCATTTGGTACCAATTTTTCAATATCTTTGGCAAATTTATAAATAGTTTGCACTCTGTTATAAAGAAAATAAACCTGCCCTTCTCTCTCCAATTCGTGATTTATAGCAGTTTTTACGTATGATTCATTGTAATAACCAACAAAAGTTTTCACGGGAGCTCTATTTACGGGAGGAGTGTTGATTAAGCTCATATCTCTCATCCCCGATAATGACATATATAAAGTTCTGGGAATAGGCGTTGCCGAAAGGCTCAATACATCTATATTTTCTCTCAGGTGCTTAAGCTTTTCCTTGTGTTTAACACCAAATCTATGTTCTTCATCTATCACCAAAAGTCCCAAATCCTTGAATTCAACGTCTTTTTGCAATAGCTTATGAGTACCGATTACAACATCACATTGACCTGTAATGAGATTATTTATAGTCTGTTTTGCCTGTTTAGGAGTTCTAAAACGTGATAATAGTTCAATTTTTACAGGGTAGGGCTTTAGTCGTTCCGAAAGTGTAAGAAAATGCTGCTGAGCTAAAATTGTAGTTGGAACAAGCATTGCAACTTGTTTTCCTGATAATACCGCTTTAAAAATAGCTCTAATTGCAACTTCTGTTTTTCCAAATCCTACATCACCACAGATTAGCCTGTCCATAGGTTTTGGAGATTCCATATTTGCTTTTGTTTCTTGAATAGCTGTTAATTGGTCAGGTGTTTCGGTAAAAGAAAAAGAATCTTCCAGCTCCAATTGCCAGGGAGAGTCTGCGTCTGCTTGAAAACCTTCTTTTTTGGCACGCTTTGCGTATAGATTAAGCAAGTCTTGGGCTATATCTTCAATAGCTTTTCTGACTTTTCGTTTCGCTCCTTGCCAATCAGCGCCTCCCATTTTAGACAGACCGGGCGTTGAATCCCCTCCTCCTCTATAACGAGAAAGCATATTCACCTGTTCTGCCGGCATGTAAAGCTTATCACCTTTGGCATATTCTATGGTTAAATAGTCTTTTTCTTGTCCGTCAATTTCTTGTTTGCTCATTCCTATAAAACGACCAATACCGTGACTTAAATGGACTACGTAATCATTTGGTTTTAGCTCCTTTAAAGAATCAATAAAGTCTATATTTTCCTTGCTGGAAAGTTTTTTAGCGATAGTCGGCTTTTTAAGCTTTCTGTTAAAAAGCTCTGTATCGGTTATTAAAGCTAAATTTAAGTCTTTTGATATAAAGCCTTCGGATAAAGAACTTTTGAAAATAATGACATCATTTTGATTTAAAATTTGCCCCGGATCGATAGAACCGGAAAGTATTAAATTGGGACATTCTACATCATTTAAGATCTCTGAGATCCGATTAGGGTACTCTGAAGCCACTAATACAGTCATTTTTTGAGACCTTAAAGATGCAATATATGCCGCCGCTTCCAGTGGATCAGAAGAAAAACGAGATACCAACGCACAATCAATTTTAAATTGAGTTGAATTATCATCCTGTATAAAGCTATCCAAACTTAAATTTGAAAAACCTTTCAACTTTTTTGATATTTGTTCAGAAGACAAATGATGCGCTGTCTCCACAGGAAGTGCAAAACCTTCTGTTAATTGCTGTTTATATTCATCAGTATATTTTTTATCTTGCAATTCTATTTTTGAGAAAACATCATGAGACTCATCACAAATAATCAAGGTGTTTTCAGGAATAAAATCAAATACTGAAGCGATTTCGGGATTTATATAAGATGAATAATATTCAACACCTTCAAAATATCGATCAACGTCTAAAGATGTATTTATTGAGTCAATTTGAACTTCAAGAGTCTCTGAAGCTTCTTCGTTAATAAGGTTTGCAGACTTTTCAAATTCTTCTAGTAGTTTATTTTTAAGAATTTCTACATTTTTATCCGTTAATACAATTTTATAACGGGGTTCTATAGTTATAAAACTAACTTTTCTCACAGTTCTTTGGGTTTCGGGGTTAAAATACCTGATATTTTCTATATCATCTCCCCAAAATCCAATCCTTACAGGTAAATTTGTCAGCGGGTAAATATCAAGAATATCACCTCTTAAACTAAACTCACCGGGATCTGTAACTAGAGCCGTTCTTTTATATCCCAATTCCACAAGATATTCAGCTAGTTTATAAGGATCCTTTTGTTTTTTTACGGCTAAATTTACAGAATAATCTTTATAGAAAGATTCGGAAGGATAAACGGAGGTGAGGTGTTTTGCACTTGATACCAATACATCAATAGAGCCTTTTTGAAAATCTCTCAAGGTGTTTAATTCGTCGTTTAATACATTTATGTCTGAATATACAAGCTGATAAGGTGAGCTTTCTTGTTCAGGCAGGTATTTTGCTGTTTTATTAGAAATGTTCTCGAATTTTGACAAAAAAGACAACGATCCCGAGATTGTAGAAGAGACGTATACTATAGGTCTTTGGGTTTTTTCCGCAATATAACTAACAAGCAACACCTTAGCCGTAGAAGTCAGTCCTGTCACGGATGATAAGTTAAGAACTTTCATCTTTTTTAATATAGTTTCAAATGTATTCGGATTATTTAAAACTTCTTTGAAGGTTTTTTTTATCTTAGCCTCAGACACTTTTTTGCCTTTTATAATTAATATTTTTACGATTATCTATATGAGAATTGTAACAGTATTTTAAATCGAATTTAAAAAATTTTTTAGATAATTTTTAGTTTGTTTTTTTATAAGTCTTATAAGAAAACTATTTTTAGGGCTTATTTTTTATTCAATTTAAACATAAAGATAGCTCAATATTTATTATTTAGTAGATTTCAGAAATTTTTTTCTAAAAACAGAAATATATTTCGGACTTGACCATTGTATTAAAAATCCCATAATATTGTTTTTAATTAAGTAAAAGTTTTACAAAAGGAGATCATATATGCCAGAATCAAAATTCATTCCTGAAAACGGAAAAGAACTAAGCAAAGAAGAGATTTTAAACCTTGTAGATGAACAAGAAGTAAAGTTTATCAGGCTTCAATTTGTTGATATAAACGGACAAGTTAAAAATGTTGCAATACCTTCTTCTCAGCTAAAAAAAGCGTTAAACAATGAAATAATGCTTGACGGCTCATCAATAAAAGGGTTTAGAAGTATTGAAACGTCAGATATGTATTTACATCCTGATAGAACTACTTTTTCTATGTTGCCTTGGAGAAGTAAGGAAGACTCTAACGTAGCAAGGCTTATTTGTGATATTCACAATCCTGATGGGACTCCTTTTGAAGGGTGCCCAAGGGGGAATTTAAAAAGATTAATAAAAGAAGCTTCCAAGCTTGGATATACTTTAAATGTAGGTCCTGAAGCAGAATTTTTCTTATTCAAAAAAGATAGCGAAGGTAAAGCAACCACCCTTACTCACGATAAGGCGGGTTATTATGATGTGGGTCCTGATGACCTCGGAGAAGATGTTCGTGGAGAAATTGTCCTTACACTTCAAAAAATGGGCTTGGAAATTGAAGCAAGCCATCACGAAGTTGCTCACGGACAACACGAAATAGGCTTTAAATACGCAGATGCCCTCACTACTGCCGATAATGTCGTTACTTTTAAGCTTGTAGTTAAGGCTATTGCTGCCAAACACGGGCTGCACGCTACTTTTATGCCTAAACCAATTGCAGGCATCAACGGTTCCGGCATGCACTGCAACATTTCGTTATTTAAAAACGGACAAAATGCTTTTCTTGATGAGTCTAAACCATACCAACTCAGCCAAGAAGCTTTATATAGCATAGGTGGACTTTTGAAAAACGTAAAACAGTTTACCGCTATTACCAATCCAACCGTAAATAGCTTTAAAAGGCTAGTCCCCGGTTATGAAGCTCCTGTTTATGTTGCTTGGTCTTTGGCAAACAGAAGTGCTTTAGTTCGAGTGCCGGCAAAGCGTGGAAACGCAACGAGAGTTGAGCTCAGATCTCCAGATCCTGCTTGTAACCCGTATTTAGCCTTTGGTGTTTTACTTGAATCAGCTTTAGACGGAATAAGAAATAAAATTGAACCTCCTAATCCTGTTGATAGTAATATTTATCAGTTGACCGGAAAAGAAAGAAAACGTCATAAAATTGATTCCTTACCGGGTAGTCTTGTGGAAGCCTTAGAAATGATGGAAAAAAACCAAGTTGTAAAAGATACTCTCGGAGATCATATTTTCAATGAATTTATGAATGCTAAAAGACATGAATGGGATGATTTTAGAATTTCAGTATCCCCTTGGGAGCTGGATGCTTACCTGGAAAGATCTTAAATCTATAGGATATAGCTAATAAAAAAGAACCTCACATCAATTAAGTGAGGTTCTTTTTTTATTATTTAAAAATTTATATATCGAGACAAAAACCACCTTTTTCAGAGTTAATAAGGACATCTTCATTAATTTTTGTTCTTAAATTTTTGATATATTTATAAATATAATCTCTTTTTAATTCAAGCATTTCAGCTAAATCCTTAGCATATACTGTTTCGCCTCTTTTTTCATATAAATGATCAAAAACTTTTTGCTCTCTGTCCGTTAAATTCTTCTTAAATGTAACTTCTTGAGCAGGAGCTTTAGGTTTTTCTACCGGTATTATAGGAGTTTTAGTTTCGACAACCTGTGCAGGTTGTTCTACTTCTTCTTGTGGCTGAGGCTTTATTATCGGCTCTTCTTTTATTATAGGTGTTTTCTCAACAAAAACAGGAGCTTTTTTAACTTCTTGTTCTTGAGAAATTTCTTTGATTATTGCTTTCTCTGGTTCCGGTCTTGCAGGTTTCTTTCTTACGGTTGTTTCTTTTGGTCTCTCGTATACGGGTATTCTACTTGCTCCTATTGGCTTTACGTATACTTTTGATACCTCTTGACCATTGTTAATGATATCTACTATATCATTTGTTTCTTTTTCAGGGTTTAAAAGCTTTCCTAATTTAGCAGCATATTCTTCAAGCGTACACTTCTCTGTAGAACTACGCCATTGCTTTATTTCTTCCTTTGTTAAATATCCTGACATTATATACTCCTTGACTAATTTTAAAGAAATATTCAACAAAACATTGTACAACAAATAGTTGAATAATAAATTTACAACATTTCTTTTTTAGAATATATTTTTTTACAAAAAAAACGCTTAAATTTATTGTAGATTTTAATGTTTTTATTAAGAATATAATTCAAAAATAATTATTTGTATCTAAAAATTGTCAATATTTTAATACTTTCTTAACATGTTTAATTAAACTTAAAAAATATTATAAGTTTTTGATAATTTTATTTATATATTTTTTCTGCATATAGAAATCAGGACATCAATATGCCCCGATTTCTATATCTTTTATTTAGTTAAATTTTCAAATGCTTTTTTGCACCTTCAAACATTGCATTTATAAGCCCTGTATTTGAAAAAACATCTATCCCGCCAAGCATTAAATATTGCTGTAAACGTGACTGCCAATAAGGATATATCTCATCGGCTGAAATATTTAAAATTTCCGCAATTGAATATAGATAGTGCCAATCTAACGGTAATGGCTGAGCCCCCCTCCAAAGATCTACTATTTCAACTCTTTTTTGCCTTGGAAACTTTTTTATAAACTGAACATTTGTAAGTCCCATTTCTTTTTGTCTTTTTTTCAAGAATTGCACACCCGGATCCATCAATTTCGGCTCTTCCGATATTTTATATTCAGGAAAATCTTCAGGCTCTAAATCCATAACGATTGCAATTCTTTCTAAAGTTGTTGTCCTTGTAGAAAAAGCTATGGAACTATCTATTAAGCTATAAACATAAGATAATGTTACGCCTATCATTTGCGCAAAATCTTTTTTATGAAGGTTCGTATCTTCAAGAAAGTTAATTAATCTATTACTACTATTACTTTTCACTGTTTGTTTATAAGCGGCCATCAAATGTCTCCTCCCGCAGTTAAAAGTTAAATGAATATTTAGTATTTGTTCATAAGTAAGAAAATAAGTTAAAATTGCTTTTAAATTAGTATTATCTTTATAAATTCGATAAGATCTTGTAACTGTCGATGAGATTATACTGATAAGATAATATTTATACGTTTTAAATATCACAATGGAGTACATCAACAAGTGAAAGTAATAGCAGGCTTAGGAAACCCCGGTGAAAAATATAGTTTCACACGTCATAATATAGGTTTTGTTATAACAGGAGAATTAGCGTCTCAAAATTCTATAACAGGTCGTTATGAGTCAAAATTCAACGCAATAATGGGCAAAGGATCTATAGAAGGCGAAGAAGTTTTAATTATCCAACCTCAAACTTTTATGAATCTTTCAGGTGAGTCGATATCTAAAATTTTAAATTATTACAAATTAAACCAAGATGATTTAATTGTTGTTTTTGATGACTTGAGCTTAAACCTGGGGAAAATACGCTTTAGAAAATCCGGCTCTGATGGCGGACATAACGGCATCAAATCTATTATCAAATGCACAGGAGGTTCAAATTTCCCCAGGCTTAAAGTGGGTATAGGTCCACAGCCTCCTTATATGTCCAGTGAAGCTTTTGTACTGCAAAAATTTTCTAAAGATGAAAATAAACTACTTAAAAAAATTATACCCGGCTGTATAGAGTCTTTGGAATTTTACTTAAACAATTCCTTAGATGACGCAAGCAACAAGTATAATGGTCTTGATTTTATCCTGTAAACCTTGCTTTTGATGAATTGTTTAGTTGTGTAATCAAATGTACAATTTGATAAAAAAACTGTAAAATTATTTCATTATTGGTATTTAAACAGGATCGATCTAAAAGGGTAAATATAAATGATTCAAGAGGCAACAAAACTATTAAGTTCTGCTTTTCAAAGCAGTTTTATAAAAAGACTAAGTCTATACTTACACGATTGCGTGAGAGAAGAAGTAAAAAGCTCTGCTTTTCGAAATTTAAAACAAGATAAAGATAACAAATGGATGTTTTTAGAAGGTGAAGAAAAACTTTTCTCATCCTCACAAAGAGCTGTTAAACTTGACGGTGCTGACAATATCCTTACAGAACTTATGTTGCACGCAGAAATATCTCAAAAAGATCGATATTTATTATATGGATACATTTTTTTGGTAGGACAAAGCGGTAAAGGTAAAAAAAGCGGAGAATTTTTGACACCACTATTATACACTACTTGCAGGCTGGAACGTGAAGGAATGAATATCAATTGTGTTCTTACCGAAGATTCATTGTCGTTGAACACAGGAGCTTTAACAGGACTTATAAAGCACGATGATGATGACGAAGTGGAGCATTTATTTGAAGGGCTTATCGATGTTGTGCCGGATCTTCCTTTGACAGAGGAAAAAATACAAATTTTCCTTACCACGCTTAAATCAATAATTCCCGATGTTGATACACAAGCTTTTCTACCTAAGGAAAAAGAAGAAAATGTATCATTAGAAGATAACGATACACAAGTTCAAGTCAATGCTAAAGTTTCAATAACAGATCAAGCTGCCATTATCTTGACAAAAAGACCTTCTATTACCGCAGGTGTCTTGCATGAATTGACTCAAATCGCAGAAAAGCCCAGTGGTGTATTCAGAGAAACAGCTTTAAATTTAATAAACCAAGAATTTGTTGGCGGAAATCAAGCCGATGGTCTCACAAAACGCAAAGAAAAACTTTTTGTGCCCGTAACACCAATTTCTTTAAGTGATTCACAAGAATCTGTTTTAAAATCAATAGAAGAAAACCCTCTGGTTGCTGTTTACGGTCCTCCCGGGACAGGAAAATCTCAAACCATTGTTAATTTGGTATCTCATTTAGTTGCAAATGGGAAAACCGTTTTGGTTGCTTCAAGAATGGATAAAGCTGTGGACGTTGTATCAGAGCGATTAAACTCAATGGGAGCTCCTTATTTATCACTAAGAGCAGGACGTGCAAATTACCAAAAACAATTGAATTTTAAACTACAAGAGCTTTTATCTAATAAAGTGGATTTGGATTCAGGATTTGAATCGTCAGTTTTTGCAGATATTGATGATATGAAAAAACTTGTGGAAAAACAAAAAGAACTGGAAGATAAATGTGAAAAGATAATTAAACTTGAACATGAATGGTTTAAAACTTTAAAACAATATGAAAAACAACAACAATGGATAAATGAAAATAACTTGATAAAAATAAAACTCGATAATACCCAAATTACAATGGTTCGAGATATTCTAGATAAAATTCAACAAACAGAAGATAAAACCGGTTTAATTTCAAATCTCAACAAAAAGATAAACGTTTTTAGAATCAATACAATTTTGAAATTTAAAAATATAGAACTTGATTCAGAAAATGTAGAAAACATAAGACAAGAACTCAACTTACAGGAATTACAAAATAAACTTAAATTCCAAGAGGCTTGTATTCACAGAATTGGTAATCTTCATCAACTATTGGAGGATATTAAGGAAAACAGAGAAAACAGAACTAAAGTGGCTGTAGAAGTAATTAAAGGAAAAAGAAGAGATTCTTTAAAGGATATAGTTAGAGATCAAGTAAAAAGACAACGTTTGATTGTTCATTCAAAGGCACTTGTAGAAAGGAAAAAGAATCTTCAAAACAGACTTTTGGAAGATGAAGATTTTAGACCTTTATTAGAAGCATTTCCTTGTTGGGCAGTTACAACCTATGCTATATCTGAATCATTGCCTTTAAAACCGGGACTTTTTGATGTTGCAATTATTGATGAGGCGTCTCAATGTGATATCGCAAGTTGTTTCCCTGTTTTATTCAGGGCTAAAAAAGCTGTAATTGTTGGTGATGACAAGCAATTGCCACATTTATCTTTTCTTGAAAAAGCAAAAGAACAGTCTTTTTTAAGTCAACATAATATTCCTGATAAATATCAACTCATGTGGCGCTTTAGGACAAATTCAATGTTTGATTTGGCAAATTATTATTCCTCTTGCCCGATTTTGCTGGATGAGCATTTTAGAAGTCTTCCTCCTATTATAAAATTTAGCAACGATCAATTTTATGGCGGTCGAATAAAAATAATGAACAAGGAAACTGATACAAGAGGAGTTTTAGAGCTTAATATTGTGCCTGATGCCAAGGTAGACCCAGACGCAACAAGAAATATGGCGGAGACTGAAGCAGTTATTAAAAAACTTCAAGATCTCATAATGGAAGATAATGAAAAAAATCCTAATAATCCGACTTCTTTTGGCGTTATATCTCCTTTTAGAGGGCAAGTTGAACTGATAAAAAAGGCATTGTCTCAAGTTCTTACGGAAAATACGGTTAAAAAACATAAGATTGAAGTTGGCACAGCGCATACATTTCAAGGTGATGAGAAGGATATAATTATCTTGTCTTTTGCACTCGCACCTAATAGTCATTTTCAAAGTCTTACCTTCCTGCAAAAGCCTAACCTTTTTAATGTTGCTATAACACGTGCAAAAAAGAAGCTTATTTGTTTCGTATCAAAAACAGTTGAAAGTGTACAAAGCGGTTTATTTAGAAGTTACTTGGAGTATTTACGTGAGCATGTTGAAAAAGATGCAAAACTTGCTGAATCAGGAAAATTAACCATCGATGACAGTATTTATAAAAACTCATTTGAACGTGAACTGGCAGAAAACATTAAAGAAGAAGCACTGGAAGTTATATCCGGATTTGAATCCGCAGGATTTAAAATTGACCTTGTAGTAACTGACGGTGAAAAGCAAATAGCTATAGAATGCGATGGTGTTGAAGACAATGAACCTGAAAACTTTAAACAAACGTGGAAACAATCTGTTTTAGAACGTTGTGGCTGGAAAGTAATGAGAGTAACAGCACGAGAATGGCATCATAGCAAAAAGGCTTGTTTAAACAGAATAAAAAAACACCTAATAACCATTGATTAAACTTTGGTTATTAGGTTATTAGATTGACTAAACATGAATTATCATCTAAATTAAAATTAAAATTAATTTATAAGAAAAAGTGCTTCGCCCCGAGGAGCATAGCACTGTTAAGGATTTACACTAGCTGTGAATGATTATAATACCAAGGGTTATTTTTGTCAAAAATACTTAAAACTAAAAAACATGATGTTTAAAGCTAAAACATCATGTTTTTTTAAATTTTAAATATTTAATCTTATTCTGCAGCTAAAAGTTTATTAGCATTCTTTGTTAATCTTGATTTTTTTCTAGCTGCTGTATTTTTGTGTAAAACACCTTTAGAAACAGCTTTATCATAAAGTTTATAAGCTCTATTTAACGATTGTTGAACTTCTTCTTGTTTTTTTTCTTTTGCTGCTTCTAATACGTTTTTAGAAACTGTTTTAATTTCAGATTTAACGGCTACGTTACGTAAACGATTTCTTTCTGAAGTAAGAACTCTTTTCTTTGCTGACTTAATGTTAGGCACTTTTATATATCTCCTATTAATATTTAGTATTAACCAATAGTTGGCAATGTACCAACTCGCAAATCATTGAGAGAATGATAATCTAATTATATTTGAAAAAAACCTTTTGTAAACCACAAAAATTAATTATATAAAAAGCTTTACATTACATAAAGTCGTTCATAATTACTATGGCATTATTATAATGTCTCAGATATACTAAAACTGGAAAAATATTATTTTTGTTTAGGAACACAATAAAATAAATGATAAAAAATATAAGAAACTTTTGCATAATAGCCCATATTGACCACGGAAAGTCCACTTTGGCTGATAGATTGCTTGAAAAAACAAATACAATATCAAAGCGTGATATGCAAGATCAATTGCTTGATAGTATGGATATTGAAAGAGAACGAGGCATTACTATTAAGCTTCAAGCCGCAAGGATGGACTATAAAGCTCAAGATGGTAATGATTACGTTTTAAACCTTATCGATACTCCGGGGCACGTTGACTTTAGCTACGAAGTATCAAGAAGTCTTGCGGCTTGCGAAGGTGCTTTATTGATTGTGGATGCAACACAAGGCGTTGAAGCTCAAACCCTTGCAAACGTATATCTTGCTCTGGAGCATGATCTTGAAATTATACCTGTTATAAATAAAATTGACTTGCCAAGTGCTGATCCTGAGGCCGTAAAGCGAGAAATAGAAGAAGTTATAGGGATTGATGCCACAGATGCAATTGAAGTGAGTGCAAAAGCCGGAATAGGAATTGATGCAGTTCTCGAATCAATAGTAGAAAGAATCCCTGCCCCTGAAGATACTTCTGATAAACCCCTTCGAGCTCTGGTCTTTGATAGTTGCTATGATCCGTATCTTGGAACTTTAGTGTTTTTTAAAGTTATTGACGGTAGCATTAAAGATGGCGACGAAGTTCGTTTTATGGCTATAAAAAAAGACTATGAAGTGGTTGAACTTGGTTTTATGAGACCAAACAGGCAACCTGTTAAAAATCTCTCCACAGGCGATGTGGGATATTTAGCAGCCTCTATAAAAGAAATAAGTCAATTTGTAGGGGATACTATTACATTAACCTCACGTCCTGCCAAAGAACCTCTGCCCGGATATAAAAAAGCTATTCCTATGGTTTTTTCCGGCATGTATCCTATTGATAATGACCAATATCACGACCTAAAAGATGCTTTGGAAAAATTAAAATTAAATGATTCCAGCATTACTTTTGAACCGGAGACATCTACAGCGCTAGGTTTTGGTTTTAGATGCGGATTCTTGGGTATGCTTCATATGGAAATCGCTCAAGAGCGTATAGAACGAGAATATGGTATTTCTTTAGTTACAACAGCTCCCAGCGTAATTTATAAAATTATAAAAACAAACGGTGAAGTAGTTAAAATAGATAACCCTTCAAACCTTCCCGAAGCACAATATAGAGAATATATTGAAGAACCTTATGTAAAGGTTAATATTATATTACCAAACGATTATGTTGGCTCGATAATGGAGTTGGCACAATCAAAAAGAGGTATTTATAAAAACATGAGTTATCTCGATAAAATTCGAGTTAACCTTGAGTATGAAATACCTTTGAGTGAAGTTATTACTGATTTTTATGATCAGTTAAAATCAAAATCAAAAGGCTATGCAAGTATGGACTATGAGTTCAGCGAGTATAAGCGTTCTGATCTTGTAAAGCTTGATGTTTTACTTGCCGGCGATGTTGTTGATGCTCTAAGTTCTATCGTACATAGGGATAACGCTTTTTACATAGGACAAAAATTAGCAACAAAGCTCAGAGGGATTATTCCACGACAAATGTTTGAAGTTCCTATTCAAGCAGCAATTGGTGGTAAAATTATTGCAAGAACAAATATTAAAGCACTTCGTAAAAACGTTTTAGATAAATGTTATGGCGGTGATATTTCTCGAAAACGTAAACTGCTGGAAAAACAAAAAGCAGGGAAAAAACGAATGAAAGCCGTCGGAAAAGTAGAAGTTCCGCAAGAAGCATTTATGGCGGTATTAACCTTGGAGGAATAATCTATGCATTACAATGATGCTTTAGTTATGATCCTTGCAGGAGGAGAAGGGAAAAGACTTCACCCCCTTACAAGGGACAGGGCTAAACCTGCAGTACCATTTGGTGGCAGGTACAGAATTATTGACTTTGTTTTGAACAATTTTGTTAATTCGGGTTTTTTCAGAACAAAAATTTTGACTCAATATAAATCAGAGTCGTTAAACAAGCACATCTCGCGCGGATGGCCTCTTTCTCCATTTGTAAACCACTTTATTGACCTTGTACCTGCTCAAATGAGAACAGGTGGCGGTTGGTATAAGGGTACTGCAGATGCAGTTTTTCAAAATTTGAATTTGATTAGAGATGAAGATCCTGAGTACATGTGTATTTTTGGTGGTGATCACGTCTACAAAATGGACGTAAGACAAATGTTTGATTACCATGTTGAAAAAAATGCCCACCTCACAATATCTGCAATTCCAATTCCGGTTGAAGAAGCCTGTGAGTTTGGTATTATAGAAGTTGATGAAAACTGGAAACTCTTAGGATTCCAGGAAAAGCCAAAAGAAAATGTTAAAACAATACCAGGAAAGCCTCATTTAGCTTTAGCATCAATGGGTAATTACATTTTCAATACCAAAGAGCTTGTTAAAGAACTTGAGATTGATGCCGAAAAAGAAGATTCAGCTCACGATTTTGGTAAAAATATAATTCCAAATATGTTGGATAAAGGTCTTGATGTCTACGTTTATGATTTCAGTACCAACACTTTCCCCGGAATGATAGAAGAGGAAAGAGGATATTGGAGAGATGTAGGAAGTGTCGATGCTTACTGGCAAGCTAATATGGATTTAGTTCAAGTCAAGCCTGAATTCAATCTATATAATAGACATTGGCCATTAAGAACATTCAATTATAACTATCCTCCTGCCAAATTTGTATGGGAAGAACACGGAAGGATCGGTATGGCAACAAATTCACTCGCATCAGAAGGTTGTATTATAAGTGGTGGACAAATAAGCCACTGTATACTATCTCCAAATGTAAGGGTGAACAGTTTCTCTTATGTTAGTGAATCCATAATGATGGAAAACGTAAACATAGGAAGACACTCAGAAATCAGAAAAGCCATTATTGATAAATCTGTTGAAATTCCTCCTTATACAAGAATTGGTGTGGACAAGGAAGAGGATCTCGCAAGAGGTTTCTTTGTAAGCCCCGGAGGCGTTACGGTAGTACCTAAAGGTTCTATACTATAATGACAAAAAGAAAAATAATAATATTATTATTAGTATTATCTTTTTCTCTTGGAGAAATGGCTTTTGCTGTATCTCCAAGAGCATCTTTGTCGCCATCCAATTATAGTACAGGGTTAACATACGAAGAGGCTATAAAACAAAAAAAGCCCATAGTGATTAATTTTTATGTTGATTGGTGCGCATATTGTAGAAGAATGGCTCCTGTTTTTTACGGTTTGTCAAAACTTTACAAGGATAAATATAACTTTGTTATCGTAAATTGTGATGCACCTGAGTATCAAAAATTAACGAAAGAAGATTTTATGATCAATGGGTATCCTATGTTATACATAGTTGACCCAAATAATGATAATCAAGTATTTTTAAGACCGTCTTTTTATGCAAAACCTGAGCTTTTAAAAAAAGAACTGAATCGATATTTAAGAGTTCATGGATATAATAATTAAAAAATAAAAATCAAATTTTTTATTTTTCTAAACAAAAAAGGAGCGATAAATCGCTCCTTTTTTATTGTAATTAAATTATTCTACTGTTTTGTGTATTCAGCGTCTATAACATCATCATCGTCAGAGCCTTTATCTTCTTGCTCAGATGTTGATTCTGTTGAACCTTCTGTTTGCGCCTCAGCCTGCTCTGTTTGCTGATAAGCAGCTTGTGAAATTGCAAACATAGTTTGTTGAAGTGCATCAGATAATTCTTTCAACTTTTCAGTTTCTGCATTTTCATCAATCGCCTTTTGAAGCTCATTTTTTTGCTCTTCAAGTTTTTTCTTGTCATCATCAGAAATTTTACCTTCAAAATCTTGAACAAGTTTTTCTACCGAAGAAATTAGACTTGAAGCGTTGTTTCTTGTTTCGACTTCTTCTTTTTTCTTTTGATCTTCACCTGCATTAGCTTCAGCTTCTTTAACCATACGATCTATTTCATCCTCGTTTAGATTTGAAGTATTCGTAATAGTTATTTTTTGTTCTTTTGCAGTTGCTTTATCTTTAGCACTCACATTTACAATGCCGTTAGCGTCAATATCAAATGTAACTTCAACTTGAGGTACACCACGCATAGCAGGAGGGATACCATCAAGCCTGAACATACCTAAAGACTTGTTATCTTTAGACATCGGACGCTCACCTTGCAAAACGTGTACATCTACAGCTGTTTGATTGTTTTCTGCTGTCGAGAAAACTTGTGATTTACTAACAGGTATCGTTGTATTTCTAGGTACTAAAGGAGTCATTACCCCGCCTAATGTTTCAATACCAAGCGTTAGAGGCGTAACATCAAGAAGTACAATATCTTTTACTTCACCGGCTAGGATACCAGCCTGAACAGCAGCACCAATGGCAACTACTTCATCAGGGTTTACAGATTGGTTAGGATCTTTGCCTGAAAATTCTTTTACCAAAATTTGTACCGCAGGCATTCTTGTAGAACCACCTACTAATACAACCTCATCAACTTCACCCTTGCTTAGTCCTGCATCTGAAAGAGCTTGTTCCATAGGTTTTTTACATCTTTCAAGAAGATCGTTAACAAGATCTTCATATTTAGATCTTGAAAGCGATAAGTCTAAATGTTTAGGACCATTTGCATCTGCTGTAATGAACGGTAAATTAATGTTTGTTTCAACAACAGAAGAAAGTTCACACTTCGCTTTTTCAGCAGCTTCTTTAAGTCTTTGAAGGGCTTGTTTATCAGCCTTAAGGTCAATACCTTCTTGTTTTTTAAATTCTTCACATAACCAGTCTATGACTTTTTGGTCAAAGTCATCACCACCAAGGTGTGTATCACCACTTGTAGAAAGTACTTCGTGTACACCATCACCAATTTCGAGAACTGACACGTCAAAAGTACCACCACCAAGGTCAAATACTAAAACTTTCTCGGGTTTTTCTTTTTCCAGTCCATAAGCCAAAGCAGCAGCTGTCGGCTCGTTTACAATCCTAAGAACATCTAAACCTGCAATTTTTCCTGCATCTTTAGTTGCCTGTCTTTGACTATCATTAAAATAAGCAGGAACGGTGATTACAGCTGATGTAACTTTTTCACCAAGATAAGCAGATGCGTCATCGGCTAATTTTCTTAGCGTCATTGCACTGATCTCTTGTGGCGTATAGTCTTTTCCGTCAATGGTAACTTTATGGTCAGTACCCATATGGCGTTTAATACTTGTAACAGTTCTTTCAGGGTTTAAAATAGCTTGTCTTTTAGCTAATTGCCCTACTAATCTTTCCCCAGACTTTGAGAATCCTACTATAGAAGGTGTTGTTCTACTTCCTTCAGCATTAGCTATAACGGTTGGTTTACCACCCTCCATAACTGCAACAACTGAATTTGTAGTACCCAAGTCTATACCAATAGTTTTTGCCATTTTTCTAGTAACTCCTTCGCTATATTATTTTTGTCATTTTCCAAAAACTACTATATATATATCAATAGATTTTTAAAACCTTAAAAATCTAAAGAAAAAATTAATATTTTAGCCAAGAAAATTAACATTTCATTTTTTAATAAAAAGCATAAAAAATACCCCTAATAGAAAACATATAATGATAACAAAATACCACTGGAAGGCAAGATATCTAATTTTAAAAGATTTAACACCTTATATTTATCCGAAAAGAAAATCTATTATTTGAGTTTTTAACATAACCGGAATGGATATTATTTTATTTTCTTAAAGTCTATTTCATATCCTAAAATTCTTGCTAT
This sequence comes from Candidatus Gastranaerophilales bacterium, assembly GCA_942491415.1. GTDB lineage: Bacteria > Cyanobacteriota > Vampirovibrionia > Gastranaerophilales > CALOAD01 > CALOAD01. The sequence goes on along the minus strand of CALOAD010000020.1, from coordinate 450,140 downwards.
TAAGACTACTTCATCATATCTGATAGTACCTTTCCTTACCTTATGAGAAAGGTTCGAAGCAGAATACTCTTTTTTAAGAATTTTTCCCAACTCAACAGCGATATCTTTTATAAGAATATTTTCTTTAGATAATAAAACTTTTATTTGTTCTTTTGCAAATAGTTCCATAATACTTGTAGTTTACATATTATTTGTCTAGTTGACAAATAAGTCATTTGGGTTTACTATACTCATGACTTATTAATCATTTAGCTCTAAATAAAGTCCTCTAAATGACTTTGTCATCATTAAACTGTCTTAACAAAAAGGATTAAAATGTGAGTAAAAAGAAAAAATTGACAAATATCAATAGAATAAACTTAGGAAAAATTCTTGAAATAAAAGCCATTTTGGAAGCCCTATCGGATATAGAACAAACTTGCTATCCTGCAAATATACTCATTGAAATAGCAAGAAAAAAAGTTGTGAAAGTCTTCAAAAATATCGAAAAAACCAGATCAATTTTGAAAATAATTGATTAAGGTTTTTTGTAAACCCCGAATATAAAACTTTTTCTTACCATGCCCAAAACCTGTGATAAAATTGCTTTGTAGTATTAACTTGTTTATCAGAGGTGCATAATTTGAGCATAAACGAAAATATAGAATCGAAATATTTTATTGATGAAGATAAATTTAACTGTCCTTTTTGTAAAAATAGGGGTGTAAAGTATGTTGTTTTAGGAATAGCTAAATTTGATGAAACTAACGATAAAAAAATGTTTTCTATTTTTGTAGAATGTTCTTATTGCCATAAAATATCAATGCATTTGACAAAAACCCCATATTTAAGGGGCTCAACAAATTTTCTAATATTGGGAAAGAATTCTAGTGAATACAAAACATATTGTTATCAAGATGTAAATGCATGTTTAAACTATGATGCAATATCTTTAGATACAAAATACGAATGCTGTAACAGCACTGCATATGATTCAGAACTCGAGAATAATAGTATTGATGATAACATTATTCTTCATATACCAACTTCATTTTTCACCATTGATAATAGGGTTCCTCGAACATTAAGAGAATTAATAAACGAGGCTGAAAAATGTATAAAAAACAACTGCATAACCGGTGCATCAGCCTGCATAAGAAAAACTATATATGAATTTATAATACAACAGGAGCTTAAAGGTACTGATTATGAAAGTAAAATCAAATCTTTAAAAGGTATGTATAATACTTTAGATAATGCTTACGTTGATATACTGGCTAAAATACAAGGTATAACAAGCGACCAAGTTCACGAACAGTCATTTGAAGCCTTTGATAGTAATCATACTAAGGCATATATCGAGCTTTTAAAAGAAATATTCAATCAAGTATATGTTTTACCTCAAGAATTAAAAGATAAGCATAGTGAAATTTCTGATTTATTTGGTTTAATTAAAGATAGTAAAAGCGAATCAAAGGCATAAGGTGAAACGTAATATAGCGGTATGATATAACATCTATAATAACTATAGCTTTACACCTTCATCAATAATATAAGTAAAAAAGTCCTAAAGCTCTTGCTATATTTAGGCATAAAAAATACCCCCAAGGGAATTCGAATCGCTTAGACTGTATAATTCTCAAAAATTCTCAACATTATAAAATAACTCAAAATAAATATATACCTTGCTATTAACGAAACTATGTTTTATAATGTTTTCAGATTTATTGAGAATTTCTCTCTCGTATTACGACATTTTTACGACAAAAAATTAAACTGTAAGGCTTGTATAATGGCAGAATTCAAAGAACGTTATAAAATTAATGGTGAAAAAAGTATAACTGTATCTATAAGGATAAAAGGACATCCTCCTGTTAATAAAACTTTTAAACGCCTAACGGATGCGAGAGAGTGGGCGAGTCAAACTGAAACAGACATTAAAAGAGGTTTGTATTTTAAGACTATTGAAGCTCAAAAACATACTTTAGCAGAGCTTATCGATAGATATATAGAAAATGAATTGCATCAATTAAAATCAAAAGCTGAACAAAATAAAAGAACACTTCACCTTAATTGGTGGAAAGATAAAATAGGGGCTTATAGGCTTTCTGATATTACACCTGCATTACTTTCTAAGTACAAAGACTTATTAATTAAAGAGCCAAGCCCTAAAGCTCAAAATGACAGAACGACAAGAACTAACGCAACAGCTAACAGATACATTGCAAGTTTATCTGTTGTTTTATCCATAGCTGTTAAAGAATGGCAGTGGATGGACGAAAACCCTATGTCTAAAGTTTCCAAATTTAAAGAGCCTAAAGGCAGGACACGCTTTTTATCAGATGATGAGACTAAAGCATTATTAACAGCATGTAAAGAGGCATCTAACCCTTTATTATTTTTGTTTGTATTTACTGCATTATCAACAGGTGCAAGATGGAGTGAAATAATAAATTTAACTTGGAAAGATGTAGACCTGAAAAATAGAATGTTTTACTTTATGGATACCAAAAATGGTGAGCATAGAGGTGTAGGAATATCACAACATATTTATGACTTATTAAAAGAGCATAAAAAATCTAATAAAGTCAATTTCAAATGGGTATTCCCAAAACATGATGGTACACAACCTATTGATTTAAGATGGCAATGGGAGCAAGCTCTTGAAAATTCAGGCATAGAAGATTTTAGATTTCATGATTTAAGGCATACAACTGCAAGTAATCTTGCTAAAAATGGTGCAAGCCTAGTTGAAATAGGAGATATATTAGGACATAAATCACCCTCAATGACTAAACGCTATTCGCATTTAACTAAAAAACACACTGCTGAAATATTAGACAGGATGAATGAAAAACAATTTGGAGAGTTATTGAAGTAAAATGGTGTGTATATATGAATAAAGAGGTAGAAAATGAGCTTTACGAAAAATACATTGGAAAACTTGAAAAAAAATTCAATCAAGATTCGCAAAAATTATTACCTCAATATATAAAGTTATCAGATGATAGAACAAAAGTATTAAATACTACTATTAAAAATTTTTTCAGGGCAATAATATTGAAAAATGCTAAAGTTACCAATATAAATATTTTATTACATTATATTTATACCCATTTACATAAGGTTAAAAATTCTTCTAATGTATCTGCACATTTAGAAAAAATGAATAAATTGTATAAATCTGAATATGTAACATTAGAAGAATTTAAAATTTTATCTGAAAATATTATTTATTTATTCCTGCTAAAACAGCGTTTTGAATTTTCTTTAGCTGTTAGTTGGGAAAATTATAAAAATAAACAAATTGCCAAAGATGAAGAAGCGAAATTTTCTAATTTGGTCGAAAAAATAATGCTAATAAATCCAAATATATTAACGATAGGGTTTAATGCAATATCAAAAATTAATTTTTTCGATGAATTTGATAAATATATTATAAATGAATTAAAAAAAATCAAAGCAAATGGAATACCGAGCTATAATGAACAAAATGAAATTTTAATAAAGCTAGATGATAATATTTCAAAAAAATATTTCGAGGAAAATATTTTAAAGAATGCGGCTTCTGAATATAGGATTAGCGAGCAAAAACATTTAAATACTGGGGATAAAACAGTTATTAAAATAAAAGCAAAAAAATTAAAAAAAGATTTAATTCCTGACTTAGTAAAAAAAAATCCACATCTTTCATATAAAGAACTTTCTAAAAAAGAAGGTATCAAATATTCGTATATAAAAAAAGTAATGAGTGAACTATCTACAAAAAGTCATTGTGAACAAAAAAAATAGTTACTTTTTGCCCTATCGAAGGTAACCAACAATGCTCCAAAATAAAAGAAAAACCTCAAAAAGGTTGAGTAATTTAGATGAAAGGAGCATAAAATGCTAAACACACGAACAACCACACAAGACCGTCTTATTCCAGTTACGAAGTGGGCAGAGTACTATGACTATCCAACAGTTGGAGCTTTAAGAGCCTTGATTTTCAATGCAAAGAAAAACGGATTTGAAAAAGTCATTCGACGTATCAATTCACGTGTACTTATTAAAGAAAGTGCTTATTTTGATTGGGTCGAAGAAATCAATGGAATGGGGGTCAAAAATAATGGATAACAACAAACAAGTCCTTGCAGAGAGCAAGGACTTAAATTCAGATAATAGCCTTAACAGTTCTATTATAGCACAATATGACGTATTCAATAGGGATAACATGCCAGCAATACTTACTGAAATAGATGGACAATTTTTAGAGCCATTATTCCCTGATACGCAACTACCTTGCCGATTAAATATTTTGTTAGCGAATACTATATCAATGTTGGGTTTTAAACAAATCAAATTCAAGGAATTTGGTAATATAAAACTAGTTAATCATTACGCTATATGCTTTGTAGAATCGGGTGGTGGAAAGGATGAGCCATTAAAGAAATTAAGCAAACACATTTTTAAATATTTTAATGAATATGTCAAAAATAAATCTATTGAGTATAAGAATAAAAAAATGGCTGATATAGAACAAGAAGTTAATAAATTAATAGCAGATAAAAAAATAAAATCTTCTGATAAAAACACAATTATTAATAAAAAAGAAGCTGAAATTAGGGATATGGTTTTAGAAATAAACTTAGCCACACCAGAAGGATTATTCGAAGATGGAGTGATAATTAGTGATGCTGGCTATGGGAGCATTTTAGTTAAAATTTCAGAATTTGGTTTGTCCCTAACTTTAAATGATAAGACCTTTATTGCTTTTTTAATATGCTTGTTTCAAGGATATGATGGGATTATTGATAGCAAATCTATTAAATATGGCAAAAGAGGCGTAGCTCTTGAAAATATCCCAATAAATACACTCTTGTTTTCAGACCCAAGTTCAGTTAAGGAAACATTTAACTTGCTTATGGAAACGGGGTTAGCTCGTAGAGCATTTTTAATATTTCAGCCAGAGACAAAGAAAAGTATTGAAAGAGACCCTGTAAAGGCTTATACGGTTGAAGAAAATGCCTTTAATTCCGCATCTCATATTTCACTTAAACTATTCAAAATATTTCAAGAAATACCGCAGAATGCAGTCTATGAAATGACTAAAGAGGCTTATCTTCAGGTTTTTTATCCTTATAAGATATTTTTAAAAGAGACTTATAATAATATCGAAGATAAAGCTTTACTAAAAAAAGAAGTTGCATCAAGAGAATTAAAAGTCTTAAAGCTTGCATGTGCATTCGCTGCATTAAATCATCCTACAAGACTTCAAATTGATAATAATGACTTTTTACAGGCTATTAATGTTGTTAATTACCTAAGTAAAGACTTTGCTCGTTTCTTAAAATACAAGCCTGTAATCACAGAAAAATATATAAACTTACTAGAGGAGTTGATAGATAACCTAGGCAAAAAGTATACAATGACTCAATTTGTTATGCTAGCTTGCAAACATGGTTTTACTAAAAGATATTTTAGGCAGTATTTAAATGATGAAGTAAACTGTTTAATGGAGATGGCGGAAGCAAAGGGCTATATATTAAAACCAGAAAAACATAATAAAAACAATGCTACATATTTTCATTTCTATAAAAAATGTGAAAAAATTGAGGTATCAGAACTATAAAAAAGTGATAAAACCGTAAAAGTCATTTCTTATTAAGCTTTTACGGTTTTATTTTTTAGTGAAACCCGTAAAGCCTTTAGAGATGGTGGTTTTCATACTTTAACGGTTTTCCAGAGGTATATTCAGTTAAGAATAAATATACAATCTTGCCTGCTAGCCTTGTAAGCGAAGTTATTAAGGCAGATGGCATAAATACACCTAGAAACATCTTTGAGGTTAATAAAACGGCTTCTACAAGGGTAGACAAGTACAGTATTGATAAAGAACACAGGAAATTAATCGTAGACGGACACGAATACAAAATAGATAGCTTTTTTAATATCGAAAGTGCTATAAACGGAGATTATAAAACATTGGACTACATATTTACCTATAACCACCTGTACATTAATGATTTTGAACCATAAGGGGTAGAGGTGTAAGAACTTTTTAATATTACCTCTTTTAAAAAGCCTTGTTATATCAGAGATATAGAGGCATAAAGGGTAAAAGGTACAATATTATAATAAGGATAAAATATAATGTTAAAAAGATTTTTTAAATTTTCAGAGGAATTATTTGGCGGTTCACTTATAGGTGCAGATGGTGTGGACTACTGCGAGGAACAGGAGGAGCAACCGCAGGATGAACCATTGGACTGCACAGGGTTTTATCTAAGCAATACAGAAACAAACTAAGGCAAGAGTCATTTTCACAGATATTAGGTAGCTGGCAGGCATGTAATCATTAATATTGCTGATAAAAATATAATTTATTTCCTATGTCAAAATTCTTTCTTATTTGTTCCATACTTAATTGACGGAACTTCCAAACGGTGTTTTGTACTCCTAACACACTTCTATAATGCATAATTCCTAAATATTCATACATTCCGTAATCTCTGAGGATTTGATTATCAACAAATTTTTTGTTTGTTTGTATAAAAGCATTTCGCATAGTGTTTGCATATCCTATTGAATAATCACCAGTAACCAAAATACCATTAGGCGTTGATTGAACAACAGTTAGGGGGAAACTTACTCTAAGGTTATATGAATACAAACAGCCTATTTGTGGGTTTCCTGTGGCTGGCATATAGACAAAATTAGCAATTTGTCCACATAACTTCTTTCTTTTGTGCGTTGCCATAAAATTTGCAACTTTTTTTTGTTCATAAGCGTAGCTGTAATCACTGACTTCTTCATTTATTTTTTCAATATTCTTTAATTTTGATTTAACTATTTCTGAGAACTTAAAGCCCTCTAAGTTTTGATTGTTTTTTTTAAAGCGTTCAAATTCTTCGTTTGATGCATCTCTCCCATTCATTTTTTGATAGGCTTGTTTATATTCGTAATCGATATTTCTAATAATCTCATTGTATTGTTTTTCCCATGTATCTAACATATCGCACAAATATCTGTTATGCTCCATGTTGTTTTTATTATTCAGATATTTTGCATATTCCGCTTGCAGGCTAGGGGTGTCAGCGTCTTTATACTCTTGCCATTTTGTAAATCTTGTTTCCATTTCAGAAAAATATATATCATATAATTGTTTAGCTTTTTCTTCTTTCTCTCTTGTAATTCGTGCTTCATCAGTCTCAAAAAATCTTTTGAGATTTTGTTTAATTTCATTTTTTGTAATTGCATGCACTGGATGGAATACAGATAGATTTATAGCTAAAATTAATAATACTACTTGTAATCGTTTTTTCATAAATTCTACTCCTGATATTCAAAGTCTCGTTGTAAGCCACCTTCAAAATCATAAGGTTCAATATATTTATATTCTCCAGTTTTTAATGATTCTTCATAAGAAAAATAATCGTTGGTTGTTTTTGTTAATTTTTTATATAACTCGGTCGATGCAATATTATGATTAAAATTATATTCAGCTAATCTGTATGCTTTTACTTTATTTAACCATTGTTCAGCTTCAGAATAGCTGGTGTTTTTGGATAAATTTTCTTCTAAATATTTTTTTGCTTTATTGACTTCATCTTTTTGCCTTATTGATTTAATGCTATTATCATAACTACATCCAGTAAGGGCATTTAAATCCTCATAAGCATATGTTGTTATATGGTTAAATAGTTTTTCACCTTTTACCATATTTCTATGGTAGTATTCCTGACGTTTTGGAAATATTTTACAAAAATATTCCTGAGTGTCATACGCATTTGAGAAATAAAAATAAGGTTTTTCTTTCCATAAAATATCTAATTGATAGAATGGGATTGTTTTATTAGCCTTTGTTAATTGAGCTATATTTATTTTATGGTTAAAAGCAAAAGAAAAAGTTGACTGTCCATTGCCTTTTGGCAGTTTTTGTGAATAATTAACGAATTTTTTTAAATTAAATTTCTCTTTTGGTATGAGGTAAACATAAATTCCCCAATAGTTATTTTTATAAATTTCTTTTCCGTTTATTTCATCTATAATTCTATTTTTTTGATTAATAGAATAAGTTGGTATAACGGAATTTAAAACACCTGATATGAAACCTGAAACATAAAGAAGAATGTTACTAATTATAAAAATTTTTAAGCTAATTAATAAAAATTTTTTTAATTTATTATTAGCCGTATAGATTATTAATTCAGTACCACATTTATTACAAAAATTAGCATTATCTTTTGAAATAAAACCGCAATTATTACAATGTTTCACTACTTATCCTTCATTGATTTTTCAACCAAAATTTTAAAATTATCTCTTATGTCAACAAGTAAATAAACTACAAACTTACCAATGGTAACTATTGCTAATATAAACATACATAATAAAAATGTGGTTAATATCCCTAGCACAGGATTAATATTTAGAGAGCTTGTAGGAGCTAAACAGGCAATTACTCCACCTATAAATATTATTCCAATGAAAATAAACCAAAGCCAAGTATCAAAGTCCAATAAAAATCTTCCGAATTTTAAAATAAAACTTTTTGCGATAGGTTTTTTTTGTTTGTAATCTTCTGTATCAATTTGTGCATCACAAAACGGACAAAATTGAGCTTTTTCAGCGATTTTTTTACCACAATTAGGGCAATACATCTTCCATACTCCTACTTATTTTTTAAATTAATGTACATATTATATAGATATTGCTTTATCTTATCATGAATAGTACTGGACTTGCACATGTAAAAATAAGTGCAAAAACAACGTGTATAAAACCATTAATTTTGCACATAAAATTAAGATTGGAGTGTGCAAGATGTTTAAAGTTGAAAAACCTGAAATGATAAATAAAACCTTTAGATTACCGCTAAAACTCGTTAATGAAATGCAAGAGTTAGCTCAAAATGAAGGTGTTTCACTTAATAATCTAGTAATTCAATGCTGTGAATATGCTCTTAATAATCTTGAAAATTTTAAAGAAAAACAATAACAATTTCTTTCTAAAGTAGATAAAAATAGAAAAAGCCCGATAATGCTATAATAGAGTTATGGCTAAAGGGATTAAGACAGGCGGTCGACAAAAAGGCACGCCAAATAAAAGAACTAATAGTGTAAAAGAGCTTCTTGAGGACAATTTTGAGGGGTTTAATCCAGTTGTAGAGCTTATTCAGCTTTATAAATCAGATGTTGATGTATCTCAAAAAATTAGTATTTTAAAAGAACTATCAAGTTATGTTTATCCGAAACGTAAAGCAATTGACTTTAACTTAACAGATACAGAGCCGATACAGATTAATTTTTGCAGGGAGTACGAATAATGCCGAATGTGAAAAATTTAAAATCGAACTCCGAGCGAACCCCGATAGAAAGAAAAGAACTTGCTCAAAAAGCAGGTAAAAAATCAGGTGAAGCACGCAGAAAAAAAGCTACTTTCAAAAAGATTCTTGACTCAATGCTATACATAAAAGATATTGAAGGATTAACCCCAGCAGAGAAAATATGTATGGAGTTAATTCAATCAGCATTAAATGGCAACCTAAAAGCCTTTGAGATGATTAGAAACACAATAGGTGAAATACCAACTACAAAGAATGAAGTAACCTGTAACGATTCATCAATACAAAAGGTCTATATTACCTCTGAACAGCAAATGGCAACTAAAAAACATATTAGAGATGTTTTATATGGAACCAATTAAAACACCATTTAAGCTTATATAGGTATAACACTTTAGTTTATTTTTTGAATCAGATAAATAATTCTACAAATTTGTTTTAATTTATTATAAATTGTTGTCTTTTTTTGTAATGATTTATTTTTCATTACGACATTTTTACGACATTTGAGCCTAAGCAAAAAACAAGAGCCTTAAAGCTCTTGCTATAATTGAACATAAAAAATACCCCCAAGGGAATTCGAATCCCTGTCTCATCCGTGAAAGGGATGTGTCCTAGGCCTCTAGACGATGGGGGCACAATGTGCTTTGTTATTTAACTGTATGAATAAAATAGCAGAATCCTGATTTCATTGTCAACTACTAAATTTAAAAAGATTTGCTTTTTAATCATTTTAATTACAAACATAAAGAGTTATTTCAAACTTTTATGCCTTAAAAGCACTAATATGACTATATTTCATAAAAAAAATTTTTACTTTATAAAGTTAATAAATTTTAATTATAATCCTAGAAAAAACGACAGTCGGATAATTTAATCTTCAAAAAAATTTTATAAAATATTTTCAGAGGTGTTTTTATGAACGTAGAAATTTTAAACGGTTGCATACGTTGTGGCATTTGTGAATCTATTAACAGCGAAGTTTTTGAGCTCAATAACATAGCCCACGTAAATAATGACTCTATTGAAGGAAACGAAGATGATTGCCGGCATGCAGCTGACATGTGTCCTGTTTGCGCAATAAAAATAACAGAAGATTCTGATGAAATTGATTAATTCGGATTTATTTTATCAACTTATTGCAATACCGGTTTATCGGGCAAATTTCACACTTTGGACTTATAGGTCTGCATATTGATTGTCCGTGGGTCACAAAAAGTGTGTTTATTTCTTTCCAGTATTTTTTAGGAAGCTTTTTGCGTAAAACCATTTCTGTTTCATCAGGCTTATCGGTTTTTACATAACCAAGCCTATTAGAAATCCTATGCACGTGTATATCAACACATATAGCTGGTTTATCATAGCCTTTTGCTACGACTAAATTTGCTGTTTTTCGTCCAACTCCTTTTAATTTTACAAGTTCTTCAACCATATCAGGCACTATAGAATCATAGTTTTCAACTAAAACATTACAAATATCAATAATAGTTCTTGATTTATTTCGGTAAAAACCGACAGGATAAATCGCTTTTTCAATAATTTTTTCATCTATTTTAGAAAAATCTTCCGGCGTTTTTCCCAATTTAAAAAGCCTCAAAGTCGCAGGATATGTTGTCTCATCTTTTGTTCGTAAACTTAAAATACAAGATAACAAAACATAAAAAGGATCACTGACTCCTTCAATGTGATCAACAAATTTCGTCCTGGGAGTGTTTTCAGCTTTTAAAATTTCAAAAATTTTGTCTATATCTACTTTTATCATTTTTAGATTATAAATCATTTTAATTGAATGCATTTTAGTCTTAAGATTATATTAACAAATGCAACAATAAAAAATTAAACCTTAAACATCATGTTGATTTTTGTCGTTATAAATATAGTAGATGAGATTTTGACCGAACAAAAAAATGAGAGTTAATCCAAATATAAACACATATAAAGCGCAAAACCTGCCTGCTACTCAATTACAGCAAGCAGGCGTAAATGTTGCAGGTCAATCATCAAAAGAATTACAAATACAGCCAAATCAAGTGGCTGCATTAAAAAACACAGCATTGGCAAATACCTCCTACACAAAAATAGACGTTAAAAAAATTCCTAACGTAGGAGATGCCAACATATATAAACTTTCAAACGGTCAAAAACTTGTCATCCTAAAGCGAACAGGTCCTACAGTTGTTCGTACTTTTGTAAAAACAGGAGCGATGAATGAACCCGATAATCTACGCGGGATAAGCCACTACATCGAACACAATTTATTTAACGGGTCAAAAAATCTACAGCCAAATGAATTTGTGAATAAAATAACGTCAATGGGCGGTACTTACAATGCAGGCACTGGTTTTTATTCAACTAACTACTATATAAAGGCAGCCGATAAAGATCCTCAAAGTATAGCAAAGCTTTTAGATATGCACACTGATATGATGCAAAATCCTACTTTTTCTGAAAAAATGCTAGAAAAAGAACGTGGACCTGTAATTTCAGAGATCCAGATGGTGCGTGATAATCCTGATAATATGGCTTTTAATTCTGTGTTAAAAGATTTATTTAATATTAAGTCAACAAGTAAAAGCCTTATAGCAGGTTCTGTTCAGAATATTGAAAACGTTAAAAGAGGCGATGTAGTTGACTATTTTAACAAATGGTATACTCCTGACAATATGACCACGGTAGTTATTGGAGATATCAATCCTGATAGTACGGCTTCATTATTAGCTTCTCGATTCAATAAAAAAGCTCCTGCGTTAAACAACAACGAAACAAAACTTTTTGAGCCTTTACAGGTTACTAATAAAACTGTTCGTTCCGATTTAAAAAGTTCACAAATAAACTCCTGCAAGGTTTTAATGGGATTTGCAGGTGCTGATAATAATGATGTCAAATCGAACATTGCAACAAGCGCATTATCCGTGCTTTTAACCGGTCATAAAAACGCCAGACTAACTCAAGAATTAAAAAGCATGAATACTGAAGCTGCTGTTTTTACCGAATCAATCGGAGGGAAGTTCGACGATCCGAATGTAATTTTTGTTAATGCTGATTTTAAATCGGGAGAAGAAGAAAAAGGGCTTAAAACACTTTATAAAGTCCTGCACGAAACAGCTTATATTCCTCCATCTACCAAAGAGATGGTAATAATTAAAAATGCGCTAAAAAATCAAATTGAAGATACTTCTCAGTCAGCAATGTCGATATCTCAAATGATAGGTGATTCTATCATTAATACAGGAAGTATTTCGGCTTATTCCGATAGTCTTAAGTATATTGATTCTTTGACTCCTCAAGACGTTCAAAACGCCGCTAAGCAATTTTTGAATTTAAATAAAACCGCAATAACAATGATTCACCCTGAAAGTGCTAATCAAGTGAGTTTTACGGGACAAACTTTAAAAACAGAGAAAACGTCCTTTAATGGAGTTATTTCTTCTGTTGGTTCAGACATAAAGGTGGAAAGTCCTATTAATAAGGATAATATAGCCGAGCTTATTTTGCCTAACAATGCTTTTTTAGTTATGAACCACGATAAAATGACACCTAAAACTTTAACTTCAATAGGTTTATCAACGCAGGTTGAATATCCCGGATATAAACCCGGAATGGCTGAAATATTGTCGGAAATTTTGAGTTATGGCACTGCTTATAAATCAGAAGAGAATTTTTATGATCTAACCGAGCTTAATAATATTGATGTTGGCGCAATGGTTTCCAGTGAGGGTATTTCTACGATTATTAGCTCCAAAAAAGAGACTCTACCTTTGGCTTTAGAGCTGGCAAAAGAAAAGTTTTTAGCCCCAAATCTAAATCAAGAAACTTTAAATAGGGCTAAAGAGTCTTTAAAATTGGATTATTTAAGTGCAGAAAAAAGCCCTCTTGATAAAGGGTATGAAGAGTTATTTAAAGGAGAGGCTCTAGGCAGGTCAAAACAAGCTATCTTTGAAAACTTAAAAAATATAACTGTTGCTGATATACAAGCTTTTCATGGTTATTTGGTAAATAATTCAAGTGCCAAAATTGTTTCTACGGGAGATTTTAAAACATCGCCTGATTTAAAGAATATGATTATGGATTCTGCCACTTATCAAATGCCTATGTTTAAAGCCTTTAACCACTCTGCATCGAATAAAACATCAAAACCTTTAGATAAAAATATCGTAACAACTCAAGCAGAAGGGCGAAACCAAGCTGATATCGTTCAATTATTTAAATTTAATGAAACAGGTAACGTCAAAGATAAGGCGGCGTTTTTACTGTTGAATGAAATTCTTGGCGGTAATAGCAATTCCAGATTATTTAATGATCTGAGGGAAAAGCAAAAGCTTGCGTATAGAGTTAACTCTAAATACTCATCCATCGATAACGTAGGAGTTATGAAACTGCAAATAATGACCACTACTGAAAATGGAGCTAAAGGTGATCAATTTAAAAATGTGCAAAAATCTTTAGACGGATTTAAAAAACATATCCAAAATCTAAAAGAGACAAGGGTTTCGATGGCTGAATTAAAAAGTGCAAAAGCGAAAATAAAAAGTGCTATTTTATTTGGTGCCGAGTCAACTTTTGGAAAAAACTCTATCGTTGAAAGTGGTTTAAATACAGCTTATGGTATTGAATACACACAAAAGTTAATAGATGAAATTGATAAAATAAATCCGGTTGATATTCAAAAAGCAGCTAATTTATTCTTTAATTCAAAAAGCGTTATTTCAGTTCTTGCAGGACAAAAAACCCTTGATTCCAACAAAGATTATTTGGCTAAATTGAATGTTTGAAATTTTAACCAATATTAAAAAAGACAACTTGATAATCAAGTTGTCTTTTTTTTTGATTTTTACTTCTTTATTATTCACCGTAAACGTTGGTTGTTATTTTTCTGAAAAATACAAATACTGTTTTTTCGTTAACATCAATAAAATGAACTTTTTTAATATTGCCATCTTTTGTTGCTTTATTAATACCGGCATCGCCTAATTCAACACAACCTAAAATATTAATAGCATCTGATTGACCTTTTTTCAGATAATTTAAATTTTTTGTTGTTCTCGCTCCTGTTGCTGTTACAGGATAAGTTGAGTCTGTATAAAATAAACCCATTGCATTTGCAATTCCTGTATTTAAAAGAGTAAGAATAAGACCTAATTGAAGTAATCTTTTTAACATTATATTCTCCTTAACTATTCACCATAGACATTTGTAACGAGTTTTGTAAAATAAATCGGAATGAAAATAAAAGGTATATAAACCTTTTCTTTCTTTACTTGAACGTAATGAATTTTTTTAATTCCACCATTTTTTGCTGCTCTATAAACACCTGCATCACCAATGTCTATAAGCCCAAGTATATTAGTTTTACTGGATTCTCCCACTGATAGATGCTTAACAAACTCAGGTAATTGTTCATTTGAAACGTTAACTATATTATCATTGCTTTCTGTAATTTCTTCCTTACTTCCTTCTTTTGCTGCGTCTAAAGGAATATCTACAGAATTATAGAAACTACCACCTTCGATATATCTATATCCGCCAATTCCTACACTTGCGAAGGCTGGAATAATAAATGTATTTGACACTAAAACAGCTACAAAAAATAAACTAAAAAACTTTTTATACAACACTACACCCCCTTTTAAGGCAAAAGTACATATAAACAATACATCAAATATTGTTTATAAAAGGTTTTAGGTTACTTATAAACCTAAAATTGTTACATATATTACTTTAAGTATGATATTTTAGTTATAAACGCTGTTTTCATTCTTTAAGAATGCGTGAGTATATGAAAAATCCTCTTTATATCCCATTTTTCGATACATTTTAATTGCATTGTGATTGTCTGTATCTACACTTGCGTTTATTTCTCTCACATTTATTACACCTTGATTTTGCATATCCAAAAGAGCTTCTGTAGAGGCATGTAACAATGCATTACCAAGCCC
Organism: Candidatus Gastranaerophilales bacterium; assembly: GCA_942491415.1. Taxonomy (GTDB): domain Bacteria; phylum Cyanobacteriota; class Vampirovibrionia; order Gastranaerophilales; family CALOAD01; genus CALOAD01. The sequence goes on along the minus strand of CALOAD010000020.1, from coordinate 434,900 downwards.
TTTGCCTTTAAACTGTTCTTTGAGTCCAATGAGTGGAATATTTGCAATAGTAGAGGCCGTGAGATTAGTAAAACAAACACCTACAACTGCATTGTGGTGCTTTAAAACTCTTGTTGAGTCAGACAAAAAATCTCCGTATACATTTTCAACTATCTTAAGAAGGATATCTAACGAGCCATCCAATGTTTTATATCTAGGATCAAAATCTGCATCACGAGTATTTTTAAATGCTTCATAAATAACTTTAATAATTTCATTAGAATACTCATTTTTCCATTTTTCAATAGAAAACCCCTGAGGTATTTGAGGTTTTTCTATTTTTGAAAAAATATTTTTGCTTGTATCATTTGAAAAGTCAAATTTAACGACGGCTTGCCCAACCAATTCAAAGTCAAAATGAGTTATATAATGAACAAAAGAATCTTGAATCCCCATCATCGGATAGCTAATGACCTTCCAGTTATTTTCTTTTTTTATTTCTTCTATAAAATGAGATAATAATGTCAAACGTCTTTGTTGTAGATCAATATCATCAATACAATGAATCAAATTAAGCTCTATAGAATCATTTAAAGCTGCAGTATATATCAAAAAAGCTTTAGGAGTCGAATCCTCCATCAATATAAATCCGGTTAAAAGTTCTTTTTTTATACAATTGGCAAAGTCTACAAAATCTAAAGGTGCAAGTTCAAACAAATAATCCTTTAAAGACCTTTCTTTAAAGTTTTCGTATAGCGCTTTTATGCTATCAACCGAATTGCCGTCTAATTTTATTACCTGATTTTGACTGTTCATTTTTTACTTCATTTCATCTTCTACTAATACAAATATATTCACTTTTATTATAAAATGATATAGTAAATATGAAACCCTGAAATAATTCTTAAAGGATTTTTTATGGCAAAGATTAGAAGACTTACACTTTTTGATATTAAAAAACTTCAAGAATTGGTTTCTTGTCTTGATTTTGGTGTTTCATCAGAGGAAATTACGGAGAGTGATTTTACTCCATTTCCTGTTGATGTACTTCATGATCTTTTGCCTATGAACCAAAAATTTTTGCAAGAATCATATATTGCGATTGAAAAAAATGAGTTACTGGGTCTTATAAGCGTAATTCCCGATGGGGCTGAAAAGACCCGATGGAAAATAAACAAATTATTATTAAACACAAATTCTTTTGATGTCGGCAAGCAGTTAGTTGATTTTATTGTAAATAAATACGGTGGAGCCGGTACCGAAACTATAATTGCAGTTATTGACGAAGAGTATGCCGAAGTTATACAGCTTTTAAGAGATGTTTGTATGTTTAGAAGCTGTAGTCAAATCCAAATCTGGCAACTGGAAGATTTAAATAAAGATTTTGAAAAATATAATTCCAGCAATTTTAGAAAGTCAAAACGCAGTGATGCGCCTCGAATTTTAGATCTCTATCAGCAAGCTTTATTTCCGCAGTTCAGACATTCACTTGTGAAAAATAAAAGAGATTTTAGAAAATCAATTTTTAAATCGTTTTTGCCTAAAAATAAAGACTTAAAACTAAAAAGAATGGTTATTGAAGATTATTCCAGAAATTCAATTGAAGGACATTTTACGTTGTTGACTCAAGACGGGAAAAATTACTGGCTGGATTTACTTTTATCATTGCCTTATCTGGAATATACCGAAGATATAATTGCCTATTGTACTAACTTTATAAAGCAAAAAAATCCCGATGCGAATTTGTATATTTACCTAAGAAAATATTTACAAGGAAGTCCGAGGCAACTTGAAATATTTGAAAACTTAGGACTCAAATGCAAAAGAAGCCAACAAGTTTTAGTTAAAGACTATTGGAAGCCTGCTAAGCTTGCAGAGAACGAAAAAAAAGCTCCTGTTGTAATTTTCCCAAAAGGAAGCACCGCTTGTAATCAAGTCGAAAATATAAATTTATGATTTTAAAATGCTGTAATAGATTATAGACTGTCTTAAAAGAGTTACTTCTTTACCGTCTTCTAATATTAAATGGAAGGTATTAATGTCAAACCAAAGGATTTGCCCTTTTAAAGTTTTATCGTTAACAGTGCAAAACTCCACCCAATTTTTTTCCTGAATGGATTGTTTTATCTCAAATAAACTAGGTCCTTTTAACTCTTCGACCAAGGCTATAACCCTTTATATTAAAAAATCTTATTTTTAACTATAGCTAAATAAGCACTCTTTGGCAATAATCAGTATGGATGATTATAATTGCTCCAGTTTTTGAATTTTTTGTTTTATCTCTTCTTTCTTCAAATCGTCATTAGTAAACTCAATAAAGCGTTTATAATAAATTATTGATTCTTTAATTTTTTCTGTTTTTTCCAATAATTGAGCATAATGCAAATTGATCTCATCAATTTCAGGAGCTAGTTTAAGCGCTTTTAAAAAATGTTCTCGGGCTAAATCATAAAGGTTTAACCCCATATAAACAAAACCTGCACTATCTTGCGCTGCAATACTATCAGGTGTTAATTCTATGGCTTTTTTGCATGAAGGCAATGCTTCATCGTATTTACCTCTACAAGAAAGACTATAACAAAGATTATTATGTGCTTCTGAAAAATTAGGGTTTAATTTTACAGCGTTTTCAAAATAAGGTATAGAATTTTGCAAGTCATTATTTTTTGCATAAACAACGCCTATATCATAGTTTATATCAGCATTATAAGGATCTATAACTTTTACTTTTTGCAGATATTCAAGACTCTCTTCCATTTTATTTAATTTGTCTAACAAAAGTCCGTATAAATGATTTGCCTCTTTATTTTTCGGCTCAATTTCCAGAATACTTTTATAGCATTGTTCTGCCAATTTATTTTCTTCTGAATCCTCTGATACAATAGCCAGGTATAAAAGCGCTTGAATGTTTTTTTTATCATATTCTAAAACATCTAAAAGTTCTTTTCGTGCGTGGTCTAAATCTCCATATTGCAAATATCTGTCAGCAAAAATCATTCTTAAGTTTGTAAATCTATGTTCAATACTCTTTGGCGAAGACCAGGCAAAATCAACAGCACAAGAGGGAAGTGCAGTTGTTTGAACACACATTAATATAATAAAACATAGCAAATTTTTTTGAAAAATAGTCTTCATTTGATTTTAAATTATATTATTTAACTCAAAGAAAACTATAAGTTTTTCAGTGTTTTTAAGGGCTATTTAAAGCTCAACCGAGTATCTACATGGGTTAGTTTGGTTAGAAATTGATCAAAATTCTGCTGTTTGATTCATATTCAAGATAATGCATTTGGCAGAAGTTTCGGATTCTACTTTTTGCTTAAATTCATTTGCATCAACTGCAATAGGTGGGAATGTATTATAATGCATAGGAATTACAGTTTTGCAACCCAACCATTTGACAGCCTGTACAGCTTCGTCTATTCCCATCGTAAAAAAGCCGCCTATTGGCAAAAGAGCGATATCAGGATTATAAAAATCTCCGACCATTTTTAAATCATAATGAAGCCCTGTATCTCCGGCATGGTAAATTTTAACGCCATCTAAACCAACTAAAACACTGGCAGCACAACCTCCATAATCCCCCTCAGGTGTTGAACTGCTATGAGTTGCAGGTAGCCAGTTTGTATATCCCCAACTAAAAGGGACTTTTCCACCAAGATTTACACCTTGAGCGTTCGCACCTTTATTCATGCAATAATTTGCAAGTTCAAAAATAGCGGTAATAGGTGCGTTATATGTCTTTGATAAAGGAATTGCATCTCCCAAGTGATCGGCGTGAGCGTGAGTTACAAGAATATCAGTTGGTTTTGTTTTCTCGATTTCACTTTGAGCTTGTGGGTTTTCGCTAATAAACGGATCTATTAATATATTTGCGTTTTCAGACGAAATCATAAATGCACTATGACCTAAAAACTTTATCTTTAATGACATATTTAACTCCTTTTAAGTATAAAAACCCCTCAAAAAAGAGGGGTTTAATTTATTTAACTACAATATTAACCAACTTATTAGGAACAACAATAACTTTTACTATTTGCTTTCCTTCTGCATATTGCTTGGTTTTTTCGCTATTAAAAGCTAATTTTTCGGCTTCTTCTTTTGACGCATTCATCGGTGCTTCTATTTTGTCACGCACCTTACCGTTTATTTGAATCACCAAAGTTACATTATCAGCGACTGTTAGCTCTTCTTTGTATTCAGGCCATTTTTGATTATGAACCGAACCTTGCCCCCCTAGTCCAAGCCAAACTTCTTCTGAAAGGTGAGGTGTTATAGGCGCCATAAGCTTTACAAGCGTTGAAACTGCAAAGCTGAGAACTTTTTGCTCATTTTCGTTCATTTGTTTTTTGTTATTAACAAAGTTAGAAATTGCATTCACAAACTCTCTGCATTTACTTATCACTGTATTGAACTGAAACTCATTGCTTATATCAGATGAAATATTTTTAATGGTCAAATGAGTAAATCTAATGAGTTCTTTTGAGTCTTTATCAAGCGCATTCATATCTATTTCTTGAGTTTTCAAAGATGCATTTTCTTGCACGCTCGACAATAAACGCCATACTCGATTTAAAAATTTATAACAACCTTCAACACCTGCGTCAGACCAGTCAAAATCTCTTTCAGGAGGTGAATCACTCAAGATAAATAACCTTGCAGTATCAGCTCCATAATTTTGGAATATTTCATCAGGATCTACCGTATTCCCCTTTGATTTGCTCATTTTAGATCCATCTTTTAACACCATTCCTTGCGTTAAAAGGTTTTCAAAAGGTTCATCAAAATTAAGCAATCCTCTATCTTTTAGCGCTTTTACAAAAAATCTTGAATATAAAAGGTGTAAAATAGCGTGTTCAATACCGCCCACATACTGATCAACAGGCATCCAGCGGTTAACTTTATCAGTATCAAAGACTTTTTCTGTGTTGAGAGGATCGATATATCTCAAAAAATACCAACTACTACAAATAAACGTATCCATTGTGTCAGTTTCACGTTTAGCAGTGCCTCCACAATTAGGGCAAGTTGTATCAAGAAAAGTTTCTGAAGTAAGAATCGGAGATTTTCCTTTAACGCTAAAGTCTACATCCTCAGGCAAAAGAACAGGTAATTGTTCGTTAGGTATAGGTTGCACTCCACATTTATCGCAATATACGATAGGAATTGGAGCCCCCCAGTACCTTTGTCTTGAAATCAACCAATCTCTTAATCTGAATTGAGTTTGAGCGTGTCCAAAACCTTTTTGCTGAGCAAATTCTGTTATTTTTTTCTTGCCTTCTTCATTGCTGATACCATCAAATTCTCCTGAATTAACCATTACACCCGGTTCGGTATAAGCTTCGTTTAATGATTCTTCGCTTGTTTTAGAAGGGTCTTTTATTACTTCAATTATCGGTAAATCGAATTTTTTAGCAAATTCAAAATCTCTTGTATCATGAGCAGGGACTGCCATTACAGCACCTGTTCCATATTCTACCAGTGCGTAATCGGCAATCCATAAAGGAACTTTTTTTCCGTTTAAAGGATTAATAACGTGAGTTCCCAGTGGAACACCTGTTTTAACTCTTTCTGTTGAAAGACGTTCAATTTCAGAAGCTTTTTTCGCATTTTCTATATATTGACATACTTTTTCTTTGTTTTCAGGCGTTGTGAGCTTTTCAACGCCGGCATGTTCAGGTGCTAAAACCAGATAAGTAATACCAAAAGCCGTATCCGGTCTTGTAGTATAAACAGGTATCTCAATTTCAGGATGTTCAGCAACTTTTAATTTTAATATTGTCCCTTGTGATTTGCCTATCCAATTTTTTTGCATTGTTTTTACTCGATCGGGCCAGCCTTTTAATTGATCCAGATCTTCTAAAAGCTTATCAGCGTAATCTGTTATTTTTAAGAACCACTGAGAAAGATTCTTTTTAATAACGTCATCGTCACATCTCCAGCATTTACCGTCTATAACCTGTTCATTGGCAAGAACTGTTGCACATTTTTCGCACCAATTGACGGCGGCTTCTTTTTTATACGCAAGACCTGATTTATAAAACTCTAAAAATAACCATTGCGTCCATTTATAGTAGTCGGGCTTACATGTTGCAATTTCTCTATCCCAGTCATAATAAAGACCTAAAGACTTCAATTGATCTCTCATATAATCAATATTTTCAAAAGTCCATTTCGCAGGACTAACTCCTGAGTTTATAGCAGCATTTTCAGCAGGTAAGCCAAAACTATCCCAACCCATTGGATGTAAGACATTAAAGCCGTTCATTTTTTTGAATCGGGCGATTACATCTGTAATGGTATAATTGCGAACGTGTCCCATGTGCAGTCTTCCTGAGGGATAGGGAAACATAGATAACGCATAATATTTAGGTTTATCTGATTCATCTTTTGTTTTGTTTGTTTTATTTTCTTCCCACGATTTTTGCCATTTTTTCTCTATTTCCTGAGGAAAATACTGTTCTTTAAGCACGATAACTTCCTTTTATTGATCTATACCCAAATGAGTTAGTTTTCAGGAAAATCCGATGCTTTCTGAAAACATAGCTCTTTGCTTACGCATACCGACTTGCAAAATTGTTTTTATTTTCCTGATTACATTTTAATATCGGTATAGTCTTGGCATAATTATATATAAAATATAAAAAAGCCAAAAGTAATTTTAGCAATTAGATTTCACTAAAATTAAAATTTCAGATTTTTGAAATGACTCCCTGAAATTATTTTTGCTGGCGGGATTTTCTACTTTGCGCTTTTAGTCTTATTTTTTTGAATTTTTCTTTTTGCCAAGGATTCAATATCATTTCAAATTCATCCATATTAGCTTTTTTCACCAACATAGCTTTAGTTACAATATTTTTAAATTTAACTTTTTCTGAGTTTATATCTTCTTCTTCTGCCTCTAACTGAAGCATTTCAGCGATTTTTTGCCTTTGTTCTTGAATTTTAACTACATAAGGTTTCATTTGTTGTTTTAGTGAGTAACTTAGTTCTCTATATCTTGCTTTTTGCTCTTTTGTTAGTTTTAATTCTTTTTCTAAGGATCTGATTTTTTTCATTTCTTTTTTTTGTTGGTTATCGCCAAATCCAAATCTTGATTTTAGCTCAAATCTTTGAAGTCCTGAGTCTTGATATTGAGCAAGCGCAGGAGTTGAGATATTAACCAACAATAAATGCATTATAAAAATTATTGAAAGTAATTTTTTCATTTAAAATTCCTTTTTAAGATTGATCTATAATTGAATTATTACAAAAACACCCGACAAAAAACAATTTTTTAAATAAAATTAATTTTTTAAAAATATAATTTCATCAGAATCAACATCTATGGTAATGGTTTCACCGTCTGAGATTTCACCTGCCAATATTTTTTTGGATAAAGGATTTTCTACCAATTGCCTTAAAACTCTTTTCAATGGTCTTGCTCCATAAGCGGGCTCATAACCTCTATTAGAAAGAAATTCTTTGGCGTCATCAGTTATTTTTAATGATATGTCTCGATCCTCTAAAAGTGTTTTAAGTCTTTCAAGCTGAATATCAACTATTTGAGATAATTGTTGCAAACTTAGCCCTTTGAAGAAAACTATTTCATCAACTCTATTTAAAAATTCGGGTCTAAATTGCTGCTTCATAAGCTCCATTACTTGCTCTTTCATTTTGTCCATAGAGGATTGGCTGAACATAGCACTGATGGTTTGTTCTAAAATCAAGCTACTTCCTATATTGCTGGTCATTATAATTACTGTGTTTTTAAAATCAACAGTTCGCCCTTTTGAGTCTGTGAGCCTTCCATCATCGAGAATTTGAAGCATTATATTAAACACATCCGGGTGGGCTTTTTCGATTTCATCAAATAAAACCACGCTATAAGGCTTTCGGCGTACTTGTTCGGTTAATTGACCACCTTCTTCATGTCCTACATATCCGGGAGGTGCCCCTATTAGTCTTGCAACGGCGTGTTTTTCCATATATTCGGTCATATCAATTCTAATCATAGCTTCTTGATCGTTGAATAAAAATTCGGCTAATGCTCTTGCGAGTTCTGTTTTTCCTACACCTGTAGGTCCTAAGAAAATAAATGAACCAACAGGTCTTGAAGGATCTTTCAAACCTGCTCTGGCTCTTCTTATAGCCTCTGATACAGCTTCTACCGCTTCATCTTGTCCGATAACTCTTTTGTGTAAAGAATCTTCCATATGTAAAAGTTTTTGGATCTCACTTTCTACAAGCCTGGTCACAGGGATTCCCGTCCAACGACTCACTACATCAGCTATATCTTCTTCGTCAATTTCTTCTTTTAGTAATGTGTTTTTTTCTTCTCGTCCTGAGAGCGTCTCTTCTTGGGTTTTAAGCTTTTTTTCGAGTTCAATTAGTTTTCCGTATTTAAGTTCAGCAGCCTTTGCCAGGTCTGCTTCTCGCTCAGCTTCTTCTATTTGTCGTTTTGTTGTTTCTATTTCTTCTTTTAAGTCTCTTACCTTAAAAATAGATTCTTTTTCTTTTTTCCATTGGTTTTGAAGTACATCTACTTTGTCTTGAAGATTTTTGATTTGCTCATCAAGGTTTTTAACTTTTTCTATTGAATCAGAATCACTTTCTTTTTTAAGAGCCTCCCGTTCAATCTCCAATTGAGTTTTTTGACGTTCAAGCGAATCGATTTCTGCCGGCATGCTGTCTATTTCTATTCTTAAAGAAGACGCCGCCTCATCAATTAAATCTATTGCTTTATCAGGCAAAAACCTATCTGTTATATATCTAGATGATAATTTTGCCGCTGCAATTAAAGCAGCGTCTTTAATTCTTACACCGTGATGGACTTCATACTTTTCTTTAAGCCCTCTTAAAATACTTACAGTATCTTCGATGGTTGGCTCTTCTACAAGTACCGGTTGGAACCTACGCTCTAAGGCAGGATCTTTTTCAATATATTTTCTGTATTCATTAGTCGTTGTAGCCCCGATGCAACGCAATTCACCTCTGGCAAGCATCGGCTTTAAAAGATTACCTGCATCCATTGAACCTTCTGTAGAACCACCTGCACCTACCACAGTATGAAGTTCATCAATAAACATTATTATGTCGCCTTCTGATTTTTGAACTTCTTTTAAGACGGCTTTGAGTCGTTCTTCAAACTCACCTCTGAACTTGGCACCTGCAATTAAAGCACCCATATCAAGAGATATAAGAGTTCTGTCTTTTAACCCTTCAGGAACATCTCCTTTTACTATGCGCTGTGCAAGTCCTTCTACTATAGCCGTTTTTCCGACTCCTGGCTCTCCTATTAAAACGGGGTTATTTTTTGTTCTTCTATTTAAAACTTGAATTATACGCCTAACTTCACTTCCTCTACCAATTACAGGATCAAGTTTGCCTTCTTTTGCAAGTTTTGTAAGATCGATGCTGTATTTTTCAAGTGCTTGATATGTATTTTCAGCATCAGGACTATCTACGGTTTTATTTCCTCTTATATCTTTTAACACTTTATATAGATTTTCTTTTGTTAGTCCGTTTTTCATCAAAACTTGACTACAAAAACTATTTCTATCGTTTAACATTCCTAAAAGGATATGTTCCAGGCTTATATAACTGTCTTTTAAACGTTGAGCTTCTTCTTGAGAAAGATCAACTATGCGTTTAAATTCCATAGAAACATAAAGCTGTGAGTCATTGATTTGAGTTGTAATTTTAGGGAATTGTGATATTTTTTTTGTTACTTCATTGGTCAAATTTATTGTATCTATTTTTAGCTTTTTAAAAACTTGACTAGCAACATTATTTTCATCTTCTAACATTGAAAGCAAAACATGCTCAGGCGTGAGCTGATTATTTTGAAACCTTGCCATTATCTGCTGGGCGTTCATTATTGTTTCTTTTGCTTGCTCTGTAAATTTATTAAAATCTATCATATAAACTCCCTTCATATAATATATAATTTTAATGAGAAAAATAAATTTTCCTATAATCTTAATATTATTTTTATTTTTTATAAGAGTAAACCTATTGATTAGCTTTGGCAAATTTTAAAAATAATAAATATTTTATAAATGAAATATCTTACCGTTCCAATATATGTTAAATTATATTCGTACGAAGAGTTTTGTGAAAATGAAAATTCAAAAAAAAGAAAATTATTCTAAAAAAGAGATAATAGATTTTTTAAAGCTAACCGATAAAAATGCTTTAGAAGATTTATATTCTTTGGCTGATGAAACACGAAAAGAATACGTCGGAGATGAAATTAAATTACGAGGCATAATTGAATTTTCCAATTATTGTGCTCAAAACTGTACCTATTGCGGCATCAGAGGAGCAAATAAAGAAATAAATCGATACAGGCTGACTGTTGATGAGATTTTAAAAGCAGCTGTCAATGCTGAAAAACTTGGCTATAAAACAGTGGTTCTTCAATCAGGTGAGGATTTTTCTTACGATATAAAAACCTTATGTACACTTATAAAAGAGATAAAGACTAATACTGATTTATTTATAACACTTTCGATAGGTGAAAAAACTTTTGACGAGTACTTAAAATTCAAAAACGCAGGCGCTGATAGGTATTTGATAAAACATGAAACCAGCGATCATTTGTTGTATCAAAAGCTACACCCTAAAATGAGCTTTGAAAACAGGATTAATTGCCTAAAAAATCTAAAAAAGATAGGTTTTGAAACAGGAAGCGGCATAATGGTTGGTCTTCCGGGACAATCACTTGATAGTATCGCTGATGATATTTTGTTATTTAAAGATCTGGAACTTGAAATGATGGGGATAGGTCCATACCTTCCTCACCCTAAAACACCTTTAGGTCTTGAGTTTTTAAATAGTGAAAATAATGAAATAGAAGGGCTTGATACAGAAGAACTTGTATATAAAACGCTCGCAGTAACACGTATTGTGACAAAAATAACAAACCTACCAGCTACGACAGCTTTGGCAACCGTAAATGAACAAGAAGGTAGAAACAAAGCTTTAAAAGTAGGCGCCAATGTTATTATGTTGAACGTAACACCCTCTAATTATAAGTGTTTTTATGAGATTTACCCTGCAAAAGTTTGTAACTCTAAAGAAGAGCCTATATCTATTTCTCAGCTAAAGAATAAAATCCAACTTAAAAATAGACCTGTAATCTAAATTACAAATTGATTATAAAATTTTTTATCGCTGTAATTTAATGATACCTTGAAAATATAACAATATATTAAGCGTGATATTGTAAAGATAAGACTTTTAAAGCTAAACATTCAATATAAAGTAAATTTTTGATTTATATTCAAAAATACTTGTGGACAAGTATTTTAAAAATATAAAGAATTATTTACTATTAGAACAAATTGTAAATTCACCTAAAACGGAAAATATATTAATTATTAACACGCCTCAATGTGGAATTAATTAAGTATAAACTGCGGGTAGATTAACATATTGAGGACAACATTATGAAAAAAAACGTAATGCAAAAGTATTATGATCTTACAACGTGCAAAAAAATTGCAATTTTAGTATTACTAATGACTGTTTTTTTGATTTCGGTTGGGATGACAGGAATTCATTTTTTAAAAAAAGCAAATGTAGCTGTTAACACTTTATACAAGGATAGATTAATGGCAACGAGGTATATAAATATAGCTCGAAGTAATACTAATGGTTTAAAGATAGAAATGCTTAAATTTTTGTTGACAAATAACAAACAAGGACAACAAGAAGTCTTAAATAATATAAAAACAAGAACAAGTCAGCTAAATGAAATGTATAAAGAATTTGAGAAGCTTAATCTAGACGAAAAAAGTAATGATTTTTATAAAAAAATAAGATCAGATATCGTCAAATATCGAACAGAAAGAGATCGAATTATTAATATAGCCCTGTCAGGGAAAAGACATCTTGCTATAACCGAATTTTATAAAAAAGAATATCTTATGAATAATATTCAGCAAGCATGGAGAGATTTAGACGCCCATGTCGCTGAAATTTCTGAAAAAATGAAAAATGATGTAAATACTGATAGCAATACAGCGATAAAAACAATGATTATCACCGCTATAGCCGCTATTATAATCAGCATGTTTTTAGGCTGTTTCATGGCAATGAGGATACAGGAACTACTTGATAAACTCTTGCATAAAATGGAAGAAGTTGCAGCCGGAAATTTGGCAATTGATTCATTTGGTTATATTTCAGATAGTGATGTAGGAAAACTTTGCCAGTCCTTTGATACCATGCTTAGAAATACTCATGACATGGTAAAAGAAGTTTGTAATTCGACGGAGGATATTGCCTCCGGTCTTGAAGAACTTAATGCTTCTGCTGATCAAACAGCCCAAGGAGCCCAGCAAGTAGCATCCAGTGTTTCTCAATTAGCTGTAGGCACTCAAGAACAATCGACCAGCGTTATTTCAAGTTTGGATAATATCAACGAAGCAAATCTTACTATTCAAAAAATAAAAAGCAAAGCAACGGATGGTCAAAAACAGGCTTCAATAGCTATAAACAAAATTAATGAGATTAAAAATTCTTCTGACACAATTTCTAAAACTATAAATGATTTAGGAATACTTAGTAGTGATATTGAAGAAATTGTAGACTTAATAAAAGCTATAGCAGGTCAAACGAATTTACTGGCTTTAAATGCCGCAATAGAAGCAGCAAGAGCCGGTGAACATGGAAAAGGATTTGCAGTTGTGGCAGATGAAGTTAAAAAATTAGCCGGAGAATCTGCTAATGCAACGGATAAAATAACAGACATGATCAAGGAGATACAAAATAAAACATCTCAAGCTGTAAGCATGATGGATACAGCTGTATATGAAGTAGAAGAAGGTGTTGGCATTGTTCAAAATACAGGGATTTCTTTAGGACAAATATCGGATGAAATTGAAATAGTTGCTGACAGATCTGATTCTATAGTTAAAATGATGGAAAACATCTCTTCTATTACTGAAGAAGCTGCTGCAAGTGCTGAGGAAATCTCATCTACTACAGAAGAGCAAACAGCCAGTTTTGAAGAAATAAATGCAAGTTCTGCTTCATTGGCAAAAGTAGCTGAAGTGCTACAAAAACAAGCAAGCAAATTCATAGTTTAAATTTTTATATTTAGCTATAAAAACAACAAAGAGGAAACGGTTTTAAAAGCCGTTTTCTTTTTGTTGGCATGCGTTTACCCTAAATCAAATATGTAACAATTTCATAACAATAAAGAAAAGAGCTATCAAAAAAATTTCTATTTGGATTTTCTGCATATAAGTAATTTAAGTAAAATATTTTTTTAAAGGTTTAGCGGAAATGATTATTAGTCCTAACTTAGTCTCATTAAACAAACAAGCTGCTATTTCAGGCAGTAAGTTTCAAACATCTCCATTGCAAAAACAAACTCTTCAAAATGACACCGTAAGTTTTAGCTCGAATTTCTTTGTAGGGAAAGATATTGCTTTTTCTCAAAAAGGAAGAGTGGCTTCTCTTGTATCATTTACAGGTCTAAATGACCCTGTTAATGAATTCAAATCAAAAGTTTTTGGTACAAAAGAACATCAAGATGCAATAAATGCTTTACCTTCTGTTTCTTCTAAAAATCCTGCTTTAGTTACTGTTAAACCTGAATTTAATCAAAGATTTAATAATAATGACCTTGTGCTTTACACAGAACAAGGTGAAAAATTAGGAACTTTACCCGGTCTCGTAAACAAATTCATTGGAAAAGAATTAACTGAAAATGCTGATGACTTTGAAGTTGGTGTTTCTTACGTAAGAAACAATAGACAGGGACTTAAAGATATCAAAGTAAGTGTTAAATACACCGGTGAAGATAAAAATATTACAGGAAGAATTACACGTCTTTCTCTTCATCCTGATGCAAAAAGATTTATAACTCCTCAACTATTATCAGCTACGCCTAGTGATATGCTGCACGTTATATTAAAAAATGGTCAAAACTTCGATGGTGATGATCGTGCTAACGAAATAAGAACATCAGTTAATAAAATAGCAAACACATTAAAAGATGAAAAAAATAAAAGTGTTTTATTAGTAGGTCATTCAACACCTGATGGAGACACTATCGGTTGTGTATTAGGAATGAAATACGCTCTTGGAATGCTAGATCAAGAAAAAAATGTTGATTGCCTGATAAATGATAGAACACCTGCTTCTTTCAATTATCTTGATGGTGTAAAAGATATAATGATCTATGACAAATCAAAACTTGAAGATAACGAATTTCTTCCTGAAGAATATGTAGAAAATTATCCTGAATTTGATAAAACAAAAAAATATGATGTAATTATGTTTATGGATGTTCCGACTCCTGAACGTGCAATGATGAATTTAAAAACAAATATGGATGACAGTACAAAAGTTATTTATGTTGACCACCATCCTAAAAACATAAATGGTTGGGATAAACAAAAAGATTTTACCGGAATTGATCTTAAAAAAATTGAAAAAGAAAATCTTCTACTTGTAGAAGATAGATCACCCTCTGCCGTTCAGGTTATGGTAGGAATAACAAGTAGAATTTTACCTTGGTTAAACAAAAATGCTCCTATTCCTGAAGAACATAAAGAAAATTTTGAAAAATCATCTAAAGCATTTTTAACAGGCTTATTTACAGATACAGGTGGTTTTTATAGAGATTCCAATCCTAAACCTTCAGATGAAAAATATTCTTGGTGGAAAAAACCTGATTACAAGACAAAAGCTTTAGCCAAATGGTTTACAGAAAAAACTGACGGAAAACTAACTGCTAATTTTGTTAAAAATGGTCTTGAATCATCTTCTGATGCCGTCAATAAACATGAACAATTCATCAAAGAGATAGTTAAAAACTCTATTGTAGGAAATCCAAGTCTTGGAGTTCAAGGTATTCAATTGCCTGTAGCTGAATTTAATAAATTGCAAGCACAAGTATTAAAAGAAAACCCTGAGTTCACATTCAATGATGTAAGAAATACATTCAAAATGAAACTAAAGACACTTTTAAATGATAATTCTAATTCTTATAAGGATAATGCGGTTGCGTACTTAACTTGTGTAAGTGAATCAGGAAATATTTCATTCTCATTCAGATCAAAAACAAGCACAAACCATGCTGCTATTTTAGCCGGATTATTTAACGGCGGTGGGCACGGAGCTGCTGCTGGTGGACATATCAATATGAAAGATGTTGATTATAATTCTAAGTTTTCTGTAAATGTGAATGGAGAAAAAGAAACAAATTTTGTAAAAATAAACAAAGCTTTACAAGAGAATTTCGAAATAAAAGAAAGTAAAATGTCACCTGAAGAGCAAGAAGCTAAGATGAATAAAATCGAACTAGTGAAAGCTGAAGAAGGCTCAGGAAAAACAATAAACGAACTAATCGAATCAGAAGTTGCTGAAATTAGAAGAGCATCAGAAGAAAAAGCAGCTCTTGCAACAGAAGGAAAAATTACATTCTTAAGCTACTTCTTAGACAAGTTCAAAAATATCGCATAAACAATAAAAAATACTTAAATTACTATTTTTAAACACCCGAGATTTATTCAAAGGTGTTTTTCTTTTTATATGCGTTAGTTCGTGAATATACTAAAAAGCCTCTATGAAATTCATAGAGGCTTTTTAAATTTATAAAAAAGAGTCTTTATACTATGCTCATTTTTTCTTTTAGTTCTTGTGCAGAACCTTCATACCCAACTCTGCCCATTAAAGCATAAGTATAGTTTTTGGCTTGCTCAACGCCCGGTTGGTTAAATGTATTTATGTTGTAAAGCTCTCCTGCTATAGCAGTTTGCATTTCAAGCATAAATAAAATTTGTCCTAAATAATAACCATTCACTTTAGGTGTCGTAATAGTTACGTTAGGACGATTATAATCAGTAAGCGCAACTCTTGTGGAGTCTGCTTCTGCATTTATAAGATCATTTATTGTTTTATCGCAAAGATAACCGATTCCTGTATATTCAAACACATGAGGGATTTTTAACTCTGAATCGAATTCTTTTACACGAATAAAGTTGATAAGTTTATCATTAGGTCCTTCGTTGTAAAGCTGAATTTGAGAGTGTTGATCTGTTGCTCCTACTGCTTTTATTGGAGTAGGACCTGCGTTTACAATTTTTCCATCATTATCAACTTCCTTACCTAATGACTCTGCCCATAATTGAACATACCAATCAGAGATAAATTTTAATCTGCTTGAATATGGCATCATTACAGAAAGATTTTTTCCTTTTTTATCCATTAGATAATGAATAAGAGCATTTTGAGCTGCGATGTTATTTTCGATATCTGTATTTTTGCAATGCTCGTACATGTCTTTTACACCTTCAAGCATTTCTTCAATATCAATACCGACTAAAGCAAAAGGAAGCAATCCTACTGCTGAAAATACTGAAAATCTTCCGCCTACATCATCAGGAACAACAAATGTTTTGTAACCTTCTTGATCAGAAAGTTGTCTTAAAACACCTGTTTGCTTGTCAGTTGTAGCAACGATATTATCGCCATAATCAGCACCAAGTTCTTTTTCAAGCCTGTCTTTTACGATCATGTAAGCAGACATTGTCTCTGCTGTACTTCCTGATTTTGTGATTACATTCACAAGAGTTTTTTTCATGTCAAGAATATTTAAAAGACCATTGATTTGATCAGGGTCGATGTTGTCAACAAAGAATATTCGGGGGTATCCATTTCTTTGCTCAGGTGTAAGTACATTCCAGTAAGGCTTTAATAAAGCTTCTGTAACTGCAATTCCACCAAGGGCAGATCCTCCGATTCCAAGTATAAGTAAATTGTCAAATTTTCCTTTTACTTGTGCTGCGTATTCTTTGATGTACCATACTGTGTCATCGTTATGACCCAGATTCATCCATTTTAGCCATTGACCCGCTTGGTCTTTTCTGGCATACAAATCAGTTACAACCTGAGCTACACGGTCTTTGTGAATTTCAAATTCTTTGTTCACATCTAGTCCGTGCTCTGCTCCGATAACGTCGCTGCTTGCATTTTTCCAGCTAAATTCGAGCATTTTGCTTTCCTCTTAAATAAGTTTTTACCAATACTCTTTAATTATATTTGCTGAATGTTAAATGGATATAGCAAAGTACTCAATTATTAATAAAAATTGAGCTAATTAATGGCAAGTAAAATCTCATTAATCACAAATTACGGTTGCATCAATAGTGAGTAAGTTACCTTGAGCTTTTACAACCGCCCATCGCAATGGTGTAAAGCCCAACTTTTTTTCTATTATCAATACATCAAACTCATTCTTATCGATTGTAATTTGGATATTCTTTGTCTTCATCTATTCTACAGTTACCGACTTTGCCAGATTCCTCGGTTGATCTACATCTTTACCCAAAAATTCAGCTATATAATAGGCTAAAAGCTGTAAAGGAATTGAGGTTAGAACGGGTGAAAATATTTCATCGACAGCAGGAACTTTAAGTATAAAATCAAATAATGATTTTAGTTCTTCATCGTCAGAAGATGTTACACAAAGCATTTTTGCGTCTCTTGCCTTTGCCTCTTGTGAATTTGACAAAACTTTTTCATATACCGAACCAGGCATTAGTATTGAAAGAACCGGCATTGATTCGTCCAACATTGCAATAGGACCGTGTTTAAGCTCACCGGCAGGATATCCCGTAGCATTGATATAGCTGATTTCTTTCAGTTTTAAAGCCCCTTCCAGTGCCGATGCAAAGTTTACACCCCTCGCTATGTAGATAAAGTCCTTAGAATTGCTATATTTTCTGGCACATTTTTGTATCTTATCTTTGCCACTCAAGATTATTTCTACTTTTTGAGGTAGTTGAATCAACTCTTCTTTATATTTTTTAGCGTCTTCTTTTGAAATTGTGTCTTTAATCTCTGCAAGATAGATGGTTAAAAGGTAAAAAGACATAAGCTGTGCGGTATAAGATTTTGTAGCGGCAACACTTACTTCAATCCCTGCATCCACTGAAACTAGACTATTTGCATCTCTTGCCATTGTAGAATCGACTCTGTTTGTGATGATTAAAATATGAGAGCCTTTTTCTTTGGCTTGCCTAATAGCAGTGATAGTATCAGCAGTCTCTCCTGACTGAGAAACCCCTATAACCAAGGTTTTTTCATCCGTTATAGTTTTTCTATAAATATATTCGCTTGAAGCTTCGACATCTACAGGAATATTTGTATATTCTTCGATAATATGCTTTCCTACCATTGCAGCGTGCAACGATGTACCGCAGGCTATGATTTGAATTCGGTTTAAGCCTAATAAAGATTCTTTGTCCAATTTCACTTCATTGAGTTTTATAGGATCCTCGACAGAAGTAAGTTTTCCTGAGAGGTTGTTTCTTATTACGTCCGGTTGTTCGTGGATTTCTTTTAACATGAAATGCTTATAACCCATTTTGCTAAGAGCTACAGGTTCCCAAGGCAGAGTTTCAACTGTTTTTTTGACTTTATTTCCTTTTAAATTAAAAACATTAAAACCATCCGCTTTTATCTCAGCTATTTCATCATCTTCCAGATATACTGCTTTTTTTGTATATTCAATGATAGCAGGCACATCGCTTGCTATAAAATGCTCATTTTCACCCACTCCAATAAGCAAAGGGGCGTTTTTCTTGGCTGCGATAAGAGTCTCCGGTTCGTCTTGTCGCATAATGCCTAATGCATAAGCGCCTTGGACTAATTTGAGAGATTCTTGAACAGCATTAATTAATTTAGGATGTGTTTTTAAATTTTCGGCTATAAGGTGCGCCAGTGTTTCGGTATCAGTTTCAGATTGAAATAAATGTCCTTTGGCTTCAAGCTCTGCTTTTAATTCTTTATAGTTTTCAATAATCCCGTTATGTACAATTGCGATTTTGCAACAGTTACTGATGTGAGGATGGGCATTAGCTTGAGTTGGGCTACCGTGTGTCGCCCATCTGATATGTCCTATCCCTGAAGTTTTTGCTGTTTTTATATTATTTTTTTCTTGTAATATATTTTTTAAATTCTCAAGTTTCCCCTCGGCTTTAAAAGTTTCAATGCCGTTATTATTATAAATAGCGACTCCTGCTGAGTCGTACCCTCTATATTCAAGTTTTTGTAATCCCTCGATTAATATTGGGACTACTGATTTATTACCTATATAACCTACTATTCCGCACAAAGTATGTTAACTCCTAAAATTATCTGACTTTTTGTAATATTGGACTTTTCAATATTCTTATTCGATTATTATATCAAAAAACCCATTAGTATGTTTGATTTATGAATAAAGATTTTATAAAGGGTCAGGGCAATTAGGTTAACTTTTAAAGCAAAGAGGATTATAAGGACAAAATTTACAGGCTTTTGAAATTGAATCGGAACATTTACTAAAAGTTTTGGTTTTATTTACGTCAGTCAGCGTTTTTTTGAATTCTTGCGAATATTCTAAAAATTTTTCATTTGAAAAATCAATGAAGGTTTGAGATTGGTCTAAATCATCTAAAGTTTGAATATAACCAAATTGAATATTTTCAGGTTTAAGGTCTAGCTTTAGATCTTGGGCTGCTAAATATAAGGCATATTGATAAATTTTGCATTGATAATTATTTTCAGAATTTTTAGAAAAAACTTTTCCTGTTTTCCAGTCTACAATTATATATTTTTCATTTTCTTCATCGTGAAAAATAGCGTCAACTCTTCCGCTAATCCAATACGGGGAATCTAAAACCCTTACGTTAAAACTCCATTCTGATACAATTGGTTTAAGTTTCATTATAGGATTTGATTTTATTGAATCCCAGTGTAGTTTTGTTTCTTCGCTTAAAGTCTTTTCAAGATGATCTATATTTAAACCTCTGAGCTTATAGTTTATGAGTGCGTGAACTTCCTGTCCCAAAAGTGCATTATTTTTTAATGCCGGCATGACGAATTTTTTTATGTATTTTAAATAATACTTTCTTTGACAGGTATTCCAGGTTTCAAAATGTCCCGAGGTATAAAAATTGTTATTCATTTACTGCTACCTCTGTTTTTGAAGTGTAATTTTCAATGAGATGCTCTAAAAGCTTTGAAGGTTTTGCATTATAAGCACCACCGTCTTTTCTTAATTTTGATTTTGCACTGCTGAGGTAAAGATATTTTTTCGCCCTTGTAACCCCTACGTATATTAATCGTAGAGTTTCTTCTATTTGTTCTGATATTATTTCTTTTTTAGATTTTAAACTTTTTTTATTGGGGCTTAATGCTATTATCTTATTTATGAGGGTATTTTCAGGTCTTAGCCTAATATTTTCGGGAGAAAGAGCATAAGAATTTTCATACATTTCAGGAATAAAGACCGTGTCGAATTCATCTCCTTTTGATTTATGCAATGTCATTACCTGCACAAAACCATTTAAAGCATTGTCTTTTGACTCGTCTTCCTCATTAAAAAATTTAACCCCGCTGATTTTATTTTCATTTTGCAGTCTTGAAAAATGTTTTACTATTTCAGGCAGTTTAATTGATAAAATTGAATTATCGTCATTGAAAGAAGCTGAGAATTTTTTGATTAAAATCGATAATAACTGAGCATTGGATCTATCCAAAACATTGTTAAAATAATAATTTCCTATTTTTATAACAAGTTCTTCCGCCGGGATATGAGAATGCTCCAGCCAATAATGAAGCTCCCACCAAAAATTGCAAGAATTTTGACCTTCTAAAACGGGCAAGTCATTGGAATTTATTTTATAACTCACAAAAGGCGTTCCCAATTTTGTTCTTATAAAATTAGTTAAATCAGAATCTGCTTCAAATTTTTTGATTTTTGTAAATTCTTCGTATAAATCTGCAACCTGCTTGTTATTCCAAGGTGTATTAAGCACTTCCAGAAGTTTTAAGATAAATCTGAAAACTTTTTTTTGCTTTAAAGTATCTGTTCTGCAAATTATTTTTATTCCGTTCTGCTCAAGAAAATCAGCCCAAGCAAAAACTTGCCAATTTGCCCTTAATAAAAGACCAAAAGTTTGATTTTTATTCTCTTTTAGTTTATTTCTCAGTTCTTTTAAAATGAAATCTTTTTCTTCATGAGGAGTTTTAAATAAATGAAAATTCAAGCTATTAGTCACTTTAGGATTTCCACCCGCAACAGGTTGCATTTTTATGTCATAAAAAGTATTTTTAGCAAATTCTTGAGTTTTTGACCAGTCAACAAGATGATTTGCCAGTTCATAAACACCTTTAGCACTTCGTTGAGAACTTTGCATCTCAACCTTATGATTATTTTCGATAAAAGTTTTAAAACCCTTTACATCAGCGTCTGAAAAGGTTGTGGTGATTGCCTGATTCACATCTCCGCATCTAATCAAATTACCATGTTTTTCGCTGAGAATAGAAATAAATTCTTGCTGAATAGGTGATGAATCCTGAGCTTCATCCTCTATTACATAGCTATAAAGGTCTTGATAGTAGGTTCTTATACTTGAATGCTCTTTTAATAGCTTTATTGCCATTACCAACAGGTCGTCATAATCGACCATATTTCGTTGCTTTAAAGTGATCACGTAATCCTTGTAAACAGGTAAAAAATCCTCAAGTTGGCTATCAGGATATTTTTGTATATTTTTTTGAATTTCATTAGGAGATACATCGTTTATTTTAGATTTTGAAATGCCCGTAGTAACAATATCTTTCCAGTTTTCAGGGTCTTCACCAAAAGGTAAGTGTTTATTAGAAAGCGCTCTTATTATTCTTGGTCTTTCTGTATCATCACAAATAGAGAACCCTGAATCCAACCCTAATTTTACGTGATTACCCTCTTCCATTATTATTTTATAAGCAAGTGAGTGAATAGTGCTTATATGAGGAAGTTCATTTAAGCCCGGGCAAGATTTTTTGATTTTTTCAAGGAAATTTCTCGCTGCCGATTCCATATAGGTTACAACCATTATTCGAGATGGTTGGATGTTTTTCTTTAAAAGCTCTATGATCAAAGCCTGCATTATTGTTGTTTTTCCAGCCCCCGGAACGGCAGGAACCGCCATTTTCCCTTTTGTATATTCAAGTACAGGTTTTTGATCTTCTCTAGGAGTTATATTTAAAAAATCTCCTGTTTTTTTACGCATAGAAGGGTCGATACTTTCGGGCAAAAACCCTGTGTTTTCATTTCCCGAGCTGTTAAGGTGGCTCATATAGCAAAATATTTTTTCATTCGCACACATAGCAAGTTTTCTTGTTAGATGTGCTGTTTTTTGAGTCGTGAGTTTTTTGTGTATTTCAAGAGTGTATTCTCCCTGAGTCCATTCTTTTTGAAAAACCCACGCATTATATAAAGGTCCTGTATCCTCTTTAACCCAAGCTTGGTCTGAAACATCAAGCCATATCTGATATTTTGTACTTATTTCAAAATCAATTATTTTTTGAGGTGTTGAAATTAAAACACTCTTTGGCTTTATATCAGGAGCAGAAGGAGGATTATCAGAAGTTACAGCATTTTTAAGTTGCAATATCCATTCTTTTTCAGGAAATTGAGGCTTATCTTTATCAGGGAGTTTGCTTATTAGCTGTATAAAACTGTTTAAAGAATTTATTACCTCATTCAGTTCTTTAAGGCTTGTATCTTCGGTAATTTCAGATTGTATCAGTCTTGAAAATATCTTAACAAGCTGAATATCAAGATCAGAGTTGTCTTCATGAAGTTCTGATATGGTTTTTATCAGACCTTTATATTTTTTATCGAACTCTTCTACTTCCAAATCTACTTTATCGCTTATTTTTTTTGACTTTTTATAGGAATTAATTATTTGCTCACATTGAGATACGGGGATATTTAAAAGATTGTTCAGCAAAATTCGTATTTCAAAAGCAGAAGGAGTTAAATTCCATTGAGGGTTTATAAGTTGAGCAATTATTATGCTTCCGTAAACATATTTGTTATCTAAAAGATTTTTACTACCTGATAAAAATTGATAACTTATATTTTCCGAATCAAAAAAGCTTAAAAGAGAATATTTTAAGTTCTCATCAAGACAAGGCGTAATGATAGTGATATCTTGAGGATTGGCTTCATTGCACAATAATGATTTTATCCTGGATGCAGCTATTTCAACCATTCCAGCTCGTTTTGTACAACTCGACAAATTGAAATTACTTAGTTTATTTTCTTCTGCAAAATTAAGATTTTTAAAAAGAAGTTCAGCATCATCTGAGAGCTTGGATTTTGAAGCTATTTTTTTTATATCCTGATCTTTATATTTTAGTTTTATTTTCTCCCAACCTTGTGGATACGCACATAAGTACCCTCTTCTAGAGCCTCCCTGCGGATCTGCGGCAAGAAAAACATCTTTTGTATTTGGCAGTAAATTTTCAATAAAACTAAAAGCAGCGTATGAAAGTTCGTCCATATCATCAACAAATACATACTCAATATCATTGAAATCTTGCAGTTTATTTTGTTTTAAAAGATATAAAAATAAATTGGTTTGTTTGATAAAATCAAAGCTACGCAAGTTACTACCGATTTTTTTAAGGTGGTTTAAAGCCAATTTTGCTTCTTGAGAAAAACTTTCGTTTGCGAGCTTGGACCGCTCTTCTATTTCTTTGTCACTCAAACCGTTTTCGGTTATTAGTCTATAACGTTTAAAAAGCTGGTGCATTAGATTATTTTTAGAAAAATAATCAGAAAAATTCACCTTATTAATACTTTGTTTTAGAAGGTATTGAGTACAATCAAGCCCTGACAATGCGGGTAAAACTGATCTATTACTATCATTAGGAAACAATTCTTCAACTAATGACCAATTATTTAAAATAGAGTTATACACAACCCCGTTAAATGTTTTAACAGGAAGAGCCGAAATGCCGTTTATATTCAGGTCAACAAGTTTTTGAGTTGTTGTTTTAATAATTTGCTCTTTTTTAAAACTATTTAGGCAGATAAACAACATATTTGAAGTCGATTTTTCTTGTTTAATAAGATCGACAAAGCTATCAATTAAAATAGCTGTTTTTTCGGAGTTTATAGATCCTTCAATTAACATTTAATACTGCCTTTTGCTTAATCTGCGAGAATAAAAAAATAGATTTCGTTTATTTTTTCTTACTTAAATCTTAGTTAAAACAAGAAAAGATATCTGAATGTACAAAGTTAACTTAAAATCTTAAAATAAACAACTGTAAAGAAATACAAGGCTTTTTACAGCACTGTTTTTTATTAAGAAACGTTAAGATGTTTTCAAAAAAGAGTCTTTTTCTTAATTTTTCTTCATAAAAGGATTGACGGAGCAAAAACAGTTTGCTAATATGAAGTATATACAAAGTATATATTCTCTAGGATTCTGTATTCAAAAAGGTTTGAAAAGTTTTAAAACCTAAAATTAAATCTGTGCTTATTTTGTCTAAAATATAGCCTTATTTAATCTACTCAAAATACAGTAAAGGCAAATTTTTAAAGTTATACCGATACAAAAAAGTAATCAGGAAAATAAAACAATTTTGCAAGTCGGTATGCGTAAGCAGAGAGAGACGTTTTCAGAAAATGTGACTGCGTCCGATTTTCCTGAAAACTAACTAATTTAAATATAGTGATAATGTTTTTTATCTTCAGTTGGTAAAGATCGAAATTGAAGGAGTACTTAGTATGCAAAAAAGTCCTTTTATGTTTATTTCTGTTGCTCAAAATCCTGTTAAAACCGAAAAAGATTCTTTTAGTAATGAAGATGCTGTGACTTCTTATTTAAACTCAATTTCTCAATACAAACTATTATCAGCAGAAGAAGAAAAGTTGCTTGCTAAACGTGTAAAAAATGGGGATGTAGAAGCAAAAAGGCAATTGGTCAGGTCAAATTTAAGGTTGGCAGTGAGTATTGCCAAAAAATTCAGAACTTCACGTCTTTCTTTTTTAGATTTAATACAAGAAGCAAACTTAGGTCTGATGATTGCAGCTGAAAAATATAACTACAAATACGGTTATAAATTTAGCACTTATGCAACCTGGTGGATAAGACAAACACTATTTAAAGCCATTTCAGAGCAAACATACAGCGCAAAAATACCTGTTTATGTGCAAGAGACTATATCAAAATATACAAAATTAAAATCTAAAATGGAAAAAGAATATGGTTGCAAGTTGAACATTAATGATGTCGCTAAAAAAATGAATATGAATCCTGAAAAAATTCAAGATTTTTTAAATGCTTTTAACAAACCTATTTCTGTAGATGCTGAATATGAATTAAATAATGGATCTAAAGTATCGCTTGTTGAAACATTAGAAGATAAAAGTTTACAATTTAAACTAAATATAACAGAGCAAAAAGAGCTTGAAGAAGACTTAGAAAAAGTTTTAAGTAATTTAAAAGAAAGGGAGATGCAAATTGTAAAGTTAAGATATGGCTTAGGAACCCTTAATAAAAGAACACTTGAGGAGATTGGGAAGATATTTGGCGTTACAAAAGAGTGTGTAAGACAAACCGAAATTCGAGCAATAAAAAAATTAAGAAATTTAGGCTATACAAGCGATTTACTATCTTGTTATGTAGTGTGAGAAAGAGAAAAACTACCCAGTAGGGTAGTTTTTTTCTTTCAAATATGAAATATAGTTAAAAATAATATATGAAATTTCAAAAAAGTATACACTTTGTATTGAAGTTTGCTATAATATTTAAATAAACAATTTGCGTTGAGGACATTTTGCCAGGAGGATTATTCATGGCAGCTGACAAAACCCTAGAAAAAGAGCGTTTAGAGTCTTTAGATTTTGAAGAGTTATTGCAGAAGTTTGATTATTCGTTTAAAAAAGGAGATTTAATTAAAGGCACCGTTGTCTCGATAGAAAAAGGCAATTCAGCTTTAGTTGATATTGGAGCCAAAACTATTGCATTTGTTCCCCCCAGGGAAGTTGCAACTGATCCTAAAAAAGCAGCCGAAGAGCTAGAACCGGGAAAAGAATACGAATTTTTAATTATACGGGAAGAAGATGAAGACGGACAATTTACTCTTTCTCGTAAAAAAGTTGCTCAAGCTTATAGCTGGAAAGAGCTGGAAAAAGTTAAAGAAACTGACGAGACTATTGAAGGTGTAGTTAATTCATCAGTAAAAGGCGGTGTTCTTGTTGAAGTAATGGGAGTTAGAGGATTTGTTCCTTTAAGCCATCTTCGAGTAAGAGATATGGAAAGTATTATAGGTGAAACTTTAAAATTAAAAGTCCTTTCAATGGATTCAAGCTCTAATAATCTTATACTGTCTCATAGAAAAGTATTTGCTGATGTCCAAGCCGAGAAAAGAAAAGATGTATTTGAAACTCTTGAAGTCGGCAATGTAGTGGAAGGTGAAGTCGTTAGACTTGCCGATTTTGGTGCTTTTATTGATATCGGAGGAATTGACGGTTTATTACCTCTTTCTCAAATGTCATGGCGTTGGGTTGATCATCCGGCAGACATCTTGACAGTAGGAGAAACAGTCAAAGTAGAAGTTATCGGAATTGATCACGATAAGCAAAGAGTAAGTTTAAGTTTGAAAAACTTACAGGCTGACCCTTGGGATGAAGCTAAGGACAAAATAGTAGAAGGCGAAAAAATAACAGGAAAAGTCACCCGAATCAAACATTTTGGTGCCTTTGTCGAGGTTTTCCCGGGCGTTGAAGCCTTATTACCACACAAGGAAGTTCTTGAATATCAAAATCAAACAGACAAAATTCTTGGAGTCGGGGATAATATAGAAACGACTGTTATGCGTTTTAACCCTGAAGATAGAAGAATAAGTCTAAGTGTTTCGGGAGAAGCACCGATGGAAGAAAAAGAAAAAGAAAAAGAATAATATTAAAATAAACAATACAAAAAGACGCCTTTCGGCGTCTTTTTGTATGCTATAAAGCTACATCCAACTTAATACTGGTATTTTGCATTTCATATACATCTTTTTGTATTTGAATTTTCAACTCATTTTCACTCATAAACATTATTTCATCACGAATTTTTGAATAAAAATAAACTTCTAGTTTTTTCCCGTATAAATCATCATTAAAATCAACTATATGAACTTCAATCAAGTTACTTTTCAAATCGCCGTAAGTGGGTCTTTTTCCAATATTTATAACAGCTTTATAAAGTCTATTTTTAATATATACAAAGCCTGAATAAACTCCGCCTTGTGGAATTGTTATATATTCGGGAATTTCAAGGTTTGCGGTTGGAAATCCCAGCAACCTGCCTCTTTGCTCTCCTTGCACAACAATATTTTCCAGAGAATAAAATCTACCGAGCAATTGAGAAGCTTGCTTTGTATCTCCTTCTTTTAGAAGTTTCCTTATCATGGAGCTGCTCACCACTTTATCATTGATTTTCACAGGCTCTATGACGGAAGTTTTATATCCGTATTTTTGTTCATTTTGTTTTAAAAACTCATTATCACCTTTTTTAGCTGCTCCAAAAAGGTGATTATAACCTGTGGATATTGTTTTTGGGTTAAAAGACGCTACAAGAATTTCTTTAAGATATTTATCGGGAGACATTTTTGATAACTCAGGAGTAAAATCCAATAAAACTGTAGCTTGCACCCCTAACTCCTTAAAAATTTCTAATTTTTTTTCCTGCGTAGTTAACAAAGTTGATTTTCTTGTTTTAAGGACAGATTGAGGATGATTTAAAAAAGTTACTATTGTTGCAATAGCGTCAATTGATTTAGCTTTTGTTACTGCATCTAAAATTACTTTTTTATGCCCCAAGTGCACGCCGTCAAAAGTTCCCAACGCAAGACAGCCGGAGGGTATTAGATTTGGTTTTAATTCTTTTAATATGAGCAATTGGGATTTCCTTTAAATAATATACTTTGATTATAATCTATCAATATATTTTGACAAAAAAAAGCTTCAGCAATAAACTGAAGCTTTTTTCTTTAAATTTGAACTTAATAAACTTTTTGTACTTTATTTGCTTTAATACAAGAAGTACAAACTTTTATTCTTTTAACAGTACCATCAATTCTGGTTTTTACAGATTGTAAATTTGGAGCTTGACGATATGTATGAGCTTTGTGTGAAAATGAAATTTTATGAGCTTTTAATGGTTTTTTTCCACAAACTTCGCATTGTCTAGACATTGATTTATCCTCGTTTTCCTAGTTACTTTTCAATTTGTTTCATTATACTAACCAAAAACTGTTTTGTTATCAAGTATTTTCGTAAATATCTTAAAATTTAAAAAGAGAACAGACCTCGTTTTAACACCTGTATACTCTTTCAAGAGAGTCTTTAAGGCTATAATATGTGGATTCATAAAAATATAGCTATAATATACAATTTTAAAGAAATGTTTTTACTATAAACAGTCGATTCAAAATATATTTTTGAGTGTTATCTTTTATATATTAATTGATAGTCAACTTGAAATGCTAATTAATTTTTTGACAAATTTATCAAAACCCCCACCCCCCAAGCCACTCAATACATAATAAAAAGGCTGCGTCTTTTCGAATCCATAAAGATTTTGATAACTTAAAAATATTATTAAATGGTAATTTCAACTATCTGGCAACTCAAGATAGTTATATTAAAAAGGAGTAAAAGATGAACAAAGACATTTTAAATCAAGATAGCTTTTATTCTTTGAATTCAAGCACTGAAGTATGGCATCAAGCTCCTTTTAATGACACCTACAGGCAAAAAAAATTTTATATGCCTTTTTCTTCACATATAGATAAAAATATATTCAAATCTATAGTGATTTTTGCAGTAGAAAAATTTAATCCGTTTTTTAATATTTTAAGCAATTTAAAAATTAAAATTTTAAAATTCGAAGAGGCAATAAAACAAGGTTTTGGCTATAAAACAGATTTTACGAAGCTCGATAAAAAATCTATTTTTGAGCTGGAAAAATTATTTATTAGAGAATTAAAATTAAAAAATTATGATAATGTTAATCTTTTAATAGAAGCTCTTGGAAAAAATACTGACGAACGTTCTATTAGAATTTTAGAAGATTTAGGTACAAATTCACCTGTTGATTTTATAAGAAGCTGTACAGCTATCGCATTGATCAGAAAAAACACAACTGAATCTTTAAGATTAATGGTTTCTCGTAAAGGCAAAGGCATCAATGATCTCAGTCCAAAAGTTTGCGAAATCACAGTAAATGAACTTTTAAATTTAGACGATAAAACAGAAGCTTTAAAAGTTTTAAGAGAATCCATTAAAATGACTTCTGACAAAAAAGTAAAAATTAACTCAAGATCAGTAAAAACCGTTTTAGATTTATCTAACTAGAAGTAATCTTAAAAATTAATCTTTATTATATTTTTTAATGCAATATTCAATAAAATTAAACAACTCAGGGTCTTTGCGCTTTAGAGTGGATTTTACGTTTGTTCTTGAATTTTCTATACTATCGTTTTCAATCATGAAGATATGAGGTTTATAAACCGTGCTATAGGCTTCATAACCTTGTGCAAAATATTCAGAAAAATTTACAGCGGCATAATTATCCATAAAAAGATCTTTTTTCTTTGCATTTTCATAGAGTTCTTTGACCTTCATCGTATCTTGCTTGTCTAAAAGATTTCTTAAAAAATTATGGTTAAATTCGTGAGCCAATACATTTTCTTTTGAAATATCATTTATTTTACTTTTATGGATTATCAAATTTGACTTATCATCTGATAAATAATGATTAACTCCTGTTACAGAATCTAAAAAAGCTCCACTATAGGTTACATCTTGCATAAAATGTCTTTTCCCAACGGCTGCATTCTCAATATAAGTCGCTGTATCTTTTAAAATATAAGCTTTTGAACCTTTTTCTACAATTTTCTTTAAGGCTTTTGAAAACGGAGCTAAAGCTCTATCAAAAAGATTTTTATTTTGTACGTTTAAATCTTTTTGAGATGTTAAATACCCTTTTTTAGTTTTTTTGTATTCTGATTTTTGATTTTCATCAAGACCAAGTTTATTCAATTCGTGATCGGCTTTATTGAACTTTCTGTCCAATTTATCTGATAAAACTTGTGCTAACTCACTCAACTCTGAGTTTTCGTTAATTATATTATTTAAAATTTCTTTAATTTGAGGTTTATTATTTTTATTATTATATAAAGCAAGTGAATGTATAGCCATTTCCCTTAGTTCAGAATCTTTTTCCTTGTTTTTGGCAAACATTTTTAAAACCATAAAACTACTATCGCTTTGCACTCTGCCTGCTGACCATAAAGCAGTTTTGCGAAGTATTTTATGCGCATTATTATCCAAAATTATTTCAGGAATATCGTCTTTAATTTTTTCACATTTTGCAAGTGCTAAAAATTTCAAAGCTTCATTTCTAGATACAGGAAATTCTTTCTTATTCCTTACCTTTAGAATATCTTCTTCTGATACTTGTTTTGAAAAATCGGTAGTATAAGGATTTTGTGGATTTATTTTTTCTTTTCTATATAGTTCATGCCTGTTTATCCTGCCGATCATATTTTTAATATGGGAGCTATAATGACTATCATTATTTGTACGAGAGTGAGCTTTTTTTAATATTTTTAGTTTGTTTGGATTTTCTTTGTAGTCTTCTTCTAACGTGCGTAAACTATCTTGAATTTTTGCTAACCCATTTAATGCTAAAGAAGTAATGGCGGGAAGCATTTTTTCTTTTTCTTGTTCAGGATCAAAACATACAAAACCTGTTTCCAAGAAGTTCCTTACTAAGCCTATTTCAGGTTTTTCAAGTTCTTGCCATAACATTTTTTCTTCTTGTTCTAAAAGAGCTATTTTATTTTTAATAGTTTTATCCTTGATATATTGTTCTGAAAGTTGATCCAATTCTTGCTTATAAGGATCCAATTGAATGACTTTGTTAATTTTTTCGAACAATTCATCTGTAATTTCAGCATTAGGAGATAATATTAAATTGGCTATATTAATAGCTTTAAGTTCAAATGCTGTTGCAGGATCAGAGATTTTAAAACTATCAAGTGAAGCCTTAACAGGAATCCTTGCAGGCTTTTCGTTCCCTTTAAAATTTATATTGAAAATTTGATTTGTATTATATATTTTCATTTCATTCGATTCGTAAAATTAACCTATTATTTAAAAGGCAAATAGGCGCTTTAAAATGCTTTTTAAGGTTCAAAAAACGAAAAAAATTTACACTTATTAAACTGATAAATAATTTTCTAATAACATTAACGTTCCGTTTTTTGAGTTAAATTGATATTCCACCCCGAAAGGTAATGTAAACTTTATTTTTTCATGTGACGCAGGAAATCCGTAACCAACAGGAATTTCATAATTTTCTAGAAGTTCTTTCAATAAATTTATAATTTTATCTTGTTCTTCAATATCGCTAAATTGACCAACTAAAACCCCTTTAATCCTGGTAAAAACTCCTGATAATTTAAGTTGCATTAACATTCTGTCTATTTTATATAAAGGTTCTTGTAGATCTTCGATCAATAATATTTTATCGTTGAAATTATACTGAAAATCAGTGCCTGCCAAAGAGCTAATCATTGCCAAATTGCCACCTATCAAAGCTCCATTAGCTTTTCCATTTATAATAGTAGTGTATTCGCAAGGATTTTTGTAAGTATAAGGAATTTGTGTTTTGCCTTCGAGTATTTCAAAAAAATTATCTATAGTGTATTTATCATTTTTATCATTTCCGAAATCCGAAATAGCAAGAGGACCGTGAAAAGTTACCAGATTTGATTTTTTCAAAAATGCACTGTGCAAAGCTGTTATATCGCTATATCCCACAAAAATTTTAGGATTTTGTTTAATGATTTTATAGTCCAATAAATTTAATATACGATGGACTCCATATCCACCCCTGGAGCAGATCACAGCATTAATTTGCGGATCTTCAAAGAAATCTGTCAAGTCTTTAGCTCTATTTTGGTCAGTACCTGCAAGGTAATTATTTGCATCTTTTGCATGTTCTGCAATTTTTACATTATAACCACGTTTATTAAAAAAATCAGTAACCTTATTCCAGTCTGCATTTTCAAAGACATTCCCTGCCGGTGAAATAATTCCTATGGTGTCGCCTTTTTGAATTTTTTTAGGTTTTATTAAATTATTGTTATTCATTTTAAAATTCTCTAAAAAATAAGCTTTACTTATGCTAAGTTATAATAATACCATTAACTAATTGTTTAAAACAGGAAACGGCAATTGTCAAAATCATATATACCATTATATAGAAAGTATCGACCTTTAACTTTTAGCGATCTTGTTGGGCAAGAAGCTTTGGTCAAAACTCTTACAAATGCGATAAGTCAAAACAAAGTAGCTCATGCTTATTTATTTACCGGTCCTCGTGGAACAGGTAAAACATCTGCGGCAAGGATCTTCGCTAAAACCTTAAACTGTAGCGATGATAAAAATATAAATCCTTGCAATGAATGTCCTACTTGCACAGATCTTAATAACGGTGCTTCTATTGATATTATAGAGATAGATGCAGCCAGCAATAATAAGGTAGAAGACGCAAGAAATATTCTTGAAAAAGTTCAATTTGTACCTGTTTCAGGAAAATATAAAATCTACATCATAGATGAAGTTCATATGCTTTCTACGGCTGCGTTTAACACCCTTTTAAAAACACTAGAAGAACCACCTCAAAACTTGGTATTTATTCTAGCTACAACTGAGCCTCATAAAGTTTTGGATACCATAATCAGTAGATGCCAAAGATTTGATTTTAGAAGAATAGGCAAAGAAACAATAACAAAGCGTTTAAGATATATCTCAGAACAAGAAAATATAAATATTAACGAAACCGCTTTAGAACTGATCGCAGGAAAAGTTTCAGGTGGTATGCGTGATGCGCTTGCGCTTTTAGATCAGGCAAGCGTACTTGCAAGTGATAACAAAAAAATTGAAGATAAAGATATTTTAAACCTTTTAGGCAGTATTTCAGAAGAAGTTTTACATAAAATAGTTGAAATACTAGCTAAACGTGATTCTCAAAATCTTATACCAATCATCAGCGAAGTGATTCAACAAGGAAATGAGCCCCTACAATTGATTAGGGAGCTTATGAACTATTATAGAAATTTAATGATTATAAAAACAGCGAAAAAATTAGAAGATATAAAATCAGTCATAAGTTGCCCTGAACATTTTTATAATCAACTAAAAGTCCAATCCGAAATGTTTGAAACGATTGAGATTGCTCAAATTATAGAAAAACTCTCTGAGCATGAGACAAATTTAAAAAACACCTCTTCTCAACATCTTTGGCTTGAAGTTGCTCTAATTTCGATTTGTCATAGACATGATATTCAAGTTATTAAAGATCTGGAATCCAGAATTACAGCGCTGGAAGAACAAATCTTAGGTGGAAACATGCCGGCACCCGCTCCAACATCGGTTCAAATTAAAAAACCTTCTATAAACGTAACATCTCCTATTGAACCAAAACCGGAACCACCAATAATTAAAACATTAGAGCCTAAATTAGAGAAAAAAGAACAGGTTGAACCTACAAATCAGACAAAAAAGCCTACTCAGCAACAGAATAAAGCTGAAAGTCAGCCAATGCAAAAAACTGATAACATTAATTTGGCACAAAATTGGGGTAAAATACTTGAGAATATCGAAAGTTTTCCTTCCCGTAGATTTTTGCAAGATCTGGCTACACCGATCGAAGTTAGTGAATCCAAGGTTATAATAACTTTTGCGGTTGAAGCTTTTGTTAAAAAAATGCAAGATAAAACAAAATTGCAAACAATTGAAAAAGCAGCAGAAAAAGTCTTTGGAACTATCCCACCTATTGTTATAAGAACATCTATGCCCGAAGACGAAAAAAAAAACTTAAATAGCCAAATAAATAAAACAGAAATAAAAAAATCTGTTCCAAAAGAAAAAAAAATCGAGCATGTGCAGCAAATTAGCCAAAATATAGAGGAAGTGACTATTCCTAAACCTTCTACAGTGAATGAAAATACTGTAGATAAAAAAGAGTTTGAAGAGACTATAGAACTAGTGGGTAAGCAAATTACTCCCACCGACTTAACTGACCAGTCAAAGATAGTTCTGGACTTGTTTCAAGGGAAAATAGTCGACTAAACAACTGACTATTTAAAAGCATTATTTGACCTAAAACATGCCTGCGTACATAAATATTTATAAAAGTAATTAGCCGACTGGAAATACTTATAGTTAGGTTAGTTGTGTCATTTCCAATTATTTCTTTTTTCATAAAATTAAACTTGCAATAAGGAGGAAGAAATGGAGACAAAATTAAATTTTCAGGCGCCGTGCGTCAATCTAAAAAGCCTTGATAATCTATGGCTTCAACTAACTACAATCGCATGTAATTTAAAATGTAAACACTGTTATTTAGGATGTTCGCCTAATAACAAAAAGAAAAGTTTCATCCCGCTCGATAAAGTAAAAAGTGCCCTGGAGCAGGCTCGAAAAATGCCAATAAAACACATTTATGTTAATGGAGGTGAACCTCTTCTACATTCTGATTTTAATACCATAGTAAGAATGTCTTTAAAAATAACAAATGTGACTATCCTAACAAACGGCACATTGATCAACGACAAAAAAGCAAGATTTATGAGACAAATTGAAAATGAGCATACTAACGAGCTTATTTTCAGAATAGCTCTAGATCACTATACAGAAGAAAAACACGATGCTTTAAGAGGAAAAGGCTCTTTTAAAAAAACAATGAATGGAATCGCTAATCTTTTAAGATACGAATTTAATCCTATAATTTCAATCACAAATGTCTATGAAGAAGATGAAGACCATTTAAGAGAAAAATTTGCAGAATTAATGAAACGCATTGATTTTGATACCGATGATATAAACTTCAAAATTTTCCCTTGCGCAAAATTGGGAGAATTTGCCAAAAACTACAAGACATACTCTGATGAAGAGTTTGTAAATCAAGAAGTGATGCAAGGTGCAAATTCTGAAAATTATGATTGTGCAAACTCAAGAGTTGTCTCAAGTGATGGCGTTTATGCTTGTCCAATGCTTGTAAATGACCCCAGAGGTAAAGTAGGCAGTAATATGGAAGATTTTGCTCAAAAAGTATTCCTTGAAACCAGTGCTTGTTATACTTGCAGACAGCACAATGACAAAATGCATTGCAATAATTGGTAAGATGTCAAAAGCAAAAAAGCCTGAGTTAATTCTTGGGCTTTTTGTCATTGAGGTAAATTTATGAATGAGAAAAATAAAAAAATTCTTTCAATAGGGTTAATAACTTTTTTTCTTTCCACTCAAATAAATACATCCGTTTTGGCAAGCTCAAGTAAAGCCTCTACATACGGAAGGATAGCCCATGATGCGTATTCAAAAATGGATTATAAAAAAGCGGCAGATTATTATGAAAAAGCCTATAAACAAGAGAATATACCTGTTTATAAACAAAACGCTTTAACAGCTCATTTGAATTATATTTATAACCTTTCTACTGAAGAAAATTATGATAAAGCTGTTCAATGTTGCATTGATTTATTTAAAAAATATCCTGAAAATATAAAAGTAAAAGCTTTACTATCTGATGTTTATTACGATAGAGGTTCTGAATATCTTTATAAAGGCAAATTATCTTTAGCAAAATCAGATTTGGAAAAATCTATAGAATTTAACACTTCTGAAGATCAAAGACTAAGAGCCAAAGAAAATCTGGCAAAATTAAATATGGTAACAGACTCAAACCTGATCCCTAAACAAAAAACCTATTCGAACACTCAAACGACTGATGGCTCTATTCAAGATATAATAGGACTAATGGAGTATAAGATTTTTGGAAAAGAAAATAAAAAAGAACCGCTTTTAATCAGAGTTTCTTTTTTAGAAAAAAAAGTTTATAAAAAAGAATATTCAAACGAAGGTTTGATGGGACGTATAAACCGTTTAAAAAATGATTTAACCCCTGAATATACCTCGTCATCTTTTAGCCCAAATACGACATCCAATGATAATTATATCGAAGAAATAATTGAACAAAGCAAAGGAAAAGTTAATATATTCGGTAAAATGCCTGTTAAGGTTTATTTTTCGGATCCAAAAACAAAAAACTACGAAAAATATTATAAAGCCGCTGCTATTGACGGTTTTAAAATGTGGGAAAAAGCAACGAACGGAAAAGTTCAATTTGTTATAACAAATACCCCCTCTAACGCTGATTTAAAAGTAATTTGGAGCGATTATTTTAAAGATTATACATGGACGCCTAAACTTAAAACGGCAGATATTCATACTCAAAAAAAGAAAATGAAATACAAAAAAGCAAGCGCATTGGTCAGGCTGGGATCAGTAGCTGTAATGCTTGCCGGCGCTGTAACAGGAGTTCCCATAATAGGTAGTGTCGGAGCAGTCGGCTCTCAGGTTGCATCTCCTATTTTGCAATATAAAGGTTTGGATTTGGAAGGCAACATGCCAGACCTGCATATAACCGCTGTTTTTGATAAAAAACTATCTGCCGAGGAGCGGGAAAAAAGAATAAAAAAGATTGCAGCGCATCAAATGGGTCACGCACTTGGAATATACGGGCACAGCCCAAATCCGTCTGACATAATGCACGTTAATTTTAATTCAAATACCCTATCATCTCGTGATGTTAATACTATTAACGAAATATACAAGTCGATAAAGTAAACAATTTCACAAATTTAAAAAAATAAAATATACTTTTATTGTCGGAATTTTAAAAATAGGGAATGAAAATGATTAACGCATTAAAACTGGCAGTAAGTTTATTTATAATTGCAGTCTTTACGGTTGCTTGCTCACATTTAGATGTTCAAATCCTAAATCAAAGAGCCGCTGAGCTAATGCAACAAGGAGATATAGAAGGAGCTATAGCAAGATTAGAATCTATAAAGGATTTAAACCCCAATTTCCCACAAACCAGATATAATCTCGCCATTGCATATTTAGAAAAAGAAGAATTTGATAAATCTATAGAGGAATTCAAAAAAGCTATAGAGTTAAAAAAAGATTTTGCGGATGCCCACTATTCAATAGCTGTTATTTTTGAAAATAAAGCTTTGCAAGAATTCGAAAAAGAAAAAGAAGAAAAAAAATATAAAGTAGACTATGAACTGGTTGTAAATTCAACTCAAGAATCTTTAAAGGCTTATAAAAATTATTTAAAATATGCGCCAAAAGCAAAAGATGCAAAAACTGTAGCGAATAAAGTCGAACTTTTGCAAAAAGATTTGGAAAAATATTCAGCAAAAATAGAAAGTAGCGATAAAAAATAAATGTTCACATCCCCCGGTGAAATAGCACTAACTATAGGTGATTTAACCATTTATTGGTATGGAATAATAATGGCAATCGCCTTTTTATCAGGATTAGCATTTATTGTTTTTATTGCTAAAAAATCAGAAAAAGAACCCGAGCAAGTCATAGAAAATTTAATTGATCTGTCTTTAATTTGTTTAATAGGTGCAATTATAGGCGCAAGGCTTTATTATGTAGTTTTTAATCTTGATTATTTTAGTGTGAACCTTTCTGAAATCCCAAAACTCTGGCATGGTGGGTTATCCATTCATGGTGCGCTTCTAGGTGGATTTCTATTCGGGTCAATATATGCACTTTATAAAAAACTTTCTATTTTAAAATATGCAGACTATTTTGCATTCGGGCTTATTTTAGGTCAATCAATAGGCAGATGGGGCAATTTTTTCAACTCGGAAGCGTTCGGAAAACCCACAAATCTTCCTTGGAAGCTTTACATTCCTGAAATGAATAGACCCGTTCAATATCAGACTTTTGAATTTTTTCACCCGACTTTTTTATATGAATCTATCTGGAATTTATTTATTTTAGCAATCTTATATTTTCTGATAAAGCCTTATTCCAAAGCCTTAAAAGGAGTTGTCTTCTTCTCTTACCTTATATTATATTCAATAGGAAGATTACTAATAGAAGGTATCAGGATTGACAGTGTTTATAACTTTTTAGGTATTCCAATTGCTCAATGGGCAAGTGTTATATTAATTATAATTGGTGTTTTAGGCTTGTTTTATGTGAAAATTTGGTGTAAAAAGATAAAATGCATCTAAATAAAATAATTACAATTTAAAATTAAATTCGGAGGTCTCATGAAATGCCCTTTTTGCGAATACGAAATAACTAAAGTCTTAGAATCCAGATCAAAAGACGAAGAATCAAGCATTCGAAGAAGAAGAGAATGCGAAGGTTGTAAAAAACGTTTTACTACCTATGAACGGATTGAATCAACACCTGTATTAATTGCCAAAAGAAGTGGAAGCCGAGAACCTTATTTAAGGCAAAAACTGCAAAAAAGCTTGATGAAATCTTGCAATAAATGTAATTTGCCCGAAGGAAAAGTTAATGAAATTGTCGATGAAATTGAGTCTAAAATACTAACCGCTGTTAAAAAAGAAATCAAATCAACAACAGTGGGAGAGTATGTACTACAGTCTCTTAAGAAAGCTGATAATATAGCTTATATTAGATATTTATCAATCTTTAAAAAATTTCAAAACCTTGATGATTTTTTAAGCGAAATAGACAACATTAAAAAAGAAACATTAGCATAAGTTTTAGATTGCCTGAAAAATGAAAACAGAACACCCCAAAGGATTATATTTACTTTTTGCCGTTGAAATGTGGGAAAGATTTAGCTATTACGGAATGAGAGCATTGCTTGTTTTGTATATGGTAAAGTTTTTAACTTTCAGCACAGCACATGCCGGTAAAGTGTATGGAATTTATACGGGATTAGTATATTTTACCCCTTTAATAGGTGGTTATTTAGCCGATCGTTATCTGGGCGCAAGAAAATGTATTTTCATCGGAGCGCTACTTATGGTGCTGGGGCATTTTGCCATGGCTTTTTCTGATTTGCATTTTTTCTATACTGCTTTGGGCTTGTTAATTATCGGTAATGGATTTTTCAAGCCAAACATTTCAACCGTAGTCGGCAAACTATATGAGGGCAGGGAAAA
This sequence comes from Candidatus Gastranaerophilales bacterium, assembly GCA_942491415.1. Taxonomy (GTDB): domain Bacteria; phylum Cyanobacteriota; class Vampirovibrionia; order Gastranaerophilales; family CALOAD01; genus CALOAD01. Next base: position 396,077 of record CALOAD010000020.1, on the reverse strand, counting down.
ACTTAAAGACTCAGGATTTACAATATTTTATATGGGTATAAATGTGGGTGCTTTTTTATCACCTATTATTTGTGGAACATTGGGCGAAAAAATCGGATTTCACTGGGGATTTGCAGCTGCAGGCATAGGAATGCTCATAGGTCTTTTGACATACACTTGGGGAGAGAAAAAATATCTAGGCAAACACGGCTTAAAAGAACAAACATCAAAAGAACAAGAAAACAAAGTAGACAATGCGCCGCTAACAATAGAAGAGAAACAAAAAGTAGCTGTTATCTTTATTTTAATGTTCTTTTCTATATTTTTCTGGGCTTTGTTCGAACAAGCAGGGAGCTCTCTAACTTTATTTGCAGACAGATCCGTTAATAGAATAATTCCTTTTCTTAACTGGGAAATGCCTGTTAGCTATTTTCAATCAATAAACCCTTTATTTATAATACTTTTAGCTCCTCTCTTCTCGGATCTCTGGCTAAAGCTTGCAAAATCTAATAAAGAACCGTCAGCTCCCGCAAAATTTGCATTTGGACTTGCTTTTGCTGCATTAGGTTTTGTTGTTATGATATTTGCTTCTCACTTTGCTGATTTTAATAAAGTGAGTATATTTTGGCTTTTATCTGTATATTTTTTACATACCGTTGGCGAACTTTGCATATCTCCCGTGGGGATTTCAATTGTTTCAAAACTTGCACCGATAAAATTCGCCTCTCTACTTATGGGAATTTGGTTTTCATCAAGTTTTACCGCAAACCTTATAGGAGGTCTTTTTGCCGGTAATTATGATCAAATGAATCATAAGATATTCTTTTTAATACCTGTATTGGTAGCAGGATTTTCCGCTATTATTCTAATGTTTTTAATTAAACCTGTTAAGAAATGGATAAATTAATAATAAAGAGTTGTTAAGCTCATTTCTTGTTACAAATTATAACTTATAACTCTATGTAGTATAATATTAATGAATTATTAAAAAGATTTAGGTTTATTATGATTGAACAAGAAAACAATGAAAAACAACTCCTAGAAGCTGGTGTAAGCCATGCAAGCTCAAAGTTGTATGATCTTGCCATTAGTCATTTTAGGCAAGCTTTAAGAATTAATTCAGAAAATGCTTTTACTTATAATGAACTTGGAAAAGTATATATTGCCACTCAAAATATAACTGCTGCAATTGAAACTTTTAAAAAAGCCATTGAAGTTGAGCCCAAGTTTTTTAAACCTTACAATAATCTTGGATTGCTTTATAAAAGCCAAAATGATTTTGAAAACGCAATAGAAATGTTCAGAAGTGCTATTAAAAACAAGCCTGAATGTCATTTTCTTTATAATAACCTTGGTGATATTTATTTTGAACATCAAAACTATGACCTGGCACTAGAATTATACGAAAAAGCTGCAAATTTAAACACAGAAGACTTCTCGTCTTTTTATAACCTTGGACTAGCTCTTTACGAGAAAAAAGAATATGAACTAGCGACAAAAGCTTATTTGAAGGCAATTACAATAAACCCTAATAATGCTATTTTATATAGTGAAATAGGTAGAGCATATTATAAACTCGAAGATTATAATTTAGCGAAAAAAGCTCTTGAAAAATCACTTTCAATAGATTCAAACAACGAATGGGCTTATTCAAACCTTGGAAATATCTACTATTATCAACAAAAAGAATATGATGTGGCTATTGAATATTACAAAAAAGCCGCCGAAATAAACCCTAATTACGGTTGGGCTTTTTATAATCTTGGAAACGCCTATTTTGATAAAAAAGAATTTGACATTTCAGCTCAATACCATTTAAAAGCGGTGTCAAACAACCCCCAAAACCCCTCTTTCAATAATGAATTAGCAAGAACTTACTATAAAAAGGGGGACTATGACAAAGCTACAGAATTGTGGGAAAGAACCATAGCTCTTGATCCTAACAATGAATGGGCTTATTCAAACCTTGGTAATATCTACTATTACTACAAAGAAGATATCGACAAAGCTCTTAACTATTATGCAAAAGCTGCTGAAGTTAATACCAATAACGGTTGGGCTTTTTATAATCTTGGAAACGCCTATTTTTACAAAAAAGAAGATTATGATAAAGCTATCGAAAATTACCAAAAAGCAATTTGCATAAACGATAAAAACGCCCAATTCTACAATGAATTAGGTCGTTGTTATTACAAAAAAGGACTTTGTGATCTTGCAAAAGAAACTCTTGAAAACGTAATAACAATGGATCCTAATAATCCTTGGGTCTATTCAAACCTTGGCAATATCTATTGTTACTACGAAAAAAATTATAAAAAAGCCTCTGAGTATTACAAAAAAGCCTCTCAAATAAATACAAATCAAGGCTGGGCTTATTATAACCTTGGTTATGTACATCATAAACTTATGGAATTTGATGCTTCTATAAACAATCTAAAAAAAGCTGTAGACTTAAATCCAACAAATGAAACTTATAAAAGCTATCTGGAACTTGTTCAACACGAAAGTGAAAAGTCCACAGGAGATAGATAATTTATTGGTCTTGAGTAAATAGTAACTAATAAAGTATTTTATGTAAATTCAATAAAAGCTTTAAGTCCGTAGTTATAATTTTTTAAGCGGTTTTTTACCTTGACAAGCAAGGCTAAAAAACCTTAGATTAGCCGTTCATAGAGCTTCTATAAAAAGGTTATTAAATCAAAAATTTACCCCCTAAAGAAATTTAAATTTTTATTATTTTTTTGATTTTTATAGTTAGTTTATAGATTTTTAAAGTAGCTCTTTAGACTTTTGCCTTGTTGGTTTTGAGGTTTTTTGAGATTACTTCAGGGGGGATAAATTTTCTCAGGAATAACTTTTTAAGAATCTCTAATTCGCTTGTTAGGCTTTAATTTTTCCAAAATAGACCGTAGTTTGTTTTCGTAAGTTTTAGAGCGGAACGTCAAATATAAAGGATGCTTGCTGTGTTTGAGCGAAGCGAGTTAGCAAGCAGATTTTGAAAAGAAAGTCAAAATCAAGTGAAGCGTATAAAACAAGAAAAGAAACTCGTGTCGAAGTTTTTGTGGAGTTTTTTTAGAAAAAACTCCCCCTCGGAGAGAGGATTTTTAAAGTTTTGAGTTCTAATTCGCTCATTTAAAAGAAAAACCGCCCTGAAAAAACGAAAAATTTAAAGCTATGAATTTACATAAAATACTTTATCGGAATAAAATCAGTAATAAATCTACAATTGCTATTTAATTAAAACACTAAATCGTTTAGACTTATGGCATTTCATCATCGGTGAGAGCAATGGCAGAACAACCAACAGAAGTATCAATCGTTGTCGAATTTACAACACAAGTTTTTCCATCATCACTTCCTGCGGGAACTATTTTATAATCACCATTGTTTTTAATCAGCCATACAATTTGATTATCAACACCATACATATTTGGACCTTTCTCTCCATTTGAATCGAAATGAAGATCTCCACAAACATTATTTACAGAGCCTATTGTAATATTACAATTTCCTGCATCATATTCATCAAATTTAATAAACGCACCGTTATTTAAAATAACAGAACTATCTATCACAGAAGAAATATCCCATCCTACCGATGAAGTATTTTTATAAAAACGAATTGGCGATGAAAAAATATTTCTCATTTCATCAATTTTAAGATAATTTAGATAACGACCATAACTATTCCTCATTGCATCCGTATTGGTAATATCCATCTCACCTTTTATACTCAATATATCTGTTATTTTTTGTAGTTCTTTATATTGATTTTGCCATTTTATCTTAAATTCATCTTCTGCATCACTGCTCACAAAAACAGGAATAGACAAAGCCGCAACAGTACCTACAATCGCTATAGTTACCAAAATCTCGGTTAAAGTCAGCCCTTTATATTTATTCATTCTCAATCCTTAAACTTTTTACTTGCCTTTAATTATTATAAAGTATGTTTTATAAAAAATGAAGTGCGCCTTTAAATTTAGCAATAGTAATTAAACTGCCAATCAAAAACGAAAGATTTTTTTTGCATTTTGGGTTGTTATGTCAGCAAGTTCTTCAACAGACATTTCTTTAATATTGGCTATTTCTTCTGCTACAAGGCTTACAAAAGAAGGGTAATTGGTTTTACCTCGATGCGGATGAGGAGTCAAAAACGGGGAATCCGTTTCCAGTAAAAGCTTTTCCAATGGCACAAACTTTGCCACTTCTTTGGGTTTTTTAGCATTTTTAAAAGTAACCGGTCCGCCTAAAGCAATATAAAAACCTTCCTTAACACATTGTTGTGCAAATTCTTGACCACCTGAAAAACAGTGCATTATAACACCAACTTCAGAAGCTTTTGTTTCTTTAAGTATTTCCAAACAATCTTCATGAGCATCTCTATCGTGTACAATTATAGGTTTTTTAACTTCTTTAGCAAGTCTTATATGCTCTTTAAAAACGTCTTTTTGCAAGTCTATATAAGATTTATCCCAATAATAATCCAGCCCCGTCTCTCCTATACCTACCACCTTTTCATCTTTTGCATAAGATTTTAGAAGGTCATAAGAGTTTTCATTCCAACTTTTTACCTCTGTTGGGTGAATACCAATCGCTGCGTAAATATTTTCATATTTATGTGCAAGTTCCAAAACTTTAGGCAAATCTTGAAAGGTAACTCCGGGTATAACTGCTTTTTCAACACCATGCTTTTGCATATCAGATAAAACTTCATTAAAATTATCTTTATATGCATCAAAATCAAGATGTGCATGTGTATCTATAAGTTTTGGCATTTTTATTTTTTCTTTTTATCGCCTGCAAATTCAGAGTCAAGCCTTAAAAATACAGGTTTTACTGATTTTTTCTCCGCAATTTTTTCTTGTTTTAACCCACCCCAACTTAAAGATGAAAGTCTTTGATCTGAGATATTTCCATCCATAGAAAGTTGCTCCCACACTGATTGAGCTATATTAGGAACGAATGGGTAAATTAAAACGGCTACATAGCGCATTGTTTCTAGTACGTTATATAAAACTTGGGCACATTGTTGCATTTTTTCAGGATCTTTTGCCAAAGACCAAGGGGCTGTTTCATTTACGTATTTATTTGCGTTATCAACGAGTTTGATGATTGATTCGGCAGCTTCTGTTATTTGATAATTATCAAGACGGCTTGCCACAATTTCAACAGTTTCGGCACAAGCTTTTGCAAGTTCATTATCACCAGAAGTCAAAGCCCCTGAGGTGATTTCACCATCAAAATACTTCACAAGCATACTTAATGTACGGTTTAGCAAATTCCCTAAGTTATTAGCCAAATCAGCATTAACTTTTGCTTTAAATTCTTCATCGCTGAAATTTCCATCTTTTCCGAAAGGTGTTGTCGTCATCAAAAAATATCTTATGGCATCTGCATTTTCGAGTTCATATTCATTTAAAAGAGCTATTGGATTGATTACATTGCCAAGTGATTTGCTCATTTTAGTTTCATCAACCGTAATCCAACCATGGGCAAAAATAGTTTTAGGTAGTTCAATCCCTAGAGCTAAAAGCAATCCAATCCAGTAAATCGAATGAAATTTCAGAATATCTTTACCTAACATTTGGAGATCAACAGGCCAATATTTTTTAAACAATTCAGGATTTTCAAAATAACCTATACCTGTTATATAGTTGGAAAGAGCATCTATCCAAACGTAAATAATTTGAGAATCATCACCCGGCACTGATATTCCCCAAGTTACAGAGTCTTTTGATCTTGAAACACTTATATCTTCTATGTCTTCAAGTTGATTTAAGATCTCGTTTGCTCTATATTCAGGCAAAATAAATTTAGGGTTGTTTTTTATATGCTCAATTATTTTACTTTTATAGTTTGATAATTTGAAAAAATAATTTTCTTCTTGAATTTCTTGAGGTTTAGACTGGTGATCAGGACATAAACCATCTTCTGTAAGATCTCTTGTCGATAAAAAAGCCTCACAGCCGGGACAATATAAGCCTTTATAAGAGCTTTTGTAAATATCACCTTTATCCAAAAGAATTTTAAACACTTTTGATACAAGGTTTTCGTGATCAACATCAGTAGTTCTTATATATCGATCGTAGTCTATATCAAATTTTTCCCAAGCCTCTTTAAACAGGTTTGAAATATTGTCACAATGTTCTTTGGGGTTCACTCCAACCGCTTTTGCCGTTCTTTGAATTTTTATTCCGTGCTCATCAGAACCGGTTAAAAAGAAAACATCAGCACCTCTTTGTTTGAAATGCCTTGCCAATACGTCAGTTGCTATTTTCTCATAAGCGTGTCCTATATGAGGGGGTGCATTGACGTAATCGATTGCAGTTGTTATGTAAAATTTGTCTTTATTATTCATAAATAAACCTTCTAGGCTTTTACTACATCCATATTTTTTGATATATACTATATACTAATTATAAAATTATCACAAACAAATGTAATGATTAATAAAAGGGGCAATAATAATGGTTCAAAGATTAAATAATCGTAAAAATGATGAACTTCGATCAATAAAATTTACTCGAAATTTTACAAAACACGCAGCAGGTTCTGTTTTAGTTGAATTTGGAGATACCAAAGTTATAACAACCGCAACGGTTGAAGAAAAAGTGCCAAGATGGATGTCAGAAGAAGGTCACGGCTGGTTAACGGCGGAGTATTCTCTTTTGCCAAGTGCTACACATACACGTGTTTCCAGAGATCGAGGCGGTAAAATATCAGGTAGAACTCAAGAAATTCAAAGACTTATAGGAAGAAGCTTGAGGGCTGCTGTTGATCTTAAGAAGCTTGGGGAAAGAACTATTACGATTGATACAGATGTAATTCAAGCTGATGGCGGAACCAGAACTGCAAGTATATCAGGTGCTTACGTTGCTCTTTATGATGCAATAAATAAATTAATGGTGAATGGTTCTCTTAATGAAAATCCTATTATTGAGCCTGTCGCTGCAATTAGTTGCGGCATTCGTAACGGTAAAATCCTTTTAGATTTAGATTATGAAGAAGATTCAACTGCTGATGTTGATGCAAATATTGTAATGACAAAATCAGGGCAAATTATAGAATTTCAAACGACGGCAGAAGGAACTCCGTTTAGTGAATCTCAACTTATAGAGCTTTTAAACGTTGGAAAAAAAGGAATTTGTGAGATAGTCAAGCTTCAAATAAAAGCACTTGGTCTTTAAATTTTAAACAGGAGTATTAAAGGGTGAAAGTCAAAGCACAAAAAGGAACTAAAGACATCCTTCCTCAAGAGTCTTATAAATGGCAATATATGGAAGATAAAGCTAAAGAAATCTTTGAAAATGCTAATTATAAAGAAATAAGGACGCCTATTTTTGAAGCTACAGAGCTTTTTGCACGAGGCGTTGGCTCTTCTACCGATATCGTAAATAAAGAGATGTACACTTTTATACAAAAAGAAAGAAGTCTCACTTTGCGACCTGAAAATACCGCCGGAGTTGTTAGAGCATATATTGAACATGGTATGCATAGAGTTTCTCCCCCTGTAAAACTCTGGTATAAAGGACCAATGTTCAGATATGAAAGACCTCAAGCCGGTCGTCAAAGACAATTTCATCAAATGGGTATCGAAATATTTGGTGAGGCAAAGCCCTCCGCTGATGCCGAGGCTATAAAACTAGCGATGGATTATTTGCAAGGTCTTGGAATTCCAAATTTAACCATTGAGATAAATACTTTAGGCTGTGATAAATGCCGAAACGACTATAAAAACAATCTCAAAAAAGCTTTAGGTGGTTATCTTAACGATTTATGCGAAGACTGCAATATTCGTTATGAAAAAAACCCTTTGCGAATACTTGATTGTAAGAATCCAAAGTGTCAGGAAATTCTTGAGAACCCTGAGATTAAAAACATTATAAACGCTGACTACGTCTGTGAAGAATGCGTAGAGCATTTTGAACAGTTAAAAGAATACTTGGATGCTTTGAAAATTGAGTATGTAGTGAATAAACTGCTTGTTCGAGGGCTAGATTATTATAATAGAACAGTCTTTGAAATTAAAAGCAATGCTTTAGGCTCGCAAAATGCAGTTTGTGGCGGTGGTCGTTATGATCCTTTGGTTGAAATGCTTGGAGGACAACCCACACCTGCCGTTGGTTGGGCAATGGGGATGGAGAGGCTTTTATCTCTCATTCCGGAACTTCAACTAAAACCATTAGATATATTCATTGTTTCTAATTTTACCAAAGAAGCATTACTTTTAGCTGAAAATTTTAGACAAAAAGGTTTTAAGGCTGATTTTGATTTTGCTAATAAAAAATTTGGAAAACAACTCGATAAAGCTTCAAAATCGGGAGCAAAATTTGCTGTAATTTTAGGAGAGGATGAATTAAAAACTAATACATTAACGGTTAAAAACCTTGAAACCGGTGAGCAAAAAACAGCATCAAATAAAGAAATTGACAATATGCTTATGTAAAGTAGCTTAAAAGCACAAACAAAAAAGGATTGATTTTAAATTTAAATCAATCCTTTTTAAAGTTTTAATTTAACAAATTCAATTAACCGTTATGACCTGTATTGAATCTGTGATCAACATTAGCTGATCTTTCACTAACATTTAAGCTGGCATTGAAGAAAGTTAGTCCTAATGCAGCTAAACCAGTTCCTAATGTTGCAAGTTTTCCTGCTGTGCCTACGCCTGGAGCGTTTTTCAACGCCTGAAGCAACTTAACAGGAGATTTAGCAATATTTTTAACTATTGATAAAGGCTTTGTTTTAGGAATAGCGGCTACAGCCTCAGCTGTTTTTGCAGCCATTGCAGATAAACCGTTTGCAACAGTTTTTACTACATTACGTTCAGCCTTTGGTTTTTTAAACTCGTTATAAAGTCTTGCAAAAGCAAATGTAGTACCGCTTGCTAGAAGCATGTTAGAAACACCGTTAAATGTAGCTTTGGTGTATTCAGCAAGATTAATCCATGCTTTTTTCATTCCTGAAATAACATTTTTGGTTCCTTGAATAACACCTGTTTTAGGTTTAACAGGAGCGGTTTGTTGAAATTTCAAAAACTGCTGAAACTGTGCCATCTGTTCGGGTTTAACTCCTGAAGCAGAAGGTGTTTGTCCTGTGAAATTTGTTGAATTTAGTCTGATATTCATTCTTAGTGTCCTTCTTTTTACACTAAACCTAGCTAATTATATAAAACCTATAATAACAAAAATTTGATAGTTTGTTGCAAAAGGTTAACTAAAGTTAATCTTTTTCGACTAAAAAGACTATGAAAGGATTTTGGTTAATGCACATAGTTGACAAGTAGAAAAAACATTTATAAATATAATTATACGAAAAGACAAGAAGATTATAAAGAGAAGCTTTTAGCCTTTTTGATGTTTATTTTTTATTTTCCTATAATTATTTATAATTTTATTAAATTTTATTGTTTAGCTAGTCAAAAAACTACTGTTCGGAGTATAATTTTATATTAATGGTCTCGTAAAAAATATAGTGTAAAAAGTTTTTAAAAATGGTAAAGGACGAAGAATGCAAAACGAAGTGATTCAAGAAAAACCATCAACTTCAGAGATGAGTGTCTCTGAAAAAAAAGAGAAAGAAGAATTAACATTAGGTGAAAAAGTGAAGAAATTTATTTCAAGTGAATACTCTTTGTTCGCAATGATTATGTTGGTATTTGCGACAACAGTTTATTTATGCAAATTTAATCTTTTTGCGACTGAAAACTCTGCATACCTTGCAATGTCAAGCGGTTTAATGGCTTTGGTATTCGCATCATTAATGATTTCAAGAATTATGCGCGCTGATGCAGGAACAGAAAGAATGAAAGAGCTTTCTGTATTTATTCAAGAAGGCGCAATGGCTTTCTTAAGACGTGAATATAAAGTTTTAAGTATATTTGTAGTAGCTGTATGTATTGCACTTGGCTACTTTATTGGAACTGATACAGCAATTTGCTTTTTAACAGGTGCTGTTTGTTCTGCTGTAGCAGGCTTTATAGGAATGACTATTTCTACAAGAGCCAACTCTAGAACAGCTGCGGCAGCTATGACTTCTCAAAACCAAGCCTTAAGAATAGCATTCTCAGGCGGTACTGTAATGGGAATGGTTGTTGTTGGTCTTGGTATGGTTGGTCTTTCAGCTTTATATTTTATATTTAAAGATCCTAATATTGTAAATGGTTTTGCCCTTGGTGGTAGTTCAATAGCTCTATTTGCACGTGTTGGCGGTGGTATTTACACAAAAGCAGCTGACGTTGGGGCTGATCTTGTTGGTAAAGTAGAAGCGGGAATTCCTGAAGATGATCCTAGAAACCCTGCTGTTATTGCTGATAATGTTGGTGATAATGTTGGTGACGTTGCCGGAATGGGGGCGGATTTGTTTGAATCCTTTGTTGGTTCAATCATTGCAGCTATGACATTAGGTTTTAATACATTACCTGAAGAATTTAAATTTAACGGATTGATGCTACCTTTAGTTATTGCAGCAGCTGGGATTACAGCTTCAATACTAGGAACATTCCTTGTAAGAACTGATGAAAAATCAAATCCAATGAAAGCATTAAACGCTGGTACTTTAGGTTCTGCGTTTTTATTAATAATCTTTTCATATTTTGCAGTAAAGCAAATATTACCTGAAAACTTTAGTATCTTTTGGTCGCTCGTTGTTGGGCTTTTAGCAGGTTCTGCTATTGGATTAGTGACTGAATTTTACACATCTGACGCTCATAAACCTGTTAAAAATATTGCTGAACAATCTGTTACCGGAGCAGCTACAAATATAATTGCGGGGCTAGGTGTGGGTATGATATCTACATTCCTTCCTATACTATTCATCTGTATTGCCATAGTTGTTGCTTATTTTACAGGTGGCATTTATGGTATTGCAATGGCAGCAGTAGGTATGCTGGCAACTACCGGCATGGTTGTTGCTGTTGATGCTTATGGTCCAATTTCTGATAATGCCGGTGGTATTGCAGAGATGGCTCAATTGCCTCCTCATGTTAGAAATACTACCGATAAGCTTGATGCAGTAGGCAACACAACAGCGGCTATAGGAAAAGGCTTTGCTATAGGTTCAGCAGCATTGACGGCACTAGCACTTCTTACTGCATATACAACTGTTGTAAATATTGAAGTAATAAATATTTTAGAACCAACTGTAATTGTAGGTCTTTTATTTGGTGCTTCTCTGCCGTTTGTATTCTGTGCTTTAACTATGAATGCGGTGGGCAGAGCAGGCAGTAAAATGGTTGATGAAGTAAGAAGGCAGTTTAGAGAAATTGCCGGTATTATGGAAGGAACAGGAAAACCAGACTATGCTAAATGTGTTGATATTAGTACACAATCAGCGATTAGTGAAATGATTATACCTGGCCTCTTGGCAATAATAACTCCTGTTTCGTTTGGTCTTCTTTTAGGACCTGAAGCTTTAGGTGGCATGTTATCAGGCGCAATTGCTGCGGGCGTTTGCTTAGCTATTATGTTGGCAAATGCTGGTGGAGCTTGGGATAATGCCAAAAAATATATCGAAAGCGGTAAGCACGGTGGAAAAGGTAGTCAAGCACACGCTGCTGCTGTAACCGGTGATACAGTGGGTGATCCTTGTAAAGATACTTCAGGTCCATCACTTAATATTTTACTTAAGTTGATGACTATCGTATCGTTGGTATTTGCACCATTATTTATACTTTAAAATTTAAATTAATCTAAAAAAATGGACTTTCTTTTTGAAAGAAAGTCCATTTTTTGTTTTTCTAGTACAAAAAAAGGAGAAAAATAAGAAGGCTTTAATTTTACTTTTTCTGTTTAACTTTTAAAAGTGATTTAAATTTAAAAAAACAAATTGGATCAAGTGTGTAAAAAATAGCTCCTCAATATCATCTATAGTAATGATCTCAATTGTAGAAAAATATCTTATATTAAACACATAAATGTAATACGAGATACGAGTATAGTGTTTTATAAGTGGGAGTGAAAGTCGTGGCTACAAAAGCGAATGCGAAGGTAAATCAAAATGATTTAGGTTTAAGCGTTGTTCGAAAAACAACAGCTTATAATGATATTGATTTAAACAACTGGAAAGCATATGAAAATATTGATACAGGCACATTATGGGAATTTAAAGAAAGAGCCAAAGGCAATGGTCATTCATATGACTATCATGGAAATTATATCCCTCAATTAGCTTATCAGCTTTATACAAGATTCACAAAACCGGGTGATGTTGTACTAGATATGTTTTTAGGCTCAGGAACATCTGCAATTGAAGCAATTAATATGGACAGAAGATGTGTCGGTGTTGAAATAAAAAAAGACATGGTTGATCGTGTAACTGATAAGTTCACTGAAGAACAAAATAAGAAGCAGGTAAAAGTTATTCACGGCGATAGCTCTTCGCCCGCAATAACAGGTCATATAAATGCAACATTAGCAGGTTTAGAAGAAGAAAAGGCTCAATTCCTTGTTTTACATCCTCCATATGCTGACATTATAAAATTTAGTGATCTGGAAAAAGATTTATCAAATTATGAAAAGGTTGATGATTTTTTAGAGCAATTTAAGAATGTAGCTCAAAATGGTTATGATTGTCTTGAAAAAGGACGATATGCAGCTTTGATTATTGGTGATAAATACGCCAAAGGAGAGCTTATTCCGTTAAGTTTTCTTTGCATGCAAAAGATGAATGAAGTGGGATTTAAAACCAAATCAGTTATTGTTAAAAATATTGAAGGTAATGAAAGAGGAAAAGGAAAAACCGCCAATTTATGGAGATATAGGGCTTTAGCCGGTGGTTTTTATATTTTCAAACACGAATATGTGTTTATTTTCCAAAAAAAATAAAGTTCCCCAACACTAACCTCGTTTAAAAACCCGATTAAATCGGGTTTTTCGCTTTTTCAACAATAATTAAGATAAATTAATAGAAAACAAAAATAGTTTTAAATAGCTCATATTATTGATAAAATAAAAATAGTATAAAAATTGTTGATTATGAGAGTGAAATGAGTAAACGAACAAAATTTTCTATAATTTTCATAATATCTAGTATTGTGTTTAGTTTTGTGGCTTTTTTGATGTCATTAAATATGACTCGAAATTTTGATAGCGAGAAACTTGAATCTGAAAAAATTTCAGTGGAAGAGCTTGTTATTATTGAGACTCGAGAAGGCAAAAAATATTGGGAAGTTTATGCTACAAAGGGAAATTATGAAAAAGTAGGAGATCGTTTGATTCTAAAAAATGTTTTGGGTAATTTTTATCAAGACGAAAATATAGTAATGAGTTTTAAGGCTCCAAGTGGGAAATTTAACAGCAGACTGAAAGAGATAATATTATCCGGCGGTGCTCAAGTGGCATCGGGTAAAGATACTTATTTATCCGCTAATAAAATAGCTTGGTCCGATAAAAATGAAGAAATTAGGGCTTTTGGAAATGTTAAAATGATAAAAGCTAACGAAATAATAACTTTTAGTGATAGTTCGATTATAAACTCAGCTTTTACGAGCTTTAAGATAAAAGGAAATTCAAAAACAGAACTTTATAGAAATAATTAAAGATGGTGATAATATGATTCAAAATTTTAAAAAAATATACTTAATTTTATTTTTAACAATGCTTTTCGCTGGTATTACAACATATGCTATTGCAGCAAGGGATGTAGAAATAACAGCTGATAAGCAATCATTTAGCGGAGAATCGAATATTACAATGTTCGAAGGTAATGTAGTTGTAAAATCAGATGATATTACGGTAAAAAGTCCTAAAGCAAAGGCAACATTGGATAAAAACGGTAAACTTAAACACGCTTTGTTTTTAAAAGGAGCAACTGCCATACAAGATCGAGGACTTTCTAAAAGTGAGATTAAGTCAAACATAATTAGATTATCACTGTTAAATAATATTATAACCGCCGAAGGGGATTCTTTTTCTAAAGTGAAAAAAGGTAAACAAGTTATGGTTACTATAAAAGCGGATAGCCAAGAGTTTGACCTTGATACCGATCTTATGAAAGCATTGGGTAGCGTAGAAATAGATTATAAGGATATGAAAACTTATTCTAATCAGGCTGATATCTATGTAAATCAAGATGGCGGACTTAAAAAAGTAAAATTGTTTGGTGATGCCAGGATAATTACTGAAGAGAACGATGTTGAGGCTCAAACGTTTATATTTAATCCTCAAATCAATGAGCTTATTGCCGTTGGTAAAACTCACTCCAGAACAAAGATGGAAGATGATTCTAAAGTTGATATATGGGCAAATTATCAACAATATGACAAAAAAAATAATACTTTAATGACAAGCGGAAATGTAAAAATCTACTACAAAGATTATTCTGCTTTTGGACCTAAAGCAATATTTTTACCGGATGCACAGACAGGAAAACCAAATAGAGTTATTTTCACGGGCAGGTCTAAAATTCATCAGGGTTCAAGAATTGTTGAAGCTGATAAAATTGAAATGACAATAGATCCGAAAAACTTCAATGCGATAGGTAATGTTAGGTCTAAATTTACTCAAAAAGAAGATGTAATGAAAAAGAATAAAAAAGGTAGTTAAATAAATGACAATAAAAGCTTTTGGTTTAAAAAAGATATATGATGATAGAACAGTTGTAAATGATGTCACTTTTGAAGTAAATCCCGGAGAAGTTGTAGGGCTTTTAGGTCCTAACGGAGCAGGTAAAACAACAACATTTTATATGCTAGCAGGTCTTGTAAAACCTGATAGCGGCAGAGTTGAAATAAATGATGTTGATATAACCCTAAAACCAATGCATGAACGATCTAAAGCCGGTATTGGTTATTTGCCTCAAGAGACATCTATTTTTAGAAAACTTAGCGTAGAAGATAACCTCAAGTTGGTTCTTGAGATGAATAAAAAACTTAATAATAGACAGAAAAAAGAAAAACTGGAATCTTTGCTTGAAGATTTTGGAATGACTAAACTTCGCAAAAGTGCAGCAGTGCAGTTATCAGGGGGAGAGCGACGTCGAGTTGAAATAGCGAGAGCTTTAGCGGCTGATCCTCAATTTATTCTTTTAGATGAACCGTTTACAGGTATTGATCCTATTGCTATTCAGGATATTCAAAAAAACATAAACGATTTAACGGCTCGAGGTATAGGTATATTGATTACAGACCATAATCCTAAAGCTACTTTATCGATAACAAACAGGGCTTATATTATTTTTGACGGTCAAATAAGAGTTTCAGGTACAAACACAGAGGTTGCTAACGATCCTATTGCCAAGAAATATTATCTTGGTGATGATTTTGAGCTGTAAAACGGTTTTAAATAATGAAAATACTAGATAAATATATATTTAAACAAGTACTAATAGCAACTATTTTAGGGGTTATTCTTTTTGTAATAATTTGGATCTCTCCTGAGATATTATTTAGAATAATAAGACAAACTATGTACGGAGAAATTACGCCTGATATTGCGGTTAAATTGTTCTTCCTTGAAGTACCCGAGATTTTAGGTAGAGCTATTCCTATGGGTCTTTTGTTGGGATCGTTATTTGTTTTTGATAGGCTAAGCAAAGATTTTGAGCTTATAACAATGAGAAGCATTGGTGTGAGTGTAAAACGGCTTTTGGTTCCAATTGTTATACTTAGTTTATTTTGTAGCTATCTATGTTTTAATATCTACGAAAAATTTATTCCTTATAGTACGACTATGATAAAAAAATTAAGGAATCAAAAGTATAACAATCAGTTTGTATACGTGGATAAAAACAAAGAAGGTAAACCAAAGCAGGCTTTAATTGTTGCCAATTTTGACGGTGAAAATATGAATAATATCACTGTTTTAAAATTTGCAGAGACAGTAAATGATGAAACTCCGCTAATGAAAAATATAATTTCTGCCAAAAAAGCTCTTTATGATGGTGATGGCTGGACTGTTTTAGAGGGAATAAACTATCATATAGCACCTGATGGCGTTTATGACAGTATAACTAATATTGATTCAATGAGTGTCTTAGAAGGTAGTGCAGCTCAAAAAGCTTTCAGGTTGATGCAATTCTCTGTAAAACGAGCCAGGGAATTAAATAAGGCTCAATTGAAAGAATATTTAAGTTTGCTTAAATCTGAGGAATTAACCGAAGAATATCGGTATATGAAAAATAAGCAATTTCAAAGACATGCTCAATCTTTTAGTTGCATTTTGCTTGCGATATGCGGTGTTGTGTTAGGTTTTAGTAAACCTCGAGAAAAAAGATATTTGGGTTATACGGCAGCTGCCGGAACAATCTTTGTATATTTTGTAATAGTACCGTTTTTAGATTTAGTTGCGCAAAAAGGAGTTTTGCCTCCACTTATAACTGCTTGGTTGCCATCAGCATTGATAGCTATGGGAATATTTTTGGTAGTTCGATTTAAACAGATATAAATAAGTAAAAATAAAAAGCGACTCATTTTTTAATAAGTCGCTTTTTATTTATTTTAATAGAAAAAGTTCTATTATTCGCAAATCCCTGTAGTTGTATTTATTGTTTTACCTATGGATGTACAATATGACGCTGCTGCATTATCAGAAGCATTTTCAAGTTGATTACCCGCTGTTTCTGCCGCAGTGTTTATTTTTCCGCCCATAAGCTGAAGTGCTGCAATTGCAACTACAGAAACTAAAGCAAGAATTAATCCATATTCCACTAAACTTTGAGCTTTTTTAGTTTTTCTCATAAAACTTTTCATTCTTTATTCCCTTCAATAAATTAATATTATTTGCTTATTTTTATAATAAACGAAAATTTAAAATAAAATAATCACTTTTAAGGGTGATATTTTGCCTCACCCCATGTTAAAAGCTTAAGAATAAGTTATTTCAGCTTCTTCAAGTCGCTGAAGAGCTTTTTTAAGTTTTTCTTCAGGAGTTACCAATGATACTCTAAAATATTCGTTGCTATAATCTCCAAACGCTATACCCGGAGTTAATACGACTCCTGTTTTATCTAGTACCATTTTGCACCAAGTTTTAGAATCACAACCGGTTGGAACTTTTAGCCATAAATACATTGTTGCAAGAGGTGCTTTTATATCCCATCCCAGTTTTTTAAAGCCTTCCACCATTATATCTCGACGATCTTTGTATTTATCAACGATTTCATTAATGTAACTTCTATCTATTTTTAAAGCTTCAATTGCGGCATCTTGAACAATTGAGGACGTTCCATAGTCAATATTTGTTTTTGTTGTGTATAAAGCTTTTATAAAATCTTTATTGCCAATTGCAAAGCCTATTCTCCAACCAGCCATATTGAATGTTTTTGAAAAAGAATAAACTTCCAAAGCGACATCTTTCGCCCCTTCTACTTCAAAAATACTTGGAGGAGTGTATCCTTCATAACAAATTTCACAGTAAGCTAGGTCTGAAATAATTAAAATATTGTGTTTTGTACAAAAATCAACTAGTTTTTTATAAAATTCTTTGGTAGCTACGCCTGATGTAGGATTGTTAGGATAGTTTACAAAAAACAATTTCGCTCTTTTTGCCACATCTTCAGGAATAGAATCCAAATCCGGTAAAAAGTCATTTTTTTCTTCTAATTTTACGTGATGAACTTCACCGTTTGATAGCCAGGTGCCTCTTGAAAGCACAGGATAATATGGATCCGGAACAATATTTATATCCCCGGGGTCTGTAAAAGCCATTGCTATATGAGCCAAACCTTCTTTTGCACCTATAAGCGTTTGCACTTCAGTTTCAGGGTCTATCTTTACATTAAATTTATCATCGATCCATTTCGAAATAGATTCTCTAAATTCTTTTTTTCCTTTAAAGCTTGGATAACCATGGCTTTCCGGCTTTTGGATAGAAAGAACTGCGGCTTGAACAATAGGATCAGGAGTGGGACCATCAGGATTTCCCATTCCAAGGTCTATAAGCTCTGCCCCGTTTGCAATTGCTTCTGCCTTCCATTCATCCAATTCTGCAAAAATATATGTAGGCAGATTTAAAATTTTCTGTGACGGAACGATGTTGACCTTTGTTTTCATTCTAAGTTTTCTCCAGTATTTTCTAGATATTAAAATTTTATTACTCTTTAAGAATATTCTATAGAAATATCGTTAAACATTCAACTTATTTAATATTTTATAATTCACTTTTGTTATTATTTTAAGAATGTTATCAAACTTGCTAATTTATAAAGAACGGTAATAAAATTAGAAAAAGGTTTGGCTAGTAGATGGAAAAAATATTTTGAGAATAAACAAAACGAGCAAAAATTCAATACCTATAGAAAAAGGAGCCTTAAGCAGAAATAATATTCGCAAGGTCTATAAAAAACGATTTTATTATTCGTTTTTAACGATTGTACTTATCGTTTGTTTTTTACAAGCTTTAAGAGGAGCATATTTGAATGTTGCTCGTTATGTAACGTTGAATGGGAAGCTTCAAAAACTTGAATTAATAAAGAAAAAGGCTACTCAGAAAAATAATGAATTAAAAGATCAACTAAAAGAATATAATTCTATTGAGGGTATTGAAGCTATAGCTAGGGATAATTTAAAAATGGTAGGTAAAAATGAAGTTTTGGTTATCATTAAAGATTCAAAAACAAATCAAGATTAATATAAAAAAAAGCCTGCATTTAGCAGGCTTTAAAATTCTCTATAAACTCTATTTTAGGTATCGATATTAATTATTTAACAGCAACTAATCTTGGCATAACCCCTAATTCACCTTGAACAGCTTTTGCGTTAGCCATTGCAAAAGATCTACGTTTTTTAGCTCCTCTTAGCAAGAATAAAACTGCGTCTGATGTATTAGATGATGGGTTATTAAAATTGTTGAACATTTATTTTTCCTCTTGTAAAATTTCTTTTTACTATTTGCTTACAATTAATTTATCGGCGGATTGATCAAAAGACTTTAATTTTTTGAGAGTTTTGTAAACAAATTGAAACAAAAGAAAATTGCAAATAAAAAAACCGGCTAACTAAATGCTAATCAGTTTTTTTATCGTGGTATTAGATTTTTATTTTTCCATCTCGTTATAAAGATAAAAAGCGCTACATCCTAATCCATTAGTATTTGAATATGTCGCTACATCACAGCTATAGGTGCTTAAATTACTATGCGTTATATCTCCGGGAGTGCCATAAGGAACAACTAAGCCATCTCGTAATAACCTTAATGCAAATATATCTTTACCTATTATATTAGGACCAATTTTACCGTTTACATCTATGTAAATAGATGCACAATTATCATTATTAACAGTCTCAGTAGACGTACAGCTTGCACTTTGATTTCTAATTGAAACATATGTTCCATTGCTTAAAATTAAATTAGCAGCTACGGCACTGGCATCATTATTTTCTTTCACTCCTGAAAGTTTCTTCCAGTTATAGGCTTTATGCCAACAACCTGTAACTCCTGTATTGCAATCTTTTGTATATTTTATATGTGACAACATCGCATTTTTTATAGAGTTATGATCACTATTACTACTCGCAATACCTACTATACTTCCTTCATTATCCCAAGCCATATTTTTTCCCATTATTTTAAAGTCCTGAAAGGTATTTCTCCAGGCAATGACATTTTTTTGATTGTCACGTCCATTTACTATAGGTATACATATTGCAGAAATTACTCCTATTAAAACCATAGCAGTAATGATTTCACCCATTGTAAAAGCTTTTTTTCTTTTAAACATAACTAAAGACCTTCAGTTTACTAATCAAGAGGATCGTCATATAAGTAGTCATTGCTACAACACCAACCCGGAGTAGTGCCATCACAACCTTTGGTTGCATTATCAGTTGATTCCGAATCTCCCGGAGATCCGACAGGAAGAGTTTTTCCATTTTCAAGCACCAGCATTGCAAAAATATCTTGACCTACTTGGTTAGGTCCTTTTAACCCATTTATATCCGCTTGAATTTTAAAACAAGTATCATTATCGGGGGATTCTGTTCCCTGACAATTTTGATCGATGTTTGTAAAAACTAAATGTGTACGATTGCTCAATATTAGCTTTGAAAATGCGGACCAATTATCATTTACATTAACTCCTGATAATAATTTCCATTCATTTGCCTTATGCCAGCAATCTGCAGTTCCTGCATCACAACTTTTCAGATCCTTTAAAAAGGGCAAAAAAGCGTTCCTGATAGAATTATGATCACTTGATGAAGAAGCAATGCCTGCAATAGAACCATTATGATCCCAAGCTACTTTTTTAACCGTATTCTCAAGTAATTTATAAGTAGATCTCCAAAGTATTTTATTTTTCATGCTAATTTTTTCGTAATGCATTAAAGGAATGCATAAAGCACTAAGTACGCCTACTAATAGTAATGCTATTAATACATCAGCAAGGGTGAATCCTTTTTTAAATTTAGGTTTAATCATTTTAATATGTCCAATAAATTTATAATCACAATTCATTTAATTATTATAGAGGATTTTTTACCTCATCTCAAGCTATATTTATTTTTGCATTAAAAAAGACCCTTAAGGGTCTTTTTTCGGGGTATATAAAACTTTAAGTGTGCAAAACCTTGTTTAAAGGTTATAAAGTCTTACCTTATAATAAAAACTTTTTTATAAACTTAATTGCCTTTTTGTTAATAATTTAATTTACACTTTTTAACAAGCAAAAGAATTTTTTTATTTTTTTCTTCGTTTTTTGTTCTTTTTTATTTTTTTAATAGCATTGTCAACAGATACTTTTGCCAAAGGTTTTCTGGTTCTATTGTCATAAAAAACAAGCCAGTGTTTTCTCTTAGGATTATCAACAGAGAATGATATTTTTCCTGCTATTCTTGAATTGGGATAAATTTTAGTAAACCACATGCCGGAATTGCCAAACGGAGAGGGATAAAAAACAGCTTTATAGTCATTAACAAGAGCCATATCAAAACTGGAGAAAGTTTTTTTTGTTTTATTACAAACGGCTATTGATAACGTAATAGTGTTGGGTTCACCAAACGGATCTTTTTCAAGCCTAAAGTTAGATATATTAATATTTAAACCGTTATATTGAAGCTCATCTTCTTTAAGCGCTTCATCAGAAATAATAGGCAGGTCCAAAGTTCCTTTTATTTTTACTTTGATCTCATCCCCAGGTGCTAATAAAACTTCTTGTCCTTTTCTTGCCAGCGCATAACCTGCTCCGACTAAAGCTCCAACACCTGCACCACCTGCAACTGTATATCCATTACTAGATACCGCTGCACCTAGTCCTAAATATTTTAAAGCTAAAAGCCCTCCCGCAACACCGCCTGTTACTGTATAAGCTGTGTTTTCCAAAGCTACTTTTGCAACTGAGGTAGCAGCATGTCGTTTTGTTGTCATGGAAGCTTCTATCGGAATTTCTCTACCATCAGGAGTTACGAGATAGTCAAAATCTAGTGTTACATAGGCATCACGTCCCAGTCTTTTAGTGCCTTCCAGTGCTCTTACAACTCCATGGGCAATAGATCCTGCCGGCACTACAACACCATCTTCGACCTCAAGATCATTAGTCACCTCAGCAAAAAACTCATCACCTTCTTCGTTTATCCCGGTACTTAAAACCTGAGAAACTGTCATTTTAAGCTTTGTTCCTTTTTTTACGGTTGAAGTTTCTCCCGTAAAATAACCTTCTCCTTCAGGAGGATCAAGATTTTCGTTGATTTCGGCATGTCCGTGAAAAATATATTTACTCGAAGATTTTAAACCCGTTTTTTGCTTGTCATTACTGGATAATGGCGCTGCAAATCCTGCTATTGTAGATGTTGACAATAACAGGATGGATAAAATTGTTATAAAAAATTTTTTGTTCATGACCTCAACATTAAATCCACAAATGATCTGGTAATAAAATAATAACCCAATTCTTATTGTATTTCATTAAAAGGATCTTTAAATTAGGCAATCGGTCTATAAATTCAACTATAGTTGAATTTATAAATTTGGCTTAGCAAGATAAAAGAAGTTTATCAACAGGTTTTATGATTATTTTATGACCTTGAACATTATCTTCAATAGATTTTTGCAGGTTTTTAATCGCATCATTCTTGGTTTTTCCAAACCCCATAAGATTATGCATTACACAATTTGCAATAAAAGCATTCTTTTTTCGATTTTTGTATACCACTGTAGGGTATTCTATTGTTTTGATACTCATCACTCAATCTCCTCGATTTTATCCCCTTTAGTCCCATTTCCTTTTTCTTGTTGATGCGTTTTTTTAATTTTAAATATTTGTGGAGTTTTATTTTACCGCTGACCTTCGCTTTTTAAATCATTCAAATTAAGGGGATTATAATTTTTTATGGAACAAATCGAGTAGTTATAGGTCTTTTTTAATGCTAAAGGTTTAAGAAAATCTGCGTTATACCAATTTTTCGTAAAACATTTTTATCATTTTTCCAATAGACTATGGTTTTTTAGAAGAAGTTTTGATAGAATAATCAAACAGATAAAGAAACTAATTACTTGCCGAAGTGGCGAAATTGGTAGACGCAGTGGACTCAAAATCCACCGAGGTTCACCCCTTGTGCCGGTTCGAGTCCGGCCTTCGGCATTTACTGCACTTTGAAAAGAAAATAATAAACGATTTTTTCTGTTTATTATTCGAAACAAGTTTTCTATACATGGGGACGTTTTGGATTTGACAGGGCGATCGATCTAACCAAATGGCGAGTCGGAGTGCTGTTCTCCGTTACAAACAAGCATGCTAAATTAAATGGCAACAATGTAATCAAAGCTGACTTTGGCAGAGCGCAAGCTCTAGCTGCGTAGACAAACTTACGTATCAGCCACTTTAAAAATCCAGCCGGTCGATTTTTAAAGTCCCTTTGAACCGGACGCTCCCGATTATATGAGAGTAAATCGGGTTAAGACTACTCTCACGGTCAGGTATGACTCTAAAAATACTCGGCTTAAGCTAAGGTAATGGTTTTTTTCCATACTTAAGTGACTTAATAAAAACCTACGCTCGTAGAGGTTTGTTTATTTCCGTTCTGGACGTGGGTTCGATTCTCACCGTCTCCACCATATTTTTTTATAATTTAATATTTTAGAATCTACACAAAGCGAAGCTTTGTCAGTGGGTTGGATTGCTATGGAAAAACAAGCAAAAGCATAGTGCTGCGTAGTTCCTTGGATTTAGTTAATCGATATGCGTGTCCTGCTTTTTTGGGAATTTCTTTTTTCGCACGTCATTGCGAGGAGGTTACGACGAAGCAATCCAAGAAAATTATATAATGTGCTTATACTCTAGTTTTTAGATTGCTTCGCTGCGCTCGCAATGACAAATATAGTCATTTATTTAAATTATAAGCATTGCGTAGGCTCTCGCACGTCGTTGCGAGGAGGTTACGACGAAGAAATCCAAGAAAATTATATAATTTGCTCATATAAATCCTCCCAATTTTTATTAAAACCATTAATCAAGTCCAGCTTCTTCTTTCATCTATAATTTAACTTGCTCCTTAATATTTAATTGACTGACAGTTTGTGCACATAAATCATCAACTTTTGAGGATAGTTCGCTTAAAAGTTGTGAATAATTTTGTTGAGCTTTTTTAAAATTATCTGAATCTTTATGTTTTTCGGATAAATACAAGTGATTTTGCATTATTTGAATTTCACCTTGAATATTATTTGTCAGATCAACAATTTTGTTAAGCTCTTGTATATAATTTTCATCAAAAAGAAATCTTGCTTTTTCTATTACCTCTTTATAAAAATTCGTTTTTATTGAAAAGAATTTTTGATGTTCAAATTCTAATTCTTTATTAAAAAAAGGTTTTGATATTTCATTAAACATTTTATCGATGTAACTGTTTAAAGAAAGTGCTATTTCAATTTTTTTATCGAAATACAAATCTTTTCTTGATTGTAGATATTTCACTTCTTCAAAACGTAAATTTGTTTGATTTTGCCATAATTGCCCAATTGTAAATATCAATCCCAATAACGGCAATGAAAAATCTTTCATCGCATTTAAATTTCCTTTATTAAAACAATAAATAATTAAAAATATCGTTATAATAAAAACAATCCAAAAGAATATGCAATAGATAATTTCCATTCTTTTCACTTACTCACCCTCCACGGCTTCTTTAGAAATTCTTTCACATGTCATTGCGAGGAGGTTACGACGAAGCAATCCAAGAAAATTATATAATTTGCTCATATAAATCCTCCCAACTTTTATTAAAACCGTTAATCAAGTCTAGTTTCTTCTTTCTAGAGCCGCCCTTCATTTGTTTTTCCCGCTTTATAGCATTTTCCATAGAATCATAGATTTCATAATATACAAGTTTTGTTAAGTCGTATTTTTTACTAAAGCATTCAATTAATTTATTTTTATGTTCATAAATCCTACGCACTAAATTAGATGTTACCCCGGTGTAGAGAGTACCGTTTTCTTTGTTTGTAATTATGTAAATATAGGATTGTTTATTTTTCATTTTTAGATTGCTTCGCTTCGCTCGCAATGACGGGTGGTGCCATTCATTTAAAATCGATCATAAATTATCAGCTGGCAACTATTATAGCAAAAGAACAATCGTTGCGTTGCGTCGAGTCATTAGAAGTCATTTTTTCGTACGTCATTGCGAGGAGGTTACGACGAAGAAATCCAAGAAAATTATATAATTTGCTCATAAATTCTGCGCTCTAGTTTTTAGATTGCTTCGCTGCGCTCGCAATGACGGGTGGTGCCATTCATTTAAAATCGATCATAAGTTATCAGCTGGCAACTATTATAGCAAAAGAACAATCGTTGCTTTGCGTCGAGTCATTAGAAGTCATTTTTTCGCACGTCATTGCGAGGAGATTACGACGAAGCAATCCAAGAAAATTATATAATTTGCTCATAAATTCTGCGCTCTAGTTTTTAGATTGCTTCGCTTCGCTCGCAATGACGGGTGGTGCCATTCATTTAAAATCGATCATAAGTTATCAGCTGGCAACTATTATAGCAAAAGAACAATCGTTGCGTTGCGTTGAGTCATTAGAAGTCATTTTTTCGCACGTCATTGCGAGGAGATTACGACGAAGCAATCCAAGAAAATTATATAATTTGCTCATAAATTCTGCGCTCTAGTTTTTAGATTGCTTCGCTTCGCTCGCAATGACGGGTGCGGTCATTTAAAGTAAAGCTAATTCAAGAGTTTTAAGGCTGTATTTATCCGCTAAAGTCCAGCTGAGGATTTCATTTTGAGGAATTTCTAATGCTTTCGAGATTCGCTCTAAAACAGATTTTGACATCCCAATTTTTCCTACAATCATACGGTTTAAACCGCTTTGACTATATTTTATTTGTTTTGACAGGTCTGTTCTCGACATACCTTTTTCATCGAGAATAGCGTCAATTTTCAAAGTAAGAATCAATTGTTTTCTTTTTACTTTAGTCTCTTGTTTTGCTTTTATAGCAAGGTTAATGACTTCTTTGGTGTATTTATCTGCAATAATCCAGCTGTCAAATTCTTCTCGAGAAATTTCCAAAATGGGAAGGAGTTTTTTTACAACAGTTTCTGAAAAAGATTGCTTACCTAAAATCATTGAATTTAATGTTGTATCACTATAATCAATAATTTTAGCTAATTTTCTTTGAGATAAATCTTTTTCTTTTATTTTGGCATTTATTTTTGTAGGTAAAATAAGTATTTTCTTAGTCATGATAGGAGTTTTAGTATCCCTTGGAATTTTTGCTTGACTTTCTGTTTTTTATCGTTTATATTAATAATGAACAGAAATGTTTTCTTAGTTTTTTTACAAAATAAAAACACTACCCTAACGCTAATTAGGGCGATTTCTCTATTCAATTTTATTTATGATACCACGAAAGGAAGATTTTAATTATGCAAAACGACATTAACATCATTCAATCTATATGCTCTGACCTGAAAGCTTCTATCGATGATTTGATTTACCACATTGTAACTATGAAAAAGGAAATAGAGGCTATTAAAGAAAAAATTAAATAATGGTGTCATCTTAAAGATCTAATGCTCTTGAGATTATTGACTATAAGCGAACATTGGTAAGATTCCGTGTCGTAGCACGGAATGACAAATCGGAGAATGTTGTTTTGAAATAAAATAACCCAAGACTTTTTTCGCCCTGATCAAACGCTAATCTTATACCAGGGCTTTTTTTATTTTTTAATTATTATGTACAGTAGTGGCATCAACTTCAGGATGACGGGTTTGCTAATTTTATTGATATCTCGTATATTTGGAAACTAATAAACCCCTCTATTAGAATAGAAGGGTTTATTTTGAATATTTATACTTAAAAATTAACCTACCAAGCCGCTATCGTCAGATTCGCTTGATTTAACCATAATAGCGTGTTGCACAGGTTTTTCTTTTTTTATTGAAGGATCGAAAGTTGGCTCTACATCATAGCCAAAGTCTTCTTGTGGTCTTTTTACCTGTTGTTCGTCGATTAGTCTTTTTGCAATATCTGCTATTTCATAAACTAATTGATATCTATTATCGCTTTTTTCATTTAAATCCCAAGCTATTTTAGTTATTTGATCCATTTTATATCTCCTGATAATCTTATATTTATTTTATTACTAACTAATATACTACGAGAGCTTTTCTATATCAATAAAAATTTATAGAAGTCCTTCAATTTCTTTAACTAATTCAGGTGTTACAACTTCATTGACCGTTTTTTTGCCGTTCCAAAGAGGTTCTAACTGCTTTTTTAAAATATCTGAAATCTCCTGATGCTTATCATTTACAGGGGTTGGTATTGCATCAGGTATGATTTGGATAAAAACTTCTGCGCTTTTAGGTTTTTGATTTTTAGGAATAAATATTTCAGATCTTGCCACATCGATTCGAGACGGAACGATGAGACCGCTTTCTGTTAATTTAGAAATAGAAGATTCAGACGCCAAAAATTTTATTAATCTCCATGCTTCTTTTTTATATTTTGAATCTTTGCTTATTGCCCAACCCGAAGTATCTGCGTCTACTATAGAACCTACTCGTCCTTGAGGAAAGGGCATTATATCCCAATCGAATTTAATATCCCTTCTGAATCTTGGAACATTCCACCTTCCGCTTATTAACATTGCGATTTTTTGTTGCATAAAAAATTGCGCCATTGTTGCGCTTCCTTGTTCGCTGGCGGTGGGGGCTACGTGATGTTTATTTCTTAAATTTGCATAAAAATTAAGGGCTTCGAGTGATTGAGGTTTGTTTATTATGACTTTTTTCAGGTCTTGAGATATCACGCCCCCACCGTTGCTCCATAAAAACGGCATCCAAAAAAGAGGCATTTCTTCAAAGCTTGAGCCGAATTGATCTATTTTTCCATCGTTATTAAAATCTTTTGTAAGTTTTTGAGCGGTGAATAAATAATCCTTAAAAAGCCAATGTGAATAAGGTTTTTTTACGTTAAATCGTTTAAAAAGATCTTTGTTATAGTAAATAACAAGATTTGAAACATCCCTAGGTATTGCATAAAGTTTATTTTCATAAGTAAAAGCTTGTATTGATTTTTTGAAAAAAACCTCTTCCTTTAGATTCGTGTCGTTATCAATGTAAGGTTTTAGGTCTTCTAAAATATCGTTAGCTGCATATACAGGACCATTTAGGTTGTTTAAAAATATAACATCAGGGGTTAGATTTGAAGCTACGAGTAAATGCAGTTTTTGAAAATAGTTTTTAGGTATATGTAAAAATTTTATTTCGAGGTCAGGGTTTTTTTCTTCAAATTCTTTTAAAAGTGGCTTTAGTAACTTTAGTTCGCTTTCAGATCCCCAGCTTGAGAATTTAAGAATAGTTTTATGTTCTTTTTTTGTACAGGCTGAGAGTGCAGAAAAAGGCAATATTAATAAAAAAGAGATGATAAATAACTTTTTTAAAAAAAATTTCATAACATATTACCGTTTCTTGATTTTAAAGTTCTAACTTCAACTTCATATCGTTTTCACTGATGCCTATCAAAGCTCTCCAGTTACCGATTTGTGTTAAATAAATATTTTCATCAGTTTTCTCTTCGTTTAATTTTGTTGCTATTTTTTGACCTTCAATAGGTGAGTTAAATTTATGTATTACAAAAACAGCTTCATTGATATTACCGATTAGGGTTTGTTCTCCGTCCAGTTCTATTAGGTAGAGTTTTTTGTTTTCTTCAATATCACGATCTAAAAGAACCGTCGGTTCGTTATTTGAATTATCTTGAAGGGGTTGTGGTTCTTGCTCTATAGTAAATAATTCTTCATTAGCCTCTTCTTCAAAAGAGTCGTTATATTCAACATAGTTTTCATTATCGTCAGTTTCTTCGATAAAAAATTCTTCTTGTATTTCTTCATTTTGAGGCTCTATAGTATCGTCAAAATCTTCAATATCAAGCTCGTTATCTTCGTTAAAGTCCTCAGTATTGTCATCAATATCTATAAAATTATCTTCGATGTCTATTTCTTCATCATTAACCATAAAATCATCAGAATCATCAGAAATTTCTTCAATTGGTGCAAAATTCTGAGATTCTTCTTGTACAGGTTGAGCTGTTTTTTGTTGGTTTTCGTTGATTAGTCTGGCGAATGGACTTTCGGTATTTTCTTCAATATTATTTTCAATTTTTTCTTCAGGTTGTTCATTTGTATTTTGAGCAGGTAATGACTCTTTTTTCCTACGTTTTGAGGTTGATAAAAGAATGATTAATAAAATAACTAAAGCAAGGGGTAAAATTTTATAACCGCCGTGACTTTCGATAAAAGCACCAATAGAAGGAGGAAGTCCGGGAATTTTATCAAATAATTGTTTTGCTAAAATTTCTGTTTTATTTAGATATTTTTGAACTTGTTGTTTTAAAGCCTGTTTTTGTAGCTCTTTATCAGTTAAAAGAGGCTTTTGGTTATTTTCAGCGGTTGTTTTAATTTCTTCAACAGGAGCTTTTTTTGTATCTTCTTTAATTTCTTTATTTAAAGGTTTTTCTGTTATAGAAGCACTTGCAACCTTTTGAATTTGCTTTTTTATCGGTTTTGAAGTGTTGATGGGCTTTTTATAAGCAATTTTCTTTGTGGTTATTTTTTTAGGCTTTATATATTTTTTTGTCTTTTTTACGGCGATTTTTTTTGTTTTTTCAACAACGACTTTAACAGGCGTAGGTTCTATTACAACTTTCTTTTTGATTTCTTCTTTCTCTTTTTCGGCAATGATTTTTTCAATTTTATTATCAATAGGAATTGTTGATACGATTATGTTATCGACACTTAAAGAAACATCGTTAAAAGTTTTTAAGGTTATTTTTGTATAACCGTTATTTGCTTCAGTATCCATATAGGGAAATAATTTGATATCTATAGATTTCAAAAGTCCTTCAACACCTATTTTTTGAGGTAATGAGGTTATAGAATGAAAAGTATCGGGCAAAATTATTGCGTATTCATTATCGGAACGTTTGACAGGTTTTATTGAGATCGGATATTTATTTGTAGTGTAGATATTTATATCAATGGCGTTATCAGATAATTTTTCAAAATCAATTTTTAAAAGATTATTGCAATATTTATCGGCAACGGCAAAAGCTTGAGTTTGTGAAAATAAGCTAATGGTTAGCATTAAAAAGATTATATAAATTGAAAATAAATTATTTTTGAGGTTTTTCATTCTGCCTTAGACCTGAACATTCCTTTTCAATCTGTATTTTAACATTAAAATTGTATATTGATAAAATTGTAAACCCGCTATTAACAGAAAAAATGAAGTTATGCGTTATTCTTTAATCGAAGTATATTCTTTATTCATATAAATACTGTATATATTTTTGGAGAAACCTCGATTTTTTTTAAAAATCTGTTATTATATATGTAGTTGAATTTTTATTCAATTTAAATAGTAATTTAGGAGAAAATAAAGTTAAATGACAGATTCCGGTATTGGAGACAGTAGACCCCATCCCTCAAAGGAGGTTGATGGTTAAATGTCATCAGACTCGTATAATAATATAAATCAAGATTCAAGCAAGATATATATAACAACCGAAGCTCAAAAAACGAGCGGGTTGGAGCATTTCGCCAGTGAAGCAGCAGTTTGGCGAGCTTTAATAGCAAATTTAGGTATAGCAGCAGTAAAACTTGTTTGCTGGTTTTTCAGCAAAAGTTCTGCAATGCTTTCAGAATCAATTCACTCCGGTGTAGATAGTTTTAACAGTTTATGCCTTTTAGTCGGCTTAAAAAGAGGTAGTAAGCCGGCCGACAAATTCCACCCCTTCGGTTATGGACTGGAAGCAAATATTTGGGCGCTTTTTGCCTGTGTTTTAATGCTTTTAGGTACCACCGTATCTTTGTATAGCGGTTTTACAAGGCTTTTTTATAATCATCATAAAGTTTTAGAGTTACTTAATAACTATAATCTTATAGCTATAACTCTTATTGTTAGCATTTTATTTGAATCTTGGGCTGTTTCAAGCGCAAGTGTTGCGGTTGTTGAAGAAGCCGAAATCCCTGTAAAAACAAGGTTTGAAGCTTTTTTAAAATCATTTAAATATATTCATAAAATAAAAAGCCCAACTACTAAATTTGTTTGGTATGAAGACACAGCAGCACTTTCAGGTGTTGTGGTTGCTTTAATTGCTCTTACAATATCTAAATTTTTCATAAAAGAATCTTTGGCATATGTTCCCGATGCGATTGCATCTATAATAATCGGCTTGATTCTTTTTGCGCTTGCTATATATCTTTTAAAGTACAATATAAATTCTTTAACAGGGGTTGCAGCCGGTCCACAAGTCGAAGAAACCATTAAAAAAATAGCAGATAGAATTCACGGTGTTTCGCAATTGCACTACTTAAAAACAATGGATATGGGTTCGTCCGGTTTGATAATTAATATGAAAATAGAAGTAGATCCTGAAACTCCGGTAAAAGATGCTGATGATATAGCGGAAAAGCTGGAAAATAAAATACGTGAAAAAATTAAAAATGTTGCCCACGTGACAATTGAGATGCAAGCCGATGATGCAGAAGATGATTGGGAAGAAAAATTTGAAAAAGTTGTCGAAGAAGGGCAACAAATAGGCGTTTTAAAAGCTCATGAGGCAAATATTTTATCAAGATTCTTTGCATTTACGGATACCGTTGTAAAAGAAATTATGGTGCCAAGAACCGAAGTCACTTTTGTGGATACAAACTCAGATATAAACTATCTTATGGATCTTATAATAAATTCCGGACATACAAGAATTCCTGTATATAGAGATAATATTGATAATATTATCGGTGTTATTAATGCCAAGGATGTTTTAAGGGCAGTTAAAGAAAATTACCATAATAACGTTAATATCGAAGATTTATCTCGTGAAATAACAATTGTTCCTGAAAATAAATCGATAAGTGATATGTTAAATGAGTTTAACAAAACAAAAAGTCAAATAGCGGCTGTTATTGATGAACACGGTGGTCTTGAAGGTATAGTAACGGTTGAAGATATCTTAGAAGAAATTGTCGGTGAAATTTATGATGAATTTGATGTTGTTCAACCTGATGATGTTATAAAAATTGATGATTATACAATTAGCATTGCTGCCAAAGTTGATATAGAAGATTTTAATGAAAGATTCGGTAGAGATTTTTCAACCGAAGATTTTCAAACTATTGGTGGTTATGTATTCGGGCTTTTAGGTCGTGAACCTGAAATTAATGATGAAGTTGAAGAAAATGGTATAAAATTTAAAATAGAAGCTGTTGATGGTCATAAAATTACAAGAATTATTATGACGAAACAAGATCCTTTCAATGATTCATTGGAATCTGAATAAAATTTTTAAATTTGCGATAAATATATTAGTTAATTTATTATATCCTGTTAAAGAATTGAATTTTTAAACAGGATATAATAAATTAACCTTGAGGTTAGCTAAGAGACTAGTATTTATGGAAAATTTTAAACTGCAAAACTTTGGGATTGAAAAGTTTGGTACTTTAAAAAAAGTGATGCTTCATAAACCTGTGGATTCTTTATACAAGGTAACTAAAGATAATTTTCAAGACTACTTGTTTGATAAAGTTCCTGATATTGATAAATATTTAGAAGAACATGATGAATATTCTAACTTGCTTAAAACTCTTGGGGTTAAGGTTTTTGAACTTCAGGATCATGTTGATAAAACTTCAAAACTTCTTAAATACTTACCTAATCTTGCATATATGCATGATAGCTCTGTTATTTCGAGCAAAGGAGCCATTATTTCAAAGATGTGTTTTCAAGGCAGAAAATGTGAAGATAAAGTTGTAAAAGAGGCTTTGACTAATTTGGGGATTCCTATTTTGCACGAATTCGATGATAGTGACGCTTTTGAGGGGTGTTTGCTTTTATCACCCGAAACGGTTTTAGTTGCCAATACAGAGCGACATTATAAATCATCGATACTCAAGTTTATAAGCAATGCAATGAATCATTTTAAAGAGATAATTTATGTGGAAATACCAAAAGAAAGAAGGTATATGCATCCTGATATGACATTTAACAGACTGGGTAAGAATCTTGCGCTTGCTTATATTCCGGCTTTTTTGGATACTTTTTTGATAACGAATGAAGGTGTTAAGAAAATTGATATTCGAGATCATATGGAAGAAAAAGAAGTTGAGATAATTGAAGTTTCAGATAATGAACAACAATTATGGGCAACAAGTTTTGTCCCGTTGAAGGAAAAAACAATAATAAATTATGATATTTCTTTATCAGATAAGACAATAAATACTCTGGAGCAAAAAGGTGTCGATTTTATTCATTTTCATCCCGAGGCACTTCTCGCCGGAGGCGGTAGCTTGAGGTGTTTGACTTTAAGATTGCACAGAGAGCCTGTTTAGAATTTTTTAATCTTTTTTGCAATATTTTAAAGCGATATATGGTGGACGATTTTCATGAGAGGAATTGCCACCTTGATATGTACTGTCAGAGATACCGGCATAAGAGTACCCATCATCTGATGTCAATCTCTGAAAACTTCCATTGCCAAGATTATAAATATAAGAACCTTTTGTGCCAATTCCTATAATAACTCTTCCATTTGCCGAATTATAAGAACTCCCCCCTGTTGGACAAACCGATAAATTAAAAGCCATAACTGCATTTTGAGCTACACTATCTCCTGTCGACAGTGGAGGGGCTGATCCTGCTTATTTTACGTGAACTGTCATTGCAGGCATTGTAATAGCTAATATTACGCTTGTAATTAAAAGACTTATCAACGCTTCAGCTAAAAACATTCCCTCTCGTTTTTCCATCACTCTAAAACCTTTCTTGATCTTTTTTACTTTAAGAAAAACTAGACTTATATCTAATGTTTAAACATGATTTAGAGTTTAAAACCTGTAAATCATGAATTAAAAAGACAAAAGAGCCTTTAAAAAGGCTCTAAATGCTTAAAAAAAATAAATAATATAGTGATTTTTGAGAAATTAACAACAATAAATATACTTACTTGTGGGGAGATTATTT
Source organism: Candidatus Gastranaerophilales bacterium (assembly GCA_942491415.1). Taxonomy (GTDB): domain Bacteria; phylum Cyanobacteriota; class Vampirovibrionia; order Gastranaerophilales; family CALOAD01; genus CALOAD01. The sequence goes on along the minus strand of CALOAD010000020.1, from coordinate 362,689 downwards.
TCTTTTGTATATTGGCTAGTAGCCCCTTTATTCCTAATATAATCCAGTATTGCTCCGCCAATTTCCTCATCAGGATCAAAATGAGCGTTGACGGGAGGAGTGAATGTATTTCTTATAAGCATTCTACAAAGAGGTCCAAAAGCGTCAGGCACTTGAGTTTTTCTGTAAATACCCGCCAGCATTGTTTGTATAGTGGGGGATTTTGTATTGTTGAATCTCGATAAAGTCGGATAAGTTTTTTCAACACCTTTTACATTTGCTTCAATCATTCTATCTAATACATATAGGCTTTCTGTGATTTGTTTTTCATTTTGAGAAACTTTTAAAATAGAGCATATTGAAGGTATTGCTTTTTCTCGGTAGTTTAAAAGTTGTTTTACCACCGGCAAATTAAATGTTGCATAATTCCTTTGAGGAGTTGCCATTTCAACTTTTCGCCCAAGTTGATTAACAAGAGCATTTATTTTATAAATCTCATTATTTGGGTTGCTTATATAATTGTTTTTTCTTATTGTTTGATTTCGTATGATTGTCATTTTTATCCTCTGTTTCTTTTGTTACGGCTATTTTTTATTGATGTTTTAACTATATACAAACGGAGGACCTGTTTTTATTTCGAACAAGGCTGTTTCTGCGGCTTTATCCAAAAAAGTTTTATCAGGATTGACTTGTGCTTGTCTTTTAAAGTCTTCAATAATAGGAGTTACGAAGCTTTGTTTTTTAGCCATAAAGTTATTAAGCTCAACGTTAACTAGTCTATCTTGCAGCTCTACTTCTGTTTTTGCATTAGCTTTTTCTACTTGAACTTCTTTAACACCCTCTACGGTTGTTTTACCCAGATAACCTAAAGAAGCGCTGGAAAGCATTAAAAACATAAGATTTCTTGTTTGAGGTGTCGGGTTAACTACATAGGTGTATATAAAAGCTGTAATATCGCTCACTGCTGATAAAAAGCTAACTTTATTTTCTTTACCACCCATTAGTTCAGGAGTTGCATCGAATATAAAGTCTTCACCATTGGCTTTTTTCCATTCTTTATAGACAGCGCTTTTTAGTTCATCGTTCATTTTTGATTTTGTCAAAGTTTTTTGAATATCGTCTTTACTAAGTTTTGAAAGACCTTTTTGGATTTCTTCACTTGCTTCTTTTGAAACTTTTTCAATATGTTTTCCTACTGAACTTAAATTTTTGAATATGTTTTTTGTCAAAAGACCGCAAACTAATAGTGAACCAATACCTGCGGCTGCCATTAGCCAATTTTTATTTGAATTAGTTTTCTTTTCAGGATTTTGTGTGAAATTTGGTTTGTTCATAAATTTTGTAAATAAATCTTTGTTTATTTTTTCACTACCTGAAAAAGAGACTTTATTTTGTATTTGTTTCAGCTCTTTTGAGCTTTTAGCAACAATATTTCTTAGGATTTTATTTTTCCCTGAAAAACTTCTTGTCTCTATTTCTATGAGTTTTTCTTCCAAATCTCTTCTTATGTCAGCTTTTTCTTTTTTTACGCAGACTTCTTTAATTCCTTCAATAACATTTTTTGCAATAAAAGCACCGGCAGAAGCTGTTAGCACAGAAGCGGCAGCTAGCATTGATTTAAGTGAAGGATCTTGAGAAAGAAGATATAATACCATATTGTTATCGTCATTTATAGTAACTATTCTACCGATGCTGCGTAGTTGATCTTTTTTAGGTATGGTTGTTTTTGCCAAAAAAGATGATTTGAATATTTTAGAAACTCCTGCCCCCATTCCAAGCAGTGCTAAAGGTGCCACAACTAGAGGAATTATGGGATTTTCAAACCATTTTTTTGCGATTTTTTCTTTTCTTGAATATAAGTCTGTTGGCAAACTTACTTTTTGAGGAATGCCCATATTTGCCCAATTGCATTCATTGGTTTTAATAAGGTTGTTTACTAAAACACCCTCTTTTGTTGCATTAAGGTTTTTTTGTCTTGGGTCTTGATGACCGGGTTTTCTATTGAAAAATTGATGCGTTGTTTTAACTGAATTTATCATCCAATCAACTCCTTATTTTTTATATTCATCTTTATTAATTGTCTTATTGTTTTTTTGATTTTCTTAAAGCCTTTAAAACTTAAAATTCTTTTATAATCAGCCTCTTCACTATCATCCCCTTGTTCTAATGAAGCATCGATCATTTCAAATAAGCTGAATAATTTTTTCTTTAATTTAGAAATATTTTCTTGTAGTATTTTTTGAGCACCTTGCTTTAATTCTCCAAAAACAGCTACAAGCTTATCTGATATGTTGATCAATTGATCTTTTATTTGTGTGAATTTTTCAGAAATTTGATTAATGATAGTTCTCACTGTTGAAATTGCTTTATTAACAAGGGTTGCAGTTGTTATTGCAATTTTATTAATTATATTTTTTATGGTTGTAATACTGTTTGATACAGCCGAAGTTATTGACTGTACCAGTTTTATGGATTTCAATTGTGCTATTTTTTCAGCGAAAGCGGATGCAATTTTTTGGATTAATAAGCTTTGTTGTAAGTTTTTATCAAATGCTTGCTGATTAAGTTCAACTCGTTGTTTTTGAGCTTTGATCATCAAGCCCATTGCGTAGCATTCATTCCAACTCATCTCATTGGAAACTCTTCTTGTTGAGTTTCCTGCACCACCTTTTCCGGAGCAAATCGGACAAGCACCGGGGGGCATTCCATGAGGACAATTTCCTGTGTTTATCGTTATTGCGTTTAAAGGTCCTGTTGACATAAAAAAAGAGTCTCCCAGTAATAACTGTTAGACACTTCAAAAAATAATATAAGAAATATCTTTGCTTTCCTTGCTATCGAAGTACTAACAGCTAATTTTTGATCCAAGCATTCCGACTTTAACGGCTGCGGGCCAGTGCGGGAATTTCACCCTTACGTGAATTTAGTTAGAAAAACTTTATTCACCTTTCCTTAGACCAATACATGAATTTTATTACTTTAAAAAGTGGTGTCAATGAAAAAGGAGGTATTATTAAGTTTCTTATTACCCCCCTTATGTAATTACACTTCGGGGATAAAATTTTTTAAAAACAGTTATAAAATTCAAAATAAGAGTGGGGTATAAGGAGTGGAGTTATGAGAGAAAATAATGCCCTTTATAATGATATTCCTCCATCCAAGATGGCGAAAAAGGAAAGGGCTTTTATTTACAAAGAAAATCGAAGTCAATTTTGGTTAAAGGTCTCAGATATTGTGACTTTAAGCATGATTGAAAAGTTTTTTAATTCTTTCAGGGTTAAAACGCCGGAAAATATTGAAAAAAGAGACAAATCTAAAAGTACAATTTTTTATGCTCCCCACAATTGTTGGTGGGATGGGATTATCGGTTATTATTTAAATAGAAGACTCTTTAATATGGATTTGCGAATGATGATAGAACAGCTTCATCAATTTCCTTTACTTTCAAGAATAGGAGCGTTTTCGGTGAGTAAACGTTCTGCAAAATCCCCATTAAAAGCAATTGATTTTAGCGCCAAACTTTTGCAAAATCCATCAAGGGCTCTTTGGTTGTTTCCTCAAGGAATAGTAAGACCTCCTGATTATAGACCTATAAAATTTGCTTCGGGAATATCTTATTTGTGCCAAAGGTTAGATGGGGTAAATTTAGTGCCTGTCGCCTTTAGATATACTTTTTTAAGGGAAGACAAGCCCGATGTATTGATAGAGGTGGGAAATCCTATAACTTTTGAAAAATCACTTAAAGATATTGATCGAAAAGAGCTAAATTCTTTTTTGGAAAAAGAATTTACCGTGTTTTTAGATAATCAAAGAGATGAAATATCAAAAGGTCAATTAGATGATTATCAGTTGATATTTCAAGCTCGACCAAGACTATTTAAACGTATAGAAAGGTTTTTTAAAAAATTTTAGAGGTTTATAGATGCGAAAAGGTGCGATAATTCGCACCTTTTCGTTAAAAATTTATTTTAATCTTCTTTTATAGGAGTCCCTGGAGCATTAATAGGTTCAATAGGTTTACCCGAATCTCTCCATTGTTCATATCCACCTTCTATTGCGTAGGCATCGAATCCTTTTTTTCTTAAAAATTCGGCAAATTTAACACTTAAATCTTCTTCACCTTCTGTCATATAAATTAAATATTCTAAATCTTTTGGTAAATCTAAAAATATTTCACGAGCAAATTGCTCTGTAATATGCTTAGCATCTTTTATTTGATTGCTTCCACCCCTATATATTTCTTCAGGTCTACCGTCTATTATGTAGATATCTCCTCGGTTATTAAGTTTTTCAATAGCTTCTTTCCCAGTGATAAGAGTTTTAGACATAATGCACCTCTTGTTTTTTTAACCGTCTGAAAATAGATTAACATTTTTATTTTGAGCATTAATTACCTGTTAGTATAATAAGGTATTGGCGGTTATAGGCTCTTTCTACATAATAGTTTTTATTAAAATTTTAACCACTACTTAAAATTTTTTAAAGTTGTTTATTTATTTTAAATAAACTCTCAATAAGGATTGAAAACCTAAATTAATATTGTTATTATATAAATAAGTCAGATTAAGAGGAGATAGCAATGAAAGACAATTCCAAGCAGGATAAACTATGCATTCTTACTGATTCAAATTCACTTGAATTTAAAGTCGAATTTGGTTATCTCGATCGCAGCTATAAAACTTTTAATTTTGAATCCAAACAAAATGAATACGTAGAAGGTTATAATATAATGCTCAATACAGAAAGCATTGAACCTTCAAATGTTCAAGAGCTGGAAGAAGTTTCAAAAACAATGAATGAAATGCACGATGTAATACTTAATCTTGACGGAATGGTCACAAAAGGCAAAGCAAAAATCGCACAAAAATTTGGGCTGGGAGGCTTTAATATAGACCTGGAAGTCCATAGTTAATATTCAAAATATTTATCAAAATCAACATCTTCAAAACAGCACAAAAGGTTATATACAGGATCGTCTTCATCCATTCTTTGAAAATGAAAATCATCAAATTTCCAAATTTTTGGATTTATACCTTTTGGCTGCACTATGTCTTTTTGCTGCAAAATTCTAAGCTTCTTTTTTACGATATCAATTTTGATATTCAATTTTCTTGCTAATTCAACAGCAGTATATCCCTCTGAATTTTCACATTTTTCGGGAGTGCAAAACATAAGCTCTAAACCTATGTTTTTTAAATCTTTATCTTCTTTTTCCATCAAAACATTAACCATAAGGCAATTTTAAAACAAGCATGAAAAATAACAAACCTACAAATTGACTATATAATCGTAGCCTGTAAGTATAATTTTATTATTTTTTGAAATCTTATAATGCTTTTTGCCAATGTTTTAGTTAAAAAAACATGAAAAAATAATAAAGAACAAAAACAGGAGACAGGTTATGCAATTTTATGTAAGAGATATAATGTCCACAAATATTGTCACTATTAACAACACATCAAACATAAAAGACCTTGTTAAACTTTTTGCCGATAACGGGATATTAGGAGCACCTGTTGTAGATGATGACGGTTTTATCGAAGGTGTTGTAAGCTCTCACGATGTAATTAAAAACGAAAGCTCGCACACTTTTTATCATACAGCTTCAGTCAGTAGTATTGAACAATCCACATACGAAAATGCAACGTTTTTTGATCAAAAAGTCTCAACTATAATGACAAGAGATTTATACACAATATCGCCTGATGACACCATCGCAAAAATGGCAAAAATGATGTACGACAAAAAAATCCATAGGCTTTTAGTTGTTGATTATGACAAGCTTATAGGTATCGTAAGTACCTTTGATCTTTTAAAACTTTTAGCAACAAGTGATGAAGAAATGACTGTTTGAGATTATTTATTTCTAGCTCATCAACCACTTTTTAAAATCATCTATCTTAGAAAAAATTAAATGCGGATCATACTCAAGTAATTTTTGATGATCGGATGTAGAAGCCCAACTCACTGCAATGGGTAAAACACCCACCTCTTTTGAATCTAAAATATCCGTATGAGTATCTCCTACATAAAAAACCTTATGAGCCTCTATCGCCCATTTATCAAGGATTCTTTTAATACATTCAGGTTTTATTGAACCCTTGGAAGAACCCGTTTCAATATGCTCAAAATATTTTTTAAGATCATATTTATCAAGAGTAATTTCAGCCGAGTCTTTCCCTTTTCCTGTAACTAAAGCTAATTTATAAGAATTTTCCCATAGATGATCTAATATTTCGACAATACCTTCAAAAGGTTTGGGACACATATGATGATTAGATTTATAAACTTCAAGATAAGTCTCATAATAAGAAGACCAATCATCAGGTAAAAGGTTTTTGGTAATAGCTTCTTCGGTATAACCGAAATAGCTCATTACTTCCTCTTTAGTTGGTCTTATACCACAGACATTTTCCATTGATTCCTGAAAGGAAAAAATACACAACGGCAGTGTATCAGCTAAAGTACCATCCAAATCAAATATAAATCCTTCCGGCTTCATTTACTCCCCCTGTTCATTAAATTCCCTTATTTTAAATAATAAATTAAATATCAAGAATTTTCCATAGTTACTCAGTTAAAAGAATTTTTCAAAGTATTAGCCAAAAAGAATGGTTTTATTTTCCTGATTACATTTTGATATCGGTATATTTAACCTTTTAATGCACCTTGTGTTTGTCCTTTAATAAAATATTTTTGCAACGCCAAAAAGAAAGAAAGTATAGGAATTATGGATATTATAGCTCCTGCTGCAATATAACGCCAATTAGAACTAAAAACACCTTGTAAATGATTGACACCTACAGGCAATGTATACATTTCTTGTTTTGTAAGAACAATGCTGGGCCATAAAAATTCACTCCAACTGCCTACAAACGTAAATATAGCAAGAGTTGCCAAAGATGGTTTAACTAAAGGTACCAAAACTTTCAACCAAATTTGAAAAACATTGCAACCATCAATTATAGCCGCCTCTTCAATCTCTTTTGGTATCGCTAAAAATGCTTGTCTCATAAGAAAAATTCCAAAAGCGTTTACCGCAAAAGGTAAAATAAGCCCCGCAAAACCTGCAGCCGAAGAAATAGAATCAACCAAGTTTAATCTTAAAACCATTAAATAAACAGGTATCATAATCACTTGAAAAGGAATCATTATAGTTGCAAGTATTAAATAAAATATAAAGTCTTTCCCCTTGAAATTCATCCTAGCAAGAGGATAAGCAGCCAAAGAAGAAAACACCAAATTCAATAAAATAGTAAAAACAGCTACAATTCCACTATTCAATATATATGCCAAAAACGGGATCTTTTGCCATACACCTACAAAATTTTCAAACGTAGGACTTTGAGGAATAAAAACCGGAGGATAACTAAATATATTTTCACTTCCTGATTTTAATGCCGTTGATAACAACCATAAAAAAGGACCTATCGAAATAATACACATTATTAATAAAAATATATGACTTAAAATTCTTTTAAACTTCATATTTTTTTCTCTCAAAAAATCTTAAATTCAATAATGACAATCCCATTGTAATAACCAATAACACAACACCGGCAGCAGAAGCGTATCCAAGATCAAGGTTTTCAAATGCTCGTTGATAAATGTAATAAACAATAGTCTTTGTCGAGTTCAAAGGACCTCCCGCAGTCATAACATAAATTTCAACAAAAACTTTCATCGCTGATATAGAACTTATTATACTCACAAGCGCAATTGTAGGCATTAAATGAGGAATAGTAACAGTTAAATGTTTTTTCACAACACTTGCCCCATCTATATCAGCAGCTTCATACAATTCTTCCGGAACTGACGCCAAGGCTGCCAGATAAATAATCATATAATAGCCTATTCCTTTCCATACAGTTACGGCAATCACGGAATATAACGCTACATTAGGATCAGTCAACCAGCCCACCTGCTGTAAATTGAAAAAGCTTAAAAAATAATTCAAGATACCTTCACTTGAATACAACCACTTCCAAGCAATCCCTGCAACAACTATCGATACAACAACAGGCAAATAAATAATGGTTCTGTAAATAGAAATACCTCTTAGCTTTTGATTTATAACAATAGCAACGATTAAAGGTAAACCAACAAGAATTGGAACGGCGATAATTAAATATAAAAAAGTATTCACCATTGTCTTCCAAAAAATTTCGGAATTAAAAAGTTCTAAATAATTAGCAATTCCTACCCATTGAGGATTATAAAGATCATGCCCATAGCTTTTGAAACTAAGTGAAAAACTTTCAAAAAAAGGGATGAAGAAAAACAGCAACAAAACACAAAGTGCCGGAGCTAAAAACAAATATGGAACTGTATTTTCAAACCTTTTCTGCATCTGTCTTTAAAACATATTTCTTAAACTCTGTATATTATATTATCTTTATAAAGTTAATGGAAATATATTTTACAAATCCTAAAAAAAGTATTTTAAAGGAATTTTTAAAAAAATTGTAAAATTTTTGATAGCTTAGTCTACTTTTTTAAGTTATTTTCAGATTTTCGGACTATTATAATTAGAGATGAAATTTGAATACTATTAATTTTCATATAGTGAGGTTGGGATAACAAATGGATATTTTTTCTACTGATATCTGTGATGCAGAATTAAATATAAATGCTCTAAATCTTGAAACAGAAAAACCTAACAACCTTGGCAGGTCAGCAATGCTGGCAAGAAGTAACGTTCCTGCTTCGCACAGAAGAGCTGCGGATAATTATATGATAATTAAAAAAATATTTGGATTCCCCGCCGTTCATAGCAAAATTACGATAGAAGAAAAAAGATTTCTGGCAAGATTTGATTTTAATTTACTTGAATACTCTACAATAAAACAAATAAATGAAGAATTAGCATTCCTAAAAAAATGGAGCGATTCTAATGATAAAGACTTAAAATCAGCTTCGGATAAAATAATTCAAATAAGATTAAAAGAACTAAAACACCTTATAGCAACAAGCTATACCTCTGTAACCAATGAATTATATAATGGATATAAAGCTCTTGAGCGTTATTTTGAAGAAATTTCAAAATATTAAAATTTCAATCAATTATTTTTTAGAGACATCTTTATTTAAAGCATTATGTTTTTGAGCATATTCATTATACTCATTTACACTACCAGCAAGTCCTGCTCCAGCACAAAGTCCTCCTGCTATTAAACCTGAGCCAAGCAATATAGGCGATACAGGTCCTAAAAATGCAGCAGCTAATGCTGTACCTATAGTTAAAGCTCCGCCTCCAGCCAAAAAGGCACTTGATAATACTTTTGATGATTGTTTTTCAACCTTTGGCTCCGTTACCTTAGCAGATTGTGCTTTTGCTTGAAAACTTATATTATTACTTGAATTTACTCGCATTTCAAATCTCCTTTTTAAAAATGTTTCTTATATTTTCTAAAAACAAAAATAGTCTTAAGATTGCTTGTTTTGCATATTAATTTTAATTTTTATAACAATTATTTTTTGTAAAAATTTTACAAAAAATAAGAGCCCGTTAAACAACGAATTCTTATTTAAATAATTCAAATAAGGTTAAAATAGCAACAAGCTATACCTCTGTGACCAATGAATTATATAATAGATATAAAGCTCTTAAGCATTGTCTTGAAGAAATTTCAAAATATCAAAATAATCTTTTAGAATAAAAAAAAAGCCTGCCGAATGGCAGGCTTTAAGTATGTTGTAAACAGCGTCTCCTATACTAGACTTAGAGCGATTCCAGGAGCTTGGTTAGCTTGAGCTAACAAACTAGCTGACGCTTGTTGTAAGATTTGATTTTTAGATAACGAAGCAGCTTCTTTAGCGACATCTACGTCTCTGATTCTTGAATTTGCTGCGTTAAGGTTCTCACTTCTGGTTCCTAAAGACTGAATTGTTGAATCAAGTCTATTTTGAAGCGCACCTATTGCAGATCTTTGTTTTGATACATTTGAAATAGCTGTATCTACACTAGAGATAAACGTAGCTGCTGCTGTTGCAGTTCCTAATGAAACTGACGCGATACCAAGAGCTGTTGTTGTTGCTCTTTTAAGTGCATTTTTAATGTCAATTTTATTATCACTGCCACTTTCTGCACCAATTTGAAGATTTAGACCGGCACTTGAATTTGTACCATCTAATAACTGAATTTGGTTAAACTTAGATACGCCTGCTGTTCTGTTGATCTCTTCAACACGAGCATCTATTTCACCTTTGATAGCTGTTCTTTCAGCTGATCCATATGTGCCGTTTGATGCTTGTACGGTCAGATCTCTTATTCTTTGTAAGTTATCCTGAATTACAGCCAAATCTCCTTCTGCTGTTTGCAAAAGGTTGATGCCATTTTGAGCGTTACTCATTGCAACATCAGAACCTCTGGCTTGAGACTTCAAGCCTTCTGAAATTGTTAAACCTGCTGCATCATCTGCTGCACGGTTAATTCTAAAACCTGTTGACATTCTTTCAATAGATTTACCAACGCCTTGAGTAGCACTCATTAAATTACGTTGTACATTTAAAGAGCTAACATTTGTGTTAACGACAATACTCATCTAGATTCTCCTTATCTAAACATTACACATCCCTGAGTTTTTTTCTAAATATGTTTAAAGCGCTTTTTTTACATATCCACTTTCACATACTAACCTTGTTAACATTCAATGAATATCGTCTAAAAGTTAATTTTTTCTCATACAAAAGTATGAGAAAGGAATAAAAAAACAAGAGCCCATTAAATAACAGACCCTTGTTAAATTGTGTAATTTATTTAGATAACTACTATTCTTAAATCTAAATTCTAGATCAAACTTAAAGCAATCCCAGGAGCTTGGTTAGCTTGAGCTAACAAACTAGCTGATGCTTGTTGTAAAATCTGGTTTTTAGTCATTGAAGCAGCTTCCTTAGCGACGTCTACGTCTCTGATTCTTGAATTTGCTGCTAATAGGTTCTGACTTCTGGTTCCTAAAGACTGAATTGTTGAATCAAGTCTATTTTGAAGCGCACCTATTGCAGATCTTTGTTTTGATACATTTGAAATAGCTGTATCTACACTAGAGATAAACGTAGCTGCTGCTGTTGCAGTTCCTAATGAAACTGACGCGATACCAAGAGCTGTTGTTGTTGCTCTTTTAAGTGCATTTTTAATGTCAATTTTATTATCACTGCCACTTTCTGCACCAATTTGAAGATTTAGACCGGCACTTGAATTTGTACCATCTAATAACTGAATTTGGTTAAACTTAGATACGCCTGCTGTTCTGTTGATCTCTTCAACACGAGCATCTATTTCACCTTTGATAGCTGTTCTTTCAGCTGATCCATATGTGCCGTTTGATGCTTGTACGGTCAGATCTCTTATTCTTTGTAAGTTATCCTGAATTACAGCCAAATCTCCTTCTGCTGTTTGCAAAAGGTTGATACCATTTTGAGCATTGCTCATTGCAACTTCAGAACCTCTGGCTTGTGCTTTTAAGCCTTCTGAAATTGTTAAACCAGCCGCATCATCTGCTGCACGGTTAATTCTAAAACCTGTTGAAAGACGTTCTAAAGAAATGCCCATAGCACCTGTTGCGCTACCAAGACTTCTTTGAACGTTTAAAGAGCTAACATTTGTGTTAACAACGATACCCATTTAGATTCTCCTTATCTAAAACTTGTACATCCCTGAAAGTTGGTAAGTTGTAATTAAATTTTTTAATCAGCTGATAATTTTTATACAACTTTTGTTGTAGATAGATTATTCCCAATTAAAAAAAATATCAACCTTAATTCTTGTAAAGATTATTTAAGCATTACTTTGAATTACACTACCAGTAGGGAATTTCAATGGCAATAATCTCTTTTACATTCATTAACATTTTGATTGTAAAATAAACAATCATTAAGCTTTTTTACAAATTTAATTTACAAAAGCAGTAGTTATTTTCTACTGCTTTTGTATGAGTACTATTAATATTTTTATGTTAAATCAAATTATAATTTAACTACATCCTGAATAACCACAGCTAAGGCATATATAACAGCCTTCTCCAAATTGAATAGAAGCCCCACATTCAGGACAAGCTATTGTTTTTAACTTCTGAGCATTTTCTTCATCTATTAGGGTTTCTTCTTTTTCCTCAGGCTTTAAACCTATATTCATAGGTTGATTACGACTATTATTTCTATAAACCGTAATTCCTTTAAGACCACTCTCGTAAGCTAATTTATAAGTATTTTCTATATCTTCCCTTGTAGCATCCTCTTCAAAATTAACAGTTTTAGATACCGCATTATCAGTATGTAATTGGAATGCCGCTTGCATTTTAACATGCCAAAAAGGTGAAACATCATGAGCCGTAACAAAAATCTTTTTAATTTCCTCAGAGACTTGATTGCAATGCATTATAGTACCTTTATCTGCAATTTCTCGCATCAAATCATCACCGTAAAATCCTTTTTCTTTGGCAAAATTTTCAAAAACATCGTTAATTTCCATCATTTCAGTGTCATCCATGACCCTTCTTAAAAAGACTAAAGAGAATAATGGCTCTACCCCTCCGGAAGCTCCTGCTATCATACTAATAGTACCGGTAGGAGCAATGCAAGTAGTAGTAGCATTACGAATGCCAAATTGTTTAATTTGCTCATCAATATTTTTCCATTGATCATCAGATATTAAACCGGCTGATTTACCTTTATATTTGTTATAAAGAAAATCTTGGTTATCATAAATACTTCCTTCAAAATTTTTAAAACTTCCTCTTTGTTTTGCAAGTTCTATTGATTCAATTTTTGAATGATAATCAATAAACTCCATCACTTGAGATGCGAGATCAACACCTTCTTGAGAACAATAAGAAATACCCATTTTCATGAGCATATCCGCCCATCCCATAACCCCTAATCCAATTTTACGGTTGTTTGTAACCATCTCATCAATTTGAGGCAAAGGATAGTTATTGACGGTAATAACATTATCTAAAAAATGAATGCTTGCTCGGGTTACATCAGCAAGTTTATCCCAATTTATCACCGGTTTTTTATTGTCATATTCAATCATGTTAGACAAATTTATAGAGCCCAAATTGCAAGCTTCATAAGGAAGTAGCGGAACTTCTCCACAAGGGTTTGTAGATTCAATCTCTCCAATTGCGGGCGTCGGATTATCAACATTCATTTTATCTATAAAGATAATGCCGGGTTCTCCGTTTCTCCAAGCATTATCTACAATCATTTTAAAAACTTCTCTTGCTTTTTGTTTTCTCACAACCTGTTTACTGGCTGGATGAAGCAAATCATACTCACCATCCGTCAAAAGAGCTTCCATAAATTTATTTGTAATCGCCACTGAAATATTGAAGTTTTCCAATTTTGTATTATCAAATTTAGCGTTAATAAAATCCATTATGTCAGGATGATCGACTCGAAGAATTGCCATATTAGCGCCTCTTCTGGTACCACCTTGCTTAACCGCCTCTGTTGCAGCATTAAAAACTTCCATAAAAGAAATCGGACCTGAAGACACTCCCATTGTTGATCTTACAACATCATTTTTAGGTCTTAACCTTGAAAAAGAAAACCCTGTACCGCCCCCACTTTTGTGAATTAACGCCGTATTTTTAATAGTCTCAAAGATCCCTTCTAAAGAATCTTCAACAGGAAGAACAAAACAAGCCGAAAGCTGTCCCAATTCACGCCCTGCATTCATTAAGGTTGGACTATTCGGCATAAAATCAAGGTCGCCCATTATTTTATAAAATCTTTTAGCTAATTTATCTACATCTTCCTGACTTTTACCGTAAGTTTTATCGGCATCTGCTATAAAACTTGCAACACGCCAAAACATATCTTCCGGTCTTTCAACAGGATTACCTTCTTTATCTCTTTTTAAATATCTTTTTTCCAAAACAGTTATAGCATTTTGAGCAAGCTTAATATCTTTATTAATATCCACAGCCACTGCCTCTATCCCCTTTCTAATTTTCATGTCTCTTTTAAATTTAACTACGTAAGATTTTATTTTTTAATTTAATTAATTCTTTTTTAATATTTTAAAAATAATAATACCTAAAAATGCTTGTTATTTCGTTTTTTAAAATCTCGCTAAAATGTTTATTTTAGCGAGATTTTAAAAACACTTTCACCTCATGACTCTTTACCGGTAAATATAAACAAAATTTATTCTCGGCAGACAATCCTAATAACAATATTCATGATCACTATGTAAATTTATATATTGTTAACAATTCTTTGAGAAATGTATCATGCCCCAAATGCATGCTCTCAATGCTTTTTGCATGATTGACAAATAAAAATATTAAACGATACAAATAAGCATTAAGAAGCATTAAGAAGATTTTAAATCCGTATTATTACTGTATTTAAGCATGATGGAACATGAAATTACCTATTTCAAGAATAGTTAGGTAATAGCCCATTTAAAAAATACAATGTATTATTTTCTTGTTAAAAGTTAAACAAATACTTTTGACATAAATCTTAGGGAGTTTTACAAAAACTAAATAAAATGGGGATTATCAGATAAATGAATAGATTGACTATTTGTCAAAATGAGATCATAAAGGGATTAAATAAAAGAATTTTCAATATGAAAGCAGAAAAACTATCAAGAGAAGCCAGTGACAATTTTATATACTTCAAAAGATATGATCTTGCCTTAAAACTTGCAAATGAAGCTCTTGAACTAGAACCATATCATACAAAAACACTTATGCTAAAAGGTGATATTCTTTTATGCATAGATAAGGACATTGAAGCACTTGATGCTTACAGCTTGGCTGTAGAATCAGAACCCTTTAATGCTCAAGCCTATGGAGCCAAAGCAGGCGTACTTGATATGCTGGGAAGACCGGAAGAAGCTTTAGACTATTGTTCAAAAGCTTTTGAATTCATCACCGAAAAAGACTCTCACCTTCTGGTTTCATTATTCGATCAAAAACTTTCTATTTTACATACACTTGGCAAATCTACTGAAGCAAAAGAAGTGTTAGATGCAGCTCAAAAATGTCTTTGTGAAGATGAAGGAGCTTATTTGACTTCATGTTATGAAGATCAATTGCATCCTGAAATAATCAAGATAAATGAAATAACAAATTATGAAACAAAATTAAAACTTGTTTATTAAATAATAATTTAATAAACTGTGTGCCCTGTAATTTAAGTGCTGTAACCAGCACTTTTTTATTTTATTTCTTTAATAAAAACGAGTCGGGAAAAAAAGTCATAAATCAACTGTTGAAGAAATACCAAATCATACTAATGATGTAAATAAACCATTGTTTTTTTCGAAAGAGTCACATACAGGATTTGAGCCTTAGATAAATTATACATTCCATATAGATCTTACAAGTAAGTAACAATATTGTGAAATCATCTGGTGACGATAAGCCTCACTATAATAGACTACCTTATATAACTTTAAAGTACTGCAAAAATTAATGACTAAAGCCTTTTTCAACATTGATAGATATTTACATACTTGTATAATTAACGAAAGCTAAGGTATAATTTTCAAATAGAATAATCTGATTAAATGATTCTATTGTTTTAAAAATATTGTTTAATTGGTTTAAGTTGTGCTTTTAGCATTAAAAATGATATTAATTCTCAGGAGTAGAAAATGGATATAACTTCTATCGTAGGTGCAATTCTCGGAATAACTTGTATTCTTATAGGACAAGCATTAGAAGGTGGCAGCCCTCAAGACCTTATGCAAGTCACAGCTGCTTTCATTGTATATGGAGGTACACTTGGTGCAGTTATTTTGAGTTTTCCAGGGGCTGATTTGTTAGCTTCTCTCAGATACTTAAAATTTGTATTTCTAGGAACTCCTGTAAATTTTAACAATATAATAAAAGAAATTATTGGATTCGCAACAAAAGCCAGAAAAGAAGGTGTTATTACACTAGAAAAAGAAGCAAAAAAAGCAAGCGATCCTCTTATGAAACTAGGACTGGAAGCTGTTTCTGACGGTGCTGATCCTACTTTAGTAAGAGACCTTATGGAAACACAACTTTCACAACTGGAAGATGAAGTTATGAGAGCTTCAAAAGTATGGGAAACAGCAGGAGCTTTAGCCCCTACCATTGGTATTGTTGGTGCTGTATTAGGTCTTATTCAGGTAATGAAAAACCTGGCCGACCCTTCTTCATTAGGAGCTGGTATTGCTGTTGCTTTCGTAGCTACAGTTTACGGTGTAGGTGCAGCTAACCTTATATTCATACCAATGGGAACTAAAGTTAAATTTAAAATGAAAAGCACACTCGTAGCCAAAGAAATAATAATAGAAGGAATTTTAGCCATTCAAGCAGGAGAAAGCCCTGCCCTTATTGAAAGGAAGCTCCAAGCCTTTATACTTGATACTGGTGGAAAAGGCGGATCCGGTCAAAATAAAGAAGCAATGGCTTAAAAAAATAAACAATGGGAAGAAAAAAACACGCTGAAGAACACGAAAATCTTGAACGTTGGCTGGTTTCATACGCCGACTTTATTACTTTGCTTTTTGCAACTTTTGTTGTTTTATATGCATTATCACAAGTTGATATAGCCGAGTTTAAAGAACTTGAAACATCCATTCGCAAAGCTTTTGCCGCTCCTTCATTATTGCAAGGCAGTGATGGAATGATGAAACAAAGCGGTGATAGTATTTTAGGCTCTGAAGGAGGTGCAGACTCTTCTGTTCCCCCTATTTTAGAATATCTGGGTACAAAATATGAAGAAAAATCTTTTGAAGAAATAAAAAACTCTATCGACAAAATGAGCAAAGATGGCGACTTATCGGGTGTTAGCGCCAAAATTGATGATAGAGGTCTTGTAATATCACTTGATGAAATGATTTTATTTTTCGGTTCTGGAAATTCAAATCTATCTGCTGATTCACACAATGCCCTCAAAAGCGTAGGCTCTTTAATAAATAAAAAATTCAACAATCGTTTTATAAGAATCGAAGGACATACAGATAATCTAGCTGTAAAATCAGATAAATACCCCTCAAACTGGGAGCTATCTTCAGCTAGAGCTTCAACTGTGGTTAGATTTTTAATAGATAAATTTAACTTTGATAAAAACAGGTTTACAGCTGTTGGTTATGCAGATACACGTCCTATTAGCTCAAACGCCTCTAAATATGGTCGGAGTAAAAATAGAAGAGTTGAAATTGTAATTTTAAAGAAAACCCTTGCGAGGGCTGAAGCTGGTGAAATGATGGCTGTACATAATAAAAAGAAAAAACAACCTTCTATAACCAACAACATAAGCGATGCCGCAATGAAGTTGGTAAACCAAAAAGGCTATAAGAAAGATAGCGTACTTGTATTAAAAGATTCCTATGATCAAGAATCAGCGGAACTACAAAAAGAATTAGCTGAAATCGAGAAAAATAAAAAAGTAAAATTTAATATCGATGTTATCAATTTAAGCGATCAAAGAGGTCATTCTCACGTCAGCGAAGCAACAAGACAATTATATATAGATATAATGAAAGAAAAAGAAGAATACAAAAAACAACAAAAAGAACTAATCCAAGAAAAATTAAACAGAAAAAAAGAAGAGCACAAAAAACAACAAATTAACTATGATAAATTAATTAAAGAAAATACTGATGAAAATATTATTAAACAAATTTTTGATAATCTCGGCTTTAACTCAATGGATTAAATAGAATCAGTTAATGTGACTTGAACTTTACCTGCATACGGACTTAAAATTTCCATAACTATCTTATTAATGCCATCTTTAAGACCTTGAGCTCCTTGCAACAACAAAGTGCCTTCCTGATTTAAACGGAAATTTATAGGATTTTCATCCGTTACCTGATCCGCTATAAAATTAAGACCTGATGTCAAAACATTTATTACAGAAGGATTATACTCCTGATCATTAATCTTGACAAAACTAATACCTGAAACAACACCCGGACCCAACAAATTTTTAAGATCAAACGCTATTCCTTCAGCTGTCTCCCTTAAGCTGCCTTTTTGATAAACTCTCTTTAAGAGAAATTCTGGAATAATACTCATGACGAACTCCTTTTGTCTGAATATAACGACCATAACAATTATTAGCAGGTTAGATCTTTTTCATTGAGAGCCTTATAACTTTTAAAACTCCCTATCTTTATATTAACATT
Source organism: Candidatus Gastranaerophilales bacterium (assembly GCA_942491415.1). Classification (GTDB taxonomy): domain Bacteria; phylum Cyanobacteriota; class Vampirovibrionia; order Gastranaerophilales; family CALOAD01; genus CALOAD01. Next base: position 344,589 of record CALOAD010000020.1, on the reverse strand, counting down.
ATTTAAGAGAGATTTATAGTCATTCATTTGTTGATCTTTACGATTCTTATTCCAAGCAACTATGAATAGCTCATTACTTGAATTCAAAAAGCTTTCAGGAAGATAAAACTGTTGTTGAGGTCCTTTTTCCTCCCAATATCGTGCTATTTTTTTACCCTTTAAATAAACAACGGCTCGATCTATTGGTGAATCTTCAAAAGACACAAACAATGGAGCATAATCATTAGAGCCACAATTAAAGTCAAATGACGCTTTTAACAACTGTAAAGAGCTATTTGACGGTTCATTGGAACTATTAAAGCCATTTTGCTCAATATCTAAACCATCTTTAACTTTCCAGCTTATATCTTTTTGAGGAAAAGTCTCTAATGCCACAACACCTCGTGGAACATTTGTATCATTACTAAAACCCTTATCAAAACCAAGATTTTGCACTAAGATAACTAACTCATTATTTTTTTCTTTAAAATTCTCACCTTGAAAATTAACCGTTAAAACTTCTTCCGTCTCTGTCAGCTCTTCATAGCAATAACTATCATGTTCATAAATCTGCCTGCCATTGAGATATAAAGCAAAACAGTGCTTAGCATTTATTTTTAAACTTTCAAAATTTCCGTCAAAAACACCTTTATACCAGACAAATTCATCATAAAGCCCGTTAGAAAGACTGTCCATCTTCTCTTGACAAGGCTTCCATTTTATTGAATTTTCATTCCCTTCAATTTCAAGAGCACAATTAAAGACACTCCAGCCAATTAATTTTGGAATATCATCCTGATTATCTTTTTCAACCTGAACTTCTTTAAACTCAACAGGATGATCAAAATCAACAACCGCAATCTTTGAGGTATTTTCAATATAAGGTTTATCAGATAAAATATCAGGCCCTATTAATGCTTTATTCTCAAATAACCAAGTCTTATCAACCATTTTTTGCCCCAAAAATATTATTTCAGTCTCTTTCCCTGCTTTTTCTAATTTACAAAAGGCAAAAATATCTTCATTCAGGTCATCTAAACTAATTTTAAGAACATTGTCTAATTTACTCAAGGTTATTTCATCAGAGCATTCAAACTTTTCAAATTCTGATAATTTTATATAGCAATCTTTTTCGGCAATAACAAAAAGTTTTTCTTTGTTTTCTTTTTCAATTTTACCTAATAACGAACAGGATGAGAAATCTATCTTACAAGTTTTTAAGGCTAAATCAACAGGTAAAACCTTCATATCAAAAGGTTCTATTATTATATTTTCTTTATTTTTCAAATTCAGACAAATTTCTTCCTCGTTAAAATTCCTAACGAAAAACCATTTACACCCATTTATATTATCTTGCCTTAGTTTCGTAAAAATATTAGCAGGAACATCTGACATAGATAAATCATCGTCTTCTATATTATCAGTTCTTTCTAAGCCAAATGAATTAAGAAAATAATTTATTTCTTTAGCTTTATAGTAATTTTCACCCAACAACCCTTCTTCTGAAATCGGAGCCGCAAAATCATACGATGTATAAACTTCGTCACATGCTAAATTTCCCCAAGATGTTCCACCGCAACCCATATAATGGTTAAACATCGTAAGCCCTTGGGAAATAGCCGTTTTAGTCATTATATTTATATGCTCACGACCTAATTTTTCTCGAATAAAGTCATGACCCTTACCGCCCCATTTATCGAACCATCCTGCTTGCATTTCGGCAATAAATAAAGGGGCATCCTCTTTGCATATTCGAATATTTTCTTCCATATTATCCAATGTATCAAAGCAAAAATTATCAGCTTTCCAATCTTGCTTGGGGTCGATAAAAGGATAAATATCACTAGCGTAAATGTCCACTACATCTGAATATAAACAAGCAGCATAAGCATCATTATGAAAAATCGGAACTTTTACACCCAAATCACGCACCAAATCATACAATTCTTGCATATATTCAGGCTCAGCAGCATTTGTTGAATATTCATTTTCTATTTGAAACGCAATTAAATTATCTTTCTCGTTTATCATCGGCACAATTTTTCTGTACCAATCCCTAAGATATTTCATATATTCTTTTGAATACACAAAATCCCCGTCTTTTCTATTACGAGGTATAACATTTTCTTTATTTAAAAGCCACAAAGGCAATCCACCGGCTGAAATTTCTGCATTTATAAAAGGTCCCGGTCTTGCTATAAATTTCAAACCCAATTCTTGAATAATATTTAAAAGAATCCTAACATCTTTTTCTTCACTAAAATCATATACACCTTCTTCAGGTGAATGATATCCCCAGCAAAAATAAAGATCAACAGTATTATAACCGGCAGCTTTTAACTTCAAAAGCCTATCACGCCATAATTCAACACCCGGTAATCTAAAATAATGAAGCGCAGCACTTCTTACAAAAAAACTTTTATCATTGCATTTTAATGAATATTTATCAAATTCTATTTTCATAACACACCTGAATATCAGCTATTCTCAAAACCAGTTTTTGCTCTATAAAAAACTTTTAACGGCTAGTATCAAAACAACGAAAATTAAACATTTTCGACGTTTTTCACTTTTGAAAAGATCATCATCTCATTATTTTCTGATATTTTTCAAAATAGGTCAATATTAATAAGAAAAACAAAAAAAGAAAACCGCTATTTTCATAGCGGTTAAAAAAGTATTACTTTGGGGGAAGTATTAAACTAAGAGTTTTTGCTCTTAGACCTGTTTAGTTGCAAGTTCAGCAAGAGCTTGTTTAGCAGATTCTTTTACCACAGGATCTGCGTCATTCTTAGCTGCTACATCAAAGATAGTTTGCAAAGTTTGCTTATCCTGAGGTGCTGCCAAGTATCTAAGCGCGCTAATACTTGCTTCTCTGATTATTGGATTTGGATTATCTTTTAGATTATTCACAATTCCAACAATCCCCGGTAGCTCATTCATAGATACTGAAGGTATCCCTAATTTTTGAGCTTCCGCATCAATTGCTTGTCTGAAATTTTTCTGTAAAACAGCTAAAGTATAAGTACCGAATTGTTTGTTCATTTCAGCTTTTTCTTGAGGAGAAAGCGTTTCAGCTTCAGCTTTTTCCTGTGGAGTTAACTGTTTGCCTTCGATCAATTGCTGTCTTAATTGAGTTTGCTTTGGAGTTGGTCCTGCCAAAGCAGCACTGTTATTTGCTACTACAGCTGTTAAAGCTTGGAATGTCTGTTCATTTAACAAAGCTGCCGCTGCTACAGGATCTGCCTGTCCTACTTCTGCAATTTTTTGAATTGCATCAAGTTGTTGGTCAGGATTAGCGGAAGCTAAAGCAGTATTTAAAGCATTTACGTCAACAGCAGGAGCTTGTTGAGGAGCAGCTTGTGGAACTACCGGTGCAGCAGGTGCTGCGGGCTTAGCTTCTTGAACTTGAGCAACAGGAACAGGAGGTACCGGTTGTGCAGGAGCTTGTTCTACCACAGAAGGTGGTGTTGCCTGTTGTTGAACTACTTGAGGTTGATCCATCACAGGAGCTTGTTGTTGAATTTGCGGCGCAGCAGGCTGCTGCGGCATAACAGGAACCTGAGCCTGAGGCATTGCCTGAGGTGCCTGAGGAACATAATAGTTCATTGGGGCATTATAAGACGGAGCAGGCGGATAATTATAATAATACGGCTGCTGCATCATTGGTGCTTGAGGCTGTTGCGCACCACCATATGCCTGTGGATTAATAATATCAATCTTTACTGCATTTACTTGTGGCTGCTGATAGGCTGGTAACCTATTTGCCATCGGATAGTTTGGAACTTGGTTCATTGTCCTTCCCCTTTATAATACGGACTTAACTTAATAACATAATACTTATTTATTTAAAGTGCTCTTTATCTGTTTTATTGCTATTTAACTTTCTTTTTTTAACCATTTGTTACATGTTTCCATGCTTTAAAGCCCTTTTACAAAAGCTTTTATCATGTAATATCGTAAAGATTATCAGACCTTCCGATACCAAAAACTTTTCTTCCTGTTTCTAGAACAGCTCCCGCTGTTAATGCAATTACACTAAGCTTACCTAATTTAGAAGGAACAAATCCTTTTAATCCAGGTATTTTTGACCCGGTTTTTGTAAGCATAGCCGCAGTAGCAAGACCTATTGGAACTACTGAATCAACAACTTCACCAACAATATTTGTTGCACAATTTTTTATGCACCTTAAAGTTTCAAGAGTTCCCTCTCCCATTAAGTATTTAAAGTAATACTTTTGAGCTTTCTTTATAGGAGAGTATTTAGTATAAGCGGTTTGATGCATGGTAAAAGTATCAATCAAAGTGTTTGTAGTTTGATTCGCCGTTTCTTTTTTTCCATATCTAACACCACGAGAAGCTGCATCATTAACTAATAATGCTGTTGCCCCCATACCTATTGCTTTTACTACATAATTTGAAATTGCCATTTATCTACTCCTAAGAAGACACGAGATTTAATCTCTGTCCAGGTTGGTTTTTTGAAACTGTCGGCTGCTCAACACTTTCTGTTGAAACATTTACTTTTCTGCCTGCCATATCTAATAAGATCTGAGATGCCGCTAATGCATCTTGATCATAAGCACTTTTGGAATTTTGAATTTGTTTTAATACATTTACAGTTAAATCATCACCACTTGCATACCCTGACTCCATTGTGAGGAGCGCAACGGTTCTTATTTTAGAAGATGGATCTTGCAATGCCTTATTTAAAAGAGCTGTCAATGCAACATCACTTTTTCTGGAATCACCTTCTTTAAATTTTTTCATTAACTCTTTCACGCCCATCAATCTGATGTCGGTATTTTGATTGTTCAAATAATTTTCAAGAGTTTTAATATATTCATTAGTTAAAGGCGGTAGGTTTTTTTTCTTTGGCTTTGCTTTAACTTCTTTTTTTACAACAGGAGGCTCTGCCTTAGGTTGAGTAGCTTTAACAACAGGCTGTTGTGGCTGTTTAACTACAACTGTTTTATTAATATTTTGTTGTGTATTTATATTGGAATTAACAACAGGCTGCGGCTGCACGGGAAGTTGCGCATATGGCTGAGGCTGAGGTTGAGGCTGTGCATATTGTTGTTGCGGTGCCTGTTGATATTGAACATTAGGAGAATGTCCGCCCGGAATTGCGGTCGGATTAAAAATTTGAATATTAACAGCACCAACACCTGCTCTTGGTGGAATATATGTTGGATTTATCTGATTCATTCTTAATTAATCTCCAAATATAAAACTATTACTTATTTATATAAACAAATTTTTTAAAGGATTATTGCCCTTTAAAAAGTAAATTGTTAACTTTTTTTAATACAATTTAAATTTTCTTCTTAATCATGCAATGTTAAAAATAGCTTAGCAAAAGACATTATGTTACATGCTTTTTTTAATCTTTCAATGTAAAATTTTAACTGTAAATAATTAAAAATTAGAAATACCTTTAATTAAAAAATGAAAGAACAAATTAAAACCTCTGAGCACATAAATTTATGCAAAAAATGCTCTTTGTGCTGCAAAATAATAATCCCTAAATACAATAGAGATGAATTACACAAACGAGCTTTAAACAATGACGAAGAGGCGAAACTATTTTTCAATTTTTTCAAAAAATACAAAGATATCGATAGCGCTTGGAAAGTGGCTCCTGAGTACATTGAATATATATTGGAATCTTTAAAAGCAAAACCCTATTTTGACATTAAACTTTTAGATGTATATTCCTGCTCATATATAACTATCGATAACATTTGTTCAATTTACGAAGAAAGACCTGATTTTTGCAAAAATTTTCCTTATTCCGGTTGGGAAACGGTGCCAAAACATTGTGGTTTTCAAGGTCGATTATTTGAAGCCAGAGAAAACAGAAAAAAAGCCATAAGAAAACTAAAAGAAAAGTTGCACGAACTTAAACATAATTGTAACAATGCTAAAATAGAAGATAAACAAATTGAAATTGAAGAATTAAAGCTTGAAATTGAACGTGAAATTTCGTTACTTGAAAATCATGGATCAAAATCTTGGTAGAGGTGAAAAATGTCAGATGCCGTAAAAAAAGTAGAAGAATTATTTAAATTACCACAATCTCTTTGCAAAACCTGTGGACAATGTTGCAAAATAGCAACATTCAAAGGTGGGCTTTCTTTTAAAGAAGTCCAAAAACTTTCTTGCGACCCTACTCAAGACCCTTCTCAAGTAGATGGAGCAAAAGATTTTCTAACAATATTTACTCCTTATAAAAATACAGCTGAAGCAAGAAAAGTAGCTCCTGAATTCGTAAACGAAACTCTTGAAAAACTCAATAAAAAAGATGATGAAATGAGCTTTTTTTATTGCAAATTTATCGATAAAACCGGATTATGTGCAATTCATGAAGATCGTCCTCAACTATGTCGAATGTATCCCATACCACATGAAAGAACTTTATATTTTCCAAATTGTGGATTTATAGAACAAGGCAAAAAAAATTGGCAAGAAATAATGAATATACTTGATTCTCTCCAAAATTCTATCGACAAGAGCTAAAAACTGACAATAACACATTCAAAAAATATTAAAATTTGTAAATAAAGTAAAACGGAAAATATGTTAATTTCTTCCGTGGTATTTTCGTTTATTATAAGAAATGAAAATACCCTTATCCAGCTTTAGGCTAGCACTTTGAAGTGCTAGTTTTTTTTGTTATTTTATAAAAATCTTTTATCAAATAAACGCAAAAAGACTACTATCATTGTAGTTTTCGCACCTTTAACAATGGTAACTTTTCTTTTTCTTGTGGCTATAAAATTATAATGATATTATTTTTTATGTAACAAACTAGACATAAATAACTGTTGAGGAATACAAATGCAAGTTAATTTAGATATAAAAAACTTTAACAATCAATGCACTAAAAGAATTGAAGAAACTATAGCAGCAATTAGCAATGCAAAAAGCCAAATAACAAAGATTGAAGAAGTTTCTAACTTGCTAATAAACGCTTTTAAGAACGATAAAAAACTTTTAATCTGTGGTAATGGTGGAAGTGCAGCAGATGCACAACATATAGCCGCAGAAATGGTTGGTAAATTTTATAAAATCAACAGAAAAGGACTTCCCGCAATAGCTTTAAACACAAATACATCATCTATAACAGCTATAGCTAACGATTTTGGATACGATGATACTTTTAAAAGAGGTGTAGATGCTTTTGGACAAGAGGGTGATGTCTTTTGGGGTATTTCAACCAGCGGAAATTCCAAAAATATTCTCGAAGCTATTGATTTAGCCAAACAAAGAGGTTTAAAAGTAGTCTCATTAACCGGAGAAACAGGCGGGGAAATGGCTAAAAAATCTGACATTACAATAACTATAGACAGCCAAAACACTCCTATAATACAAAACGCACATATAACGATAAGTCATATTATTTGTGAACTTGTAGAGAGCCAATTTTAATAAAAAATGAACTTTTAACTCAAAGACTAAGTCCTTACTTATGAATTATTCAAAAACAAAAAATCATAAGGTTTTTTATAATGAAAAATAAATGCGAAAAATATCAACAATTATTTATTTTTGAGAGCGAACAAGATTTATTAAAACATCTGGAGCATTGTTCTGATTGCAAAAAACAACATCAAGAAATGGAAAAAGTTGCAAGCCTCGTAAAAGAAACAAAGCCTCTTTTTATCAAGTCCGAAAAAAAATCTTTATCAATAAAATATGCCGCAGCTATAGCTTGCTTATTTTTAGCTACTTTTTCAATTAACTTACTTTTTACTTCACCTCAAGAAGAACTTATCTCAATGATAGAAAATTCTCCAATCACTCAGATGGATCTTCCTGTTGATGATTACGGATTATTATTAATAGAGTGATTATCGATGCAAAGCAATAAAGATTTTAAATTTATCTTAAAAAGATACAATAGCAAAATTTATGGAATTATCAACAAATTCTCTAATTCAGCTATTGAATCCGATGATATTGCTCAAAATGTATACATAAAAAGCTGGCAAAATATCCACAAATTAAAAACAAAAGATGCATTATGGGCTTGGATGAGAACTATAACCGTAAACACCTGCAAAGACCATTTGAAAAAAAACAAAAAACACAAAGATCAAATATTGGAGAATGATAATGCTTTACATAACATAAAAGACTCTTCGATAAGTATTGATGAAAAAATTCAAACAAAAGAAAGGCAAAAGTTTATTTTCTCAAAAATAAACAAATTAAAGCCAAAACTAAAAGAAGTAATCATTTTGTATGACATAAAAGAGCTTTCATGTGAAGATATATCTCAAAAATTAAACTGCCCTGTAGGCACTGTTAAATCAAGACTTTTTAACGCTCGTAAAGCTTTAAAAGAAGAACTTAGTGAACTTATTTAATTAAAGGAGAAAAACCTATGAAAAAAATTTTTTTATCCGCTTTATTGTTGTCAATTTTGACATTTTCCGCATCACCAATTTTAGCAGAAGAAAATTCCGACTGTGATTTTTTACAAGAAAAAAATCACAAACAAGAATTTAATTACAAAAAATTCAAAAAAAAACGTGATGCTCAAAGAAAAAAAATGGCAAAACAACTAAACTTAACAGAAGAACAAAAAGCAAAATCCAAAGCATTAAGAGAAAAGCATCGTAAAGAAATAAAACCTTTAAAAACAGAAATTAAAGCTTTAAGAAAAAAAATCAGAACTATACAAGAAAAACACATGAAAGAATTTGAAAGTATATTAAACCCGGAGCAAAAATCTCAGTTTCAAAAAATAAAAGAACAAAAAAAACAAAGAAGGCATTCTCGTCATAAACGAAGAAGTGATTCATAAAAAGACTACACAACGGCATTACAAGAAAAATACCAAAATGATTTTACCATTTTGGTATTTTTTGTTTTACAATTTTTTTAAGTTGGATTATTATATATATATAGTTCTTTAAACGTAACTTATAAAAAATTATTTATGTAACTTTTTGAATTACAGGAGGCAAAAATGGACAAAAAGTCTTGTAATTGCAGCATCCTAGAGAAAAACAAAAAAATATTCTCTGAAGAAATGCTTGAGCTTTTATCTAAATATCAAGTAGGAGCCGGTGAATCATTAATTGCCATTTTGCAAGATATTCAAGATAAATTTGGATATCTAAGCAAAGACAATCTTTTTCAAGCTGCAAAGTACACAAACACAGCACCCAGCAAAGTTTACGGCGTTGCAACTTTTTACAATCAATTCCGTCTTAAACCACCCGGAAAGTACTTGATACAAGTATGTAGAGGAACAGCATGTCATGTAAAAGGTTCAAAAGAAATACTCGAAAAACTCAAAGAAGTTTTAAACGTTGAAGCAGGACAATCAACTGAAGACGGGTTTTTCACACTGGAAGAAGTCATGTGTATAGGAGCTTGCTCTATTGCCCCGTTAATAGTAATTGACAATAAATTTTACGGCAAAATGACAACAGATAGAGTCGAACCTCTTATCGAAGATTTTAGAAAAGAACACAGTTAAAAAACAGGTGGTAATTATGAATAATCAAAACATAAAAATACACATCGGAATGGGTACTTGCGCACTTGCCGCAGGAGCTCAAGAAGTATATGAGCAACTTTTAAAGACTCTGGATGAATATAATATACAAGCAGAAGTTATAAAAACAGGCTGCGTTGGAATGTGCAGTGAAGAGGTTATAGTTGATATTGAAAAAATTGACTTACCCAAAATTTCTTATGGCTTTATAACCCCTGATAATATCAAAGCACTGATCACGCAAGTATTAATCGAAAATAACTACGATAACGAATGGCTGCTCGGCAAATACGAAACATTTAAAGATTATGATAATGAACAAGTTAAAAACTTAAAAAATATTGCCGAAGTTAATTTTAATAAAAAACAAAGAAAATTAGTCCTTAAAAACTGCGGTCATATCGACCCCGAGTCAATCGATGATTACCTAAAAGCAGAAGGTTTTAACGGACTAAAAAAAGCTTTAAGCATAAAACCTGTTGAAGTAATAAACACAATTAAAGAATCAGGACTAAAAGGCAGAGGTGGAGCAGGATTCCCAACAGGTTTAAAATGGGAACTAGCTCACAACCAAAATTCTGATGAAAAATATATGATTTGTAATGCGGATGAAGGCGATCCTGGTGCTTTTATGGATCGAAGTATAATAGAAAGCGATCCTTTTGCCTTAATTGAAGGACTCACAATCGCAGCATATGCAATTGGTGCAAATAAAGGCTATATCTATATCAGAGCAGAGTACCCTCTTGCTATAGAAAGACTGCAAAAAGCCCTAATTATAGCAAAAGAAAAGAATTTCACAGGTGATAATATTCAAAATAGTGGTTTTAATTTTGAAATTAAAATCAAAAAAGGTGCAGGAGCTTTCGTTTGCGGAGAAGAAACTTCTTTAATTGCCTCAATAGAAGGTAAAAGAGGAACTCCAAAACCAAGACCTCCATTCCCTGTGCAAAAAGGTTTATTTGATGAGCCTTCTTGTATTAATAATGTTGAAACACTTGCAAATGTACCCTTAATATTACGAAAAGGAAGTGAATGGTATTCAAATATCGGTACAACAGGCTCTAAAGGGACAAAAATATTTGCATTAACAGGTAAAGTTAAAAAACCAGGACTTGTTGAAGTACCAATGGGTGTAACTTTAAGAGAAATAGTTTATGACATTGGTGGCGGTGTTTTGGATGATAAAAAATTAAAAGCCGTTCAAATAGGCGGACCTTCAGGAGGTTGCATCCCTGAACATTTATTAGATATACCGATTGACTATGATTCATTACGACAAGCCGGCGCTATGATGGGATCGGGAGGTCTTGTTGTAATGGATGAATCATCCTGCATGGTAGACGTTGCTAAGTTTTTCTTGGGCTTTATGGCTTCTGAATCTTGCGGCAAGTGCACCCCCTGCAGAGAAGGTACAACTCGAATGCTTGAAATTTTTGAAAGAATTACAACAAAAAAAGAATTATTATCAAAAGAAGAAGCAGAATTAAGAGAATATGGGTTTAAACATCTTGAAAACCTTGCACAAGTGATAAAAGACACTTCTTTGTGCGGGTTAGGTCAAACAGCTCCTAACCCTGTTATCAGCACTCTTAAATATTTTGAAGATGAGTACAAAGCCCACGTTGAACAAGAAAGATGCCCGTCAGGAGCATGTAAAAGTTTGACAGGAGGTAAGGATGAGTAAAAATATTATGGAAAAAACACAAGTAAAAATACAAATAAACGGACACGAAATTTTAGCTAAAAAAGATGATACGATTTTAGATGCCGCAAAACGCTCAGGCATTAGAATTCCAACTTTATGCCATCACCCAATGCTCTCAAATTCAGGGGCTTGTCGAATGTGTGTTGTTGAAGTTGAAGGGTGTCAAAGGCTTGTTGCGTCTTGTACACACCCGGTGTCAGAAGGATTAGTTGTTAAAACTCATTCTGAACGAGTTTATAATGCAAGAAAAACTATACTTGAATTGATCATAGCCAATCATCCAATGGTTTGTCTTGAATGCGAAAGAAATCAAAATTGTGAACTTCAGGATCTTGCTGAAGAATATAATATAACAGAGGTTCGATACAAAGGGAAACGCAGAGAGGCTGTATTAGACACTTCTTCTGACTCTATAGTTCGTGATCTTGATAAATGTATCCTTTGCGGACGTTGCGTAAGAGCCTGTGGGGATGATGTTCAAAAAGTTTGGGCGATAGGAACTGTAAACAGAGGGTTTGAATCAAAAATTGCTTCTGCTTTTGATGTTCCTCTAGATGAATCTGTTTGTGTAAATTGCGGACAGTGTACTGCCGTTTGTCCAACAGGTGCACTAAGAGAAAAAAGTCATATCCAAAAAGTGATGGATGCCATTTTTGATCCTGAAAAAGTCACAATAGTGCAAACTGCACCAACAATAAGAGTTTCTCTTGCGGAAGCTTTAGGTTACGAGGTTGGTAAAATTTCAACGGGCAAGATGGTTAGAGCTTTAAAAGAAGTAGGCATTGATAAAGTTTTTGATACTTCATTATCAGCCGATTTAACAATAATGGAAGAAGCTTCGGAATTTTTACACCGTGTTCAACACAACGGTAAATTGCCAATGTTCACATCCTGCTCTCCCGGTTGGGTTAAATTTGTTGAAACATTCTATCCTGAATTTATTCCAAACCTATCAACTTGTAAATCGCCACAACAAATGCTGGGAGCTTTGATAAAGTCTTATTATGCTCAAAAAGCTAATATTGACCCTAAAAACATATTCTCTATTTCAATAATGCCTTGTACTGCTAAAAAATCAGAAGGAAACAGACCGGAAATGTCGCAAGAGAAAATTTCGGATGTTGATGCTGTTTTGACAACAAGAGAACTCGCCAGGCTCATAAAAATAACCGGCTTAGATTTTGGAACCCTTGAAGATGCAGAATTTGATTCACCTTTAGCGGAATCAACCGGAGCAGGTAATATTTTCGCATCATCAGGCGGAGTTATGGAAGCAGCCCTAAGAACAGCTCATTACTTAATAACAAATAAAGAATTAGAAGATATCGAATTCAAGTTTGTTCGAGGATTAGAAGGCGTAAAAGAAGGCGAATTGGAAATCAACGGGATTAAACTAAAAATTGCCGTCGTCAATTCTCTAGGCAATGCCCGAGATCTTTTAGATAAACTTTTATGCAAGGAACTTCACTATGATTTCATTGAAGTTATGTCATGTCCCGGAGGTTGTATCGGTGGCGGTGGGCAGCCCAGAATTAAAGAGCAAGAAAAGCTCCTGGCTAGAATGAAAGCTATTTATGAAATAGACAAAACTAAGGAACTTCGTGAATCGCATCATAATCCTGAAATAAAAAAACTTTATGATGAATTCCTGGAAGAACCTTATGGAGAAAAAGCCCATAAATACTTACATACCAGATATAGAAAAAGACTTGGATTTTAAAAAACATAAGACAAAAGAGGCGTTAGAATAATCTAACGCCTCTTTTATTTTTATCTTATTAACTATAGTTTACCAATAGCCTCTCACTGGTTCTTCAACACAAACCGGCATTGCTTCACCTGTAATTACAGGTTGACAACAACAAGGATCTGGACAACAAGGCATTTGGATAGGACATGCTTGTCCTGTTGGTTGTACAGGCATTACTGGGCAAGTACAGCACTTAGGTTTGCACGTACAACATTGAGGTTTACACGTAACGCATTTAGGTTTACACGTACAGCATTGAGGTGCACAAGGACATGCCGCACCTGTTGTAACTCCATCAGCCAATTGAACACTAACACCTCTGCGTAGCATATCCATTTCTAACCATGGGTTAGCACAATGTGTAGCACAATGTGCAGCAAATACAGGTTGTGAAAAAAGAGCTAATAAGCCTAAAGTTAATAATAGTTTTTTCATTTTAAATCTCCAATTTTAATGAATCAAAAAAATTATCAACTTTTTTGCAACCCAAAACAACCTCCTTAAGTTTAGTACGGTGTTGTTTTAAGCTGAAATATTTTTTAAACAAAAGGCGGTTAAAAATATCTTAACTAACCGAGACGGATAATAACCGTAAATTTAAAATGATGTTGTTTTTTATATCTCTTTCTTGCCTTTCAATCATTTTTTTCATAATATTAGCTTGTAAATAAAGTGAAAGAGGGATCAAAGATGACTAGAAAACCAATCATTGCGGGCAACTGGAAATTAAACAAAACTATTGAAGAAGCAACATCTTTAGTCGAAGATATTAAAGTTAAATTAATGGACGTTTCAAAAGATGAAATGCCTGAAGCAGTTGTTTGCCCTGTATTTACAGCATTAAGCTCTGTAAGTGAACTTGTAAAAGACAGCAAAGTTAAACTTGGCGCTCAAAATTGCTATTGGGAAGATAACGGAGCCTTCACCGGTGAAGTTTCACTACCTATGCTTCAAGAATTGAAAGTTGACTATGTAATAATCGGACACAGCGAAAGAAGAGAATATTTCAGCGAAACCGATGAAATGATCAACAAAAAAGCAAAAGCTATTTTAGCTAAAGGACTTGTTCCTATTATCTGCTGTGGCGAAACTCTTGAGCAAAGAGAGCAAGGCGTTACAGACTCACACATAGAATCTCAAATCAGAAAAGCTTTAGAAGGTATTTCTGCAGAAGATATTACAAAATCTGTTATTGCTTACGAACCAATTTGGGCGATAGGCACAGGTAAAACTTGTGATTCACAAGAAGCAAATCGAGTAATTGCTATGATCAGAAAAGTCGTAGCTGATGTAGTTGGTCAAAATGCTGCTGACGCTGTAAGAATCCTTTACGGTGGAAGTGTAAAGCCTGAAACAATTAAAGAACAAATGGCACAATCCGATATTGACGGAGCTTTAGTAGGCGGTGCAAGCCTTAAAGCCGATAGTTTTGTTGGCATTGTCACAGGTTGCATGAAGTAAAATAATAATAATTAGACAATATTTTTAAAATATCTTAAAATATTTAATATGATAAAGATTGTCGACAGCATTAAAACAATTAATAATAATGAGGTTCAGCTTCTACAAGTTGAGCCTTATTATTGTGAAAAAGTAAAAACAGTGCTATTTATAGGAGTAACTCATGGTGATGAACCTCAAGGTGAGTTTTTAATTAATAAATTTATACATACTATTAAAAACAATGATAAAAAAATCAAAAATAAACTTTTATTTTTGCCTTGCCTAAATCCCGATGGCAAAGAACTGAAAAGCAGAGGCAACAAAAACGGAGTAGATTTAAATAGAAATTTCCCCACTAAAAATTGGGAAGTTTCAGAACAAAAAGATTCTTTTTACTCAGGTCATAAAGCTGCTAGCGAAATTGAAACAAATTTTCTAATGCAAATATTAAAAAACCACTCTCCACATATAATTTTCTCTCTTCATGCTCCTTATAAAATAGTGAATTTTGACGGACCCGCTAAAAATTTAGCCCGAAAATTATCCTTGCTGAATGGTTATCCCGTCCAAGATTATATTGGATATCCAACACCGGGATCTTTTGGAACATATGCAGGTATTGAAAGAAATATCCAAACCATTACCTTAGAACTTCCTGACAATATTGATAATGAAACACTCTGGAAACAAAACAAAGAATGTTTTAACCATTTAGCTTTTAACGAATAATCCTTATCTTTGCTCAGATTAAAAGTAAAGTTTAGAAAAAATTTTTTTTATTCAATTGACCTAAAAAAGAAATTCTTTTATACTATAAAGTGGAATAAGCTGTTATAATTGATTTATAGCCCATATCCAAAGGAGACTGTTTTGTCAAATGTTGTTATTGTCGGCACTCAATGGGGAGACGAGGGAAAAGCAAAGATAACTAATCTTTTAGCTTCTTTCGCTGATATTGTTATACGATATCAGGGTGGTTGCAACTCTGGACATACTGTCGTTTCAGAAGGTGAAACTTATAAATTCCACCTTATTCCTTCAGGAATTTTATATCCTGAAAAAGTATGTATAATTGGCAATGGTACTGTTATTAACCCTGAAGTTCTTACTTTTGAAATTAATGACCTGATTCAAAAAGGTTTTAGTCTTGACAATCTTAAAATAAGTCCCCTTGCCCATTTAACCCTCCCTTACCATCTTGATATGGATGAAGGAAATGAAAAAATCTTAGGCAAAAACAGAATAGGTACCACAAAACGAGGAATTGGTCCGACCTATATCGATAAATATGCCCGTTGCGGCATTCGCATTGAAGATTTGTACGATGAAGAAACTTTGCACGAAAAACTTGATATAATCCTTCCTCAAAAAAACAAACAACTCGAAAGATACTATGAGTTGGACATGTATGACAAAAAAGATATTATAGCTTACTGTAATCGTTATGCCCAAATTCTAGAACCTTATGTTTGCTTTGAAATTCCTTCTATCCTGAGAAAAGCACTTCAAAAAGATCTTTCAATTCTATTTGAAGGTGCACAAGGAACGATGCTAGATATTGATTTTGGCTCTTATCCTTACGTTACAAGCTCAAATCCCATAGCAGGAGCTGCCTTTACCGGCTCAGGGCTCGGACCTTCTTGTTTAGATCAAGTCATAGGAATAAGCAAAGCATATGTAACAAGAGTAGGCGAAGGTCCATTTGCCACCGAACTTAACGACATCATTGGAGATAGAATCCAAGAAATAGGTAATGAATACGGAACCACTACAGGTCGCAAGCGTAGATGCGGCTGGTTTGATGCAGTTGTTGCAAGACATAGTGTTTTAACCAATGGATTGACCGGCATGGTAATTACAAAACTTGATGTATTTAATAATTTTGAAGAAATCAAAATTTGTACATCCTATAAAGACAATAGAACCGGTAAAATTTACGAAGACTACCCAACTAATTCCAACATTCATAAATACATAGATCCTATTTACGAATCTATGGATGGCTGGATGGAAGATATAAGTGATGTTACAACTTTTGAAGAATTACCTGAGAATGCAAAAAACTATATAAAAAGGTTAGAAGAACTAACCGAAACGCCTGTCATAATTGTAAGTACGGGACCTGATAAAGACCAAACTATCATCATTGAGAACCCTATCTTAGAAAAAAATCTTGAAAAAGTGTAAATTAAGTACTTGACGAAAAACCATGCTGTTGGTATCTTTATAATCAACAAAAGAAAATTAAATACGAAATGCGTCCATAGCTCAGCTGGTAGAGCACTCCCCTTTTAAGGGATAGGTCGTGCGTTCGAATCGCACTGGACGTATTTTTTATATCTAAAGGCTTTATTCAAAAGCCTTTTTGTTGTTTTTGCTAAAAAATCTTTATTCACCTAAAAACATGATTGAAGAAAACCGTAAAGTCTTATAAAATACAAATATAAGAAAAAAGGTTAATCATGAATATTTTTATAACAGGTACTGATACAGACGTTGGAAAAACAGTCGTTACTGCAGGTATATCTGCTGTTATGCAAAGCCTTGGTTACAACATGGGTGTCTTTAAGCCTGTCCAAAGCGGCGCTATAGATCAAAATGGTTTTTTAATTTCTCCTGATATTCAATTCGTAAAAAGAATCGATCCCAATATAAAAACGAGATGTTCTTACAATCTCAAAGAGCCTGTAGCTCCTAGTATTGCGGCTCGTTTAGAAAACATAAAAATTGATAAAAAAGTATTAATTCATGACTATGATATATTAAACGAAAGTTGTGATTTAACGGTTGTTGAAGGAGCCGGAGGTTTATTAGTCCCTTTGTTTCAAGATTTTTTGATAAGCGATTTAATCAAAGAGCTAAATTTACCACTTGTAATTGTCGCAAGACCTGATTTAGGAACTATAAACCACACTCTTCTAACGATTAACAATGCAAAAAACCTTGGATTACAAATTGCCGGAGTTATAATAAATAACTATCCGGCAGGAACTAATGATATTGGAATAAAAACTGCTCCGAAAATAATTCAAAAACTTTCAGATTGTGAAATTTTAGGCATAATCCCAAAACTCGGAGATTCTTTTGGAAATATTTCACCTGAAAATCTACTAGATGCTGTTATAAATAATATAAATTTGGAAAAACTCTTTAATATAAAAATACCCAAGCTTTCACAATGCTAAAAAAGCTCAACAAACTATTGAATATACTAAACAAATAGCTTAACAATAATTTACTTAAGTATTAAGGAAAAATGACGATATAATTAAGGTAAGAACTTTTTTGAAAATGGGAGTTTAAAAATTGATTAACAAACACATTACAAAAACGGTTGGTTCAATGCAGTACGGTGACATTTATGATGAGTTTAACGAAGATATGGAAATGCTGGATAATGCATATCAAGCCTTTGACAAATTTTGCCAAAAACAAGTACGTAGACAAAAAACTTACAAAAAGGTTCGTGTAAACTGGCAATAATTATTAAGGTTCTAAAATAACAAAATTGAATATTTATAATGAAAAGACAGTGAAATTCACTGTCTTTTTAAAATCTTTTTTAATTTATATTTTTATTTCATAAACGCTGAATACAACTTTTTAATATCCTGATTCATGCGCTGTCTATTTGTAAAAATAGGACTTTCAGCATTTTGATTTATAGCATTTTTCTGAGCTTCAGCTTTTTCCTTAGCCCTGCTTCTTTCTGTTATATATTCATTCATTTTAGGAACAATTATACCTAACGCCAAACAAGAATATAACAACCCTGCTGCATTCGCCACATTAAGCTTTGCCATTTTCTTTATAGCCTCTTTACCTATTTTAGTAGATGAAAGTTTCTTAAATATATCTCGCATTCCAAGTCTCTCACCTGCTTTAGATAAAGATTTATTTTTCAATACGCTATCTGTAATTTCATCATAAGAAGTCATTCTACCTTTTGTTAGCCTATTCCATAGAGTGTCGGAATGTTTCTTAACGTCCAAGCTAATCAATGAAGGATCCAGTTTATTAACAACAGCCATCGCAACAACATTACCGAGAATTAACCAATTAATAAAACCAAGATAATCACGAGTTGCTGTTTCTCTAAGTTCATTTTTATCACTGGCAGCTAAAAGTCTACCTGTAATAGTCGCTCCATATATAGCTTTAAATTGATTCAATGTTGGCAAAACACCTTTAAATTGAACATTTTTAAGCAAATCTTTAGGTTTTCCTATTGATTTTACAGCTAAAGCAACCATTGCAGCTGCAGCTGTAAATTTCATCATCTTAAATCCAAAAGATTTGTCTTTACCTGATTTTTTAGTTTCTTTTGATTCTGTAGCTTCAGTTTTTTCAGATTTTGCAGCATTAGCTTCAAAATCACTATACCCAACAAAACCTTCACTACCGGTGCGTTTTTCCGTTAGATATCTATTCACCGCCTGAACACTTGCACCTATTGCACTTACAGCGGTTAAACCGATCAATGTCTTTTTAGTAATGCTATTTCCTAAGAGTTTTATAAAGCCATTATTATCAAGCTCACCTTTTGCTGACTCAAAAGCTCTCATTACCTTATCTGACATGAAAGAGCGACCCATTGTAAATACATCATCTATCATATTTACGGCATCAGTAGTTAGTTTTTTACCTTCAGCAGTGGTAACTCGCAAATCTCTATTAACGCCAAGTTCACCAGTGATAAAATTCACCATCTTTTCTCGAACTGCTTTTGGCATTTTATCTACAGATTCATCCAAAAGACTTGCTTTTAATTCATTGATTATTTGTTTTTTAGAAGAACTCAAACTTTTCCATTGAGATTCACTCAAGCCTTCTACCTTTGAAAAAGAATTTTTTAAATAGGTTTCAACTATTTGCTCTTTTGCCTGTTTTGTATACCCATGTTGTTTACAAGCATTATCCCAATTTTTGGCAAGATTTTCTATAGAATCTGTATCAGACAAGATTTTTCTAAAATCAACATCATAGTCTTTTGCCAATTTATTTTTAAATAATGTAGCAGCTCCAAGTCCAAAAAGACCAATACAGGCATGAACTGTTACACCTGCTATTTCTCTAAAAAATGTTTCAATACCTGCAAAAGGATTTCTTTTCATATCGATAATAGTACGCGGAGCAACCATTGCACCGACGTCTACAGCTGTAGCTCCTACTGTAGGATTAGCTTCTAATTGCCTCAACACTCCAGCAGCAATAGCAGCACCAGATGTAAAAGTTACATCTTTATTCTTTTTTTGCATTTGCCCTTTTAACTGTAACTGAGGCTCATTCAGCTGTAATCTCATCTGTATATTAAATCCTTTTAAGGCTTTTCTCCTTTTATAAATAGTTAAAACTATTCCTTTGTATAAAAACCACTAACTTAAATGATTTGCTAGAAATTTAGCATTTATTAAGAAAATTTAAGTGTATTTTAGTGTTTTAAAAACGAGGCATAAATTTCACGAGTTTTTTGCTCTTGAATTTTACTCATCATTTCAAAAAACTTAAAATCATTATTAATAGGATTTGTTGCCGCTTTATTTTGTTGGTTTTGTGCATTTTTCTCGGTCATTTTCTTGTTTAAAATCGGAACAAAAATACCCAACGATAAACATGCGTATAATAATCCTGCCATTTGAGCAACTGCCCTATGTTTCGTACTTGTCTTTGAAACTTCTTCAAAAGATTTAAGATTAACATTAGTTATCCAATGCTTAGCCTTTGCAATCATGCCGGCAGGCGCAACATCAACAGCTTTTTTATTTAAAAGTTTTATATTCTTATTGCCTTTTTCCATTAACGAAGCAACGCCTTTTGCTACATAATCACCAAGAATATATAAGTTGGCAAACCCAAGATAGTCTCTAAATGTAGTTTCTCTGAGTTCATTTTCATCACTGGATGCTAAAATTCTACCTATAATTGTTACCGCACTTATTAAACGGCATTGATTCAACGTTGGCAACACACCTTTGAATTGAAGCATGCTTGGCTTAAACCCTTTCATTGAAAACAATGCAAGTCCTGCCATTCCTAACGACGATAGTATCTTTTTAAAGTTTAATTTACCTTTTTTAGTTTCTTCTTGTCTTTCATTTTTGCCAAAATCTTTATAACCACAAAAACCCGAAACTCCTGATCTCTTTTCTGTAATATACCTATTTACAGCCTGTACACTGGATGCCAAAACACAAACAACACCAAGCCCTATAAAACTTTTATTTTTAACCAACTTTGTCAATCGAGAAGAAAAGTTATCTATAGTAGAAGGATTCACAGCATCATTCATGAACGCCTTACCCATCGAACAGACATCTCTTAGTAAATCATCCACACTTGAATTTAAAGTCTTCCCTGCCTTCTCCAAATTAACGCTTATGCTGCGAGATATTTTTAACTCATCAGCAATAAGACCATGAACTTCCTTCAAGACTTTTTTGTCTATTTTATCTTCACTCGAGGTTATCAAATCAGAAATCTTAGCAATAACCGATTTTTTCTTTTCAGCCGAAAGATCTTTAAAAAACTTTTTCGATCCCCCATCAACACCTTCTACACCATCAAGTATAGACGTTACAAACTTTTTAACTTTATCAGGACTGTCAACATCAGGAATATCTTTCCAAGATTTTGTAAGAGCTTTAATTGTATTTTCATCAGCCCATATATTTTGTGATTTTATAGCCTTAAACTCACTGCCCATGGTTTTATCTTTTAATAAATTAGCAAGTCCGAGCACTATAAAACCGGGTGTTAAGCAATTTATAACGAGCCCTGAACTTTCCCTGACGAAAGTTTCAGCTCCGGCAAAGCCATTTCGCATAGTGTCAATAAAAGTTCTGGGACCAATCATTGATGTAACATCAATAGTCGAAATACCATACATCGGGTTTTTATCACACCATTGCATGCTTTTTGTCAGCGCATTAACAACTCCTGCTGTCCCTTTAAAAGAAGTAGCAGGTTGATTCATTTTCTTATTTATAACCGCTGTATTGGTATTTATAGAAGTGTTTATAGACATTTTTTGCTTCGTCCAAAACTAAATTTTATATACTAAATAAAACAAAACGAAACAAAAATTGCTTAGTAAAAGATTTTAGATTTAAAATCTTTACAAAATCAACTTTAACAATCTCTATAATGACCTATTATTCAGCTTTTAGAAGCATATTTCTATAAACTTCCCATTTATCGGGATTAGCTTTTGAAAGGTAAATTTTTATATTTAAACCCTCTTCCAGCGTTTTTTCATCAACAGATTTATTTGTATATATTTGATGCTGTTTAGATCTGCTGTCACCTTTTATAGGTCTATTTTTATCCGCAATCTGAAAAACCGTTTCATCAACAACATTACCTTTATGAATAAATTCAACCTTACACTTTAAATATTCCAGCTTATCCTTATTCACATTAGTAACATTGAAAGAAATCCCGGGTCTTTGTTTTTCTTCGTTATAAATCATAGAAAAAATATTCACAAGAAGATCAAAATCTTTTTGAGTCGGAACTACTATCTTGGGCTTAACCTTCTCGGCAAGATGTTCATAGTATTTAGACTCCGTTTTTTCACCCTTCTTTTTATATATTTTACTCGCCTTTCTTAAAATCATATAATAATTATCTTTATTACTATTGGACTTGTCTAATTCATAAGCTCTTTTACTATGTTGAATTGATTTTTTTATATCAATCGGTTCATATAAAATAGCTAATTTATTATGCAACTTAGGGCTATCAGAATACTTCAATGCATTTTTAAGCGTTGCAAATGCTTCTTTTCCTTTTTCCTGCCCAATAAAAGTATTTGCCAAGCTAACCCCTACTCGGGCTATTTGCTCTTTTATATCTTTAATTTCTTCACAATTATATTCCTCATAAATTTTATGAGCTTTTTTCAATAATCTTAAGCTTTTCTCAGGATATTCACGAGCATAATGATCTCCTAAATCAGCATAGAACTTAGCTTTTAAAACTTTGTATTTTTTTTGCTTAAGCTCTTCTCCCTTTAACTGCTCAACTAAATCCTCAGCAAGTTCTGATTCTTTGTTTTTCAAATAAAGATCAGCCATTGCAAAATGAGCTTCAAAATCACCTTTTGGGCAAGTTTTCATCGCTCTGAAAATTTCAATCTTTGCTTTTTGTTTTTCTTTTACTTCCTGATAAAGCTGTCCCAGCTTTAAATGTATTTTAGAATTATAAGGATGCACCTTTACAAGTCTTTTATAATGCTCTAAAGCAAGAGCAACCTTACCTTGATTTTGAATTTTATCCGCATATTGCTGACCAGCTTTAAAACCAGGTGCCACTATTTTTTGAATAGCCAAAAAAGTGGAAATGATAAAAACATATATAAGTGATATAACTATAGTCTTTTTTAAATCATTTGTATTTCTTTTTCTAACCATTTTCTTGCTCTATATCTTCTTAAACTCTTATGCAGTATAAAAAACTTTTTTATTTTTTTGATTCTATTCCTGACTAATATATATTATTACTATTCTTCATAATATTGATCAACATTCAACACTACTATATTATCAATACTTTTAAATATTTTATATACCTCTTTTATCGGATTATTTGCAAAAACCTTCAATTTCACAATAATTTTAACAAAATCATCTGTTTTTGCTGTTTTTTTCTTGCTTATACCTGAAATACTGGCAAATTTATCACAAATGCAATCAATAATAGAATCAATGTATTCAGTTTTACAAGAGACTATAACCCTTATTCTAGAATGTTTTTTACGATGTTTGTTTATTATTCCCCACTCCAAATGCCGTATTAATGTCAAAATCAAAACGGTTATTAAAGTTGAAATAGTAGCAATAAAATAATCGCCCGTTCCAACTGCCATACCTATAGCAGCACTTATCCACAAAGTCGCTGCCGTTGTCAAACCATATACCGACGGACCGTGCCTTAACACAGTACCACCACCAATAAAACCAATACCTGTAAGTATTTGAGCAGCAATCCTTGCAGGATCTCCAAACCCAACAGGATTATCAGGTGAAGTTATAGTAGGGAAAGCATATATCGAAAGCACCGTAAATATAGTAGAACCAAGACAAACAAGTATATGGGTTCTTAATCCTGCCCACTTGCTTGTTAACTCTCGTTCCATTCCTATAAAAAAGCCCAAAGTAACTGATATAACTATCCTAAGGACTATTTCTAAATCTATAGAACTTGCAATCTCGGTTACATTCACCAAAAGCATCCTTATTGTTATCTAATAACGCTTTTAGGGTCTAGATAATCTCTTATTATATCCCCTACCAAATTAAATGATAACACAGCCAAGAAAATAAGAAATCCCGGAGTTAATAACCAAGGTCGGTACAATATATTTATGTACTCTTGAGCTTCTTTCAGCATATTGCCCCAACTAGCATCAGGCTGCTGAATACCAAGCCCTAAAAAGCTTAAACCTGACTCTGCAAGAATATACCCCGGCACACTCAAAGTCATCGCAACAATTACATAACTTGCCGTTTGCGGAAGTATATGTTTTACAATAATCCTCAAATCACCGGCACCTATACTTCTTGCCGATTCTACAAATTCTTGAGTTTTAATAGACAGAACCATCCCTCTAACCACACGGCTAAAACCTGCCCATCCTATTGCAGCAAGTATAAGTGTAATTAACGTAAATCGTTGTGAGCTTGTCATATTAGCAGGTAAAATCGCAGCAAGTATAATCAACAGATAAAAACTTGGTATGCTCATTATAGCCTCGGCTATACGCATCATTATATTATCAACTTTACCACCGTAATAACCGGCTATACCTCCATATAAAAGCCCTATCGGAAAAGAAATAAACAACGCTAAAAACCCTATGGTAAGGGATATTCTGCCACCAAACAAAAGCCTTGAAAAATTATCCCTGCCATTTATGTCAGCTCCCAACAAAAATAACCTTCCCGGTTCATCCACCGTTACAAAGTGTCTGTTTGTCTTAAAAAGCCCTAAAAATTTGTATTCATAACCTTCTGAGAAAAATTTCAGGTAATACTTACTTGATCGATCAAACTCAAAACCCATCTTAAAAGTATCGGGGTTAAATTTTCTTTTATAGTTATACACATAAGGTCTTGAAAACTTACCATTTTGGTCTATTGTGAACACCTTTGAAGGCGGAGCATAAGAAAGTGTTCTATCGCTAAATTCCTTTTGGTAAGGAGCCAAAAAATTCGCAAATGTTATAGCCGCATACAATAAGAACAAAATTATTAACCCTACAACAGCAAATTTGTCTTTTTTAAGGTTCTTAATCAACGATTTATTCAATTTTGAAGAATCAATTTTTGTCATAATATTTTATAGCGCTATCCTCGGATCTACAAATTTAAGTAAAATATCAGCAAGCAAGTTGCCTACCACAAGCATAATTGAGCCTATCATAAGCGATGCCATTACAAGATTTATATCTGACTTCATAACCGCTTCAAGAACCAATCTTCCCAATCCCGGATATTGAAATACATATTCGGTCAGAGCAGCTCCGCTCAATAAAGAAGCAAATTCAAACCCTATAAGTGTTACCATTGGATTTATTGCATTTCTTACAGCGTGTTTATATATAACCTTATTCTCGGGCAATCCTTTTGCACGAGCCAATTTAACATAATCAGATTCCAATACGTCAAGCAAATTTCCACGCATTTGCCTTTGTAAACCGGCTAAACTAAGAGTAAAAAGAACCAAAACAGGCAAACACAAGTGGTGTGCGACATCAAAGAACCTTCGCCATGCCGGAAATGAATCAAATCCCGCACTTGTAAGCCCGCCTATAGGAAACAATCCCGTTTTTACGGCAAAAATAAGCAATAAAAGAGCAAAGAAAAACGATGGTATCGCCATACCGACAGAAGAAAGTATGGTCAAAACCCTATCAATAGGCTTCCGCCAGTTTAATGCCGCAAAAATCCCTAACGGAATACCAAAAATCCAGGTAAACAAAATAGTTACGGACGTAAGCAAAATAGTATTAGGGATCCTTTCCATAAGCCTATTTGCAACCAATTCTCCTGATGAAGAAACGCCCAGATTCCCCTGTATTGCATTTCCAAACCATTTAAAATACTGCATATGAAGCGGTAAATCGAGCCCCAATCTCACTTTTTCAGCAGCAAGCGTCTGCGGAGAAATAGCAGGATTAAGCTTAAGCTCGGCTAAAGGATCGACAGGACTTAGCCTGATAATCAAAAAGCTTATTATAGATACCAAAATTAATAATGGTATGGCTTGAAGTATTCTTTTCAGTATATATACAGGAATAGACATTATTTAACGTAAATCTCCTCGAGGTTATAAATGGCACCACCTAACGGTGTCGGCGTTATATTTCCAAATCTTTTTCTCACCGCAACTATCCTTAACGATGAATATAAGTATATAAAAGGCTTTTGCTCATAAACCACTTCCTGGTATCTATCATAAATTTCTTTTCTTTTGATATAATCAAGCTCCTGAGCTCCTTTTTCGAAAAGATAATCCAGTTCTTTTTCCCAACTGAAAAGACTTGAAGCCTTCTTATCTTCTGCAGTCTTTCTCATATTAAACATATGCAAAGCACCACTACTATCCCAGACGTTTCGACCACCATGAGGTTCTAAAGAACTACCCGTAAGCCCCATTATAACAGCATCCCACTGGTAACTATCAACAAGTTTACCGACTAAAACATTAAACTCTATAGGTTTGAAATTCACCTTCATTCCAATAGACTCCAAATCTTCCTTTATCATTACGCCTGTCGATTCACGTTCTGTATTTCCGGCGTTCGTTGTCAAATCAAACTCAACTATATTTCCATCTTTATCAAGCAAAATACCTTCTTTATTCCAGCTAAAACCAGATTTTTCAAGTAGCTCTTTTGCTTTTTTAACATTACGTTCATGACCATTTTTTAACTTTTCATTCAAGAAAATCGAAGGTAAACTCTCCGCAGTAAACAAAGGTGAACCTACTCCACTCAAAACATTAAAGACCATACTTTCTCGATCTACGACATAATCCACAGCCGCTCTAAAGTTTAGATCATTAAACCATTTTTGCTTCTTAGAATCCACATAAAACTTGCCTTTTTCGTTTTTACGGTTATTTAAATTAAACGAAAGAAACATAGTTCCTGTATTTGGTCCCAAATTATACATTTTATAATTTGAACGTTTTTCAAATTCTTTAAACCTTGCGACCTTACTGCCACCAACGCCTAAATAATCCAACTCTTGAGCCTCAAACTTCAAAACTTCGTTATTCAAATCACCAACAATAAAAACAACATAACTATCAAGATAAGGAAGCTTATTGCCTTTCTTGTCTATCATATAATAATTTTCATTACGTTCAAATTTAACTCTTTGAGCCGGAATATATTCAGCAAGCTTAAACTTACCGCTAACAACAAAGTCTGAAGGTTTTGTTGTAACACCCCAAAAAGAACTAAAATCCTTTTTTTTGCCCTTTTTTACAATAGGCTCAAATATATGTTTTGGCGCAATACTTGCACTCAACTGTCTTAAAAATGGAGCAAACGGTTTTGGCGTAATAAATTGAACAGTTAAATCATTAATTTTACTTATTCGAGGCAACTCTCCGTCAATAAGCAAAATATCTCTGGTACTTGTATTTCCAAAGCCTGCAAAAATAATATCACGCCAAGTAAAAACAACATCATCTGCCATTAAAGGCTGACCATCACTCCATTTTAGACCTTTTCTCAAAGTTACAGTGTAAACCCTGCCTGAACGATCTACTTTTATGCTCTTGGCTAATTGCGGGACAACCTTCCCTGTATACGCATCTGTTGACGTTAAACCATCAAACATCAAAGCCGCTAAGGTTGAAGAAGTTGCATCTTTTGCATTCCAAGGATTAAAGGTTTTGGGTCCTTCTCCAATTTCAGAGGTATGAAAAGAACCTCCATATTTACCCACTTCACCTCTTGATTGAATATACTCAACACCGTCTTTTTCAACAGTTTTATAACTGCCGGGGTATGGCGGTGTTTTTACCGTAAAAGCATTTACTGCCTCTGATTTTACTTGCTCTAAAGGAGTATCAATATTTATACAAGACTTTAAAGCAAATCCTATAAACAAAACAACCAATACTGTGAAAATTAGTCTTTTTACCATATTAAACCTTAATTTTTATATTATAAAACTTTTTCCCTTATTTCATTATCATATATTTATGCACTTAATATCAAGAGATTTTATATGAAAATCTTTTTTTGTAATATTAGCGATAATACCAATAAAAAGACTAATCTAAGAATATTTTGTTTCCAAAAAACTTCTACAACGTTTTTAAAACCGACTCTAGCAAATCAAAATTAATATCATCAAAAATACCCACTTCGCCATAAGCAATAGGCATTACAAATCGAACTTTACCTGCATTGACCTTCTTATCGTGATACATTGCAGACATTAATTCTTTTTCAGTAATACTATCAGGAATTTTATAATCCATTTCATATTGTTCTAAAAGACTTTTAGCACAATCAAAATAATCTTTATTTATTAACTCGGTCTTTTTCGACAACTCAAAAACACCCTTCATTCCTATAGCAACAGCCTGACCATGCGTAAACTTCTTATACTCCGTACATTTTTCTATAGCATGACCTATCGTATGTCCAAAATTAAGTATAGCTCTAAGCCCTAATTCTTTTTCATCTTGGTTAACTACTGCAGCCTTTAATTTACAAGAGTATTCTATTATTTTAACCATAACATCAGAATCTAAAGCAAAAATAGAATCTTTATTTTGCTTTAAATACTCTAAAAAATTGGTTTCAAAATCTTCATTCAATCCACACGTCTTCTCAATAAAACTATACTTTAAAACCTCTGCCAAGCCTGTTTTAAGTTGCTCTAATGGTAAACTTTCCAATGTTTTAATATCGCTCAAAACTAATTTAGGTTGATAAAAAGCACCTATCATATTTTTTCCTAAAGGGTGATTAATCGCCACTTTTCCACCCACTGACGAATCAACCTGCGCCAGTAAAGTAGTTGGGATTTGAATAAAATCAATTCCCCTCAAATAACTAGCAGCAGCAAAACCTGCAATATCACCTATCACACCGCCACCTAGCGCAACCAGTGCATCTTTGCGCTCTAGCTTAAATTCAAGAACCTCATCCCAAATTTTATTTAAAGATTTTATATTTTTATATTTTTCACCATCTTCAAGAATTATAAATTTTACATTAAAACCACTATTCTCAAAGTTTTTCTTTACTTTTTCACCAAAAAGATCATACACGGTCGAATTTGTAACAACTGCCAATTTATTCGCCTTCGTATATTTTTTTATAAATTCACCCGTATTTTCTAAAAGATTTTCTCCAATAATAATAGGATATCCAACCTCTTTCAAAGCCGGAATTTTAACATTTACAGTCTGATTTTTCATAATTACTATATTTTTCCAAAATCTCATTTACTATTTCAAACGACTGTTTTCCTGTCGTATCTATCACTTCATTTGCTGCCTCATAAGACTCTTTACGTTTTTCATAAAGCTTTTTCATTACCCCAAGAGGGTTTGGATCCTTTAACAAAGGTCTTTTATTATCCTTTTTAATTCTATTAAATAATTCTTCGGGTAATGCCTGAAGATAAAAAACTACGCCATTCTTTTTTAAATCCTCAATGTTTTCAAATTTTTCAACAATTCCACCACCCGTAGAAATAACTTTTCCTAAAGTAGAGGCGACTTTTTGGACAGTTTTCCGCTCCAATTGTCGAAACAATTGCTCTCCGTACTGCTCAAAAATTTCATTAATTGTCTTTTGTGCTTCCCTCTCAATTATAGAATCCGTATCAACAAAAGAGACCTTAAGCTTTTGAGCTAAAACCTTGCCCACTGTAGTTTTTCCCGACCCCATAAGTCCAATCAAAACTATATTTAATTTATTATCAATATCATTCATTTTATCTTTGCCTGTACATTTCACAGTAATGGTTATAATTTGCCTTTATTTCATCATAACTGTCTCCGCCAAATTTTTCCAAAAATTCAGCAACTAAAACATTTGCCAACATAGCTTCTCCCACCACTCCTGCTGCAGGAACCGCACAAACATCAGATCTTTCAAAATGAGCCTGCTGCGCCTGTTGAGTTTCAATATTTATGGACTCTAAAGGTGTTTTCATTGTCGGAATCGGTTTCATTGCTGATTTTACAACAATAGGGGCTCCGTTCGTCATTCCCCCTTCAATACCTCCGGCATTATTGGTTTTTCTAATATACTCACCTGTATTTTCTTTAGGATAAATCTCATCATGAACCTGAGAACCCGGCGTAATTGCAACATCAACACCAATACCCATTTCAACAGACTTCACCGCTGGAATACTCATCATAGCTTGAGCTATAAGCCCATCTATTTTTCGATCCCAATGTACAAAACTTCCAAGACCAACGGGCACATTCAAAGCAACAACTTCAAAAACACCGCCTAATGTATCCCCTGCCTCTTTTGTTTTATCGATTAAATCCCTCATTTCATTCGCTGCATCATTATCAGCACAACGCAAATCCGATTTTTCAGCAACAGCCTTAATTTCAGAATATTCCGAAGATAAATTTTTAACTTTAACCGATCCGACTCTCAATACATGACTAAATATTTCTATATCAAATTTCTCAAGAATTATTTGAGCCAAAGCTCCGACAGCCACTCTTATAGCTGTCTCACGTGCGCTTGAACGCTCCAAAATATCTCTTATATCTTTATGGTTATATTTTAAAGCTCCCGTCAAATCTGCGTGTCCGGGGCGCACCCTTGTTATCTTTTTTTCAGCAACAAGCTGTTGAATTTCAGAATTTTTAACATCCACAGGACTTGTTGACATTGGAATTTTCCAGTTTTCAAAATCATTATTTTCTATTTCAAGACAAATAGGCGCACCAGTAGTATATCCATGCCGGACACCCGAATTAATTTTAACTTTATCTTTTTCTATTAACATCCTGCCACCACGACCATACCCAACTTGTCTTCGGGCTAAATGTTTATTTATATCGGATTCATCTATTTCTATTCCTGCAGGAACCCCTTCAATTATAGCATTGAGGCATTTCCCATGTGATTCACCCGATGTAAGATATCTAAAAGTCATTTTTTATACCGTTTTTAGTCTCGTCCATAGTTATTATATAACCTTAATTGATATTAGTAAAATAAGACTAAATCAAAAGTTTGTATAATCTTTTAATTACAAGCAATGTATTTTTACCGAATATACTTTGTAAATGGTAAAATAGTAAATAGGATAAATAAAAGTGTACGTTAAAGCATGTCAAAAATTTTACTAGTTGGTGAAAACTCCCAAATAATAACGAATATAGCTAATTTACTAACGACTATTAACTACGAGATAAGAGTCGCAGGAAATGAGCAAGAAGCTTTTCGTGCAACAAACGAATTTTTACCGGATATCGCAATTGTAGATTCCTCTTGCAAAAACTTAAACACTTCGACCATTTGCAAAAAACTTAAACTACAAGGACAAACCAATGATATTCAAATAATACTGCTCACTTCCAAAGAAACCTCTCAAGAAGAAGTGATGGTAGGTGCGGACGGTTATATAACCGAACCATTTAACGATAATATTTTAATTGCAACCGTAAATGCCCACTTAAGAATAAAAAAACTTTTAGATATCCTCTACACCAATAACAGCGAACTTGCAAGAAGCTTATATCAACTTAATGTACTTTATAACACCAGCTCACAGCTTGCAGGTACTTTAGATAAGACAAAATTAATAAATATAATGAACGACGGTCTGGAAAAAAGCTTAAATTACGCTCTTTGCTCAACCTTAGTTATTAATGATTCTCAAAACGCAAGTTTAATAATAAACTCTCTTCATCCAATTACAGAAAGACTCGAACAGGCTCTTAAACTCAGAGCAATGATCGGCTATAAAAACTTATTTGAAAACCAAAAAACCCCGTTTGAACTACTTATTGATAATATAATTGTCGAAAAACACTCCAGCCACAAATCAGGCGAATATGACCTCGATATATTAAGGTTTGATAATTTATTCTCACCAATATCAACATCGGACAAATTTTTCGGCACAGTTGAAATATTGAGAGAAAACTCTCTCAGCGGAGAAGATTCAACCTGCTTCCAGACAGTGGTCAAACAAGTTTCACTACCTTTAGAAAGTGCTTTACTATACGAAGAAATTAAAGAAACAAATATAAAACTTGAAAAACTTGAAAAACTTAAATCTGAGTTTATATCAATAGTATCTCATGAACTCAGAACACCACTTACAGCCATTAAAAACTCTTTAGACATTATGCTCAGTGGAAAAACCGGAGAAATATCTACAGCCATGAATAATTTCTTAAACATGGCAAAACGGAATGTAAAAAGACTTTCAGGCATCATCAACGATCTTCTTGACCTTTCTAAAATTGAGGCAGGAAAAATGGAATACAGGTTCAACGCTACAAAAATTTCAGAACCGCTCGAGTTTGTAAAAAACACCTTCGATAATCTGGCGCAAAAGAAAAATATAACCATAAACATCGATATGGATGATGAAATGCCTCAAATTTATATCGACCTCCAAAGAATCGAACAAGTTTTATCAAACTTGGTTTCAAACGCAGTAAAATTCACTCAAGAAGACGGAACAATAAAACTTCAAGCCAAAACCGTTGCAAAACCCGAGCTGGACAATTCAAAAATTTTTATTGACCCTTCCTCACTTGAGACCAAGCCTAAAGAACTTTTGACCGGAGGTTATGTTCAAATAACAGTTGAAGATAGCGGAATTGGAATCAAAAAAGAAGACATCCCAAAAGTATTTGACAAATTCCAACAAATTGAAAGCTCCTTAAGCCGTGAAGTTGGCGGAACAGGACTCGGACTTCCCATTGCCAAACAGCTAATTGATGCACATAGAGGACAAATTTGGCTTGAAAGTGAAGAAGGCAAAGGAACAAAATTCTCATTTATTTTGCCTGTTGCAAATCAAGAAAACACTTTTATTCTTGAGATGGACAAAGCTCTACAACACGCAAAATACAATCATTCCAACCTCGCTCTTCTTACAATAGAAGAACTTAAAACAAATGAAAAATCTTTCATAATAGCAAGCAAAAACGGATCAAATACTCTGCTTGAAAAGCACTTCAAAGCAAAAGTATTTACTTCAGAAAAAGGTAAAAAACAATATCTACAAGCTATTTTGCCTAATACAACTAAGCTAAAAGCTTATAAAATAGCAAATACGCTTAATAATTTATCCGAATATGACTTTTCTGATACACTTATAGGAACTTCCGTATATCCGGAAAATGCTATAAACGCTGAAGAATTGATCGAACAATCGTTGAACTCACTTAGTAACAAATCTATTGAACAATTAAAAATTCCAAAATAATAGCCTATAGTAAAATTAAAGGAAGCAAAAATGTCTGAGAATAATCCTAAAAAAGTTTTAATCGTAGATGATGAACGAGATATAGTTGAAACATTAAAATTCATGCTCGAAGCCGATGGAATAAACTGTCTGACTGCTTTTGACGGAGAAGAAGCCTTAAACATTGCCAAAAAGGAAATGCCGGATCTTGTGATTTTGGATGTTATGATGCCTAAAATCAATGGTTATAAAGTATGTAGACTTTTAAAATTTGATGCAAAATATAAAGATATCCCTATTATTATGATAACTGCAAGATCACAGGAAGAAGATAAAGCAATTGGAGAAGAAACCGGGGCAAACGAATACATAACAAAGCCTTTCGAAATCATAGAAGTCGTTGAAAAGGTTAAAAACTATCTAGGATTAAACTAAAATTTATGCAAGAAACTTTAACTAATAAAACAGTTGAAAAAATAAAACACGGTCTTGTCAGAGAAGGATTTATCAGCTTTGATAACCTTTTAAAAGCAGAAGAATATTCCCAAAACAACGAAAAAAACTTGGGACAATCTCTGATAGAGCTTAAAATGATTTCAGAAAAAGTTCTTTTAGAATTTATTGAATCAAAACTTCGAATTCCGTATGTAAACCTGGCAGATTATTCACTTGATAAAGCCTGTTTAAAGTACATTTCAAAAGAAAATGCTCAAAAATATAGAATAATCCCTCTTTTTAAAATTGAAGATATTTTAACTATTGCAATGGCTGACCCTATGGAACTTTTCACCGTTGTAAATGTTTTAAATAATGACAATTTAAACCTGGAACCTATTATTGTTTCCGAAAGACTTATCCAAAAGGCAATCAAAGAAAATTATACAGACGAAACAAATGTAGAAACACAAACTAATGAGTCCTTTAACTGGCAAGAACAGCTTTCTACCGAAAATCACGACGACGAACAAATTAAAGCCATTATTAAATCCCTGATAAACCAGGCAATTTATGAAAACGCCGAAGAAATAATTTTACAACCTGCCCCTTCAGGATTAACCGTAAAATTCAAACTAAACCATCAATTACAAGAAAAAGGATCTATCCCAAGGCTTTTAACCCCAGTATTTACAAGTGTTTTAAAAAAATTATCAAACTTGAATTCTTTAACTACAGAAGTTCCTCAGCTTGAAAAATTCAAAACTACTTACCAGCAAAAGGTTTTTACTGTTTTATGTTCAGTATTTCCTTCTTGTGATGGTGAAAGCATTACTTTAAAACCCTTTGCCCCTTTTAAAAAATTATCACAATACAATATAAATGAAGAAAATAAAAAAAACATCACCTCAACCTCACTCGTGTTGATTTGCAGCGATAATGAGACCGAAAGTATTGCCTTTGCTTATTCTTTATTAGATTCTATGTCTTTAATTTCTAAAAACATCATTACAATAGAATCTCTAACAAAAGAAAAACTAAACGGCATAACTCAAGTCGAGCTGGCGGAATCTACCATATTTAATATCGAAAAAGCATTAAAACATATTGAATTTCAGCATCCTGATATTGTATTTTTTGAAAAATACTCAAACGATTTAATAAAACTTGTGCAAAGTGGAATGACTTTAATAACTACGATTTCCAACAATGCAAAAGATTCAATAATTAAACATCTTCAAGAAAAACTACCTGACGAAAGTATTTCACTTGTTTTTGTCGAAAATAAAAATGTAAAAACAACTAAAATTTAATACGCTTAAAATTAGAATGGCAGAGCAATATGGCATATAAAGACTTAAATGATTTTATAAAAAATTTAAAAAAAGAAGACGAACTCATTGAAATAGATACTCCGGTAAGTTGTGATTTAGAAATCACAGAAATAACAGACAGGGCTTCAAAAAAACAAGGAATTGAAAATAAAGCCTTGCTCTTTAAAAACGTAGAAAACTACACCATGCCGGTCCTCACCAATGCTTTCGGTTCTTTTAAAAGAATGGCAATGTCTTTAGGTGTAAACGATATAAAAGACATCGCAAAAAGAATAGAAGAACTGGCAAAGCCTCAAGTCCCTGACAGCCTTATTGGCAAGGCTTCTATGCTACCAAAACTAACAGAAGTAGCCTCGTTCTTGCCTAAAATAGTAAGTAAAGCCCCTTGCCAAGATGTTGTTATAACGGATTTAAACCAGCCGATGCTGGATAAATTGCCAATACTAAAGTGCTGGCCCAAAGACGGTGGACCTTTTATCACGCTACCACTGGTTTTTACAAAAAATCCCAACAATAATAACCGAAACGTAGGAATGTATAGATTACAAAAATTCGATAACCTCACTACCGGCATGCATTGGCATAAACACCACGATGGAGCTAAAAACTTTGAAGAAGCTAAAAGACTTGGCAAAAAATTTGAAGTAGCGGTAGCGTTAGGATGTGATCCTTCCATAACCTACTCTGCCACGGCACCTGTTCCTACAGGCATTGATGAAATGATCTTTGCCGGATTTTTAAGAAAAAAACCGGTAGAACTTGTAAAATGCAAAACCGTTGATATCGAAGTCCCTGCGGATGCGGAAATCATACTCGAAGGGTATATTGACCATGAGGAAAAACAAGTTGAAGGTCCTTTTGGCGACCATACCGGCTATTATAGCCTTGCTGATGAATTTCCGGTTTTTCATCTAACAGCAATGACCCATAGACAAAATCCTATCTATCCCGCAACTATCGTAGGTAGACCACCTCAAGAAGATTGTTATATGGGAAAAGCAACCGAACAAATATTTTTACCGGTTTTAAAACAAATCGTTCCCGAAATCATTGATATGAACCTTCCCATCGAAGGTGTTTTCCACAATTGTGCCATTATAAGCATAGATAAACGATACCCGGGACATGCCCAAAAAATAATGAATAGCATTTGGGGTTTAGGACAAATGATGTTCACAAAATTCGTTATCGTTGTAGATAAAGACGTAAACGTTCATAATTTATCTGAAGTTTGCTGGAAAGTCTTCAATCACACCGATCCTTCTCGTGATTGCACTATAGTAAAAGGACCTTTGGATATTTTAGACCATTCCTGTGATATTGTTGGATATGGAGGAAAAATGGGAATTGATGCCACTAAAAAACTAGAGAATGAAGGTTTTACAAGACAGTGGCCCAATGAAATCATTATGAGCAAAGAAATTAAACAAAAAGTAGACTCTAAACTTTCTGAATATTTAAACAAATAATACTCAACAAATAACAGTACGCCTAATAGAGTAATTTTATATAAAATTTATAAAATTAACGATTGAAGTTATATAATTGTAAATATAAGAAAGCAAAAAATGACTTTTATAAAAAAGTTATTAAACTAAGTAATGACAGCAAAAAAGAGAATTTAGTATGTTAACAAGGTTTATAAATATTGTAGGAAGTGTAATTCAACCACCACGAACTCAAGCTATAAAACCAATTGAGTCAAAAAATCCGTTTGAAGCAAATCCTTTTACTCAAGCATCAAATAACAACACTCAACAAAGTTTTTATGGCAAAAACAAACCTATAATGGGTGGTTATTTTGCCGGATATCTAAACGGCAAACCTAATATAGTAGGTTCAAAACTTTTTATTGAAGTATAAATTATGAAAATTTATATCTCAGCTGATTTTGAAGGCTTAAACGGCGTAACTTCTTACGAACAAACTCTTTCCCAAAATAAAGAGTTATATGAACCTTGTCGAAAACAATTACATCTAGAGCTAAATGCTGTTATCTCAGCCCTTGTAAGTATAGGGATTACTGATATAACAGTCAATGATGCCCATATGAAAATGGATAATATATTATTAAGTGAACTTCCAGGCTTTGTAAAACTTATCTCGGGAAAACCAAAACCTGTATCAATGATGTATGGACTTGATGAAAGCTTTGACGGTGTTTTCTTCATCGGCTACCATGTTAAAGCCGGTGCTTCTAAAGGACTTATAGCACACACTTTCAACCTTAATTTTAAAACAGTAAAACTCAACGATAAATTAATCAGCGAATCTCAACTAAACGCTATTTAT
The DNA here is from genome assembly GCA_942491415.1 of Candidatus Gastranaerophilales bacterium. Taxonomy (GTDB): domain Bacteria; phylum Cyanobacteriota; class Vampirovibrionia; order Gastranaerophilales; family CALOAD01; genus CALOAD01. The sequence goes on along the minus strand of CALOAD010000020.1, from coordinate 307,706 downwards.
GCCGGAATGAAAAAAGTGCCCATTATCTTTGCCAGCGGTGATGATGCCTTTTGCGCCGAAATACAAAATGATATTGGAGATATCCAAACTGTAACAACAAAACAAGCCATTTCGTTCAGCGCAGCAATGTGCAAACCTAATAATGAATTAATTCAAGAGCTAAAAGAAAAATCAATACTTGCAATAAAAGTAAATAAAGGCATTTTATACAAACAAACGTCTCCTTTTGTATTAGAAGTCGAATTTAAGGAAAAATGCACTCAAGAAACTATGAAATATCTATCCCATATTGATTTTAAAGATGATTCAACCTTGATATTCAAAAGTGACGACTTTGTTGAGGTGTATAAGTTTCTTCAATTTTTATCATCAGTCTTTTAATTCTTAATAAACCAAACCTCTCTAAAATCGCTTGCTTTTGATATAATTTTAAAACAGTTGCGATTAATGTTTAAGTTTTTAAAGGTTATTAAGCTATGAATAATTTTGATATAGAAGATAAACTGGATCAGGCAAGTGCCTACGCCAAAGAAAAAAATTACGAAGAAGCAAGTAAAGAATATCAAGAAATATTAGAACAAAATAATGCTTGTCGTGAAGCTATAAAAGGACTTGGATTGGCTTATTTGGAACTTAAAAAATATGACCTTGCTCAAGCACAATTTGAAACAGCTATTGAACACAATGAAAATGATGCTACAGCTTGGTTTTATCTAGCATCAATACTTGCTATCAAAGAAGATCTTGAACAAGCTGAAAAAGCATACTTAAAAGTAATCGACTTAAGACCTTCTTATGTTGACGCTTTTAAAAACCTTTGCGTTATTTATATAAGAACAGGCAAGCCTCATAACGCTGTTGCTCTATTAAAAAAACATTCCGAGCTTTTAGAATCAGACCCCATTTTAAGATATATCATGGGTTCAGCATATTTATCAGTCCAAGACATTGAAAATGCCATTATGCACCTGGAAGCGTCGATTGAACTCAATAGCGAAGACCCTCAAGTTTATAACAACCTGGGATCTGCCTATCTATCTCAAAAAGAATACGATAGAGCCCTAAATTGTTTTGAAAAATCTATTGAACTTGACCCTAATAACGGCATTTCATATCACAACTCCGGTTCTTTACACCAAATACTTGGTAATTTTGATAATTCAATAAAATGTTTTGAAAAAGCCATCGAGCTGGAGCCTGAAAACACTATCGCTTACGCTAGTTTAGCCCAAGCCTATTTTAAAGCTAAAAAATTTAAAAAAGCAATTGAATTACTAACCACTACTCTTGAGAAAGAGCCCGACCAAACTCATTTAATGAATACTCTCGCCCTTTCATACGTTGCTATAGGCGAATTTAAAGAAGCTGTTAAAATCTTTGAAAAAATTCTAAAATTAAACCCCGAATCATCAGCTACAAAATACAAAATAGCCAGAATATACTCTGATATAGGTGCCTATGTCGAAGCTTATGAACTATTTTTAGACCTTTTAGACAAAAGAAAAAACTCAGCTGAGCTGTATTATCACTTTGCAGTTTTAAACAGCAAAATGGGCAACAAAGAAGAAGCTATAAAATGTTTTAAAAAAGTAATATTGCTAACACCGCTAGATGCAAGAGCACATAAAGACTTAGGTGTTATATACCTCAGCACGAGACAACTCGATTACGCAGAAGATGAATTTCAAAAAGCTTACGAATTAGACCCTAACAACCCTAATATTTGTTTTGAGTATGCTAATTTCTTGCATCTCACAAACCAAAATGAAAAATCAGAGGAATTATATAAAAAAGCTATTGAAATAAATCCTGATGACATTTTATACAGAGCTTCCTTGGCTATTTTATATATAGCGATGAGAGAAAATGAAAAGGCTTATCAAATTCTAATAGATATACAAAAAGAAGCTCCTAACGAACCTACCGTATTATACAATCTGGGTAGAGTCTATTTTGCAAAAAAAGACTTTGAAAATGCCAAAGAAATATTACAAAAAGCCTACGAACAACTACCAAACCTTGACGTAGCTAATCTATTGGCAATTGTTTACTCAGAACTAAACAACTTTGAACAAGCAAAAGAACTTTACGAAAAAATCATAACAGCATTCCCCGATAATACATTGGCATTAAACAGCTTAGGTGAAATATATCAAAAACTTAATTGTGCGGATAAAGCACAAGAAAGCTTTGAAAAATCACTAAAAATATTCCCCCGACAGGAAGAAATTGTTGTTAAACTTGCTGAAATTCTTTTGCAAAAAAATGAAAAAATAAAAGCTGAAGAGCTTCTGAGAGAAACTTTAGAAGAACTTGATTCTGATGAAGTCAGAGAAATGCTTGGAAATCTTTAAAGTAAAATTTTTTTACTCTAAAATATCACCAATTAAACCACCATTAGACTCTTCCGCTGCGAGCTCTATTAATCTATAAGTCATATAAGCCCCTAGAGCAACTGCCTTAGGATCAAGATCAGTATTATTGGCTGCATCAATAATAGCAGCATTGATTTCAGGATTATCATCTTTTATATAGTGAATCATTTGCTTTCTCCAGGCTTGAACATCCTGAAGGACTTCTTGCATCATCGCCTCTTTATGATCTTCTGTTATTAATGGAAGCAAAGCTTTAAACTCCTATCACGTGAATATTAATATATAATATAGCTTCTTTAATGCTTTTACACAAGTATTAATTTCAAAAAGGAGCTTTTAAAAAGCTCCTTTTCTTGTTTATTCTTCTTCGTTTTCAACTTCCTGTTCAGAAACTTCAAAAGATTCAGTTCTTATAGATTCAGTCTTGTTTTTTCCTTTAAGAAGTTTTTCTTTATGCTTAATAACCTGCCTGCTAACTTTGTCAGCAACAATATCAATACTGGCATACATTGATTCTGCATCTTCGGTTACATTTATGATCGTACCATTTAAACTACATTTAACTTCAGTAGTGTGATTTTTTGCAACACTTCGGTTTTTATTCACGCTGAGAGTTACTTCCATAGATTGAATTTGATCATAATGATTAGCAATTTTACCAATTTTTTCTTTGACGTAGTCCTTTAAAGCAGGAGTTACTTCAATATTACGACCATTAACGGCTAGTCGCATGCAAACACCTCCATATATCATATTGCAACTTTTTGATTATAACTGATATTTTCTTAGTTTTAAAGCTCTTTAATTAATTTTTAATATAAATATAAAATATATAAAAATTTAGCCCTTAAAGATCGTTTGATTTAAATGATGTATAAATCACCTTAGATGCTTTATTTATAAACTCTTTAGCTGAATACGAATTCCAAGGTCTTTTAACCATTGCAACAACAATATATTTTCTTCCATTTGGCATTATAACAATCCCTGCATCTCCCAGCATATTACCTATATCACCAGTTTTATGTAAAAGTTTTGCCTGTTTAGGAAGTCCTGCTTGTAATAAATGCCTGTTTCTCACATGACCCATTATATCTATAATTCTTGCTCTACTCGGCAACGTTAAAAACTCAGGATTATCAATATTATATAGCATTTGCGCCATATCTCTAGGAGTTGTGATATTTGTACCTGATAAATCAGGAAGCCATTTTTTCATATTTGTTTGACTAAATCCCCAACGGCGCAAGCTTCTATTAAATTCATTAGTTCCGCCTGTTGCAGCCAAAATCATGTTAGTAGCAGTATTATCACTTTTTTGAATCATTAACCTTGATAAAGTATTAATTGACCATTTTGAGCCGAGTTCACCATATTGAAGTCCACCTGAACCCTCTGCAATATAATGCTCTTCGAGTTTTATTTTATCACTAAGCTTTAAAAAACCACCTTCAATGCGTTTAAACATATGACAAAGCAATGGTAGCTTAATAATGCTAGCTGTAGGCACTTCACTGTCTCCATTTATTGAAACATAATTGCCCGTCATATAATCCCAAACAAAAATACCCGGCGTGATATTATTATAATCACTTGCAAGTTTTTGAAGTTTACTTTTTAAAATATACATCTCCTTTCCGTAAAAAGGAGTTTTCATTTGAGCTTTATCTATATTAACTTCATCTACAAACCTTGAACCAAATAAAATATCATTTTGAAGCTCCTGCCTTGAACTAAAGACAAGCGATTCAACAGAAGGAGAGTTTATGCCGGCATTTTGAATCCTTCTTACAATAAGGCTGTTTGATACATCCTTAAAAACTGAAGGAAGCGCAATACCCAAGGCTAAAAATGTAAAAAGCAAGAACTTTAATTTTTGCATAAATTTACGTCGTGGTTTTACTCTTCTTGTAATTCTTTTTTTATAACAACTATGCGTAGATTGATATTCTCTTGGTTGATATTTTATTTTTAAACTAGACAATTACCCTTAACTCCATATAGTTTAATTCCCCAAACGTTTTTTATTGTTTTTATTTATTTAAAACTTCCTCAATTTGAATCATAATACTATATTTGTCGAAATAAATTAATAGATTAATTGATGTATTCTTTTTATACCGATATCAAAATGTAAACAGGAAAATAAAATACTTTCATTTATTAATACATATAATTTATTTTATTCTTTTAATATTCTTAATTTCAAATTTTAGAGTTATACTAAAAGCTATCTCAAAAAGAAAAAGATCAGGAGACATTATGAAAAAAACTTTTAGTTCTTTCTTGATAGCCTTTACTGTAATAACCTTCAACATCTCCTCTGTCAGAGCTGACAATGTAATAATGCCTGATGGAGATATTATCGATGGAAAAATAAATTATATTTTAGGCTCAACTGTTGAAATAAAAACAAAAAACGGGTTTAAAAAAATAAATCGCAACCTTAACAAAAACAGCGCCAGAGATATTATAGAAGTTGGTTTTTTTAAAAGAAAAGAATTACCGGCGAAATTATTTATCTTGACGATTCAAAAGTTATGCTTAAGCAAAATCAAAAACGCTTAACATTACCTCGTATTAAAGTAAAGAAAATAATTATAGCCCATGAAGAACTTATGAAAAATTAAGATTCTTCAACAAGTTATACAAATTGAATTTAATTTGTTAAAATTGTTATGTCAATAATTAAAATTAGTGGTATTTAAAGATGAAAAATGTAATTATCTACAGTGAAAGCGGTCAATCAAAACTTGAATCAATTTTAAAAAAAGATGCTGATTATTCAATCAGAACCAAAAATTTAGAAGAAATAAAAGAAGCACAAGCACTAAATCCTTATTTAATTGTGCTTGATTGCCCGGAAGAATCCTTAAAAGATACTCTGGCAAGAAATAAATTCCCCACTTCAACTCTTATAGTTAGTGATAAAGTGCTCGAAGACGCAAATATAAGAGCAGATTATTACGATTATTTATTAACACCAATCAATGAAGATGAACTAAAAGTCCGAGTTGAAAATATGCTTAAAGTAAAAGAATTAAGGGAAGAAATTCAAAAAGTAGCAACAACTGATGAACTAACGGGACTCTTCAACAGAAAATATCTTCATGATCGTCTTGAAGCAGAACTTTCAAGAGCAAAACGCTACAATTTAACTCTTTCATGTCTGCTTATAGATATCGATTTCTTTAAAGTTGTAAACGATATGTACGGTTACGATTGGGGTGATATCTTATTAAAAGACATCGCTGAAATAGTCAAAAAACACGTAAGAAAAGAAGATATTCTAACAAGATATGGTGACGAAGAATTTTTAGTTATACTACCGAATACAAACGAAGAAAGTGCTTTTCTTTTCGCTGAAAGACTTAGAAGAGACGTCGAAAGAATGGAATTTTACCCCGAAGCAGAAGAAGAAAGACATCCTGTTACAATAAGCGGTGGTATTTCTTGTTATCCACACCTTGAAAACGTTGATGAGAATGCTAATACTTTAATTAGATACGCAGAACATGCTTTATACAATGCCAAAAAACGTGGCAAGAATAAAATTGTTCAATTCTCTCAAATTAATTTAGAATTATAAAATCTATAAATTTTATATCTGTAAACTTAAAAAGCAGCTATTTAAATAGCTGCTTTTTATTTATCCCAAACTAAGCCCAGCACATAAATTTAAAGATTGCCCCGTTAATCCCCTTGCTTCTTCAGAAAGAAGATATTGAACCATAGCTGAAATTTCTTCAGGACAAATAAATCGTCCTTGAGGAATCATACAAAGTTGCTCCTGTTCTTCGGGGCTGTTTTTTTCAATTGCATTTTCAGTCAGTGGAGTCTTGACCCAACCGGGATTTACTACATTTATGGTTATTCCATATTCAGCAAGTTCTAACGCCAACGCCTTTGTAAAACCAATTAAGCCCGCCTTACTCGCCGAATATAAGGAAGCATTTGCTTCTCCTACTGCACCACTTATAGAACCAATATTTACAATCCTTCCCCATTTTTGTTGTTTCATTTCAACTACCACCGAAGAACAAAGCTCATAAGGTACTTGCAAATTAAGTTTAAAAACTCTGTCAATATCTTCTTTTTTCATTTTTTCAACAGGACCCCAAAGATATTCACCAGCGCTGTTTATCAAGATATCAACAACGCCTAAAGAATCCTTAGCTGATTGAAAAAGTTCATTAACAACATTATCTTCGATCAAATCCCCGGCAAAATAGCCATTTGCAGAAACTTTTTGAGCCATTTCCTTCAACCTTTTTTCATTTCGTCCTGCAAGAAACAATCTATAACCCTCTCCAGATAATCTTTGAGCTATTTCAGCTCCAATCCCTGAAGATGCACCGGTTATTAAAATATTTTTATGATCAACCATTCTAACTACACACTTTTTAACTTTTACACATTCAATTCTAGCCAAAGTAAAAAATTTATTCAAAACAAGAGCTTTTAAAATACTATTAAATATAAATAAATCTTAATATATTTGTGAAATTCAAGTATATAAAATAAAATATTACAAGTATATGTAGAATATCAAATAACTATTGTGGATGGATAATATGAAAGCAATAAAAGCAAATTTACTCAATTTTTTACAAAAAGCCGGTAATTTTAAAGTTCCAGCTTTTCAACGAAAATACACTTGGACTACCGAACAATGTCAACGACTCTGGGATGATTTAGCCTATCTTGTAAAAAATGAGACCTCAACCAAAAGTCATTTTTTCGGAATGATTATTTATTCAAAAGATGGAATTAACCAGATTTCATCAGCAAATACAGCCTGCTTAATAGACGGTCAACAACGCTTGGTAACAATCTCGTTATTATTTGCAGCTTTAAATAAAGTTCTTTCAGACTCCACCACAAAAGATGAAATAACTCGAAGAAAAATTAAAAACGCTTATCTATTCAATGATTATGAAGAAAAAGATCAAAAATATAAGCTGTTGTTAAAGGATAATGATTTTGCAACTTATAAATCTATAATTGATAACAATGAAGAGTTGCCTATACAACACTCCGAACAATTGGTTGAAAATTTTTATTTCTTTAAAAAAGCAATTATAAATAGTGAAATTGCACCACATAAAATCCTTGTGGCTTTAGAAAAATTTGAAATAATCGACACTGCAATCCAAGAAGACATTGATAATGTACAACACATTTATGAAGGTGCTAATTCTTCTGGTGTAATGCTTACAGCGATTGATAAAATTAGAAATATTGTACTTTATTCAGATCAAAAAGAAAAACAAGAAGAACTTTACAAAAACTACTGGAGTCAAATGGAGCAGGCGTTTGCCAATACTCAAACTTCGGGACTTTTTAAAGCATTTTTAAATGACTACCTTACAATTCAAAATGCAGGTAAAATAATAGAAACAAATCAACTAGCTCCCAGCTTTAAGGACTTTTTTGAAGAAAGATCAAAATATCAATCAAGTCAGGAGATTTTAAAGCATATTTATAGATATTCAAGATATTACTTACAGATAGTCTTTAATACTATTTCTAATTCAAAAATTAGAAAGCTTGTAGCCGATATAAACGATTTTGAAGCAAAAGATGCATATCCTTTTTTAATGGAAGTTTTTGATGATTACGAAAACGAATTAATAACAGAATCAATATTAATAGAGATCTTAAAAACAGCGAAAAATTTTATAATACAACGTCAAGAATCAGACCAAGACGAGAACTCAATGTCGTTTGCAGATTTAAGCAACAACATTAATAAAATGCTCGCACTAAAAGAATTAACACCTAAGGTTCTTGATGATAATGGACAAAATGTCACTAAAATTAGAGACTTAATTAACGTCCAGTAAGTGTTTTTATTGTTAAAAATATTTCTATAACAGGGTTTTAACGTAAAACAACCCTAATCATCCCGAGTCCAATTTTATATATAACAAATAATAATATTATACAAATCAGTTAATAGTCATTGAGTCCAAATCCTTACAGCCACTTAATATAGCTGCGATAGCCATCACTCCCTTCCTTTACTTATTTAATTATATTTATTTTAAAAATACAAACAATAAACGTATAAATGACTAATTTAAAGAATTAGAATCTAAAAGACTTTACAGAAAATATTCATTATTACATTTCTTGATTAAGAATATTAAAGGAGGCTTAAACAAGCCCCCTCAAAATTTTTAACTTCTTTTTGAAGAATATTAATCTTCGTGATTTATTTTTTTCAAATACAACTCTTCCACCAAAACAAAAATAGCAGCGGCAATCGCCGGAGATAAAATTACACCAATAATTCCAAGAGTACTGGCGGCTATAAGCAATGCACTGATTATTATCAACGGTGGCATATTAAGAAATTTACCGTATACAAAAGGAGAGATAAAGTTTTCAATTCTTTGAATAATCAAATACAAAACAATTACTCCTATTGCAAGCCAGGGATTTATAGCTAAAGCCAACAACACGGCAGGAACTGCAGCAAGTATAGGTCCTATTATCGGGATTATCTCAAACAATCCTGCAACCATACCCAATAAAAAAGCAAATGGTATTTTCAAAATAAGTAAGCCAATTCCTGTTATAACACCCACAGCAAGCATAACAAAAAGCTGCCCTCTCACATAGCCACCTACTCTTTTTGAGATTGTAGCTACTATAGTATTTGCTATTTTTCTGGTTTCAGAAGGAAATAAGCTTAAAAATCCTGACTTTAAAGTATTTATATCAATTAAAATAAACAAAACTATTGTGGCAAGTGTAAAAGCCGCAACTATTGCCCCAAATAAGCTTATAGTGAAGTTTATTGATTGGCTGACAATATTTTCACCAACTTGTGCTGTTGCGGTAAAAATTTCTTTTTGATCAGGCAAAATTTCCAATAGACCCGGAGTAAAATGCCAATTAATAATTTTTTGCTCTACCAATTTATAATAATTTGGAACTTGAGCTATAAATTCTCTTGATTGATCTACCAATATTGCAAAAAACGGAATAAATAATACCAAAACAGCTAAAAAAGATAAGAAAAAGACTATTAAAACAGCCAAGGATCTTTTCATTTTTGAACTAAGCCAATCCACTACAGGGAAAAGAGCACTCGCAATTACAAAAGAAGCAAAAAGAAATAATAAAACATCTTTAGCTTGATACATAACCGCAAATAAAAAGAAAAATGCAAAAAGCATAATTATACTTTTAGGAGTTATTTCAATATTAATTTTTTTCATTTTTTCACCACTTATATTTTTATTAAATCTCTTTGATTGTAAACTTAAAATAAAAATAATACAATAGTAAATTTTAGTCAGGAAAAGAGTTTTGGGGGTTATAATTAATAATATTACCGTCTTGTTAACACCTATAAGTTAAGCTTTCTGATTATCCCTTTTACTAGATCAATCCAAGTACCTTTTTAAATTTTTGTAAATTTACATATGGAACATATTCCCATAGCTATTCTTCTATGGTTTAATTAAAAGTGGGCATATTGTTATCTTTAATAAAAAGGTGTTTTTTCGTATAAAAAACAGTCCCGAATTGCTTTTAAAAAGCAATTCTTAAAATAATTGATCTTGGGTGTTTAAGACTAAAAAGGGGCAGTTGGGTGCATTTAAGCAGAATTTCAAATCAAGGAATAGAACTGGGTACCGGTTTAACAAAAGCTGTTTGCAAGACCGGCAGTTTAAATCCTGCACAACTTCGCTTGTTTTTAGGTGCTACTGCACTTGCCACAAAACCTGTAATTGACTATCAATCAAATAAAAACCTGGATCCTGAAACTCGAAAGTATTCAGTTATTAAGGTTATAACAAAAACAGTAGTCGGAACCTTAACCGGCGCAACAGTTCGTCAAATGGGGATTTCTCTCGGTAAAAAATTAATTGAAAAAGGTGTATTCAAATCACCTTATAAAACAGCATCCATGCTTAAACGTTACAACAATGGACTGGCAAACACTCTTGCTTTTCTTGCTACATTAGCTTCCATTACTTTCATTGATATTCCTTTCATGAACAAAGTAATGGACAGGCTTTCCACAAAGAAAAATGACGGAGGCATGGTCGGCTAATGAACATTACAGGTATTACTAAAAACGCAATAGATTGGTCAGCAAGAAAATACGCCAAAAATCCTGCTACGTTCATGAACGTTACAACTGCAGCTTGTTTTTCGTACTTATGTCTTGGTGAAGCTGTTGCAATTCAAACAAATAAAAACATACCCGAGAAACAAAAGAAATTTATGGTGCCGCAAGCCATTTGTGAAGGGCTTTTAAATGTAGGAATTATCCTTTCGGTATCTACAGCCTTACAAAAAATGGGCTCTAAATTAGTTCAAAAAGGTTTGATACTTCCGAAAGGACTACCTGAAAATTTTAAAAAACCTGAATTTTTGACAAAAATAATCAAGGCAGAAAGCTTTGAAACCCTCAAACTAAAAGGATTAAAGCGGGAAACTTACGATTTGGTTAGGAATTTCAAAGATGGAATCGCAACCATAACAGGACCTTTAGTAGGTTTATTTACAGCTTTAAATGTGCTATCACCAATAGGTACAAATAAAATGGCGAAATTATTCAAAGATAAAACCGACCAAAATGAATTATCAAAAAATTCTGACAGAAATTTAAACATTTTGGTAAAACAATCTTTGAATTTAAACAATATTGATAAAATGCCGGCATTTAAACGAAATCATCGTTTAGATGTATTTGCTGCATTTACGAATAAATCTTTATATTTCAAAGCCCAAAAAAATTAAAGCCCAACAATTAAAAACACATCAAAATGCCCAAAAAACAAAACCTAATAACGACTAAAGTAGCCCTAGAGCATATCTGTAGGGTCTACGTCTATTAAAACTTTTACATCATTTGCAACCGAGAGTTTTTTTATAAAACTCGTAATCATAAAATGTCCTTTTTCTTCAATCCTATTTTTTATGATTATCTGAAATCTGTACTCATCTTTTATTTTAGCAATCACGCAGGACGCCGGACCATTTATTTCAAGTTTTTCAACAATCCCCTGAGCATTCACAAGATCTTTTAGCCTCATCGCAACTTCTTGAGCCATTCTTTCAGCTTTAAAATTATTCTCAGAACTTATAATTAACCTAATTATTTGGCTATAAGGAGGATAATCAAGCTCCAAACGATGCTTAATCTCTTCTTTGTAAAATTTATTATAGTCTTGCTGTTTTGCATTTTCTATTGCAAAAAAATCAGGGGCATATGTTTGAAAGAACACTTTACCTTCAAAATCACCTCTACCGGCTCTTCCCGCCACTTGTGTAAGCAGCTGAAACCCTCTTTCCGAGGCTCTATAATCAGGCAAATTAAATGAAGAGTCAGCAAGCAAAACCCCTACTATAGTTACATTAGGATTATCAAGCCCCTTCGCAATCATTTGTGTGCCTATTAAAATATCTATTTCACCATTTAAAAAACTGTTTAATACTTCTATATGAGCATTTTTTTTCGATAAAATATCACTGTCCATTCTGGCAATAATCGCATCAGGAAATGCTCTTTTTGCAGCTTCTTCAACTTTTTGAGTCCCTACTCCGTAGTATCTTATCGCATCACTTCCGCAAGTGGGACATATTGTAATCAAACCTCTTTCATAATTACAATAATGACATCTTAAAGTACCGCTTGGCTTATGCAAAATAAGAGGAATCGCACATTTTTGACATTCTACAGTTTCCCCACATCCCTGACATAAAGTCGTTGTTGCAAATCCTCTTCGATTAATAAGTAATATGGATTGTTTTTTTTGAGCCAGATTATTCGTCAATGACTCTTTTAGAATTCTTGAAAAAAGGCTCCTATTAGCATTACCGAGCTCTTGTTTCATATCCACAACAATGGCTTTTGCAAGATTACTTTTTCCGAATCTTTCAGTCAAAGATATAATCCTATTTGTATTCAAAGCTTTATAATATGTGGAAATATCAGGAGTTGCACTACCTAAAACCAAAGTAGCTTTTTCATTTTGAGCTCTTTTTTCCGCCAAGGTTTTTGCATTATACCTGGGGTTTGGCGACGTTTGTTTGTACGTTGACTCATGTTCCTCATCAATAACTATAAGCCCCAAGTTTTTAATAGGCGCAAATATTGCAGATCTTGCCCCTATTATGATTCTAATTTTGCCGCTTTTAAGTCTTTGCCATACATCAAATTTTTCACCTTCGGATACACTACTGTGCCAAATAGCCACTTCTTCTGTCCCGAAACGCCTTGCAAGCCTTTGTGCCAATTGAGACGCTATTGGAATTTCAGGAGCAAGAAAAACAACAGTTTTACCTTCTGATAATGTTTTTTTAATCGCATTAAAATATACTTCTGTTTTTCCGGAACCGGTGATACCGTGCAATAATAAAGGATCAGATTCTTGCTCATCAATAGCTTTCTCTACCCGAGCAAAAGCCATTTTTTGCTCAAAGTTCAACTCGGGAAAAGCTTCTCGTTCCTCATTTTCAAATATCTTTAAAGGATTTCTATATACTTCATTTTCTATTATTTCAACATTACCGATTTTTTCCAACTTTAAAAGCGTCGCTCTCGTTGTTTTTACTTTTTTTTCAAATTCAATAATCAAACACTCCGAGCCAATTGATTCCAATTGATTTAAAAGTTCAAGCTGTCTTTTAGTCACATTTTCCTTATGAATCAATTTAATTGTCTTTTGATACTGTTGTTTTTGGCTTTTTTCCTTGATTACTGTCTTGATATCAAGTATTTTGTGCTTTTTAAGCTTTCGTAAAGCCTCATAAAATTTTGAAGAAGGCAACTTAGCTCGCTTTTGAAGAGTAGCAACAGGCATTTCATCTGATGAAAGTAAAATATTAAAAACTTTTTCTAAATTTTTAGTTAACTTTAACATCGAAACATCTTTATTCACAAGATAAGCTATCCTTTTTGACTTTGCAAAAAAGTTCATTGGAAGCGCTGCTTCAATTACAGCCGGTAAACTACAACAATAATAAGAAGAAACCCACTCTAAAAATTTTAAATGTTCAAGATCAAAAACAGGGCTTGGGTCCAAAATTTCATATATTGATTTTGCCCTTATTCCTTCCGGTAAATAATCACCAAAACCTACTATAAAGGCATTTATAACGCCTTGAGTACCAAAAGGAACTAAAACAGGCTGCCCTATTTTTATGATATCTCTAAGCTCATCGGGAATAATATAACTAAAAGTGCGCAAATCAAGATTTGCAATATTTACAATCACCTGCGCATATTTATTTTTAACTATTGTTTTTTTAATCTCTAATGTTTTATCTTCAACAATATTTTGCATTCTTTGATTGTACAAAAAGCCCTTCTGTAAATAAACATGCTGGGGCTTTTTTAGAATAAAAATTAACAGCAAACAAAAGCTTGCTGCTAATAATGTAAATAATAAATTTTAATTATTCAATTTCTTCAAATTCTTTAATCGCCAGTTCAATAGCCTCTTTTAAATTTTCCAAATTATCAGGAGAAACTGTAATACCTTTTTTAGTCGGATTCCAATTTGCACCGTCATCCATTGTGTAATAAACTCGCAAATCTAAATATTTTTTACCCTTATATTCATTAATTTGAATATGAATTTCTTCTGTAGCCGTTCTTGGAATAACTGCTAATACATTATCTTCAGCCATTTTATCTCCTTTTGGTTTTTTATTCGATCATTATTAAATTTATCAGCATCCAAGAAATTGTCAATAAATCAATCCTGCTAAATTCAACTTAGGTGTAATATAACCATGCTTTTTATTAGAGCTTTTAATTATCAAAGTGTACTATCATATTTTTGAATAACTAATCAAAATAGCATTTTAAAAAGACTTTACATGCATTATTTTATAATTTATCACTGATGAAACAAAGGAGGAAGTTATGAATAGTTTTTCATTTCTTAGATACATAACTTACGCTTTAATCATTATCGGTGCATTAAACTGGGGCTTAGTCGGATTATTTGGCGTTGACCTTGTAGCCGTACTACTTGGAGAAATGACCATGCCTGCAAGATTAGTTTACGATTTAGTTGGCTTTGCCGCTATAATAAATCTAGTAGTAGAGTTAACTGTTTGTAAATGTTCTACGAAGTGCACTATTTAATGATAAACACAAAAAGGGGGGGCTAAAATAAACATTTGCCCCCCTTTTTTTAATTGAAAATACAAAAAAGTGTTTACATATTTAACAAAAAGGCTTATAATTTTAATATTAAATCCAATGGCTCTTAAAAAATACGTTTATATTAGTTTTTTGAAAAATCATCATGGTCGTAAAAGAAACAAAAACACATGAAATTACGGTTGACGTAGTTATTTTCACAATTAAAGACAACAAACTACAGGTATTAATGGTTCAAAGAAATCAAGAACCGTTTAAAAGCAAATGGTCAATACCCGGTGGTTTTGTTCGAATGTCTGAAAATCTTGATAGTGCTGCAAAAAGGGTACTATATGAAAAAACAAACGTCAAAGACATTTATCTTGAGCAATTAAGAACTTTCGGAGATCCGTTAAGGCACCCTAAATCCAGGGTAATAACGGTTAGTTACTTTGCTTTAATAAGGTCAGAAGGGCTTGAATTAAAATTTGAAGAAGAAGCTGAAGGTATTAATATAAACGAAGTTCAATGGCATTCTGTTTATGACTTGCCGGAATTAGCTTTCGACCATATGGATATTATTAAATATGCAATGAAAAGACTCCGGGATAGACTTGAATACACACCTATAGCTCACCAGCTACTACCTAAAAAATTCACTCTCACTGAGTTACAAAAAGCCTATGAAATCATACTTCATGTGCAATTAGATAAAAGAAATTTCCGCAAAAAAATGATCTCTCTCGGAATTTTAACCGAACTTGAAGAATATACAAAATCAACATCCAAACGTCCTGCAAGGCTTTATATGTTTAATGAAGAAACCCTTAAAGCTAAAAAAGACAACATTGCATAAAAAATATAACCAAAGACTTTATCTATTATAATAATCCTTCTAAAAGAACATACCTTCCTAAAGGTTCGACTTTGCAATACTTGCTTAATGATTCAACAAAACATTTGTTATGACAAAAACCACCGGATAAAAATAAAGAATCAGGCTTTCCTGCAAACGTCCAAGCATTATAGGCTATTCCATGAATATATTTTGATATCGCATATTCTGCCGGCATGTCATTTGCTATATCATCCATTATTTTTTCCATCGCAAATACACCGCAAGTTACAGGGTATTTTTTTTCTTGTATTTTTATTTTAGATGGATTTACATTGTAAAAACTGCAAAGCATTTCAACAGTAGCGCCCGTAGCACTTCCACATGCTCCGTTCCAATCAAGATCTTTATATTTTCCGTCTTTAAATCTGACCCATTTTATATCACGGCTGCCTAAATCAATAATAGTAATATTTTTAAATTCACCTATAACTTTTTTAGCACCGTATGCAAGAGAAATAACCTCATTTTGATAGACACCGTCAGATTTTATATAATTTTTTACCATATGCCCGGTTGCAGCATCAAATTGCAAATCTAACTTTGACAATTTACTTGATGGAATGACAAAAGTTTTACCTCTAAATAAAGTTCCCTTATATTCAAATTCTTTCTCAACTTCAAAAACAGAAAACTTTTTAAGCAAAGTAGACTTCGACTCTAAAGAGTACGTATATAATTCTAAAATTTTACTCCAGGTTGTGCCTGCATCCGCAAAATATTTGTTCATAATCACCTTAGTTTTATAAAAGCCTCCACTTTAGCTTTAACAGAATTTGTAGCAATATCATCGACATCTATATACAATCCATCATGTTTTTTAGCTAAATATTTAGCCAACTGCATTTTTGCACAAAAAGTTTGAGCAAAAAACACTGTAGGCAATCCCTCATCCACATACATTTCAAGTTCTAAATCCGCAGGTCTTCTTGCCTCTACACATCTCACCCAACCAAAAACATGCGTCTGGCGAGGAAATATATCTAAAAAATCAAGATCATTAGGAGGAACACCCCAAAATCCAAACTTTGCATCAATTGGATTTAATAATAAATTTTGCTTTTCAATAAGCCCATCCATAACTTTTGTAATCTTTTTAACCAATGGCAAATCACTCTGACAAATAGGAGTTTCTTTTGCAAGTTCTGAATATGATTCATGCAAAGTTTCAATAACCTTAAAACCTTTATCCTTTAGTATTTTTGCAGCAAAGTGTCCTGAATCACATTTTTCTCTACCTACAGAAGCCACTATCAACTCAAGACGATCTTTATAGGCAAAAGAATTATCCATAATATTTCTGATTATTCGACAATAAGCATCAGGAATCATACCTGTAGAAGGTGCATTATAAGGTATATCAAGATCCAATATGCGATGGTTCGGATATTTTTCTTTCACCTCTTTTAACACTTCAGGATCTGGATATCCCCAAATTCCTATAATTTTTTCTTTAGTATTGTCTTTATCAAAGTTATACAATATTTGCACCAGCCTTTATTTAATTATATACATAAAAAAAGCCGCTATAAAAGCGACTTTTTTACTTTTTAAAGTTTATTTTTATTAAACTACTTCTTTCCAAACTTCTTGATTTCCAAGAACTTCCAAGTCAATTTCATTTTCACCGGAAGCAATAGCTGTAGCTACAACAGTATCACTTGTTACATTAACCATTGTTCTAAACATATCAACAAATCTATCAATTGCAAACAAGAACGCAAATCCTTGAATTAACTGATCAGGAGTTAAGCCTAAAGAGTTTAATACTAATGCAATAGTTATCAAACCTGCTCCGGGTATTCCGGCAGAAGTACTTGATGCAATAATTGCAAGAAGTGCTATTTGGAAAATTGTAAACGGATCAAGAGCAATTCCATATACTTGTGTTAAGAAAATAACAGAAACGGTTTGGAATAAGGCTGTTGCATCCATATTCATTGTTGCGCCTAAAGGAAGAACAAAGCTGCAAATTTTATTTGAAATGCCGGCTCTTCTTTCGCAACAAGCAATTGTAACAGGCAAGGTAGCAGAACTACTTACAGTACCAAAGGCGACCATCATTGCTTCTGCAACTGCCTTATAAAGAGAAAGGAAATTAACCTTACTAAATGCTTTTAGTAATAACGGATAAGTTATAAATAATTGGAAAAGCAATCCTAATAAAACAGTTAATAAAAACGGCCATACATTAGTGAATATTGACGCTCCAAATTTAGAAACAGCAGTTGCGGTAAGAGCAAATATACCCGGCGTAGCCAGTATCATTATCCAATCGGTAACTTTCATGGTCGCAGCAAAAACTGATTCAAAGAAAGACACCACCGGTCGATTTATTTCGCCTATTTGAGCAAGAGCACATCCAAAGATCAAGAAAAATATTAAAATAGGAACCATTTCTCCTTTTGCTAAAGATTGAATAGGATTATTAGGAATCATATTCAAATAAAGCTGAGATAAATTTGACTGTTGATCCCGAATTGTATGAGCAACTTGTTGTTGTACTTCTACAGCTTGCTGTTGACTAATATAAGAACTTAAGCCATCTCCCGGCTTTAAACCTGTAGCTAATAAAGCTCCAATTGTCACAGCGGTTATTGTTATTATTGAATAATAAAGAACCATTTTCCCGCCGATTTTACCCAGCTGTTTGCTGTCGCCAAGACTTGCAATTCCCACCACAATAGCACTTGCTACCAGCGGAATTACAACCATTTGGATTAAACTAATAAACACTTGCCCAATCAACTCTAACAGGTCATGTATAGTAAAAGATTGGAATAAATAAATTGTATTATTTCCGGAGAAATAAAGACCAAATATAGCACCTGCAATAATTGCAAAGAAAATGTGCCAATTTCTTTTTGCACCTAAACCCAAAGCAACTAAAATCTGCCAATGTAATTTCATTATTATTCCTTTCAGTAAAAATGATTACCCATCTAAAAAATACAAATCAAAGGATTCTATATTCAAGATAATTGTATCACTTTTGTCAATTTTTACACATCGTTTATCTTAAGTATTAAGTTTAAATAACAAAATACCAAGGGTTTTGAAAATGTAAACAAAAAAAAGACCGCTTAAATGCAGTCTTTTTAAAAATCGGGGACGACGAGTCTCGAACTCGCGACCTCCTGCGTGACAGGCAGGCACTCTAACCAACTGAGCTACGCCCCCGCGTTTTGTTGAATTTTGCAAGTGATAATAAACGATTCGATTATTTATCTTTCGAATATCCCCTTTGCTCTAGAAATTATAGAATACTAAATTAAATTTTTCAATAGTTTATTCAAAAAAAACTGGAAAAAAATTTGGAAAATGTTACATCTTACAAATTTTCAACTGCAAATAAAACTTCTATATATAATGCAGCAAAGCTTTTAGCATTTTTTTCTTATTAGAAAATATTTTTCAAAAAAAATTCCAAAAAAAAAGGTCAGCATATCATACGTTGCTAACCATACAGGGAGAGTATTTTTATTTTTAGATCAGGGTGTATTGTATATTTTTAAGATTTTTCTAGCCTAACAATGATAATGCCATTGCCGGTAGTTGATTTGCTTGTTTCAGTACGCTTGTTGACGCTTGTTGTAAAATTTGATTCTTTGTCATTTCAGCTGTTTCTTTGGCAATATCAACGTCTCTAATTCTTGATTCTGAGGCTCTAATATTTTCGTTCATTACGGTTAAATTATCTAAAGCCGATTCAAGTCTTGTTTGATAAGCACCAATCGTTGATCTCTTGGAAACTACGCTCTTCAATGCATTATCTACATTATCTAAATAGGATCTGATATTATCAGGAGTCCAAGTATCACCTGTTGCTGATAAAACAATTCCTAAAGTAGAAGCTTGTGCATCCGGCAAGGCTGGTTTTATATCTAAAACGTTTGTTGATGTTACAGTGCCCGGTCCGATTTGTAATTTAAGTGATGTTGCTGTTCCGTCTAATAATTGGATTTTATTAAAGTTTGAAGCTTTTGAAAGCCTTGTTATATCTTCAGTTCTTTGATTAATTTCATCTATTATCGCTTGTCTTTCAAGCGTTGCGTATGTTGCGTTTGCTGCTTGTACACAAAGTTCTCTTATTCTTTGTAAATTTTCACCGATAACTGCTAAGCTACCTTCAGCGATTTGCAACATATTGATTCCGTCTTGTGTGTTTTTGATTGCTTGATCATTTCCTCTAATTTGACCTCTTAAAGTTTCTGAGATTGATAATCCTGCTGCATCATCTGATGCACTATTTATTCTGGTTCCTGATGAAAGTCTTTCGAATGATTTTTTTAATGCGTTTATATTTGTTGTTAAATTCCTCTGTGCGACCAGAGACGCGTTGTTGTTGTTGACTACAATTGACATAATAAACTCTCCTTGTTTTTTTAACTTCCTTGTAATTTCCTGATTCTAAATCTAAATTTCAATATTCAATTTTTTGTTTTTGATTTTGCTTACATAAAAGTTATCGAACTGTGCTTAACATTCTTTAACATCAAACTTTAGTATAGTTTTTAAAAAATTTCTCATACTTTAGTATAGATAAAGGCTTTTCGGGATTTAATTGTATTTTTTCAAATCCTCTATATGGAGTAGAAAGCATTTTTGTAATAAACTCAAAATAGCTAAAGGACAAGAGAAAACAAAGCATTAAGAAACCTAACCTCTTTAACAGAAAGAAATTAAATGCCACAATTCTTTGTAAAATCAGACAATATAAAAGATAAAGAAATATCTATCATTGAAAATCAAGATATCAAGCATATTAAAGATGTTTTAAGACACAAAGTAAATGATAAACTTACTTTGGTTGACGATAAACAAAAATCTTATAAAGTTAAAATCATTAAAATACAGCCTGAAATAATACAAACAACGATTTTAGAAAAATACGATTCAGGTCGTAAACTCAGCATAAACCTTGAATTAGCTCAGTGCATACTAAAATCACAAGCTCAAGATTTTGCCGTTCAAAAAGCTACTGAACTTGGAATAAAGGCAATAATTCCTGTTATTTCTAAATTTACGGTTGTAAAATTCAAAAACGAAAAAGAGAAACTGCAAAAACAATCAAGATGGCAAAAAATAGCTTTCGAATCTTGCAAACAATGCGAAAGAATAGACATGCCGGAAATAAGAAAGATCAGCACTTTAAAAGAACTAATAACCGCTCAGGAGCATGATCTTGCCATAGCTTGTGTTGAAAGACATGCCGGAATGAGCATGAAAAAATTATTAAAAGAAAAAAAAGAGGTTCTTTCAAAAGATTCAAAACTTCTTGTTATAATAGGACCGGAGGGCGGTTGGTCCAATGACGAATTAAACCTATTCAAAGAACATTTAGTCCCTCAAGTTTCAATAGGCAATTTAATATTAAGAGCCGAAACTGCTATCATAAAAGCATTATCAGATATAATTTACGAGCTTGAACCTGATGAATAACAAAACAGACCAATTAATTAAAGAGATAAATAATGACCCTATAATAAATCTTTTAAAGGATCTTTGCTCTTCAAAATCTCGCTTATACCTTGTTGGTGGGTTTATAAGAGATTATTTACTGGGAAAGCATTCTTTTGATAAAGATATCGTAGTATTGGGCGAATCGGCTATTGAATATGCCAAAAAATTTGCTGAAAAAACAAACGGACACTTTGTTCTGCTTGATACAAAAAACGATATAGCAAGAGTGGTGCTGGAAGATAAAATCAACTATTTTGACTTTGCAAAATGCGAGAATGACGACATTTTGACCGATTTAAAAAGACGTGATTTTACAATCAATTCTATCGCAATGACAATTTGTGGCAATGATAAAGACTTTTTGGATATAAATAATGGAATAAAAGACCTTGAAAATGGAATCATAAAAGCAATTTCAGAAAAGAACATTATCGATGATCCCTTAAGAACACTCAGAGCCTTTAGATTCGCAGCTCAATTTGATTTTGAAATAGAAAAAGATTTATACAATTACATAAAAAAGCATAAAAATCTCATCGAAAAAATAGCCCCTGAAAGAATTCATCAGGAACTGATCAAACTTTTCGAATCAAAAGCATGCTCAAAAAATTTAATCGCAATGAAAAAATCAGGACTACTATTTAATATATTTCCTGAACTTGAATTACAGCTAAAAGTACCTCCCAATCCTCATCACCATTTGGGATTACTCGATCATTCAATCGAAACTGTAAGACAAATAGAGCTTATAACCCAAACCCTTCCGGATTGGACCCAAGAACACTTATATAAAGAACAGGCAACAGGCATTAAATACATATCACTTTTAAAGATCGCTGCACTACTACATGACCTTGGTAAACCCGCTACATGGCAAATAGACGAACAAGGGCGACATCGGTTTATAAAACATGACGAAAGAGGTGCCGAAATCTCCGAAAGCCTCCTAAAACGTCTTAAATTCAGCAAAGCAGCAAATAAATACATTTCAAAATTAGTTAGGTTCCATATCTACCCTTCACATCTAACTCGAGAATCCACCTTAGCCTCTGATAAAGCTATTGCTCGAATGTTTAGAAAATTAGGAGATGAAACACCGGGAATTATGGCGCTCGCAATGGCTGATCGTTATAGTGCATTAGGTCCGGAAATTTCAGAAAAAATGGTATCTAGAAATATATCAGGACTTTTTAATTTTCTTGATAAATATAAAAAATCAAAAGAAAAAGAAGCAACAATACCCAAATTACTAGACGGGAATGATGTTATAGAACTTCTTCAAATAACCAAAGGTCCGAAAGTCGGCAAAATCCTTGTAGCCTTAAAAGAAGCTCAAATGGAAAACAAAGTGAACACAAAAAAAGAAGCCGAAATATTTATAATCGATCTTAACAAAAAACTCTAATTATCAACCGCCACCTGCAAAAACAACTATCTCTATTTTATCCCCGTCATTTATCATGGATTGTTCATAATCTTCTTTTTGAATTATCTCAAGGTTTTTTTCAACCGCAAACATTTTTCCATTAAAGTTGATTTGCTCTAGCATTTCAGTAATGTTTGAATTTTCTTTTAATTCCTGTTCTTCCCCGTTTATTTGCACTTTTATCATTAATTTAGCCTCCATTACACCCAAATGAGTTAATTTTCAGGAAAATCCGATGCGGTCGCATTTTCTAAAAACATTGCTCTCTGCTTACGCATCGCTATTAATTCTTCTTTTTGCTTCCTGGTTAAATCTTTAATTCGTCTTTCAGCTTTCATCGCCTCTGATTTCGTAGAATATTCTTCATAATAAACAATTTTAACAGGCTTATTAGCTCTTGTGAACTTTGCCGCTTTACCTTCGCAGTGTTTTTTAAACCTTTGCTCAAGATCATTTGTATAACCGCAATAAAGCTTATTAGTTTTCGTTAAAATTAAATAAGTATAATATTTATCAACTGTTTGTTTTTTCAATTTCGTCTAAAATTCTTTCTACATCTGCAAAATTATCGCATCTCACCAGATCAAACCTATATTTTGCAGCATTTCTTACCTTTTTTATATACCAAGCGTAGAATTTTCGCATATATCTCAATCCGTTAATCTCGCCCCTAAATGCCACTTCCATTGCATAATGTTCTTTTAAAAGGCTGATTTTTTCTGAGATTGAAGGCATTGGCAAAATTTCGCCCGTTTCAAAATAATGATCAATTCTGCTAAATAATGCAGGATCCCCCAACGCTCCTCTCGCAATTGCGACCCCATCACAATTTGATATTTTTAGGCACTCTATAGTACTTTCTACTGAATCAATATCTCCATTTCCTATAACAGGAATACTCACAGCTTTTTTTACTTCAGCAATAGCATGCCAATCCGCTACCCCTGAATACATCTGAGTTCTTGTGCGACCATGAACAATAATGGCATCGGCACCAGAATCTTCAACCATTTTAGCAAATTCAACATGGTTTTTTGACGGAACATCCCAGCCCAATCGACACTTAACCGTAACAGGCTTTTTAACGGAATTTTTCACCGCAGTTATAATAGAGGATGCAAGACGCACATCCGTCATTAACTTGGAACCATCACCATTTTTAACAATTTTAGGAGCCGGACAGCCCATGTTTATATCTATTAAAGTCGCTTTATCTTCAATTCTTTTAACTGCTTCTGACATTATATCAGGCTTATGTCCTGAAACTTGAAAAGAAAGCGGATATTCTTTTTCAGTAAATTTTAAAACATTTTGCTCTTGTTTATTCATCAAAATAGCTTCAGAACTGAGCATTTCAGTTACTAAAAGACAATTAGGATTAAATTTCCGAACCAATTGCCTTAGCACAGTATCTGTAATCCCTGCCATAGGAGCAAGTATAGTTTTACTTTTAAGCCCTAAAGAACCGATGTTCAGGGCGTTTTCTTTAACCGTTTGCATTTTAATTACTGGTAAGCTCTTCTACTCTTTGTTTCGCATATTTTGTATATTCATCATCAACACCTTGAGATCTATCTAAAAAGACTCTGAACGCCTTTAAAGCTTCTATTTTATTGCTCATCATGTCATAATCCACAGCGAGTGCATAATATGCAATTTTAAGGTCTTTTGAATAATTTACAGCTTTTTCATAATCTCTTATTGCTAACGAAAATTTCCTTAAAGCATCATGAACCATTGCTCTGTAATAATATGCATAACCGTTTTCAGAATCGGTTGTAATAACTCTATTAAGAATTTTTAAAGCCTCTTGGTATTTTTGCTCATTATATTGATTTAATCCTTCATTCAAAAGAATATCATTTTTCGCAAGTGCTAACGAATGTAACGCCTCATCAATTTCTTTATTAGTAGAATCAAGGCTTTTAGCTTTTTTATAATTCGCCTCTGCTTCACCTAAATTTTTCTTAGCCTGATGGGCAAGTCCTAGATAATAATAAGCTGTTGAATTTGCGTCATTTAAAGCTATCGCTTTGTTATAAACCTCTATTGCTTTATCGTATTGCTTTAAAGCTTGATAACAAGCACCAATCCCAAGATAAACTTCAAATCCCGGATTTTCTATACTCAAATAATCTTGCAAAGCTCCTTCAAAATTTTGCATGTTATATTTTTGCGTTGCAAGCTCATAAGTCTCTATTATTGCAGCACTGCTTATTTCATCTATCAAACCTTTAACTTTAGCGTTATCGGGATCAATATCCAAAGCTTTGCTTAAATTAGCTAACGCCATTTCATTCATTGATTTATTCTTATAAATAGTAGCTACGTTTATATACGCATCAATCATTTTTGGTGCCAGATTAATTGCTTTTATATAATAATTTAAAGCTTCATCATTTTTGCCGTTTTTATGCAACTGATACGCAAGATTATACTGGATTGAAGGATCCGTAGGATTATTATTGGCAATTGTAGCCAACACCATCAATGACTCGTCTTTAGGAAGATCCTTTGAAATCGTATCAAACAACTCAGCTTTGGCATTTTTATTTTTAGGGTCATGCCTTAAAGTAGCTTCATAAGAAGCAATAGCAGGTTTTATTTTACCCATTTTTCTAAGTGCGCATGCTTTATAATAATGTGCATTTGAGTTATCGGGCTGTATTTTTAAAATAGAGTCATAAGCCCTTACAGCCATTTCATAATCACCTTGCTGCTGAAATAAAGTTGCCATATTAAGCCTGATAGCGGGATTTTGGGGTGTTAATTTTTCAGCTATCCGATACTCTTGCATTGCCGCTTCAGCATCACCCTTTTTTTGAAGTATAGCCCCAAGATTCATATGAGCTATTGCATCATTTTCATCTTCTATTAACTTTTTACGCCAAATACGCTCCAATATAGGTATAATTTCTTTATTATTACTTTCATCTTTAAGAGCTATATTGTACTCAGATACAGCAGCTTGAACATTCCCCAGTTTATACAAAACCCTTGCAAATTTTAAATGCAAAGTAGGATTTTTCGAATCAAGAGCAAGTGCTTTATCATAATTAACAGCTGCATCATAGTCTCTTTGCAAAACCCTCATTATATCGCCAAGTGATTCATAAGACTCCTTTTTAAGCCCCGGATCTTCCAATGCATAGTTAAATTCCACGACTGCTTGAATGAAGTCCCCTTGTCCTCTTAATTCCTTGGCTTTTTTGAATCGACCACCAGGAGTGACGTCATGCTTTAAAGATATAAGTATATTTTTTAAGTTTTCTTCAGTTATTGATATATTTTCCTGTATAGTCGGTGTTATATTTTTACTATTTCCATAAAATCTAAGATAATACAAAGCCGCTCTGAAATCATTTACAGCCTTATTAGTATTAACACCCTGATTAAATAAATAAGTGCCTCTTGAAGTATAGGCAACTGAGAGATTATTTCTTGCTGCTGAGTTATTAGGGTCAAGTTTTAAAGCTTGCGTAAGCTCTGCTATAGCTTTTGCATATTGACCGGATGAAAGATGCGCTTTTCCTTTATTAAAGTGATCATCAGCCTGTTTATGTTCACTAGCGGGAGTATAACTATAAGCATGTGCTTTTTCACATGTATATATACATGCACTAAATGCAACTAATGAAAGTGTACTAACCAATAATATCTTGGATATTCTTTTTTTATTTATCATATTGCCCTCACTCATTATTTTTCAGGAGTTCTTTAAGGCTTTAATATTGCTTATTTATTTAGTTCTCCTGTTTATATTTTACATCAACATTAAACAGAAGTGTAATGGATTTTCACATAAAAGAGCAATTATTTTCAAAACCTCTAATCCTTTTTCCAAAAGGGATTACAAATTATTTTATAAGAACCGCCAACCTCTTATTTGTAAACAAATATTAACGGTATATACTGGATATATAAAAAGAGGGCAATTTTTATATAAAGTTTGTTTTTATAAGAGTAAGAGAGAAATCAAGAAAGAGAGAAGAAAATGAGTTTCGCAATATCAGCCGCAAGACTATTAACTTTAACTTCTAGAGCTAGTGACTTACAATACAGAATTATGATTGTCACTAACCGTGAACAAAGACTTGCATACCAAACTCAATCAATGCTAGAGCAATACAATCAAGGTATGCAACAACAAGCGATGATGAAAGGTCAAAATCCTCAAGAAAACGTTGGTATTTACAACGAGGGACAATTTGCCGCTCAATACGAAGCTTTAATGGCGGGTATCAATGCTAAACAAAAATCTTTAGAAATGGAAAGAACTCAACTTGAAACACAACATAAAGCTATAGAACAAGAAAAAGAATCGACTAAAAAGCTTCTTGATAAAAACGCTAAATCATTCGCAATTCTTAAATAATAAATAACTAAAAAAGCCTCGGAGTTAATTCCGGGGCTTTTTTTATTAAAAAGATTTAAATTATTAAATTTAAAATTACAGTTCAGAAATCGAAATATTATTAACACCGGCATTTCTGGCGGCATCCATAAGTTTAACAACGGCTCCGTGAGAAGAATTTTCAGAGGCTTGTATCAATAAACCATCTTTTTTCTCTTTTGATTCCTCTTTTATTAAAAACACAAGCTTCTCATATTTTAACTCACTACCGTTGTACATATAAGAATCTTTATCAGATACATTGATAGTAATAAGTTTTGATTTTTTAGGGTTTTTAACCTCTTGTTCGTTGGGAACCGCAAGGCTGAGCCCCTGTTGATCAAGCATTGGTGCTATAACCATCATAATAATCAACAACACCAAAAAGATATCTGTTAGCGGTGTTATATTTATTTCGTTGAATGTCTTTTTGTTTTTTGCACTCATTTTGAAATTCCTTATTCAGGCAGGTTAACTTTTCCCTGATTCACATCTTCTTTAGACTCTTTATTGACAGTTTTCAACTCATCCTGTTGACGCCTTGAAAGAGGTTCTCCCGCAACCGTCAACTTTTCATAGCCCGTTGCTTTTGCTGCTCGCATGATTTTCATAATTTCTTTGTTTTTAGTATCTCGATCAGCTTTTACAACCACCAACTTTTTTTCCACTACTTTTATAAGGTTATTAAGCTCATCTTCCAGCTTGTCGGATACAATTTGCTTTCCATTTACATAAAAAACGCCTTCCTTGTTCACAGCAACAATAACCTTTTCATCTTCTATGTTAATACCGCTATTCACTTCCGGCATTTTAATATTATTATCCACAGCCTGAAACATTGGAGCCATAACCATCATAATGATTAACAGTACCAAAAAGATATCTGTCAAAGGTGTTATGTTTATTTCGTTAAATATTTTACCTTTATTACCGGTTTGAATTGCCATTTCATATCACCAATTAAAATTGTTCCTGAGGTTGTAATTGAGACTCATCTTCTTCCTTGCTGTCAGTAAAGCTGAGGAATAAAAGCTTTAATAATTGAAAATCATCTTCGTATCTTGTAACTATACTTTGGAATGTATTAAAAAGTATAACTGCAATAATAGCGACACCAAGACCGAAAGCGGTTGCTATAAGTGCAGATCCTATACCCATGGCAACGGCTGAACTTTGATTTCCTTGCTGTGCAAGATCCTGGAATGTATACAAAATCCTAACAACAGTACCAAAAAGACCTAAAAATGGTGCAACACCACCTATAGTACCCATTATGGTTATATGTTTTTCTAATTTTCTTGTTGCTAAACTTGTTGAAATATCGAATGATCTTGAGAAGTCATTTTTCTGCTCTGAAAGAATTCTAATCCCTTCTTCCGCAACTTCCCCGTATACACCGCCCAACTGAGCACTCAAGTTTTGAGCTCCTTCAAGATTATCTTTTTGTAGTTCTTTTTGTAGCCTGTGAATAAATTGAACCACATCTCTTTTGTTTTTGTTATAAAAAGAAAATCTGTTTATTGCAACTGCAATAACAAGGATTGAAGAAATAAGGATCGGTAATAATACCGGCCAATCTAGCTTAATTGAATGTAAAAGTAATTCCATTTTATAGTACCTCTCTAATTTTATTATCGTTTAATATCTTGTATTACCTATACCAAAGACGTTATAGTCAAAAGTAAATTGAATTTCGATGTCATTTCCTTTATATTCCGGCGGCAAAGGTCTAAACGGAGCTGTAAGCTCTACAGCAGCAATAGCCGCTCTGTCTGCTGAAACCACACTCGATGAGTTTTGAACTTTAACATCAAGCAATCTACCGTCTCGACTAACTCTAAACATTAAAACAACTCGTTTGCTTTCATTGCCCTTTGGAGGATCCCAGTTTCTTTTTATTCTTCTTTGCAAATCCCTCATATAAGGACCAAAATCGGGTTCTTTTAGTGCATCAATACCGGGTCTTCCATTCGGATTACCGGGTCCAGGGTTCCCCGGACGTCCTCCTCCTGTAGAATAACCGCTTGCTCTTTGATTATTAAAAGAAGAGCTTGAAGACATTATCGGCGAAGGTGCTTTAGATGGAGAAGTCGTTCCCATTGGCGCACTTGTTGAAGGACCTGCTTTAGGCATAAGAGTTCTAGGAGTCTTTGCCATTGGAACAGGCACAGGAAAACTATTTGGTGGCTTTATCCTTGGTTTTGGCATCGTTGCTTTTGTTTTTGGTCTTGGAGGAACCGGAGTGTGTTTTGGAGCATTTGGTCTTTTTGCCTTTGGCTGAGTAGGGGTTTTTCTTGGCTGAGGCTTACTTTTTGCAGCAGCAGGTTTAGGCTCTGAGACCTTTCTTTTTTTATCATGTTTTCCACCGGCTCTAGTGTTTCTATCAGCTCTATATTTTGTTTTTTTGTTGATAGGAGCTTGCTCAGGATTATCAACCAAAACAAATTCGATATCTCTAACTTTAGGCTCCGGTCTATCAAATAAAGATAAATTTATGCCTAAAATAAGCAGCAAAAGAAACAACCCTTTTAATAACAACACAAAAAGAGGATGCGCTATCGTAGAGATTAATACCGCTTTTCCTAAAGAAATTTCTTTTTTATCATTTTTTAAAACAGCTGTAATCGGTTTTTGATCATCCTTTGAACCTTTTTTATCAGGTTCAAGCCCCAAGATACTCATAAAATTTACCTGCTTACTACCTTTACCTTCGCAAATGATTAGTCTACGAATATGTGTATTAGTTTAACATAACACTTAAAAATATGACAATTAATCTTTTGATTATGTTAAAGATTAAGAGCTTGCAGTAAAAATTATTCTCTCCCGCAAGCTCTTTTTATTTTTATTTTTTCAGAATTAATCTAGTAAGGACTGGATTGAGCAGGGTTTACAGTAAGAGGTTGATCTAGTTGAAGATTAAGCCTTGTTCCTGATGGAATTATTATGTCTTTACCCTTCTTAATTAGAGTTTTCCCAAGTCCCAAGCCTGCACCAACAGCTGTTCCCATTGCTGCACCTTTACCTGCTTTTCCACCGGATAAAGGACCAAAAATAGTTCCTGCTAAAGCACCAACACCAGAGCCTACAGCAACATTCTTAGCCGCTCCTACAACTCTATCCTTATTTGTGCCACCAGTCAACAACCCTGTTCCGTCTTCCGTTGCGATCTTACCTGAAATAGGTATTCTTTGTCCTCTAGGTGTAAGAATATTTGTGAATCTAATTTTTAATTTACCGTTTTTCCCTGTTAGTCCTGCTTTTTCACAGATAACAACATTTCCGCTAACTGTACTATTAGCAGGTGCGATTAAAACACCATTGAAATAAAAATCAGAACCTAAAGCAATGTTAACAGAATCTCCGGTTGTTAAGTATTGTGAATTAATTTGAGACGTTACAACCGTATTAACCATTGTTCCAACCGGAACAGTTACAACTCTACCTTGTAGCGGGGGCATATTATTTACCGGTTGCTGAGGTACGTATTGGTTATAAGTATTTTCCGGAAGAGGTTGATAATTTTGTTGCTGACTATAATTTTGAGGTTGAGAATAATTTTGTTGAGTGTAATTTTGATTTGTTTGATATTGCGAGTCATTATAGCCTGTCCCATTTGTTTTATTGTAAGGGTTATTGCTATAACTAGGATTGTAAGTTTGCGCCGTTGCGATACCTACTGTTGTTGCAATTAATGTACAAGTTAATACACTTGCGGCAGTTGATTTGATAACATTCCTCATTAAAAATCTCCTTTTAGGCTACATTTTAAATTAGTTTAATTTAGTTTAATTTATATATAACATTATAGCTTATTTGACTAAATAAATTATAACAAATTTTTTAATTATTTCATAACCATTAAAGCACTTTAATATTATACTGACTATTCCGCATAGTTTTGCTTATCATAATCAAATTCGCTAAAATTAACGCCATAAAACAAGCTGTAAAAAAGAGGCACAAAGCCTAAAGTTAAGATCGAAGCAAAAGCCAATCCGAAAATTATAGTTATTGCCATCGGCTTAAACATAGGACCACCACCCAACCATAAAGGTATTAAGCCTCCTATAGTAGTAGTTGCTGTTAACAAAATAGGTCTTGCACGTTTTTGGGCTGCAACAACAATAGCTCTTTGTGGATTATCTGGATGTAATTCACTTTCTATTTTTATTCGATCTATTAGAACAACAG
Organism: Candidatus Gastranaerophilales bacterium; assembly: GCA_942491415.1. GTDB lineage: Bacteria > Cyanobacteriota > Vampirovibrionia > Gastranaerophilales > CALOAD01 > CALOAD01. The sequence continues at coordinate 276,842 of CALOAD010000020.1, read as the reverse complement.
CATTATTTGTTACAATTCCGGCAAGTGAAATAACTCCCAGTAAAGTTATAAATCCAAAATAAGACCTTGCCAACAACAATCCAAAAATCACCCCTATCATCGCCAACGGCAATGAACAAAGTACTATTCCTGTTTTTCTGATGGAATTAAATTGTATAACTAAAAGCAAGAATATCAAAAGTCCTGTTATGGGGAGTTTTTTGAAAATTGATTCATTACCTTCTTGAGATTTTTTAGCAATACCGCCAAGTTCCCAATAATAGCCCATTGGCCAATTTTTAAGATCTTTTTTTATTAACCATTTTTTCAATTGAGAAGAAACGGCTATTGCATTAGCATTTTCGCTAATTTCAGCCTGAACGGTTATTGTTTTTAATCTATCACGCCTTATAATTTCTGCATATTGCCACTCAGGAATTATATCGGCGACTTGCGCTAAAGGTACGGAAACTCCCGTACGTTGCGAATATACATTGACGCTTTTAATCCTGCCTAAATCTTCTCTATAATTTTTAGTAGTCCTTAATACAATCGGTATTAGCTTATTTCCTTCTCTATATTCGGATAATTTTAAACCGCTAAACGCACTTTGCAATGAAATAGCAATATCTTCATTAGTTACGCCGGCTCTTTCCGCCCTATAAGGATTTATATCAACAGAAATTTTCTTTGTTTTTTGCCCCCAATCATCTGTAATCAAAGTTGTGCCTTTAATTTTATGTAATTGTGCCTTCACTCTTTGAGCAATCTCAAATAAAACTTTTTCATCTTTGCCTGAAATTAAAAGTTCAACGGGCTTATCGGCAGGAGGACCTAGAGGTATTCTTTTAACCGTGGCTTCTACATCTGGGAACGTAGCATTCAAAAAGGTTCTTACTTTTTCCATAATTTCAGGAACAGCATGTGATGAAGTTGTATTCACAATTATTGTTCCAAAATTTTGAGCCGGAGGCTCTGGAGAGTATGAAAGAACAAATCTTGGTGCTCCTTTTCCGATAAAACTAAACCAGTTAGTTACCCCGTCTTTTCTGGCATAATTTACCAAAAAATTGCTTTCTAAAAAATCTTCTATTCTATCTATTGTAGATTGAGTCGTAATAATATCACTTTCATAAGGAAGTTCAGCCTCTATTATAAAGGCAGGTCTATCAGAATCAGGGAAAAATGTTTTTGGTACAAATTCAAATGCCACTTGAGCTATTACAAATACAATTAAGATACCTGAAATAGCTTTTTTAGGATGTTTTAATAACCAAATTAATTTTCCTCTATATTTTTTATAATATTTACTATCGTATATAGATTCATCTTCATTTTGAGGTTTTAGTTTTAAAAAATAAAAGCAAAACATCGGAATCATAGTTAAAGCCAAAACCCAAGAAGAAAGAAGCGTTATCGCTACAACTTTAAAAAGTGATGAACAAAATTCACCGACCGCAGATTCTGCAAGGAATATAGGTAAAAACGCAGCTGAAGTAGCAAGCGTAGCTATTAATAACGGCTTTCTAAGCTCATCTGCAGAATTTAAAATAGCATCAAGTGCTTTTTGCCCTTCTTGCATCTTAACCATTATAGACTCAGACATAACTATAGCGTTATCAACCAGCATTCCAAGCGAAATAATCAATGCAGCCAATGAAATTTTTTCAAGCCCTATACCCACATTTGACATGATCAAAAAAGACATAAGAATACTGACAGGAATTAACGAAGCAACTAAAATACCTACTCTTTTTCCCAGAAAAATCAACATTAAAGCAATTACAATAAAAACACTTTGCAAAAGGTTATGCACAAAACTTGTGATTAATTCATCAACATAACGAGGCTGAAAAGAAACAATATCAAACGTTATACCTATTGGATAATTTTGCTTATAACTTTTTACAGCTTCTTTTATTTCATTCCCCAGTTCAATTATATTTCCACCTTCTTTTAGCGAAATGCCCAAAGCCAAAGCCCTTTTGCCCGAAGTATGTACTATCTCTCGAGGCGGATCAACATAACCTCTATGAACATTTAAAACATCTCCCAAAAACACTGCATCCTTAGTTCCTGGAAGATTAATTACTGTTTTTTTAATGTCTTCTATTGATTCAAAATTACCTGTAGGTTCAAGTATTATCCTCTCGCCATTTACTCTCACGCTCCCACCTGAAAACAGGATATTTTGCGATTCTAGAATATTACTAAGTTGCCCGGGAGATATTTTAAGCTCTGCCAATCTGGCATTATCATATTCAAGAAAAACTCTTTCATCTTGAACACCACAAATTTCAACCTTAGCAACATTTTTCAACCTTAAAAGATCATCCCTAATATCATCAGCTATATCTTTAAGTTCCTGATAATTATACCCATCGGCTGAAATAGTTATTATAGATCCAAAAACATCACCAAACTCATCATTAACATAAGGTCCTACAACGTTTTTAGGCAATATTCTTTTTGCTTTATCTACTTTTCTTCTTAATTTATCCCAAATTGGTCTAAGATTTTTATACTCTTCTTTTATATTTACGTATACAATTGAAATACCTGTTTTTGATTTGCTTTCTATATAATCAAGTTCAGGCATTTCCTGAATTGTTTTTTCGATTTTATCGGTTACCAACAACTCTACCCGTTCTGGATTTGCACCTGGAAACAGCGTTGTGACAAGAGCAGTACGAACTTTATAACCGGGATCTTCTGCCCTAGGCATTTCAACATAGGCAAAAAAGCCGCCAATAATAATTATTGCAAGAAATACAATAACAACACGTGTTCTATTTATGGCAAATTTAGTAATGTTCACTTTTTATCCCCTTAATCTAACCTTTTGCCCGTTTGCAATACGACTTACACCGGCTATAACTATGACATCACCATCATTTAACCCTGATAATATTTCCACTCCAGCAGTTGAAAGCTCTCCTATTTCAACTTTTCTTTTTGAAGTAACGCCGATATCTCCTTCAATGTCTTTTATTACAAACACATATTTTCCATTATTATCTTCTGAAATTGCACTAATAGGAACAATAATTGTTGGCTTTCGGTTTTTTGTTTTTGTAAAAGTTACATCAGCAGTCATGCCGGGACGAAGCTCCTCAGGGTCGTTTTTAATACGAATAATAACAGGAAATGTCACAGCATCTTCATTTGTTGCAACGCCAACTTCATAGATTGTGCCTGTAAATTTTTTCCCGGGTATCGCATCTATATTTATATCCACTTCAATGTCTTTATCTATTGAAGGTATTGCAGATTCAGGAACAAATACCTTAACCTCATTTCTGAGTTTTGATACAAATCCAAATACTTTTTGTCCCGGAGATACATTTTCACCAACTTCCTTATCAAAAGAAGTTATAAAACCATCCTGCGGAGCATATAAGCTGGTATAAGAAAGTTGAAGCTTTGCATAGTCATAAGATCTTTCTGCCGAATCCATCTTATTTCTTGAAGCGTCAGCATTTGCACGTGCATCATCAAGCTGACTTTCAGAAATGGCACCATCTTTGAATAAACTTCTAAACCTTATATAATTGGCAGCTGCATTTCTTGCACTAGCCCTTGTTTCCATAACTTTTGCATTTACTTCCGCCAATTTAATTTGATACGGCTCAGGATCCAATTGCGCTACAAGCTGGTCCTTGTCTACCGATTGACCTACTTTTACTTTGATAGCTTTAATAGTTCCACCAACTTTAAAACTCAAATTACTTTCAATATCTGCTTGTACAACACCGGTATAAGTATTTTTACCACCCTCTAGGGCCTTTTTAACTTTCTTGTATTTTACCGGTCTTAATTCTTCTTTTTTTTCATTTAATTTTCCGCAAGATGTCAGTCCGACACAACTAATGCAGATCATTACCAAGACAAGTATTTTATTAAAACAAATTTTTTGCTTATTCATGCCATTTTGCCCCTTTTATAGTCTTTGTTCTTTTTCATTTTGATTAAGTACGTACTTAAGTTTTTTTGTCCATTCATTCCAAATATTGTCACAATCTGAAAAATCAACTTTTCCGATCGCTCTTTGTACCCAAATAAGATCAATTATAAAATCGTATTGAGCATTTTTAGCCTCAAGATCAGCCACAAGTAAATTATTTTGAGCATCTATCAGTTCTATAACTGAAGCTGTTCCTGTTTTATAGTGTTCTTGTACAAGCTCATAAGTTTTTTCCGCATTAATTTTTGCCTTATTGGCAAGATCAATATTAAAATACGCCGAAATAGTTTTTTCCAAATGTGTTCTTACAAGCTCCTCCAAAGTAGAACAAACTTTTTTCTTATCTGTTACCAATTTATAAGCTTCTTCTTTGGCTTTTTTATATTTAACAATGTCTTTTCCACCTTCAAACAAAGGCACAGAAGCATATACACCCAAATCAAAGGATTGCTTATCCATAAGCGGATCAACTCCTGTTACAAAATCCCTTTGGAAGTCATTATTATATCTACCCTGAAGATTTATTTCAGGAATAAAATGCCTTTTTATATAAGTATTTGCTTCTCTTTTTTTAATATCTATAGCCTTATTTATCTGCTTTATTTCCGGGGAGTTTAAAATAGCTTCGTTTGCTAAAAAATCACCAAAAGCATTTAATTTTTGTGGATTATCAAGCTGATCCAGAATATTTCCACGGCTTGTAATCAATACTTCATCAGAACAATCAACATTTTGCATTCTAAACATGTCGTTTTGTTTGTTATTAAGTAATTTGTTTAGCGAAATTTTTGCGGCTTTTAATTCAGATTCCATAGTCAAGAGCTTTCTTTGGTTTAATGCAATCTGGCTTTCCCACCTATAAACATCTTCAGGTCCTGAAATCCCTATCAAACGTCTTGTATGAGCAAGTTTTAAATTTGTTTTGGCATTTTCGACCAAATTTTTCTGAACATCAACCGCCGACTTAAGCTTTAAAAGATTAATATAAGTAATGGCTGCCTCGGCAGAAAGATTGAGCCCCAACTCCTCTTTTTGAGCCATTGTTAATTCTGAACGATTTTTTTGAATCTTATAATTTGTGTTAAATTTATCCGAAAATAATACCTGCTTAAACCCTACGTTAAAATTAAACGTATGTTCAGCATACATACCCATTTTAGAACTTGCTCTTTTATCATCGATCTTTGTATAACCGCTTGTAAAGTTCAAGGTCGGCATATAATCGAGTTTAGCAAGGGTTTTGTCTTTTAAAACCGCATTTAATTCGTGTTGTTTTGCTCTCAAATCAAGATTGTTTTTTTCAATGCTTGCTATTACTTTTTTCAAATTAAGTACATTATCAGAACAACCGTCATAGTAAACCAACTCAGCATTCTGCCTTATTTTCCAATTCGGAGAATAACCTATTTTTTTTGCTGTTTCCATATTTATCACAAGCCCCGACTCAGGACTAAATTCTTCGTTGAGGTTTTCAGGTTTTACACCAGATAAAATCTCTTCCAAATTTGAAGCTATATATCTTCCTTCTTTTGAATAATTCGCCATCGGTCGATAAGTAGCTAAAACACCTTGTAATACTTCTGTTTTTCCGTTATATGAAAAACTCGGAATTTTTCTTAAGTTTACATAAGATATCAACTTTTCAAAGTTTTCTTCATTTTTAGCACCTAAAGGTAATATATAAACTGCATCAATATTTTTAAAGTCATCATCAAAAGATTTAAATGTTATAAAACGAGTATTTTTTTCAACATCTAAAATTGAACTTTTTAGTGATGCCCCTAAAATATCTTTATTTCCAACTACTGCAAGATTTTGAAAATTTGATATATTCTTAAATGCTTGCAAATCTTCTTTTATACGTTTTTGAGAAAACAATTGATTCAGATTTTTTATATTTTTTGACTCCAACGGAAAAACATTTATAACAGGTTTTTCAAGTTTATTTTTAGTTACAATATATTTTGCTCCAAGGCTTCCCATTGAAATAATAAAATCAACATCCTGAGCCAAAAGGTTTTCTGAAGATTTTTTTATGCTTTTAGCATCACCTTCGGCTGTTTCAACTAAAAACTCTAAATTATAATCAGGGCTTAAATGTCTTGATATTTCTTTTGTTATATCTTTTAACTTTAATTGATTTGTCTTTGATGGACCATCAAAAATAAACCCTATTTTAAGCTTACCAACCTTTATTTTTTGAAACTGTTCAATTTTTTTATTGGAAGAAGTTTCAGACAAATAAATATCTTGGATTGCGAAAACACTGTTTATATTTAAAAATGCCCCTATTGAAATAACGGCTGCCAATAAAACCTTTTTATTCAAAACAATCCTCCTTGTTTTTCAAAAAAGATTTCATAACATAAAAATAAGCATCATCAGCCTTTGATGAAAGGTCAAAATCCTCATCCATCCAGCGTTTTATAAATCCATCCATTAATCCTATAAAATTATAAGCCAACTGCTTATGATCATCTGACATTAACTCATATTTTTTTGCCAATTCAGCAAAAGTTTCTGTTAACTTCCCGACAACAACTGTTGTTATATCATCCTGCCTTCTAATCTCTTTAAAAAACAAAGGGTTTAAAAACATATATTCTTTTACAAAAAATTTATTATCTTCAATCTTTTTAAATTTATGCTTTATATATTTTTTAATTCTTTTTTGCGGATCTTGCTCACTTTGCAAAATCTTCAAAAATTCGGCACCTGTTTTTTGTACATTATCACCCAGAAAAGAAGAAAATAATTTCTCTTTTGAATCAAAATAATTATATATAGATCCGACACTAATCCCAAGATTTCCTGCTATTCCAGCAATTTGGGTTTTATCATAACCATAATCCAAAAAATGTTTTTCCGCCATTTCTAGAATCATTTGCCTTTTCAAATCATTAAATTTACTTTGCATATAACCTTCTTTTGAACTAAATTCATTTATTGAATAATATTCACCAAATGAATTATATTCGTTTTATGAATCAAATTCAACAATCTGTTATAAAAAATAACAAAACTTTTTTTTAATATCATCTGCAAAAACACCCTCGGAAATGATCTTACTCTTTTCTCTATTATTAAGTATTCTAAAGAAAACATCACCCCTTAAAAATATTTAAGGGGTGATGTTTAAATTTTTTTAATTAAAATCAAGTCTTACTTATACTTGAATTTAAACCCTAAGATAACAAAAGAAAGCACTAGTATGATTGAATTTGAGATAATCATTGCAAGTGAATTCACTAAAATACCAAACGTTAACCAACAAGCAATACCTGCTGAAAACATTAAAAACATAGCAAGTGAAATGTCTTTTGTCGATTTTGTTTTAACTACTTGAGCTACTTGCGGAAAGAAAGAAACTGTCATTAGAACTCCAGCTACAAGTCCTACTAATTCTACATAATCCATTTTTTTGACCTATAAATATACTACAAACTTAATTTAACTTATTTTAATTTGCTGGTAAGTAAAAAGTCAATAAAATTTTTTAATAGTGGTAAGTTTATTGCTAATTTAATACCGATAAAGTATTTTATGTAATTGCAACAAAATTCTCTCTCGGTGAGAGAAAAGCTTTTTAAGACGGTTTTTACCTTGACTTCGCAAGGCTAAAAACCTTAGATTAGTCGTTCAAAGTCTTTTTACAGTATCTTATTAAATCAAAAATTTACCCCCTAAAGAAATTTAATTTTTTTATTATTTTTTTGATTTTTATAGTGAGATTATAGATTTTAAAGTGTGTCTTTTGACTTTTGCCTCGTTTGTATCGGAGTATTTTGAGATTACTTCAGGGGGGATAAATTTTTTCAAGAATAATCTCCTTAAAAAGACTAATTCACTTGCCAAATAGCTTATAAATTCGCCGACTTTAAACCTTTTCGTATTTTTTACTTAACGAAGTGATGGACTAAAAACAAGCCGTATTGTTTGAACGAAGCTTCGCTGAGTGAGTTATACAGCATTTTTTAGATTGTTATACTTTAATTTAATGAAGTTTAGTAAAATAGAAAAGTTTTACGGAGGCAGGTTTTTGGGGTACTTTTTTTAAAAAAAGTACCTCCCTCGAAGAGAGTTTCATGAGTTTAAATCTATGAAATTACATAAAATACTTTATCAGTAACTATTTACTCACCACCAAATTTTTACATACTTCTTATTGATTTTAATAAAAATTAAACAAAGGGGGAGTTTTTATTTATTATTTTTAAAATACAATTAAAGTGTCTAATAAATAAAAAGGAGATAAAATGAGGTTATTTATTTTATATTTAAGTATTTTTGTTTTTGGTATATTTATCATTAATGCAGAGTTGCCAAGTACTTTTGCGCAAACTGGAGAAATGTACGTTAATGATAAAGAGGTAAAAAAAGTGACACAAGTAAAAGCAAGTCATATCTTAGTTCCAACAAAAGGTGAAGCTGACAAAATCAGAGAAGAAATTCTTTCAGGAAAAAACTTTGAACAAGCAGCAGCAGAATCTTCAAAATGCCCATCAGGAGCAAGAGGTGGAGACCTTGGATTCTTTGGCAAAGGTCAAATGGTTCAAGAATTTGAAAAAACAGCTTTTGAACTACCTGTAGGAGAAGTTTCACAACCTGTTCAAACTCAATTCGGCTGGCATTTAATTTTGGTTACTGACAAAAAATAAACCTTTCAAATATTTTTAACTTAGAAAAGCACACTGGAAATCATTCTTCAATGTGCTTTTTACCATTTAGCGACTCGGGTTATTTAACAAAACGATGTGAGTGCTATAATAAAACTTGATTTATACACAGTAAAAGGTGACATTATGAAAATTAAACTGGAACAAGGTTCTTTAACAACGGTTGAATGCGATGTAATTATAGTGAATCTATTTGAAGGTGTTAAAACACCTGGAGGTGCTACCGGAGCTGTTGATAAAGCCCTTGATGGTTTAATTTCAAAATATATAATTGAAAAAGATAATTTTGAAGGCAAATTTGGCACAACCTATACAATACCAACTTACGGCAAAATCCCCGCAGATAAAGTATTACTTGTAGGTCTTGGTAAACAAGAAGATTTTGACCTAAACAAACTCAGACATTTATCATCAAAAGTAATAAATAAATGTAAGTCATTCTTAAAAGCAAAGAAAATTTGCTCTATTTTACACGGAGCAGGCACTGGTGGTCTCGATGCTTTTGATTGTGCAAGAGCAATAACTGAAGGTGTTTTAATTGGCGGATACGAATTCAATAAATATAAGTCATCAAAAGACAAAAAAGATATAGAATTTACCATCGTTGAATTAGATGAAAACATTGCAAACGAAGCTAAAAAAGGACTAGAACTGGGTCATATAACAGCAGATGCTACAAACTTTGCCCGTGATCTTGTAAACGAACCTGCAGAATACGCAACTCCTTCAAAATTGGCAGAAATAGCTCAATCAATAGAAGATATTAATACAAAAATCATTGAAAAAGATGAAGCCGAAAAGCTGGGAATGGGAAGTTATTTAGCAGTTGCAAAAGGAAGCAGTCAGCCTCCTAAATTTATCCATATGAAATATACACCAAAAGAAAACTGCAAAAAGAAAATCGCTATAATCGGCAAAGGTGTTACTTTTGACAGTGGCGGATTAGACCTAAAGCCACCGGCATCAATGAAAAACATGAAAGACGATATGTCAGGATCAGCCACCGTAATAGCTATAATGAAACATCTTTCAATGCTTAACCCTGAAATTGAAGTACACGGTATCATCGCAGCCACCGAAAACATGCCGGGAGCTAACGCTTATAAACCAGGAGACGTATTAACCGCAATGAACGGAAAAACCATCGAAGTCGACAATACTGATGCTGAAGGGCGATTGACCATGGCTGATGCTCTTTGCTATGCCGAAAAACTCGGCGTTGATGAAATTATCGACATTGCAACCCTTACAGGAGCCTGTCTTGTCGCTTTAGGACATATGGCATCAGGGATTATGGGAACCAATCAAGCTATGATTGATAAATTAATAGAATCAGGTCATATGGGTGGAGAAAGACTATGGGCTTTGCCTTTGTATGATGAATACAAAGATGATCTAAAAAGTGATATTGCGGATTTTAAAAACTCAGGTTCTCGCTATGCAGGTGCCTCAAGCGCCGGCATGTTCTTAAAAGAATTCGTAGACAACACTCCTTGGGTACATATTGATATTGCAGGACCTGCTTTCCTTAAAAAACCCGTAAGGGAACTCTCAAAAGGTCCTAGTGGAGCAGGTGTTAGGACATTAATAAATTATATTTTAAACGTATAATGGAAGTTCAAAATGTTTGAAATATCTAATATAAATAAAATAAAAGATTTTCTAAACTCTGAAAACCTTGATTTTCTACTGGTAAACGATACTGATGAATATTTAAACGAGTATATTCCTATTGAAGAAAACTCAAGATATCATATAACAGGTTTCACCGGTTCTACAGGTGATGCTCTGGTTTCAAAAGATACTATATACCTTTTTGTAGACGGTAGATACCACCAACAAGCTGACAAACAAGTTGATCACGAACATATAACCGTTGTAAAACTTGATATGCAAACAACACAAACAAAAGCCGTTGAAAAAATAATTAAAGAACAAAATAATGAAACAAAAATAGGAATAATAGCTTCTAAAATAGGCTATTTAGCTTTTAAAAAACTTTCAGACAAACTGGAAAACGCAAAATTTATAGAATATGATTTTGATCCCGTTTTAAAAGTTTTGGATATTAAAACCGAACAAAAAAACTGGTATTTAAGAGCCGTTCCTGAATCTATAACAGGTATTAACGCCAAAGAAAAATATAAAAAGCTTATAAAAAATTTGCCTTTTGCAGATTATTTTATAACAACAAAACTTGATGAAATAGCCTATCTTACTAATTTAAGAGGAAATGAAATCCCATTCAACTCCTCTTTTAAAGCTAAAGCTATTATTAGCAAAGAAAAATCTATTATTTTCACTGATTTTAAAAAAGCAGAAGCACTAAAAGACCAACCGCAATTTGGACATTTCGAATTTATAGAAGAAAAAGAATTTACCGAACATTTAAAAAATCTAAGCGGAACCGTGGCTCTAAGTGAAGCTTCTCTTAATCTTCAAGATTTCAGATCAATAGAGCAATCTTCAGCTCAAAAGCATAATCTTGCAGAAAATCCACTAGCTCAAATGAAATCTATAAAAAATGAGTCTGAAATAGCCCACCTCAAAGAGTGTTTTTTAAAAACCGATATTGTTATCAGCAGACTAAAAAAATGGTTAAATATTAACCTAGACAACGATAAAGCTATATCCGAAAAAAATATCGCCGATAAAGTGGAAGATCTCTTCATTCAAGAAGGTGCATTGGGGCTGAGTTTTCAAGTTATAGCATCAGCAGGAAAAAACACTTCAATAATACATTATTCCAATCCTGATCCTGAAAAAATTATAAAGAAAGGCGACCTTATTTTAGTTGATTGCGGTGGTTATTTTGAAGGCGGTTATGCAACCGATATCACAAGAACCTTTCTTGCCGGAAATCAAAAAACAAATGACGAAAAAATAAAAAAAGTCTACACAACTGTATTAAAAGCATTTTTAAACGCTCTTAACTTTAATATTAATAACCTTACAACCGGTTTTGATATAGATAAAGCTGCTCGTGATATTATTAATATTAATCCTATCGAAGGATTTTCCTTTGCCCACGGAACCGGACATGGTGTGGGGATTTGCGTTCACGAATCTCCGCCCGGAATCAGCCCCGCTGAAACTGCAAAAAAAACGCTAAATACCGGCATGGTCTTTACTATTGAACCCGGACTTTATAATAGCGAATGGGGTGGGGTTAGATTAGAAAATACAGTTACCGTTATTGAAGAAAACGATAAAAAAACAATCCAAAGCCTTGCCAAATCATCCTTTGACGAACGTTTAATTGATTTTACAATGCTAGATGCAAAAGAAAAAAAATGGCTGGAAAACTACCAGAAAAGGTCTATAAACTAATATGCAAGAAATCACGAGTGTTAATAACGAAACAATAAAACAGGCGACAAAGCTGCAAAAGCGCAAATTTCGAAATGAAACAAGTTTATTTATGCTGGAAGGTTTTAAATGTCTTGAAGAAGCTATTAAATACGGTATTCATATTCAATCTGTTTTTGTAAAAAGTGGAAGCAGAACAGATATAAAATCAATCGAGAAAGAAATTATCACACTTGCAAGTGAACATGTGATGAAAAAACTATCGACCACTGAAAGTGCCCCTGAAGTGATTGCCATTGCAAAACAACACAGATATAGATTTGAAGATTTATTTACCGATAAAAATCCTTTTATATTAGTGCTGGATGGAGTTAAAGACCCGGGAAATCTGGGGACGATAATAAGAACAGCTGTTGCATGCGGAGTTTCAGGTGTTATATTAACTGACTCTTCTGTTGATATTTTCAACCCTAAAATTATTCGCTCTACAGTCGGTAACCTATGGAAACTCCCTATAATTACATGTTCAAAAGAGAGCCTCAAAGCAAACATTAATAAATTTCAAAATTGCCAATTTATTGCTACAGTGGTAAATGATGATAAAGAAGTCAAAAACTTCTTTGACATTGATTATACAAAACCAACTGTTTTAGTGCTGGGGTCTGAAGCTCAAGGAATTTCAGAAGAACTTTTAAAACAAGTCGATATATTCACCTCTATACCTATGGATAAAACCGTAGAATCACTAAATTTAAGCGTTTCAGCAGGAGTCTTAATGTATGAGTTTGTTAGACAAAAACTACTCAAAAAAAGTAAATGATTTTGGAACTTTTATAAAAACGGCAAAGTTCGAATTAGCTATTTCTTTTGTTGTTTTCGGAACTTTTTTAATATTAGCTTTAATTTTTTCAGGATCAATTATTCTCTTTTTTCAAAATTTAGTCCCTTTTAGCATTTCTTTTTCTCAAACTTCACCACAAGAAATGTTTATAAATTCTTTTAAAATAGCAGGTTTTGCATCATTAATACTTTCAACACCTGTTTTTATATACCAATTACTCAAACTAAAGATATTAGAGGCTAATAAAAAACAAAAAATAGACCTCAAAAAAAGCTTATTTATTTCCTATACTATGACAATAATCGGTATAATACTTGCTTGTTTTGTCTTTATACCCTTACAACTGTTTTTTCTACTGGGTTTAAACCTGGGGATTGCTGAAATAGATTTAGGAATTTCTGAATTTATCGCATTTTGCCTAGGGTCAATTTTAACTACCTGTTTAATTTTACAACTCCCTGTCGTTTATCTGCTCATAAAGAAAAATAAATTTTTTACATACAAGCAAATTTTTTCAATGCGAAAAAAAGTACTTATATTTGCTTTATCTGCAGCTTTTTTGATCTTATCACCACCGGAACTGCTTTCTTTAGTGATGTTATCTATCATAATCATCGTCTTTTATTTTTTAATATTGGTTCTTTCAAAAACTTACGATTTAAAAGCATAAACCTCCTAATGTTAAAAAAACAAACTTAAAAGCCTTTCTATATCAAGGATTTAGTACTCCAAAAAGATGAGAACCCTAATGCTTTATGCTGTTTAGCTTTTAATGTTTTTGTAAACGTTTGTTAACATTACGTTAAAGCTTTTGTTTAAAAGACTTTAAATTGTGGAAAAAAATAAGAGTAAGAGGAAAATAAAAAAAGTTTTTAAATCTCTCTCTCTTTAATTCCTCTCTCTCTAATATGTGGTAAACTTATCCGGCTGAGGTCGGTTTTTTTTTGCATTAAAAAAGCTGACTTATTTATTAATTTTCAAGTCAGCTTTTTATATAATTTGGTTTTTATCTAATTTTATCTAAACATCATATTTCGAAAACTTTTTCATATAACTTTCTACTGAGGTTCCGTAAGCGTCTTTTCCATTATTCTGTCCATTACTTTCAAGATATTTTTTAACACTACCGGCACCTTTTAAGTGTGTGCCTGCAACAAGACTCGATTCTGTAATCTGATAACCGTTTATTGTTTTACCAATATATTTATCTAATCCTAAGTTTTTAATGTATTTCTTTTGTAATGCCACTAATTCGTCAAAGGCTTTTTCTTGAGCTTCAGGATTAGAGAGGAAATCTTTCTCTGACTTTATCCCGCCTTTTCCTGTCCATCTACCGCCTTCTTTATAACCAAGATCCTTTAAAACAGCTGAACCCATTTGATATTTCCCTAAATATCCGTATGAATTTTTAATATCATACCTTCCGCCTGATTCTCTTTTCCCTAGAGCTTCAGCGTAACTACCTGATTTTGGTCTCACAGAGTTTTCAGCATGAATTTTTGTCGCTTTTGAAGCTGTTTCGTTTGTTTTTTCAGAAGAACTTACATTGCTGGTTGCGGCTTTCTTTGCATCTTGAACATTAAAATCTGAAACTCCTACAGTACTTGAATTTTGCTCAGCTGCCTGAAGTTGAGTACCGGAATAACCACTTGAGTTTTGCTCAGTTGCCTGAGGTTGAGCACCAGAACAACCACTTTGCTCAGCTACCTGAGGTTGAGTACCGGAACAACCACAAGAACTTGTTTCAGGTCTGTTTTTATGAGATAAAACCCCATTATTAAAAACATAGTTTGTTGTTTTTGATTTATTACCTTGATTTTGAAGACTTTTGAATGCTTCTTCAATTTGACTAAAATCAAAGCCTTTACTCATCTTACATTTGTCATCTTTTTGCTCATTTGGCATATTTATTAACGCCAATATATTATTGTTATTATTGTTGTCATTATTTTTTTGTTGGTTATTTTTCATTCCACCGAATAAACAAGCCATAAAGCCCATTAAAAATGCTTTGAAAAATTTCTCCATAGGATTATTTGATGCCTGATCTTGAGGATTCATATTGAAAATATTATCAAGGAATCCATTACAACATTTAGACTCTTGATTATTTTTATTACATCCTTGTCCTTGAGAAAATACACTTACATTCTGTCCCTTACCACAGGTAAAAGAAAGAGCTTGACAATTATTAGCATTATTTTTGATTTTTAAAACATTAATCTGGGTCATTTCTTTTTCCTCTTTTTTACTCCTATATATATAAAAACTTTTATCTTCTTCAAATTGCCCTTTTATTACAAAATTTTTGATTAAAAAATGACAATTTTATATCTATCTATTTACTCAAGAAGCCAAAACCCTTGTAAAACCTAAAAAAACCCCAAATGCGAAAGGGGCATGCATTTAAAGGTTATTTATATATAATTTATTAAATTTTCGTAATAAAACAAAAAAAAGAGTTGGTTGATACCAACTCTTTTTTTTAACTATCTTTATCAGCACTTTCTGCTTTAGCAATTCTTTCTTTATATTTATTATAATCACCTTTTAAAACAGCGTGATTATGACGTCCTTTGCCCACATCATGAACATTTGAAGCAAAACCATGTTCTTCTAATATTTTATTGAGCTGTTTATATGTAATTTTTCCACTTGGAACAACATCAACAGCAGTACCATACTCTGTATGTTCTTTAGATTGATGAGCCCCACCAAATCCACCTGTCATTCTAAAGTCTGCGCCTTTTCCATATTTTTCTTTAATTTCATCTCTGGCACTTTTTAACGCTTCAACGGCATCTTTTCGAGCATAAGGAAAATCTGTTTTAAAACTGGATTTATTAAATTTAAGACCTTCATCTTTAAAACTTGCAAGATTACCTGTTCTATCTACACCGGTTCCGTCTTTACTCAAGTCTTTTAAATTGATTTTTTTCTCAAACCTATAGTTATTTCCCCTCCAGGAACTTCCTTTGTTCACATTTATTTTAGACCTTCCAGTTGCGGCTTTTCTTACATTGCTAACATTAAAATCTGATTCCGTATTGCCAATTATAGCTTTCTGGGCATTTTTAACACTAAAATCTGCTTCCGTCTTGCCAATTACAGCTTTCTGCACATCTTGAACATTAAAATCTGAAACTCCTAAACTTCTTGGTTTTTGCTCAGCTACCTGAGGTTGAGCACTAGAAAAACCACTTGAATTTTGCTCAGTTGCCTGAGGTTGAGCACCGGAACAACCACTTGAATTTTGCTCAATTGCCTGAGGTTGAGCACCGGAACAACCACTTGAGTTTTGCTCAGCTAACTGAGGTTGAGTACCGGAACAACCACAAGAACTTGATTCAGGTCTGTTTGCATGAGATAAAACCCCATTATGAAAAACATAATTTGTAGTTTTTGATTGATTACCTTGATTTTGAAGACTTTTGAATGCTTCTTCAATTTGACTAAAATCAAAGCCTTTACTCATCTTACATTTGTCATCTTTTTGCTCATTTGGCATATTTATTAACGCCAATATATTATTACTATTATTATTGTCATTATTTTTTTGTTGGTTATTTTTCATTCCACCGAATAAACTAGCCATAAAGCCCATTAAAAATGCTTTGAAAAATTTCTCCATAGGATTATTTGATGCCTGATCTTGAGGATTCATATTGAAAATATTATCAAAGAGTCCATTACAACTTTTAGACTCTTGATTATTTTTATTGCATCCTTGTCCTTGAGAAAATACACTTACATTCTGTCCCTTATTACAGGTAAAAGAAAGGGCTTGAAAATTATTAGCATTATTTTTGATTTTCAAAATATTAATCTGGGTCATTTCTTTTTCCTTTTTTATCTCTTATATATAAAAAAACTTTTGTCTTCTTCAAATTGCCCTTTTATTACAACAAAAAGAAAGAAAAAAATAACAATTCTATATTTAATTATTTAGTAAAAAGCTTAAAACCCTTACAGAATGATTAAAAGCCTCAAACACTAAACGAGCATGATTTTAAAACAGATTCAAATATAAAATATTAAATTTTTGTAATAAAACAAAAAAGTGGAGTTAGCAACAACTAACTCCACTTTTTAAATTTAATATTGACTTATATTTTAGTCATTTGTTTATAATTTATACCTGCTTTTTTCATTCTTTCAATAACCTCTTTTAAACGTTCTTCAGGAACTGTAAGAGCTATTCTAAAAAATCCCTCTCCGTTATCACCATATCCATTGCCAGGAGGCACAACAACATGCGCTTTTTCAAGCATTATTGAAACAAATTCCTCAGAGCTCATTCCCTTTGGAACAGGCAACCATAAATAAAAAGTCGCTTTAGGATCTTCAAACTCCCATCCTAATTCTCTTAGGCCTTCAACCATAACATCTCTGCGCTTTTTATACATATCATTCAATTTTTCAATCTCTTCACAAGGCGTATTATAAGCCTCTATCGCCGCTTTTTGTATAGCCTTAAAAACACCACTGTCAATATTATTTTTAATTGTTCCTAACGCCTTAATAGCATCTTTATTTCCACAAGCAAAACCAACTCTCCAGCCTGTCATATTATAAGATTTACTATGAGAGAAAAACTCAATTGCAACATCCTTAGCCCCTTCAACTTGAAGGATACTGGGCGCTACATAACCATCGTAAGTCATTTCGCAATATGCCTGATCATGACATACAAGAATATTATATTTTTTAGCAAATTCTATTACTTTTTTAAAATATTCAAGAGTTGCAACAGCTCCTGTTGGATTGTTCGGATAATTTAAAAACATTATTTTAGCTTTTTTAGCAACTTCTTCCGGGATTGCATCAAGATCCGGCATGTAATTATTTTCAGGACCTATAGGCATTAAATGAGCCTCTCCTCCTGATAAGATTGTGCCATTTTGATATACAGGATAACCCGGGTCAGGAATCAGCGTGTAATCACCTTCATCAACAAAAGCAAAAAAGACGTGAGCAATTCCTTCTTTTGAACCGATCATTGCTAAAACTTCTGATTTTGCCTCAATATCAACATCAAATCTTTTTAACATCCAGTCTGCAGAAGCTTTTTTAAACTCCAAAGTACCATCATAAGGTGGATAGTCATGATTTTTAGGATCATCTATTGCACCGTGCATAGCCTGCACAACGTTTGGAAGAGTCGGAATATCGGGATCACCAATACCAAGGCTGATTACATCATGCCCTTTGGCTCTTGCCGCTGCTATTTTTTTATCAATTTCCGCAAATAAATACGGCGGGATTCTATCAAGTCTTTTAGATGGTTTCATACTTCAATTCCTTCTGTTTAAAGATCTCACTCATACCTTTAAGGGTATCACAAATAAGTGCATAAAATAAAGAATGCAAGAGCAAAATCTTTAACAAAAATTGAGCTAAGCTATTTTTTTATTAGTTTCAAAAGACTTGATTTTATTGAACAATTCGCTTAAACGCTCTTTGTTTTGTGATTTTTGAGCAGATTTAACAGCTTTTTGATATAACTGCGATGCTTTTTTATAATTTTCCATCTCAATCATTATATCTCCGGCTTTTTCATAAGCAAAAGAGCATTCCAGATATTTTTTCACTTTAGCATTGCATTTTATAGCACTTCCATAATATTTAAGAGCTTTTTTATCGTCTCCCGAAACTTTAAAGACACCTGCTGTATTATTTAAAATTTCACCCATAGCATTAAAATCAGGAACTTCCTTAGCCAAAATCAAAGCTTCTTTTAAATATCCTAAAGCGGGTTTATATTGAAATTTATCAGCATGCATTGCGCCTATATTATTTAATGTCATTGCTTGTGAGTTAATATTTGCACACTCACCATTAAAGGAAAGTGCGGCAAAATAATGATCCATCGCAGCTTCAAACTTACCTACTTCATCATAAATTTGTCCCATATTAAAATGCACTTTAGCTTTTAAATTATGCTCTTTAGTATTCTTACCCAGCTTCGCAGCATTATTTAAACTCTTAAGAGCTTCAGGAATCTTATTGGAAGCATCTTGAATTTCTCCAACATTTAAAAATACATAAGCCTGAGTTTTTTTATCGTCAATTTTTTTTGCATATTTTATCGCTTTTGCAAAAGCCGCCAATGCTTTCTCATTTTTTCCGATTTCTTTAAATTTTTGAGCCTTTATATAGATCTTTCTTAATTCTGCATTTTCAGGTAAATAAGGACCTGCTGCGATTATAGCTTTTTGAGGTTCTTCTGTTTTTTCAGTCGGATTTACTTGAGGCTCTTGTGTAGTTTTTATTTCAGCAACTTTAGTTTCCGGTTTTATTTTAACCTCTTTATTTGACTTATAGTCAATTTGTTGCAATAAAAGCGCATCAATCCATCCTTCAACAACATTTGAAGGCTTTTTAAGAGTAGCTGCTATATACTTGTCTAAAATATGCGCAGCTGATCTTAGATTTTCTGTAATAACCTTTCTTGATGGTTTTTCTTCATTAGATTGAAGATTAACTTGCTCCAGATGTTCCTGAACTTCTTTTTCTACATCCTTTGGTGCTCCAATTGCAGTCAAAGTGTTTTTAAAATCCACCAAAATCTGGCTTATATTTACTTTGGTTGAAGTATAATCAATTGCCCCTGAATGCTTTGAACCATATAATGAACCGCCCTGATCCTGAGGCCTTGCTTGCTGTTTAGCTTTTTGCGACTCTTGCGGATCAGGGGTTAGTTCTTTTGGCTTCTGTTTTTTTACCGGTGGTACATATCTATTAATATTTACCGGGTATATGCCATTATACAAAGCTTCTTGCCTTCTTCTTTTTTAAACTACACTACAGGGGATTCTAAAATTTTTTATCGACACAAATGTTAAGAAATTTTGCAATTTCCAAAAAAAATACTACTCATGAATTAGATTTTTTTCGTTTTTTCAAATAATAATGATTTTTTTTAGTTTTTCAATATTGATAAACCAGATAAAAAATATCTAATCGAACAAACAAAAGCATCATCGTCTAAATAAGAAGACGTTGTAAAAATAATTAAAAAGTAAAATTTTAATCCGATGCAATAATTTTGGAGTAAAATTAATCATAGATAACAGAAAATAAAGGATTGACCATGTGGGAATATACAGAAAAAGTAATGGAATATTATAGAAATCCTAAAAATGTCGGTGAAATAGAAAACGCAGATGCAATTGGAGAACATGGAAGCATTACCTGCGGTGATGCTTTAAAACTATTCCTTAAAATAGATAATTCAGGCATTATTCAAGATGCAAAATTTCAAACATTCGGCTGCGGTTCAGCAATCGCTGCATCCAGTGCTTTGACAGAAATGATAATAGGTAAACATATTGATGAAGCTGAAAAGCTAACAAATAAAGAGATTGCTGATTTTCTAGGCGGACTTCCTCCCGAAAAAATGCATTGTAGTGTTATGGGAAAAGAAGCACTAGAAGATGCTCTTTCAAAATACAAAGGCAAACCTATTGAAAAGCCTCAAGGAGAACAAGTTGTCTGTCAATGTTTTGGCACAACAGAAAATAAACTAAAAGAATTCATTCACGAAAACAACTTAAAAAATATTGAAGACGTGACGAATTTTTGTAAAACAAGTGGAGCTTGCGGAAAGTGTCATGACAAAGTGGAAAAAATTCTTGATAATGAAAACTCTTCGTCATGTTGTAACTCACCAAAACCTTCTGTAACTAAGACTCAAATGATTATAAAGGTTAATAATATTCTTCAAAACTATATATCGGATGAACTCAGAAAAGATGGTGGAGACATTGAACTTGTAGACATTGAAGATCATAAAATATTGGTTAAACTCCAAGGTTCTTGCAAAAACTGTCCCAGTAGTAATTTAACGCTTAAAAACTTTGTCGAAAGCGTGCTAAAAGAACACATAAACGAAAATATAGAAGTCATAGAAGTATCACAGTAAAAAAGCCGGATCGGATAAAAAATGGAATCTACAAAATCTGAAAAAATCATATATTTTGATAATAATGCTACAACCAAGGTTTCAGAAGAAGTTTTACAGGTTATGTTACCTTATTTTACTGAAGCTTATGGAAATCCTTCAAGCATGCATAAATTTGGAGGAAGTGTCGGCAAAGCAATTCGACATGCAAGAGCCCAAGTTGCTCATTTAATAGGGGCACAACATCCCGATAAAGAAATTATATTTACCGGTTCTGGCAGTGAAAGTGCAAATATGGCCATTAGAGGTGTTTTGGAAACAAACAAATCTAAAAAACACATTATAACAACAAAAGTGGAGCACCCTTGTGTCTTAAATCTCTACAGATGGCTAGAAAAACGAGGATATAAAATAACTTATTTAACTGTTAATTCTGAAGGCGAGCTCGACCTGGAAGAACTTAAAAAAGCCATTACTCCAGAAACTGCCTTGGTTTCTTGCATGTGGGCAAATAATGAAACAGGTGTCATTTTTCCTGTCGAAAAAATGGCTGAAATCATTAAAGAAAAGAATGCCGAAACAATCTTTTTTGTTGATGCGGTTCAAATCGCAGGAAAAATGCCTATTAACGTACAAGAAACAAAAATAGATCTACTTGGAATTTCAGGACATAAAATACACGCACCTAAAGGCATTGGGGCTCTTTACATAAAAAAAGGTGTTCTCATCAATCCTTTGATTATAGGTGGTCATCAAGAACGAGGAAAAAGAGCTGGAACGGAAAATGTAGCAAGTATAGTGGGGCTGGGCAAAGCTGCTGAACTTGCAATATCATATTTAGAGGACGAAAATACAAGAGTTAAAGCCCTCAGGGATAAACTCGAGCGTGGGCTGCTGGAAAGAGTATTTAACGCAAAAGTAAACGGAACAAGGATAAACCGTGTTCCGAATACTACAAACATAAGTTTTGAATATATTGAAGGCGAATTAATTTTATTACACTTTAGTGATCTTGGTATTTGCGCTAGCTCTGGGAGTGCCTGCACCAGTGGCAGCTTAGAGCCTAGTCATGTTTTAAAAGCAATGGGAATTCCTTTTACTGCTATACACGGCAGTGTCAGATTTAGTTTGAGCAGATACAATACCGAAGAAGATGTTAAATATATTCTTGATAAAGTTCCTCAGGTTATAAAAAAATTAAATAGTTTTTCTCCATACCAAAGACAACTTAAAGAATTGGAAGAATTAAAAAAAGCAAACAGCTAAACATCTTAAATTAAACGTAAAGAAGACTTTCTTTAACCGCCAAAGCAAGGGTTGGATAATCTTTTCCTATTTCTTTTTTTATGAATTGATTAATTTCTTGACTATTTAAAAGGTTTTCAACTGTTTTAACAAAACTTGCTACACGAATATTAATTTCATCAATTTGAACACTGGCTTTATTTTTAGCGATAGGATTTGCGTGGTTACTAACTACCTTTTGAGTTGCCTGAGTTTCTAAATTTTGCTTTAAGTGATGCATAATAACCTTCCAATACAACTTACCTGAAAAAACCTACAGAGAATCTTTAAAACTTTTCTTATTTTTTATAAGGAAAATTTCAAACCAAAATTGCTTTTTTTAAAAAACTTCTTAACATTTTGTAAAAAACATAAATTGCCATGCACCTATAATAACAAACGCTACAGCTTAAGTTACAGCCTAATCTAGTATTCTCACACCCATTCCATAACCACTGGTATTAGAATTTTTATTATATCTTCTACTAACAGGTCCTCTACTTGTTCCATTTTGTTGACCGTAATGATAAGAGTTTTGGGGTACATTTTGATGATTATAAAAATTAGCTGTATTATTATTTGAATTCTTTCCAAAAATCGGGCTGACAATAGATTTTAAAGTGTCCAATATTGTTGATTGACCAATGTTAAATATAGGTGCGTTAAAATCATCAAAACCATTTTGAGAATAATAATTCCCTGTCATTCCTAAATTAGTCTCAGGTATACTAAAGTTATTCAAATAATCTTTTTGACTTGCTATTTTTAATTTCTCAATTCTTTCTTCCGTGCTGCCTGTTTGAGCAGCCCCAAAAAGATTATTTTCAAGCCTTTTAAATCTTGTTTCTATATCATCATTATCGTAAGTCCTGTTCAAAAGTCGATCTTCCATTATTCGCAAATCTTTTACCGAAACAGCCTGAGGATTTAAAGACGAAGTTGAGTATGGATTTTCATGATTACCTGATCCCATTTTATTCAAAACACGATCCATTCTATCAGCAAGACACATGCCGGAACTTTGACGATTAAATAATTGTTTTTCTATACGATCAATTCTCGAATAGATATTTTCGTTTTTAAACGATCGCCTAAAAAGTTTTTCTTCTATTTTAGAGACCTTAGGATAATCGGTTGAATCCTTTTTATATTCTTGTTGTTGCTTATCTTGCCTCTCGTAAGTACGAGAATAGTTTTGCACCGGAACAAGATCAAATTTTTTCATTTTTTTTATTCTTTTTTTCACCGAACCTTTTTGAGGACTCCCAAAGACATTCTTTTCAAGTCTTACAACCCTTTTTTCAAGAGATTCATCCGTATATTTATAATTAAAAAGATGGTTTTCAAGCTTTTCGACATCTTTAACCGACGAAGCCTTGCACGGAGAAAACGAAAAACTCATTAAAACAGCAAAAGATAATAACAGCCTAAAGATTCCACTCTTCAAAAGCATTGTTCCACACCCCAATTTTCAACTTTAAATCACTTTAAAGTTTTTTGAGATGGTTTTTAATCGACAACTAGAGATTAATTAATGCTCTTTAGGCTAATATGTACTCTCTTCGATAGTTATTAACGTATCTTTAATTTGATTCAAAAGTTTCATTTTTGATTCTAAAATCGTCTCTTCGCTATATGAATAAGCACTTTCCGAGTTTGAAACATACTTTTTTTGCTTATTGGAATTAGCCCAATATTGACTTAAATCCATCGCCGAAAGATTTAAACGACTCAACATAAGTATTATTTCATTATTAGTTTGAGGTTTGTTTTTATACTTTCTTAAAAGGTTATTTACTTTTAATTCCAGACTTTTTGTAGAGGCATTAAAACGTTGCAATGAAACATTTTCTTCTATGTTAACCTTTATTTTTTCAATTGTAGGAATTATATCTTCAACTTCTTTTTTAAAACTATTATATTTCCCCTTTTTTATGATTATATTTGAATATTTATCCGGCATTTTATTAGGAGCTAAAGGCAATACATCTTCTAACTTTGGAACAGGTGGTGCCTTTAATTCCATCTCTTCAGCATTTTGTTTACGCTCCTCTTTAAAATTCTCATAAATATCAGGAATTTCACCAACATAACCTGCTGAAACACCTAAAACAACAATCATCAAAATAGAAAAAACTAAAGAAAATTTTTTATACATTATTAACCAATTCTGAAAAACTAAAAATCTTTTAATACTAATTATTTTACTGTTGGAGAGACAAAAAGTCCAATTTCTAAATATCAAAATAACTTTTAACTCGTAACTCGAACTAGTAAGTTAAAATTAACCACTACCCAATCTTCTAATGTTTAACAAAAAATAAAATGTTATATTTTCTATTAGTCAATTTTTGGCTTTTTGTAATTAGAAATATCAGGAGGAAAGGTTATGGAACAACTTCATGCTAGTGTAGACAAAAATGCATGCATAGGATGCGGTATTTGTATTGATATGTGCCCAGCGGTCTTTGAGTTTGACCCTCATGGACTTTCTGAAGCAACAATTTCGTCAATAGACCCTTCATTAAATAACAGCGTAAGAGAAGCAGCTAAAGCTTGCCCAACTAACGCTATTTCACTTTATTAAGGGTTGCTTATAAAAGGGAAATAATAATAATGAAATGCAGAGATATAATGACAAAATTTCTAAAAATGTGCAGACCTGAAGGGACAATAAAAGATGCCGTCAAAATAATGAACGACCTTAATTGCGGTGTCATTCCTATTGTTGATGAAAATAATGAAGTAGTAGGTATTGTAACAGATAGAGATATCACTATTTATTCCATCTTAAACAATAAAAATCCTGAAAAAACGCTACTAAAGGAATTTATGTCAGAAGATGTAATAACCTGCCATCCTGATGACGATATAGACGAAGCCATAAGCAAAATGAGAGATTATAAAATTCGACGAATTCCAGTTATAGACTACGAAAATAAAATAATGGGAATAATTTCTTTAGGTGATATAGCCGTCACTACAGGCGAAGAGCACGATATTTTTGAAGCTCTGGAAAATATTTCATTTCCTATTTCAGGTGCAAAATAAAAAAGCACATAACAAACTAAAATAAAAAGGCTTTTCTTTTAATTAAAAGAAAAGTCTTTTTATTTTAGTTTTTATCATAACTTTTAAGCAATTTTTAAACACTTTTGGTTTTTATATAAATAACGAAATATTTTTCTTATATTTCTTCATTCAACGGAGGTAGAACTTATGTTAAGTCATCAATTTATGTCATATATAATCGATCCTGAAAAGGATGAAGAAAAAAATACTGCAAAAAAAGCAGAAAAAAAAGAAAAAAGAGGCATTATTAACATATTAAATGCCGTTACAATAGCAAGTAAAAAAGTTTTTAATTAATTTTCGTCTTTATATATTTAACAAAACAAGCATCAAAAATTGATGCTTGTTTTATACTCTTTTTATTAATCATCAATTAGGTGGATATCCTTTTTAAACAATATTGTAGTAAAATTAGTATAATTATAATAAAATAAATCTAGCTAATATTTAAGGTAAGAGTTTCAATGCGCTCAAAAAATGATAAAAAAAAGCTCCTAATCTCGCTTGCCGCAGGCTTTGCATCTGCATATGCGGTTTATCATTCAATTGAACAACTAAATGTAAAAATATCAGGTCAAGAAAAACTCTTGCTTCATCAGGTAAAAACTATTCAAGACCTTAAAAAAGATGGAAAAACAATAAAAACAATCAATAAAGGAATTGAATACGAAAATATTTATATAATAGCAAAAGAAAATATAAAAGCCGGTGAAATAATAAAAGAAAAACACCTCGATGCCGAATCTTTTAAAGAACCGCAAACCAACACTTTTGTAGCTCCTGCAAATGCAATAGGCTCTATCGCTTTAAATGATATTCAAAAAGGTCAACTCATCGAAAAAAGCAATCTGGCAGATGCAAATTTCAACAAAAAAACGTTGGAACCCGGTTTTAGAGCAATAACAATACCTATTGATTATATCCAAGGACTGGCTTCTTATTTCAATATCGGATCAAATGTCGATATACTAACTGTATCAAGGTCAAGTAGTCAAAAATCTAAAGTTATACTGGAAAATGTTCAAATAATAGCCTTTGAACCAAAAGCCGAATATTCAAACAATAATGATTCAAAAGCTATAAATGCAAAACAAGCATCTGCTGTTACTCTTCAAATACCTTCAGACTCTTCCTCTGAAGTTGTTCAAGCTATGCAAGAAGGCAAAATACTTTTTGTAGCAAGAGGTGAAAATGAAGATAATATAATAGATGTAAAAAACGTCAAGCCGACAACAAATGATTTGCCCTCCGCTCCTTTAAATCTTGAGACTTTGGATAATCTCCCCATGCCGGCAATGCCACAAGAAAAACCTAAAACAACTAAAGTTGAACTCATTCAAGCTGATGTAAAAACAGAAATCAAATTCGAAGATAATTAAGGGAAAAACATTGATACAAAAGACTTTTCTAAAAAACAAAATAGGAATATCTTTTACACTAGGGCTTCTTGCATTAGGTTGTTTTGCCAATAAAACTTACGGCGAAGACATCCCCGAAATCCGCAGCCTAAATATTGATCCTATATCTATCAGTGACGATTCCTTAATTGAACCACAAGAAAACGAAAACACACAACAAAATATCTCACAAGGAAACTCTGAAATTCACGCTACAATGGGCAAATCACAAATGATCAAATTTGATGAGCCAGTAAAAAGAATTTCAATCGCCAAGCCTGAAATGGCAGATCTTGTGCTGATTTCACCAAAAGAAATGCTTATAAACGGAAAATCCTGTGGTGAAACAAGCCTTATCGTTTGGGGAGAAGCCGAAGAACCCTTGTTTTTTGACCTTGTAATAAAACAAGATTCAAAAGCATTTTTAAACGCAATCAATAACATCACCCCTAATGAAGAAATAAACTTAAACTTCACCCCAAAAGGTGTAGTGCTCTCCGGTCAAGTATCAACCTCTTATGTTAAAAACAGAATCCTGGAACTGGGTAAAGCACACGGATTTGAAATAATCGATCTTGCAGAAAGCCCTGCCAGCCAAGTACAAATTTCTGTACGTATTGTCGAAGCAAGCAAATCAGTCACAAACCAAATAGGCTCAACTTTTTCAAAAGGAGATCTTTCTAACACAGCTCTCGAAACACTGGGCGTAACTAATAAAAACGACTCTCTTTTTGATTTTGACGGAACTTTAAATGGATTTAGATTTATAAAGTTTTTTGATAATGATAACATAGCCTCTGTTTTAAGAGTAGCAGAACAGAACGGAAACGCTAAAACCCTTGCGGAGCCGACCCTTTTGGCAGCAAACCAAAAAGAAGCCGAATTTAACGCAGGTCAAGAAGTTCCTGTTCCTTCTTCAGTCGGAGAAGGCGGAAATGTAGGTTATGAATATAAAAAAATCGGTGTTAATGTATCTTTTACACCTACAATTTTAGAAGACTCTAAAAGAATTCAATTGGAAATAAAACCTGAAGTAAGTGAAATCGACTCAAGTTCTACCATTCAACAACAAGGAGGCGGCACCGCCTACGGTTTTAAAACAAGAAGTGTAGACACTACTGTAGAGCTTGCCGATGGTGAAACCCTTATAATTGCAGGCTTATATAAAACTTCCAACCAACAAACAAACACACTCGTTCCAATAATCGGCAACATTCCTATTATTGGAAGGCTTTTCGGTAACGACTCAAAACGTAAAGACGAAACCGATTTGATGATTTTTGTAACCCCCACCATTATTAATAATGAAGAAACAAACATAGATAGGATTTAAAATGAGCTCAACAAAGCTTGTAATTATTGACAACGACCAAACATCAAGAGCCACTCTAAAAAACCAATTAGAGCATTTTGACAACATCATTATAAAAGGTGAGTTTGATAATATACTCGAAGGGTGCGATTTTGTCCTTAAAGAGCAACCTCAAATTATTTTGATTGACATTTCAAAAGATACAAACACCGCTCTTGAATTAATTAACAAAATATCAATTCAACATAAATCAGGTTTTGTAATTGCAATGGCAGAAGAAAATTCAACCGACTTAGTTATTAAAGCAATGAGAGCCGGCTCTCGAGAGTTTTTAAAACGCCCTATAGACCCTTTAGAATTGAAACAAGCCCTTGAAAAATCAACAAAAAGAATCGATGATTCAAGCACAAATAAAAAATGTGAAATTTTCACCATTTTTAGCAATAAAGGCGGTATAGGAAAAACAGCTTTAGCAACAAATCTTGCTTTAAATTTAGCAAACATAACAGGTGAAAGAGTTGCCCTTGTCGATTTAAACTTGCAACTTGGTGATGTAACTACATTTTTGGATTTAAACCCCTCTTTCGATATTTCATACGTTGCATCAAATCTAAATAGAGTTGATGAATCATTTTTATTAGGTACCTTAGAAAAATATAAAAATAAAAACCTTTATATACTTGCCGATCCACCATATCTTGAGCAAGCCGAAGACATTTCAGCAGAGCAAATAAGTACTCTAATAGAAGCCTTAAAATCTCATTTTTCTTACGTAGTAATAGATACAAGCAGCAATTTTGACGGCAAAACACTTAGTGCACTTGATGTTTCAGATCAAATACTTTTAATTTCAATGGTAAACCTACCTTCAATACGAAATGCTCAAAGATGCATGGATTTATTTAACAGACTAGGATACTCTTCTGAAAAGATAAAATTAACAATAAACCGCTACATGCCGGACGATGAAATACAAACCGAGGATGTAGAAGAAGTTCTTAATCATCCGATATTTTGGAAAATACCTAACAATTATTTTGCGATGATGTCATCCATCAATAAAGGCATACCCGTCACAGATTTAAACCCAACATCAAATGTTGCTCAAAGTTTCAAAGAACTTGCTGCAATACTATCAAATACGGTTATAATAAAAGAAAAGGATGATACCATCGTAAAAAAACAATCTTTTATTGATACAGTCAAAAACTTTTTTGTAAAAAATAAAACCGCCAAAAATTAGAAAGGTGAAATATATTGTCGTTAAGGGATCGATTAAATCAAAGTAAAAAAATACTCGATAGTCCAAGCGTACCTCTACCGCAACTGGACTTTATTTCAGCAACGCCCTCTAACGAAAAAAATAACAAAGAACTTCAAAAACTTAAAGAAACTCTCCACTCTATGTTGGTGGATAAAGTCAACTCAACAACGGGTTGGTCAAATTATACTGATGATGAACAAAAACAAGTAATTAAACAGTTCGTAGAAGCTCAATTAAGCACAAACTTCAGCTCAATTCCTCTCAACAAAGGGGAAAAAAATAAAATTATTCAAGAAATCCTTCAAGAAACAAAAGGCTATGGTCCTTTAGATCCTATATTATCAGACCCTAGCGTATCTGATATATTGATAAATGGATATAATCACGTCTATATAGAAAAAGGCGGAAAACTACTACTGACTAACGTAAGTTTTAGAAACAAC
Organism: Candidatus Gastranaerophilales bacterium; assembly: GCA_942491415.1. Classification (GTDB taxonomy): domain Bacteria; phylum Cyanobacteriota; class Vampirovibrionia; order Gastranaerophilales; family CALOAD01; genus CALOAD01. The sequence continues at coordinate 247,398 of CALOAD010000020.1, read as the reverse complement.
GACCACCTAATGACAATCATCGAAAGAATCGTTTCTCAAGTAGGTAGAAGAATTGACGAAAACTCTCCAATGGTAGACGCTCGTTTGCCTGATGGTTCCAGAGTAAACGCCATAATCCCTCCTCTTGCGATAGACGGTCCTTCAATGTCAATCAGAAGATTTAAAGCTGATGCCGGAACAATGCAAAGCCTCTTAAAATGGGGTTCCATGACAAAGCAAATGGCAGAAGTCCTTTCAGTGGCAGTAAAATCTCGACTAAACATAGTAATAAGTGGAGGTACAGGTGCAGGTAAAACAACGTTACTAAACAGTCTTTCTTCCAAAATTCCAAATGATGAAAGAATAGTAACCATAGAAGATTCTGCCGAACTTGCTCTTCAACAAGAGCATATAGTAAGACTGGAAACAAGACCTCCCAATATAGAAGGAAAAGGTTCTATTTCTGCAAAAGACCTTGTTATGAACTCTTTAAGGATGCGCCCCGATAGAATTATAATAGGAGAATGTCGTGGAGCCGAAGCCTTAGATATGCTTCAAGCTATGAATACAGGTCATGACGGATCTTTAACAACTCTTCACGCCAATACTCCTCGTGATGCACTAAGCAGAATGGAAACCATGGTGTTATACTCAGGAGTTGACCTACCTGAAAAAAATATTAAACAACAAATAAGTGCCGCTGTAGACTTGATCGTACAAGCAAGCAGACTAAGCGATGGATCAAGAAGAGTCACCCATATTACTGAAATAATCGGAATGGAAGGAAATATAATCTCCATGCAAGATATTTTCAAATGGGAGCAACAAGGTATTGATGAAAACGGGAAAGTAATCGGTGAGCACATTTCAACAGGAATTCGCCCGCAATTTGCTGATAAATGTAAAACAAAAGGGATAAATCTGGCATTAGAGAATTTCAATAAAGACTCTACCCCTATTTATCTTTGCAAAAATCCTCCCAATACAAAAATAAAAAGAGCTAATAATAATATCCTGCCTACAAAAACTCAACCCACCTTACAAAGTGCGATTCCATCAACTGGAGAAGATAACGCTCTTGCTAACAGACTTAATAACCAATAATAAAGGATAAAAAATGTCAACGGGGCTAACAATAAGTGCTATTTTCGGTATTATAATATTTTTTATCTGCGTTAATTGGATTAACGTAGAAAAACACCATGACCCCGCAACTGAAAAACGTCTTGAAAAAATCAAGAAAAAAACGTTCGCTAAAGATAATGAAAAATCAGGAACCGATCTTAAATTTCTTGTTCAAGACACCGAATATAAAATCAAGCTACTCGGCGCTATTTTAGACAAAATAAAAATTACAAATGTAATTAAAAAAAGGCTTGAAATGGCAGACCTTGAAGTGAAGGTTGATATGTTCATTTTAATGTCTATTTTATTAGCTCTTCCTTTTGTAATTATAGGAATTTTAAAACCAGATAACTTCTTTCTATTCTTGCTAATAGGAATTATTGTAGCCTTACTCCCTTTAATAGCAGTAAAAACTAAGATAAATAAACGTCAAGAAGATTTTACTCAGCAATTCCCCGATGCATTAGGAATGATATCAAGCTCTCTCAGAGCAGGGCATTCACTGCCTGCTTCCTTTCAAATTGTTGTCAATGAAATGCCTAACCCTATAAATAAAGTTTTTAAAATCGTTGTTGATGATATTTCACTGGGTCGAGACACCAAAGATGCTCTAAATAATATGATGACAATAATGCCCGGCAGTATGGATTTAAGGTTTTTTGTAACGGCTGTTATCATACAAAGAGAAATTGGTGGAAACCTAGCGGAAGTACTTGATGGACTTGGTGATACAATCAGAGAGCGTTTTAAGCTTTTGGGTATGCTAAACGCACAAACAGCACAATCTAAAATGTCAGGAGTTATCCTATCTATCGCCCCAATTGCAATTGCCGGAGTGCTATGGCTCTTAAACCCCAAATATATGGAACCACTCTTTAACCACCCTTACGGTAAGCTTTCTCTTGTAGGTGCTATAGTCTCTACCATTGTTGGTTTTTTTATCATAATGAAAATTACGGACATAAAAATTTAAATAAGGTTTTAAAAATTGACTATCGAAATTTTAATATTTATTTTCATACTAATCTTCGTTACAATGGCAACTTATTTTGCTATTGATAATGAACCAACCAGCCTTTTAAAAGAAAGACTGGATAAAATGGCAGAAGAAGGTGAAAGTAAAGAAAATACAAATAAAATAGAAGACTTTAAAAATTTCATTCTTATTTTTTTAAAACCCTTGTTAACATCCTTAGTAAAAGAAAAAAAAGACAAAAAAACAATCAAACAACTTCTAATGGAGGCAGGACAAGCCTCTAATGAAGATGATATACTCAAATTTGTAGCACTAAGGCTTTATTATACTTCAATAGCACTTGTCGTCTCTTTATTCTTATTAATAGCTTTCAAATTCAACTTAAACGCTGTCTTAATAGCAGTTTCACTTACTGCACTTGCTTATTTAGCTCCTATCTTGTCTCTAAAATCAAAGGCAAAAAAACGGGTTGAAGATATATCATACAACCTTCCTGACGCTCTTGACCTATTAACTGTCTGTGTAGAAGCCGGATTAGGACTTGATGCCGCTCTTTCTCGTGTAGCGAAAGAATATTCAAGAAAGTCAGCTGTATTAGCAACCGAAATAGGTCGTGTAAGCAACGATGTTTTAGCAGGAATCCCACGTCAAGAAGCTTTTCGAAATCTAGCAGATAGAAATAACGTTTCCGAATTAAGATCTTTTGTTGCTCTTTTAATTCAAACAGACAGACTAGGAACCAGCATAGCTCAATCTTTAAGGGTTTATTGCGATACAGTTAGAACCCGAAGAAAACAAAGAGTTGAAGAATTAGCTCAAAAAGCCAGCGTAAAAATGATTGTACCTCTTGTATTCTTTATTTTGCCTGCTATGTTCGTTGTTATCCTTGCCCCTGCTGCAATAAGTCTTATGGGCAGTATGAAATAAGAAAACGCAGATTATTATTTTAATACTTTGCCGACTAGATGCTGATGAATATCAGCATGACAGGTGTAGCCTTAATGTCATTCTGCACTATCACCTACTTGTAGGCGAAGAATAAGCCATACAAGGCTGGGTGCTCGATGAGTAACCTTTTACGATTTTATATATGAAAACCAAATTTTAATGACAAAACACTTATTCAGTTGCCGCTTTAATAGACTCTACTGCTATATCTGTTAATTTTTCGATCTCCTCCTCTGTAATTACATAAGGAGGCATAAAATAAAGTGCATTACCTATAGGGCGCAATATCGCCCCTCTTTTAAGAGCTTCTTTGTATATTTTAGTACCCATTCGAGTTTCAAAATCAAAAGGTTCTTTCGTTTCTGTATCTTTCACTATCTCAACCGCACAAACCATGCCGGTCTGCCTGATATCACCAACGTGTTTTAAACCTTCAAATTTTTTCAGACATTCTGCAAATTTCTTAATTTTAGGTTGAATAGACTCGATTATTTTCTCTTCTTTATATATTTTCAAATTTTCAACCGCAATACTTGCTGCTAGCGGATTCCCCGTAAAGCTATGACCATGATAAAAAGTCTTACACTTTTCGTAATCATCATAAAAAGCACTGTAAACTTCATCTGTCGTCATTGTAACCGCTAAAGGCAAATAACCTGCTGTAATTCCTTTAGCTAAACATATGATATCAGGGGTTATACCGGCATGTTCAAACGCAAACATTTTACCTGTACGTCCAAAGCCCATTGCAACTTCATCATCAATCATAAGGACATTATATTCATCACAAATAGCTCTCAATTTTGTAAGATATTTGGGCGGATACATTCTCATTCCGCCTGCACCTTGAACTAAAGGCTCAACAATAACACCGGCTATTTTATCGGCATTTTCTTTCAAAATAGACTCTATCGACTCTAAACATTCTATATTACAGCTTTTAGGGCATTTATCTTTAGGACAACGATAACAATAAGGCGAATCAGCCTGATAAATATCAAATAACAAAGGTCTATAAATTTCATGAAAAAGTTCTACACCGCTAACAGAAACAGCCCCTAAAGTATCTCCGTGATAAGAATTTTCAAGAGCAATAAACTTATTTTTTTCTTTAAAACCTTTCTGCGCCCAATATTGATAAGCCATTTTAAGTCCAACTTCAACAGCCGTTGAACCATTGTCGGAAAAGAACACTTTTGTAAGTGCCTCAGGAGTCAATTCAACAAGCCCTTCTGAAAGTTCTATTGCAGGTTTATGAGTAAAGCCTGCAAAGATTACATGCTCAATTTTTTCAAGCTGCTCTTTTAAAGCTTTATTAATACGGGGATGACAATGCCCCAAAGTGTTTACCCACCAGGATGAAACCGCATCAATATATTTGTTACCTTTCAAATCCCATATGTAGATACCTTTACCCCTATCAATAATAATAGGTTCTTCCTTATCATAATCCTTCATTTGCGTAAAAGGATGCCAAACATATTTTTTATCTTTTTCTGCTAACTCTTTATAATTATCCATTATATTCTCCAGCTTGTTTTTGTCTTTTCCTTATTTTAACAAAAACCAACTTTTTAAACAGCAAAAATAAAGCCTTAAAAACGTTAAGTAAGTTTTTAAATGACTCTAAACTATTCTATAAAAATCTTGCAAATCTTTTACAGTTTCTTTTAAACCGAAAGAAATACTACTTTCAGAAGATTTATTAAAATTCCGAGCTTCTTGCGATTTATTTGTAATTTTATTCGCCTTATTCAACAATGCGGTAAAATCCTTTAAACTCTGCTGTGATTCACCATAAGGGATTTTCTTTAAATCTGAAAGCTCTATTAATTTTTCTTCCAACATTGTAAGAGTTTGTATTTTATTTTTTAATTCTTGTTTTTTCTTTATTGTAGGTACCACAAAACTAAGCACATCTTCTATGCTCTCTTTGGCAGTTTGACTCTGTTTTTTAGACGAAGGTTTATTAAAAATATCAGATAAAACATCAGCAATATTATTCATTATGCCTAAACTCTTATATTTTTTTTTTAACTCCTCGTATCTTTTATCGAGTAGAAGTTTCTTTTGTTCCAGTTGTTCAAGTCTTGTCCTATCATATTCAAGGTCAAGCATTTTAAGCAATTTTATTTGCTTTTCAACCTTCACCAGCTCACCTTCTGTTTCTTGCAGCTTAAACTCTACGTTCATTGACTCATCTTTTACCGAGGAATGAGCTTTTTGTTCCATTATAGTACTGTCATAATCATTAAGACGTCTAGATATCTGCTTTTCAGAAGCTTTTATATTATCGAACAAAATATCTAAATCCTGGCTTGAAATTTCAACATCAGAATTTGCAAAAACATTTTCGGCAGAAATATTATTCACAATTTTTCTGGCGTTTCTCTTTTGGTCAGAAACTTCAATTTCACCAAAATCAAAAGATTCTTCTTTTATTTCATTTTGCTGATCAAATAGCAATTTTTTTCTCCACATGACTTGATAAAAATCATTATCTTACATTTTTCTTTTTTTGCATTCCTATATGAGTAGGATTTTATTTCATTGTAATAAAAAAATTACTTTTTATCTTAATTTGTCGATAGCATTCTTTACATTTGTTGATTTGTAGACATAGGATCCTGCAACAAGAGCATTTGCCCCCGCATCTTTTACGATCTTTGCGGTTTCATCATTTATTCCACCGTCTACCTCTATATATAGCCTATCATTATTAACTTTCCGAGCATATGATTGTATTTTTTTAACTTTATCAACACAATCGTACATAAAACTTTGCCCGCCAAATCCTGGTTCTACAGTCATCACAAGAGCAAGGTCTATTTTCTCAATAAATTTTTCAATTTCTTCCACAGAAGTTTTAGGCTTTATCGACAACCCCGCTTTTATATTATGAGCTTTTATTTGCCCAATAACAGCCTCACAATTATCTTTACAGGCTTCATAATGAACTGTAATAAAATCAGAACCTGCTTTAGCAAAATCATCAATATATTTTTCAGGATTTTCTATCATCAAATGAACGTCTAAAACCAAATCTGTCACTTTTCTTAAACTCGAAACTACCGGAGCTCCTATTGTAATATTCGGCACAAAATGACCATCCATAACATCTACATGAACCCAATCGGCACCTGCTTTTTCAATTAATTTAATATCTCTTTCAAGATTTGCAAAATCTGCAGATAATATCGAAGGAGCGACAATTATTTTATTCATTTATACCTTCCTTTTTCAAAATACCTAAAGTTTCAACAGCCTCTTTTGCGGCATTTTGCTGTGCTTCTTTTTTTGACTTACCTTCCCCTTTTCCTACCGATTCAGAATTAACTAACACATCAAAAACAAATGTCTTATCATGCGCAGGTCCTTGCTGACTAACAAGCTTATATTCAGGCAATTCAAAAGCATTACTCTGCGCATATTCTTGCAAAATAGCCTTGGGATTATATTTAAGCTCACTTTCATCAATTAATGTAATCTCTTCATCAAATAAATTCATCATTAAAATTCTTAATTCATGCTCTTTTCCATCAAGATAAAAAGCACCCAGCAAAGCTTCAAAAGCACAAGCTAAATTAGAAGGTCTTTTTTTTCCTCCCATTTTTTCTTCGTGATAACCGACTTTTAAGTATTTTCCCAGTTTAATACCCAGGGCTATTTTACTTAAAACATTATCACTTACAATAATCGATCTTATCTTTGTAAGTTCCCCTTCTGGATATTCAGGAAACCTATCCAACAAAAGTTCACTTGCTATGAGTTTTAATACAGCATCACCAAAAAACTCAAGTCTTTCATTATTTTCCAAAGATGAAAGCTTATTTTCAAAGGTATAAGAACTATGAGTGAGAGCCAAATCAAGTTGATCATAGTTATCACAAGGCATATCAAGGGCGTTTAAAAAACGGTCCAGTTCAGTTTTTCTTTTTTTTTCAATCATCTTTAAACTTTAAAAGTTCTGTATTTCTACCCTACGAAAAAAGTAAAGTAATAATAGGCAACAGCGCCGGTAAAAATATAACTATCGGCTCTATCTAAAATACCACCGTGTCCGGGAAGAATATTACCGGAATCCTTTAACTCAGAATCTCTTTTTAACATAGACTCGGCAAGATCTCCAAATTGAGCTGCTAAAACTAAAAGCAAACCTGCAATTAAAGACTGTACAATAGTTAAGCCAATAAAGTGACCAACCAATACAGAGACTAAAATACCACCTACAGTACTGCCTATCGCACCTTCCAATGTTTTTTTAGGGCTAACAACGGTCAATGGTGTTTTGCCGAACCTTGTCCCTATGTAAAAGCCTGCTATATCAGATATAGTTACGATAAAGAATATTAAAATAATATAATCCAAACCTGATGTTTCAAGATTTCTGGTCAATAATAAATGTATCGGCAACCAACCTCCATACATAAAAATTGTTATGGTAGTTGCGACAGCAGCGATAGTTGCTTTTTCTTTTCTTGACAAAATAGTCAAAAAAGTTGCTATAGTTCCCAATGTTATAGCTACAGGAAAATATTCAGTAAGTCCTAAATATGCAAGTACTACTAATACTACTTGCACAGAAAAAATTACAGGAACACTCGGGCGAAAATCCTTTGCGTTCATCATATTTACAAGCTCTTTTGTTCCTAAATACATTAAAAGAGACATAAACAATGCGAATGGCATTCCGCCTATTAATATTGAAGCAAACATCAACAAAAGAAAAATGATTGCAACAAAAACTCTTGATTGTCTGAAGAAATTTATGAATTTCACTTTAAACTGTTAAAACCTCTTTTTCCTTCTCTGATACAAGTTCATCGATTTGTTTTGTATATTTATCGGTGACTTTTTGAATCACGTCCTGAAAAGTTTTGACTTCATCTTCGGGAAGATTTTCTTCTTTCTCAGCTTTTTTCAATCCGTCAGTCATTTCTCTTCTAACGTTTCTAACCGCAACCTTACCGTCTTCGCCTTGTTTTTTAACTTGTTTTACAAGATCTTTTCTTCTATCTTCGGTCAATTGAGGGAATGTTATTCTAATATTTACACCATCATTATTCGGAGTAAGTCCTAAATCTGACTTTTGTATAGATTTTTCAATTTCACTCAACACGGTTTTATCAAACGGTGTTATAACAAGTGTTTGACCATCTTGAACAGAAACACTTGCCAATTGTCTAATAGGTGTCGCTGCTCCATAATAATCAGCTTTAAGTTTATCTAAAATCATAGGATTCGCCCTACCTGTTCTGATATTGGCAAATTCTTTTTTTGTTCTTTCAATTGCTTTTTGCATTTTTTCTTCGCCGGTCTGCAAAATCTCATCAGTTGGCATAATTTTAGTTTCCTCCTACGTAAGTTCCTATTTTTTCACCTTTGATAATTTTTTGGATACTTCCTTTTTCGGCAAAATCAAAAACCAAAATCGGAATATTATTATTTTTACAAAGCGAAACCGCTGAAGCGTCCATCACTTTTAAATCTTGCATAATCACATCATCATATGTAAGTTGATCATATTTTTTAGCATCAGAGAATTTTCTCGGGTCTTTATCATAAACACCATCTACTCTATTCTTTGCCATCAACATTACTTCGGCATCTATTTCAGAGGCTCTAAGCGCAGCTGCCGTATCCGTAGTAAAAAACGGATTACCCGTTCCGGCTGCAAAAATAACAACTCTATTTTTTTCTAAATGTCTTATCGCTCTAAATCTTAAATACGGCTCAGCTATTTCGTTCATTGTAATAGCTGTTTGAACCCTACATGATACATTCAGCTTCCTTAACATACCTTGCAAAACGGCTGCATTCATTACAGTTGCAAGCATTCCTACATAGTCTGCCGATGCTTGATCCATGCCTAGTTTTGTACTGTTTTGAACACCTCTGAATATATTGCCACCACCGACAACTACGGCTATTTCAACACCTAAATCCTGTGCTGCTTTGATTTCTTCGGCAACAGCATTAACAACCTTAGGGTCAATGCCATAACCTTGATCTCCCATAAGTGCTTCACCACTTATTTTTAACAATACTCGCTTATATTTAAGATCTTCTTTCATAAATTTTTTCTTTTCAACAGGCTGATTTCTTTTTCTTATTTTACAAGAAAACTATAATTTTGACACAAATTTTTTTCACAAATTATTAAATCTTAAGCCTTTTTATTTAGCGAGATGTTTTATTATCCTTATTATTTCACGCAAAGTTGGGGTTAAATCGTTTTCAGATTTTATATTTTCAGCAATAATAGCGGCAAATTCCGCTTTCTTAAACTCACCAAAACCTTTTTGTTTCCATATTTCATTAAGCACTTCTGTCATGGCTGTTTCTGCTTCAAATTCTTTTGTATCAACATTTCCTAAAGTTTTATAAAAAGTATTTATTGAATTGCAAATAAGATTTAGCGGCAAAATATCCTCAAATTCACCCTCTTTTATCAAGTATAGCTTATCTTTTGGCTTTAACATTTGTTCAATACTTTTTGCTATAGGTGCTGCATCTTGATCAAGCAATATAAAAACAGGTATTTTAAAACACTCTTTTATTTCACAATAAAGCTTTGCTACCTGATTTTTCCCTCCTGCGCCAATTATTTGAACTCCATTTTTAAGAAAATTAAGATTTTGCTTATCTGCAAAAATCGGCAACAATTTTTCTTCCGTTGCTCCTTCTGCAAGAATTACTGTTTTTACAGGCATTCCATAGTTTTTATCTACATTGTTTTTAATGGCAAAATCAAAGATCTCTTTATTTCCAATAAAAGATTTATTATCTATAAACTCTTGTATCTCAATATTTTTCTTTACATTTACAGGCAAGTCCTTTTTTTTATCCATTAAACTCAAAACACCTGAAATATTAAGCCTATAATTAGTTTCAATCTGTTCATATAGATCTGCATAATCTTTTACAACATTTTTTTTGAACTTATAACCATTTTCATTAAATATATCTATAATTTGATTAATAACACCTTTATCGGCTTTTTGAGGAATTGAGCCATTTGCAAATATTGAATTTTTATTGAAATTCAATATCCTCCCAGAAAATACCTTGTCGCTTATCAATTTATAAGAATCATAAATATGTAAGTCTTCGAAAAGAAGATAATCATTGATCCTAAAGTCTTTTTTTATTTGTTTTTTAATATTTTCAAGGGAATTATTCCAGATTATCGAAACAATTCTATCAATAACACCCTGTGGAAATTTATCTAAATTTCGAGTTGTAATCTTTGGTTCTATGGTATGTTTGGTGATTATATCCTTATAAACTCTATCTTTTCGCAATTCCGGGTATTTAAAACGAGTGAGCCTATCAACAGCCAAAAACAACTCTTGCTCACTAAGAAGTTTTATTTTTAATTCTTTGATATTTAATTCGGCAATATCATCAAAAACTATTATTGTTTTTTGTTTTTGCGTTGAAGGTATAAACGACATAATACTTACAGCTATCTAAAAAACCACTTACGAAGAATTGAGCTACAGGAAACAGCCTATAAAAATGGCAAAGTAAAACTCATCATTTTCCTTTATTAGTTTAACTCAAACTTAAAAATTTAATCTCGTAGATTATTATTATATTTTTGAAATTTTGATTCAAGCTCATACCTGTCCAAGTGTGTTTTTAACAGATATCCTATAATCATAGAGCAAGTTAGAACATCTTTTTCATTTATACTTGTTTTATGCTTAACTTTTGAAATCATATCAGAATAATTATTGATAACTTGCAGTATATCAACATCAACTCTATCAAGCATTATATCCATTGTCACTGAAGGTTCTTCAAGGCTTTTTAAAAACTCCTCGGCTGATTTTACCTTATCTTTCATAGCCCAATTCCTATCTCTCTTAAATTAAAATACTTGATCAGTATATCAATTGGAATGAATAGGCTCAATGCACAATAAGACTAAGCTATACAGGTATTTTCCGCAAAGGATCATTTACAAGATGTTCGATATCATCCAACCATAGATAACCTACTATTTTCTTTTCCCAAGGAAGATCTGCAACAGGTAATCCATTAACATTAAGGCATTTCATGATTGTATAAGCCTCTAGCACACTCATTCTTTCATAAAGAACAATAGGAGTTGTATAATCCTTTGAAAGATCATCAACAACTTTAGATTTTAAAACCTCAAAGCTATGATGTTTTTCAAACTCTTCATCCAACATTTTTTTATTTAAAAGCCCCACTATAGAAAAATCATCGTTTATAACAGGCATTATTTCAGCGTTAAAACTTTTCATGATTTCGAATGCATTGTGTAAATTGCTTTTTATGTGCACAAAAACAGGGGATAGCGACATAAAAGAGCATACCGATAAAACAGGTCTAACCATTCCTTTTATACTCCTGATATTTAATTTTCCTGTAGTTTTGTAATTAGTTAATAGTCTTAATTTTTTTCAAGCTTTTCTTGTATAGCCTCTTGATTATTATAGTTTATAGACTCAATAAAAAACTACTCTCTAATAGGATAATTTTTATTAAAATTATAAATATAATTTATCACTTTATTATAAAACTTTTTTACCTAAGTCGAGCTCTTTTGTGGTTTTAAAGTGGAGTTTTGCCACATTACCCAAAAGACTATAATCGTATTTGTTGACGAATAAATTGGCATGCTCTATTACTTTTTTTGAAGCTCCTTTAGGAAATTCCATGCCATATTTTTTTGACATTTCTCGCATTCTTATAACAAACTCATACCTTGCTATTACAGAAGCAGCAGCAACCGCAAGATCTGATTCTGCCTTTGTTCTTTGAACAAGATTTATAGCTTGTCCTTTTTTTAACAACGCATTTTTTATTAATGATTCATCCCCAAATTTATCTGATATTGCATTATTACAAGCTTTTTTATCCAAAATATTTTCTATAACTCTGGCATGTCCCCACGCAAGAAGTTTATTCAGATTTTTAAATTTCCCATAAAGATCATTATACTTAACAGGAGTTATCGTGACAACTGAAAAAGTACTGTTATTCTTAATTTGCCAGGCAATTTTCTCTATTTGAACATCGGTCATTTTTTTACTATCTTGCACTTTAAGATCTTCTATAGCTTCTTTATTTTCTTGATCAATCAAAACCCCTGCAATAACCAAAGGACCAAAGTAATCACCTTTTCCTGACTCATCTGTCCCCATCCAACTTTTAAAACTATGCGAAATACCTGTTGCTTGTGTTTTCAAGCATCCCAATGTCAATTGCGGCGTTGCATTTAAATATTTAACTATGAAATCACTTGTTCCTTTGCCCTGTACCAAAAATTTACCGCTTTTATAGAAAGTTGCCGTAACATTTCCTCCTTTTGCACGCCAAAAAGCGTGGTCAAAAGGAGTTAAATCAAAACCATCTTGAAAAAGGCTTTGTTTTAGTTGTGACTCTTTTTTTAAATCAAATTTTTCACTATAAGAATTTTGCGACAATATATTTTCCTTTTTATCTTCTATTTAAGCTTTAAAAAATGGATTACACTGTTTTTCACTACCAATTGTGGTTGAAGGACCGTGTCCCGGATATACTGTAACCGAATCATCAAGCATATAAAGCTTATTAACAACAGAATCTTTTAACTGTTCATAAGAACCACCCGGCAAGTCTGTTCTTCCGACAGACTTTTGAAAAAGAGTATCTCCGGCAAAAACAACATCGTCAATCAAATAACACACACTTCCCAGTGAATGCCCGGGGGTATGAAGAACTTGAAACTTTAAATTACCAAGATCAATATCCTTGCCCTCTTCTACAAATCCATCTATTTTAGGCTCTTCAAATTCAGGCATGGCAAACATTGCCAATTGTTGTTTTAGAGAATAAAAAAGATTTTCGTCATCTTTGTGTACAAAGACTTTCACTCCTTCTTTTTGCTGCAACTCGCTATCTCCGGCTATATGATCAAAATGCCCATGCGTATTCAATATATATTCAAGCTTTACACCAAATCCATCAAGAGTTTTTTTTGTTAATTCATAGTCGCCTCCGGCATCAATTAACACCGCTTTTTGGCTTTCCTCGTCAATTACAAGATAATTATTAACTTGCAACGGACCCACTGTAAGGGTTTTTATTATCATTTAATACTCCTTTTTGTTTATTTTAATATATTATAAAAGAGTATATTTGGCTTTGGTAAAATGCGCAAGAAAATTTCGATATTAGGATCAACAGGTTCAATAGGAAAACAAGCTCTCGAAGTTATAGATAGCCTCCCCGAACAATTTGAAATTGTGGGACTATCAGCAGGGAGTAACATTGAGCTTCTAAAACAACAAATAAAAAAATATAATCCTAAAATTATTTCAGTAAAAACTGAAGAGTCTGCTATTGTTATAAAAAAAGTTTTTCCAAATTTAAAAGTAACCTTTGGACAAAACGGGCTTTTAGAAATAGCAGCTAATAATGAAAATGAACTCATCTTGATAGCTTTAACTGGATTCATAGGGCTTTATCCAACATTAGCAGCTATAGAAAACGGCATAGATATAGCACTGGCTAACAAAGAAACCCTTGTTGCTGCCGGTGATATTGTAATGCAAAAAGCAAAAGCCAAGAGTGTAAATATAATTCCTGTAGACAGTGAACATTCGGCAATACACCAATGCGTAACAAATCAAAAACAAATCAAAAAACTTTTAATAACCGCATCCGGCGGACCTTTTAGAAATAAAACCCTTGAAGAAATGTCTCAAGCTAGTGTATCTGAGACTTTAGCACATCCTAAGTGGTTAATGGGGGATAAAATAACAATAGATTCTGCAACATTAATGAATAAAGGACTGGAAGTAATTGAAGCGCACCATTTATTTAATGTTGATTATGAAAACATTGAAGTAATCATTCACCCTCAAAGTATTATGCACAGTGCCGTTGAGTACATAGACGGAAGTGTAATATCCCAGATGGGAGTGCCCAGCATGCATATTCCTATTCAATACGCACTTACTTATCCTGAAAGGCTAAAAGGATTAAAAAGTTCCAGCATGAGCTTTGTAAAAGCAGGCAAGTTGGAATTTTTCCAGCCTGATCTTAATAAATTCCCTTGTCTTGAGCTTGCATATAAATCAGGAAAACAAAGTGGTATTTATCCTGCTGTTTTAAATGCTGCCAATGAAGAATCCGTAAAATTATTTTTAGACGGGAAAATAAAACTGACAAATATCTCCCAAATAGTCGAATCAATTTTATTAAAAACTAAAAACATCTTAAATCCCTCATTGGAAGAAATCACAAAAGCAGATCAACAAGCACGAAAATTAACAATCAAAGCTTTTACCTCCAAAGATTGGTAGTGGTCAATTTATTGCTGATTTAATTCCGATAAAATATTTTATGTAAATTCAATAAAAGCTTTAAGTCCGTAGTTATAATTTTTTAAGCGATTTTTCACCTTGACAAGCAAGGCTGAAAAACCTTAGATTAGCCGTTCATAGAGCTTGTTGGGCTTTAATTTTTTCAAAATAGACCGTAGTTTGTTTTCGTAAGTTTTAGAGCGGAACGTCAAATATAAAGGATGCTTGCTGTGTTTGAGCGAAGCGAGTTAGCAAGCAGCTTTTGAAAAGAAAATCAAAATCAAGTGAAGCGTATAAAAACAAGAAAAGAAACTCGTGTCGAAGTTTTTGTGGAGTTTTTTCTAAAAAAACTCCCCCTCGGAGAGAGGACTTTTAAGTTCTAATTCGCTCATTTAAAACAATTTTATCAGTCACTATTTGCTCACTGCTGAAAGACTTTAGCCTATAAAAATTAAAGTCAATTACTTTCAGATCTCATTTTATAAAAATGTAAAATTAAAAATCACCATGCCAAAGCAGGTTTTCAAAAAATAACTCTAAAATGTGTAACAGAATTTGTTAAAAAGTCGTAAAAAATATATTTGAACAAAATTTATAACCTATAATTAAAAAAATTAGAAGAGACAAAAAATTACAGGAGTTGATCTTAGGGTGGAGAATTTTAAATTTGAATTAATTACGGGACCTATGAGTTGCGGTAAAACTGAAGAGCTTTTAAGAAGATTAAAAAGAGCAGTGATAGCAAACAAAAAAATCAAGGTCTTCTCACCAACAATTGATACAAGAGTTTTAAGTGATTGCATTCAGTCACGAAACGGAACTTGCAGAAAAGCAATAAAAGTTGAAAGCTCAGATGAAATCCTAAAACATATCGAACTTCAAGATGAGATAGTTGCCATTGACGAACTTCAATTTTTTGATAACGGCATTGTCGAAATAATTCAAACACTTATCAAAGCAGGTAAAAAAGTAATAGGAACCGGCTTAGATCTTGATTTCAAAGAAGAACCCTTTGGACCAATGCCTTTATTACTTTGCCATGCAGATAAAGTGGATAAATTAACAGCCATTTGCTTAAAATGCGGTTCTGAGTACGGAACAAGGACTCAAAGACTCATTGACGGACAACCGGCAGACAAAAACTCTCCTTTGATTATGGTTGGAGGCGATGAAACTTACGAAGCAAGATGCAAAGGTTGTTACGAAATAAACAACAATGAAGAACATATTTCATTTATGCAATCTTTAAAAAATAAAGAACAATCTAAGGTTATTTTTTAAACAATTCTTTTAGCTGCTTTATAAACAAACTTTTTAACGTTCGGATTTTCTATCGTTTGTTCGATTAGAACTTCTCTTAATGCTTTTATTCCATCATCAAAACGTTTTGCAAAAGTTTCTCTGGTAAAAGATGGACCATCTTTAGAAAATCTCATTTGCGTTTTTTGATCTAAAAGTGCATCTTGAACTTTTGTACCCATCGAATATGCCACTTTTTCATTTTTAAAATGCTCTATAAAACTCGTCATTACCAAAGACAATTGTTTTCTAGATAATTGTGATATATCACCAGTTACAGCCTTAAAACATTTTTTAATATCATCTGTATTTTTGAAATTTCCTGAGTACAACATTTCTTCAAATCTAAAAATCAAAGGTTTTAAACTGGCTCCTTCAAAATGTTTTTCCATTGAATTTGCAATTATCGCATCTTTTTTAGATGTTTCGGAAAACCATTTCAAATGCGTTAATTCATGAGCTATACTTTTAGCTAAATCTACAACTACATTTTTATTATCCATCCCGTTTTTTATAGATTTTAATTTATCATAATTTAAAAACATTATAGGTATTTTCTTAAACGGATTGAAAAGCATCATTGCATTAGCACCTGCCGATTGAGGACCTAACTGACTAATTGGAATTAATCGAACCTTAAGATCAGGAAAATGTTTTTTAAGAGATTTATTATAAGCTTTTAAAAGAGCGTTTTTCTTTGGTGTCAAGTTTTTTTGCTCTTTTTTTACCTCAGATATAAAACTATCAGTAAATTCTTCCATTTGCTTATTAATAATGCTCGGTGATGATTTTATCCCTACTCTTTGAGGATTATTCAGCATATTAGTATTATTAGGATTTATTTTCATGTCCGTTAAATTACTCTTTCAATGAATGTTTACTACTAATTAAAAGGTGGTTTTTCTTGATAAATTGCTTTTATTTTTTCATTACAAATTATTTTGTATCATTTTTTAATAAACCTAAAGGGTTTTCATTGTCTTAACAATAGCCTTTTTAAACTCAATCAATGATTGACATCAATTTTTTAGGTTGTTATATTTAATTTGCGTATATATGTTAAGTATCAGGGGCTGTCGTTCCACAAAATGTCATAAAATTTTATGACTACGCTGATCCCGCAATTATAAGGAAAAAAAAATGTTCGCAATAATCGAAACAGGTGGAAAGCAATATCAAGTAGAAGAAGGTAGATACATTGATATTGAGCTTTTAAATGAAGAACCTGAAGCTGCCGTAGAATTTGACAAAGTTGTTATGATTGCTGATGGTGAAAACTCAAAAGTTGGTCAACCATACGTTGAAGGCGCAAGTGTTTCTGCTAAGGTTTTAAAACACGGTAAAGACAAAAAAATTATCGTTTTTAAACAAAGACCTAAAAAAGGTTACAGAAGAAAACAAGGTCATAGACAACAATTCACAAGAATTATGGTCGACAAAATTAACGTGTAAATAATTAATATTTTATAAATGGAGAAAAAATTATGGCTCATAAGAAGGGCGTAGGCTCTAGTAAAAACGGTCGGGATTCACAATCGAAGAGACTTGGTGTCAAAAAATTCGGAAGTGAATTTGTAAAAGCAGGTAATATTCTTATTCGTCAACGTGGTACAAAATTCCACCCCGGAAACAACGTTTCAATAGGTAAAGACGATACTTTATTCGCTCTTGTTGATGGTTTTGTTCAATTTGAAAAATATAGAAGAGACAGAAAACAAATCAGCGTATATCCAGCTTAATTTATAAATCCCTTAATTTTTATAAATAAAAAAACACCTTTAATTTAAATTAAAGGTGTTTTTACTTATAAAAACTTTTTTATTATATATTGCCTCTTTTAAATTTAAACTTTATAAACGATCAGTTTTTTAATACGTTATATTTATTAAAGTTACTATGGTATAATTTTTTTAATAAAAAAAAAGGACTTTATTCAAAGTGAGTTTTGAAGCTATCGCAGATTTGGAAGAATTTAATTCCTGGCTAAAAAAATATAAAGAAACGGAGACTAAAGCAATCAAGGCTAAGTTAAGAAGCCTTATTACGACTGCTTGTATGCCTTTCGTAAAAAAAATCTCATACGGTCTCGCAAGAAGAAGTACTGACCCTGTCGAAGATTTAATTCAGGTAGGAAGTGTTGGATTACTAAAAGCAATAGATCAATATGACCCAAAACATAGATCAAGCTTTAAAACATACGCTACATATCTTATTACAGGTGAAATCAGACACTATCTAAGAGATAAAGCCTCAATGATAAGAGCTCCCCGAGAGCTTCATGAACTATCTTTCAGAGTAAACCAAATAATTCAGGAGCTATCTTTAAACCTTGGAAGAACACCTTCTGATATTGAAATAGCAAATACATTATCTATCCCTGTATCCAGAATTACTGAAGTTGTAGAAATTGACCGAAGAAAACAAATGTTATCATTAGATCAAGTTATATCAAAAAATAGTGATGGTGAGCAATTTCTAGTGGATAAAATCGCAGACAGCAAATATCAAGACTTTTTAACAAACCAAGAAGACCGAATAATGTTGGCTGAAGCTGTAGAAAAACTTAGCGAATCTTTGAGTTCAGTAATTAAAATGAGCTTTTTTGAAGATATGAGTCAAAGTCAAATAGCTAAAGAACTTGGAATCTCTCAAATGCAAGTGAGTAGAAGAATTAGAAAAGCGCTATCAGAGCTTTTAAGAATGGTAACAGACAAAAAAGTAAAGTAAAAAGGAGCGTCATGGGAGTTTTAAGTGATTTATCCCCTTTTATGCAGGGCTATGTCATTGTTTTAATTACAATAGTGGGTCTTATTTTTGGAAGTTTTATCAACGTAGTTGCATTACGATTATTATCTGAAGAATCTATCATCTTTCCCGCCTCTAAATGCGTTAAATGTGGCACTCCAATAAAATGGTACGACAACATTCCACTACTTGGATATTTATTTTTACTAGGTAAATGCAGAAGTTGCAAAGAAAAAATAAGTCCTCAATATCCTATCGTTGAAATTACTACGGGTTTAATTTTTCTTGGAATATTTTTAACTTTTGGACTTGGATTAAAAACTATTTTCTTATGGATCCTAGCATGTTTGCTAATTATTATGACCATTACAGATATAAAAGAAAAAGTCATTTTCGATGCTATATCAATCCCTATAATACCATTGGGTATTATCTATAACTTTTTCGATATAGGAAATTCAGGACTGGGACAAAAAGTCATAACCTTAAGTGGAATAGGAACAGAACTTGTTCTTAATGAAGTATTCATTGCCGCTTTTATCGGTGCGCTTTTAGGTGCTTTTTTCTTCGAAGCTCTATCGGGTATCGGCTACCTTATGGTTGGTCAAAGAGCCTTTGGTGAAGGGGATTCCGTTATTGCAATGGGACTGGGAGCTTGGTTTGGCTGGAAATATATCCTTATAATAATTGCTTTAAGCTTTTTATTCCAAATGATCATAGGATTACCTGTTTTGCTCAACAACATGTATAAAGATAAAGACTTTACATCAATAAAAGCATTGGGATTAATGCTTTTAGCTGTGGCTATACCTTGCATTGGAAACTTAACCGGGTTGTCATCAACATCACTAATCGGAGCTTTGTCAATAATTTTATTATCATTTGCACTGGCAGGAACAGGCATCTATATAATTTTAAGCAGAACAAGACAAAGAAAAAACTTCACTTTTCTACCCTTTGGTCCTGCACTTGTCTTAGGTGGTTTTGCCGTAATATTTTTCGGTTCGCAACTTTTAGAATATTTTTCAAATATCTACTAGAAAATAAAGTTAAAATTTAAACAATCTCTATTGTAAACAGCTATGTAACGTTCTTGACAGATAGCTCAACATACTGTGTAATTAACATATACATGTAGTATGTGCTTGTACAACAACAATTCAAGCGTGTCAAATAATCAGCTGAAACAAAGATAAAATGCATATTAGAGAAATTGAGATAGATAATTTTAAATCTTTTGCCAATAAGGTTACAATTCCTTTTTTGGATGGTTTTACTACCATTTCAGGACCAAACGGGTCGGGAAAAAGTAATATTATTGACAGTGTGCTTTTTGCCTTGGGCTTATCCAGTTCCAGAGGATTAAGAGCGGAAAAACTTCATCATCTTATAAGTACTCACAACAAAAGAAACGAAGCCAGCGTAAAAGTCACTTTTTCTGATGAAGATAACCCAACTGCCTTAACCGTACAAAGACGTATAAGAAAGGCTCCCAGTGGTTTTATAAGCAGCTATTCCTTAAACGGTAAAGGTTCCACATTAAGTGAAATCCATGACTTACTAGGAAAGTATAATATTTCTCCAAATAGCTATAACGTAATCATGCAGGGTGACGTAACCGGTATTATTAACTGTAGTGCTAATGAAAGAAGAAAGATTCTTGATGAAATAGCCGGAGTTGCTGATTTTGACAGACGTATCGAACAAGCTACAAAAGAACTGGAAACCGTGGAAGCTCGTGTTGAAAAATCAAATATCATCCTCAATGAAATTGAAACAAGACTCAATCAACTGGAAGAAGAGCGCTCACATGCTTTAAAATATCAAAAGTTAAAAGAAGAAAAACAACACTATGAAAGCAAATTATCTGTTGTTAAATATTTTGACATTAAAACATCTATAGAACGTCTTCACGAAAGTATTTTAGACGCTAACAAATCCAGAAAAAACGAAGAAAAAAATCTTAACGACTTAAACCAAAGACTTGAAATAACTAAAGAAAAACTAAAAGAAATCTCTGAACTTGTTAAAACAAAAGGCGAAGACGAGCAAATCGAAATAAAAAAACAAGCCGAAGGCTTAAAAGGGGTTATTTCAAGAAAACAAGATGCTATTGAATACATCGAAAAACAAACAAAAGATAACCTTACAGCGATAGAAAACTCTAAAGATGCCATTCAAAAACTAAACGATAAAATCGAAGATGCTCAATTCCGCATTGAGAATAAACACGACGAGATAAAGATTTTAGAACAAAACATTCAAAAAGAAAAAGACGAACTTGAAAGGGTTTTAAGCGAAGTTTCAAACATCAACAAAACTTCTGATGAGGGCATAGAAAAAAGAAATCTTCTAAGAACACAATTGGAATCAAAAAAAGACGAGGAAAATCTTTTAATCAAAGAAAAACTTCCTGTTGAGGAAAAACTATCTCGTTATAAAAGAGATGTTGAAGAATCAAAAAACGCTATAAATCGTATAGAAGAGGCACAATCGCAATTCGAATCAAAACAAGATACCGCAAAAGTTCAATTAGAAGAGCTGGAAAAAGAACTTGGCGACTATCAAATGGTTCAAAAAAACACTTTATATGAACTCGATAAAACAAAAGGAGAACTTGGAGACCTTGGCTACAACATCAATGTAGCTTATAAAAAGGTTGCTCAATTGGAAGCAAATAAACGAGCTGTCGAAGATGCAAATTTTGGCAGAGCAGTTGATACTATTATGAATTCTGATCTTGCAGGAATTCATGCTCCTTTAGCCCAATTGGGACAAGTAAATAAAGAATATTCAACTGCATTAGAAATAGCAGTTGGAGGTAGAATGAGATTTATCGTTGTTGATAACGATGAAGTTGCAAGTACCGCTATCGAAATTTTAAAATCCTCAAATGCTGGTAGAGCAACGTTTTTGCCTTTAAATAAAATCCGATCTGCCCCAAACCATATGAAATTACCTAAAGATGCAGGTGTCATTGATTTTGCAATCAATTTAATTGATTTTGATGATATGTATAGATCCGCATTTTATCACGCTCTTGGTGATACAATTGTCGTCGAAGACTTAACCGTAGCAAGGAAATTGGCAGGAAAATACCGTATGGTTACTTTAGATGGTAGTATGGTAGAAAAATCAGGTTCAATGACAGGAGGCTCCGTAAGCAGATCAGGCTTAAAATTCTCTCAAACAGAAGATGAAGAGCTTAATTCTTTCAAAGAAAAACTTGAAAAAATGGAGCAGAAACACGAAACCTTAGAGCGTAAAAAAATTGATCTTGAACAAAAATTAGACAGAGTACGCCACGATTATTCCAGTGCAATGAATGAAATTAACAGAAAACGAATAGAGCTGGAAGGAATGGTAAAATCCCTTGATGATAATAATCAAGCAATCGAAAATAACAAAAAAATTATAGCCGAATACACTCCTGAAATTTCAAAAATGGAAAAAAGCCTTTCCGAGCTTGAAGCAAAACATAAAAATGTGTTGGAAAACATTGAAACACTTTCAGCCGAGATTGAAAAAATCGAAGGAAATATCCCTAAAGATCAACTTTCAAAGCTTAATGACTTAACCGGTACTATTGAATTTGAAATAAAGCAAAATCAAACTAAAGTCGGCAATGCTCAAAACGAAATAAACGGAATTAAAATGGAAATCGGCTTCAACGAACAAGCAATAACAACCCAAAAAGAGAGAATTAAAAAACTTTTTGGCGATAATGAGACTCTCGAAAAAGATAAAGAGCTAAATAAAATTCAAATAGATCAAACTAAAGAAAAATTAACCGAATTAAATGAAAAAATAAAAGAAATCGGCTCAAAACTTGTTGAACTACAAAAAGAACGTGATGAAATAAACAGCGAAGTTTTAATAGGCGAAAAAGATAAACATTTAATGGAAACTAAACTCTCTAGGCTTGATGAGCAAGTTGAAGCTTATAAAACAAGACGTAAAGAGCTGGAACCTGAACTTTTTAGCATCAGAGAAGAGCTTATAGAAGCCGGTTATCAAATTTCATCACTTCAAAAAGAAACCATTTCAACAGAAGACGCTCTAAAAGCAATTAACAGACTCCAAAAAAGAATGGAAGATATGGAACCTGTTAATATGAGAGCCCTGACAGAATATGATGAAGTGCTGGAAAGAAAAGATGAACTAAAAACAAGACTGGACACTCTAAGCAACGAACGAGCTCAAATAATTGAGCGTATGCAAAGCTATGAAGACCTTAAAACCAAGTCTTTCCTTGATACCTTTAATGTCGTAAACGAAAATTTCATAAATATATTTGACAGACTATCAGAGGGAGCAGGGCGTTTAATCCTTGAAAAGCCCGAAGATCCTCTGAATGGTGGTCTGACAATCGAAGCACAACCTAGAGATAAAAAAATGCAACGGCTCGAATCTATGAGTGGTGGAGAAAAATCTCTCACTGCGCTTGCTTTTGTTTTTGCGATCCAAAGATTCATGCCGGCACCATTCTATGCCTTTGACGAGGTGGATATGCACCTTGACGGCATAAATGTTGAAAAATTATCTGCAATGATAAAATCTCAGGCACAAGACACCCAATTTGTAGTGGTATCGCTGAGGAAGCCTATGATTGAATCAGCCAGCCGAACAGTGGGTGTAACACAAAAAGACAGTGGAGTTACAAAAGTTACGGGAGTGAAATTTGCACAGGTCAATGGATAATACAAATACAGCAAAAGTCTTGCCTATACAGACTCAAAAAGATACTGACGGTATTAAAATTCTTGTTGAAATGGCAAAAACCAGCAAGATCGACCCTTGGAATATAGATATCGTAGATGTTACAGATAAATACCTTCAAGAATTAGTTGAAATGAAATCAAACAACTTGAAGCTAACAGGTCGAACACTTTTATTTGCAGCTATTTTACTTAGATTAAAATCAGACGTTTTAGAAGGAATAGACCCTCTAGGGCAAGAAAACCCTGAAGAACTTCAGGACGAATTTATGGAAGATTACGACGACCCCGACTATGAACCGGATGTATACAATACCAGCAATGTCGTCTCTATTGATGAAGTACTGGAACGCAGAACAAGCGTTAGGCTTAACAGAAAACGAGTCGTAACACTGAAAGACCTTATTAAACAACTGGAATTTTACGAAGAAATCGAAAAAAAACGATCTTTAAAAAATGCCCACGATCGTGCCAAAAGAAGAGCCAGATCCTATGCACATTTTACGCCTGAGGATATAATCGACATCGCTCACGATGAATATATCGAAGATAGTGTCGATAGACTACATTCAATACTTACAAAGCTTTTTGAGTCAGAAGAAAAAATTGAAATGTCTGAGCTTCAAGATGCCGGAATGGACGCTATTTCAACATACATAGCCCTTCTTTTTCTTTCTGCAAGAAGCAGAATCGACTTGGTTCAAGACGAATTTTATTCTGACATTTATGTAGTTCAAGGAGTTTAAAATGTCACAAAAAGGATTAAGGGCTAAAATTGAAACAGTTTTATTCGTAACTGCACGAGCAATGAGCGTGGATGAAATAGCCGAAATCCTGAAAGCAGATACTCAAGAAGTGGAAGCAGAACTTTTAGAGCTTATTTTTGACTATTCATCAAGAGAAGGAGCTTTGGAAATAGACGATGAAGACGGCTATATTTTGCAAGTACGCAAAGAACATTCTGACATTGTTGAGAAATTGGTTCCCGTCGAGCTTAAACCTTCTATTTTAAAAACACTTACTATAATTGCACTAAAAGAGCCTGTAAGACAATCTTATGTCAAAGAACTACGAGGTGCTGTGGCTTATGACCATATAAGCGAACTTCTCGAAAAAGGCTTAGTAACACGTAATAAAGATAAAAATGGAAGATCTTTCAATCTAAAAACAACGAAAAAATTTGCCGAATATTTTAAGCTAAAAGGTGATACCAAGTCTTTGGCAAAATTATTGGATCTAGAAGGTAAAGTCAAAGATCTTGCTTAAAATTAACAAATTGTTTAAACATTAAAAAAAAACTATAATATTTAATACGAATATTTATTTCAAAAGGAAAATATCAACAAATGAATATACTGGCAATTATCCCCGCTAGAGGTGGTTCTAAAAGAGTCCCCAGAAAAAATATAAAACTACTGGCAGGTAAGCCATTGGTAGCTCATTCTATCGAAACTGCTTTGAATTCTAAATTTATAAACAAAGTAGTTGTATCTACCGAAGATAAAGAAATAGCAGAAATATCTAAAAAGTTTGGTGCTGAAGTAATTATAAGACCTCACGAACTTGCCGTCGACACAGCAAAAACGGCTCCCGTTATGATTCACACCGTAGAAGAGCTTGAAAAAAAAGGCTATTTCACAGATATAGTTGTTTTATTACAACCAACAACCCCTTTAAGGGAGCTGCAAATGGTTGATAATGCCCTCGAAAAACTTATTAACTCAGATAATGACTCCATTTTTTCAGCATTCTGTAAATCCCATACAATGCCGTTATGGAAGAAAAACCATAATGGTTCAATGAGCTGCTTATACGACTATCACCTTCGCCCTCGAAGCCAAGAGCCCCAATTGAATGAAAAAATCTACGCTGAAGACGGAGCATTTTATGCCATAAAAATTGATGATTTTAAAAAGTCTAAAGATTTTATCGGCGAAAATCCTGATATATACGAAGTTAAACAGCATATAGATATTGATACACCTGACGACTTTGCTGCTATAGAAAAATCAATATCCATCACAGACTAAAACGTCTTAAACTTGCGCTATTTTTCCTAAAATAACTTTCTTTTTTGCCCCTGTGCAAACAGGAACATTATTCGGTATTTTATAAAAAGAGGTATAAGCCAGCAATGCAAAAGCAATAGCTTCTTTTAATTTGTTTGGGATTCCAAAATCCTCATGAGTTTTAACAGGTATGTTTAATCCAATATGATGCTTCAGTCTTGTTGTCAATAAAGGGTTTAACGCTCCCCCACCTCCAAGGACAACTTCATCGATGTTGGTTTTTGGAAAAACAAACATCTTATAAGAATCACTTATAACTTTTGCCGTTAATTCAGTAATGGTCGCCATTACATCATAAGGATTACCAGGAGCCGTTTCAAGTATCTTCTCTGCATATTGAACGCTAAACAACTCTCTACCTGTAGTTTTAGGAGGTGCTTTAAAATAATATGACTCTTTTAATAGCTCATCCAACCATTTTTGATTAACAGTACCTTGTAGTGCTAACTTAGCTCCTTTATCAAAAGGCTGAGAAAAGAATTTCTGAGCAAAATAATCAATTAAAACATTACCGGGTCCGGTATCAAAAGCAAAAGTATCACAATTAGGACTTACGACAGTGACATTTCCCATCCCACCTATATTTTGAATCGCTCGAGCTTTTTTATCTTTACCAAAAATTACCTCATCAGCAAAACACACCAACGGCGCACCTTCACCGCCTACCGCAATATCTGCTGTTCTAAAATCAGAAACGGTTGTTATTCCTGTTTTTTGAGCTATCACAGATCCATCACCTATTTGTAATGTACTTGATAACGACACCCCATCAATACTTTTATCTGTAGGATGATGAAAAACAGTTTGACCATGTGAACCTATCAAATCAACATCTTTAGCATTTAATTTCATTTTATCTAAAAGTTCATTAACACATTTAGCAAAATATTCAGCAATCACAAAATTCAAACAACATAAATCTTTTATAGATATAACTGTAGAAAACAGACTAAATATCAGTTTCCTAACAGTTTCTGAATATTCAATAAAATGAGAACCGCACACTTCAAAACTAAGGTCCTCTTTTATTTTTACCAAACAAGCGTCAATGCCATCAACCGAAGTTCCTGACATTAATCCGATAACATTAAGAGTTTTTCTTTCAAGATTATCCATAACAATACTATACAAAAAGTCGGCTTGTTATACAACAAGCCGACTTTTTTAAATTTAAATTAACTATCCTTAACCTTAACCCTCATATTTTTTGAAGATCAAAGAACAGTTGTGTCCACCAAAACCAAAAGAATTAGACATCGCATATTCTACATTGTCCACTTTTCTGGATTGATCTCTCACAAAGTCAATTTCAGGAATTCTTTCATCCTTATTTTCTAAATTTATAGTTGGAGTAACGATACCTGTTTGTAGGGTTTTAATACAAGCAATAGCTTCTACTCCACCACTGGCACCTAAAAGGTGACCAACCATGCTTTTTGTAGAACTTACTAATAATCCATTTTCAGCATAATCACCAAAAATCCTTTTAATAGCAAGAGTCTCAGCAATATCACCAAGCCCTGTACTTGTACCGTGAGCATTTACATATTGTACGCTTTTAGAATCAATTTCAGCGTCATTTAATGCCGCTTGCATTGCTCTTCCAGCTCCATCTCCATCCGCACATGGAGCTACAATATCATTTGCATCTCCGGAAGCGCCATAACCAACCAATTCGGCTAATATTTTTGCACCTCTCGCTTTTGCATGCTCTAACTCTTCTAAAACTAAAATCCCGGCACCTTCAGACATGATAAAACCATCTCTATCTTTATCAAAAGGTCTACTAGCTTTTTCAGGATCATCGTTCCTCGTAGAAAGTGTTCTGGCACTAGTAAAACCGCCTAAACCAAGTGTTGTTATTGCGGCTTCACAACCACCTGCGAACATCACATCGGCATCACCATATTGTATGCATCGCATTGCATCACCAATAGAATTACCTGCGGTTGCACAAGCTGTAACTACTGCTTTATTAGGACCTTTTGCACCTAATGCAATTGATATACGACCTGCTGCCATATCCACAATCATCATAGGAACTGTAAAAGGGCTACATTTAGCAGGACCACGATTGATAATTGCTTTATGATTTTTTTCAATCGCATCTAGCCCACCAGCTGCACTTCCAACTATAACACCTACTCTATTTGCATCAACAGTTTCCTTATTAATGTCAGCATTTTTTGCAGCTTCTAAAGCAGCAACAACACCAAACTGAGTGAATCTGTCCATTCTTTTAACTTCTTTTTTGTCAACATATTGACTAGCATCGAAGTCCGGACAATCACCACCTATTTTAACCGGTTGATCTGTAACATCAAGAACTGATATTCTTTTGATACCACTGTTGCCTTCTTTGATGTTATCCCAGAACAAGTCAACTCCAACACCGAAGGGGCTCACTGCACCCATGCCGGTAATAACAACTCTTCTGGCTGATTTGGTCATAATAAAGTACCTATCTTCTTTTCTTAAATGTTACGCTTATTGTTTTTCAATGAAAGTTACTGCATCTTTTACAGTTGCAATTTTTTCAGCTTCTTCATCAGGGATTTCAATACCGAATTCTTCTTCAAAAGCCATAACTAATTCAACTGTATCAAGTGAATCAGCACCAAGGTCAGCAGTGAAACTAGCTGTTTCAGTAACAAGGTTTTCATCACAACTTAATTGTTCAACAACAACTTTTTTTACTCTTTCAAATGTACTCATTTTTCTTTCCTTTTTAATAAATTATACTCTACTAACTAAGTTAATTAAGAAATAATGTAATTTCTTACCTTTTAACGTTTATTAAACTATATAACTAATCCGCCGTCAACTCCAAGGATCTGACCTGTTACATAATCAGAATCTACAAGATATGAAACAGCTTTAGCTATATCTTCAGGCTGCCCCAGCTTTCCTAGCGGAATTGCTGAAGCAATTTTTTCAGAATCAAGACCTTCAGTCATAGATGTTTGAATAAAGCCCGGAGCAATAGCATTAACCCTAACACCTCTAGGTGCAAGTTCTTTTGCAAGAGCTTTTGTAAAACCGATCAAACCGGCTTTTGCTGATGAATAGTTTGTCTGACCTGCATTTCCGTAAACACCACAAACACTTGCCATATTAACAATACAACCACTACGTTGCTTCATCATTACTCTTGATATAGGTTTTGTAACAAAATATGCACTGTTTAAGTTAGTATTTATTACATTAACCCAATCTTCTTCTGACATTCTTATAAAGAGATTATCACGAGTAATACCTGCATTATTCACAAGCACATCAAGTCTTTTGTACTCTTTTAACATCTCATCTATAGCTGCATTTACAGCTTCGCTATTTCCAACGTCAAATTTATATGATTTAGCTTCTCCACCGTTTTTCTTTATTTCTTCAACAGTTTCATTAGCAGCAGCATCATTTCCGGCATAGTTTATTAACACTACAAAACCTTGAGATGCCAATTTTAAGGCACAAGCCTTGCCTATTCCACGAGATCCGCCTGTTACTAAAGCAACTTTTTTATCTTCACTCATAATTAAAATCCTTACTTCTCTACACTAATTCTTTTAATGTTTCAGCTACTGTTTCTGCCGTTTGCATATCATATACATTCAAAGTTTTTACTTCCCTTGAAATTTTTCTGTTCATTCCGGCTAAAACTCTACCCGGTCCAATTTCAACAATAGTATCAACACCTTGTGATACCAAATAATTAACGGTTTGAGTCCAATAAACAGAAGAATAAATCTGCTCTACCATTTTTTTCTTAAACTCAGATGATACTGTTGTCTCTTTTGCATCTACATTAGTAACAACAGGTATTTTAGCATCATTAACTACAGCTGAGTCAACAAAATTTGCATACTCTTCGGAAGCTTGCTTCATCAATGGAGAATGAAAAGCACCACTTACAGGCAAAGGAATAACCCTTTTAGCACCTGTTTCTGAACATAATTCATTAGCTTTTTCGACAGCTTTTGCTTCTCCTGTTATAACTATCTGCTCGGGAGTATTGTAGTTTGCAACACTCACAGTACCTTCAGCAGAAGCTTTATCGACAACTTCTTTTATTTTATCTTCACTAAGCCCTAAAACTGCAGTCATTCCTCCTGCAGGAGCTTTACTCATTAGTTCTGCACGTTTTCCTATAAGCTTAATTGTATCTTCAAGATTTAAAACTTCAGAAACGTATAAAGCACCATATTCACCAAGACTATGCCCCGCCACAAAATCAGGAGTTACACCGCTTAATTGCTTTAATACCTCATAAGCAGCAATTGAAGTCGCTAAAATTGCAGGTTGAGTATTTATTGTTTGCTTTAAATCTTCCTCTGGACCTTCAAAAACAATTTGAGAAAGATCTCTTCCTAATGTTTTATCAAATTCATTAAATATTTCTTTCGCCTCTTGCGAATTATTATAAAGGTCTTGCCCCATACCTACGGATTGAGATCCTTGACCAGGAAATACAAATGCAATTTTTCCCATTTTTCTGCCTCTTTTACTTTTTACGTTTATCCTCAGCTCTCCATCTCACAATTGCAGTTCCCCAGGTTAAACCCGCTCCAAAACCACTAATTGCAACTATTGAAGGGCTTTTCATTTTGCCTTCTTCAAACGCCTCTGTTATTACCAAAGGAATAGAAGCAGCTGAAGTATTCCCATATTTATGCAAATTAGAAGCCACTTGATCATCAGTTAAATTTAATCTGTCTTTTATAGCTTCTATTATTCTTATATTCGCCTGATGGGTTGCTACATAATCAAGATCCTTAACTTCAAGTCCTGCTATTTTCAATGTTTCTTGAATAGAAGCAGGAACAACACTCACAGCAAATTTGTAAATTTCTCTACCATTCATATACATAAACTGATCTTGCTCGTCTTTTGGATCTACCAAAGGACAATTTTTACCGTTCAAAGGAATTTTCAATTCCATCCCTTTTACACCATTGGCATGGGTTGTTACGGCAAGAATATCATTTTGACCGTCTTGTGATTTTTCAACAACCATAGCTCCTGCTGCATCACCAAATAAAACGCAAGTTGAACGATCTTCCCAATTTACAAATCTTGAATTTGCATCAACACCTACTACAAGAACTTTTTCATAAGAACCTGCAGCTATAAAATTTCTTGCGATACTTAAACCGTAAATCATGCCTGTACAAGCTGCAACCACATCAAAAGCCGGTATATTTTCAACTTTAAACATCGCTTGCAATTCACAAGATATTGAAGGGAAAAGATTATCCGGTGTTGAAGTTGCAACGATTATACAATCCAAATCTTGCGGATCAACTCCCGCATACGCTAAAGCGTCTGAAGCGGCTCTATACGCTAAATCGGAAGATTTTTCATTTCCTTTAAGTACTCTTCTTTCCTCTATCCCTGTTCTAGTTTTAATCCATTCATCGTTAGTGTCAAGGATTTTGGACAAATCATTATTAGTTATAACTGTTTCAGGCGTTGCTTTTCCAACTCCTGTAATTGTTACAGGATTAAATTTTAAATCATTCATCGTTTCATCTCGTAAATTTCGGCGATTTTGGAATTTATACCTGTTTCAACCGATTCTTTAGCTACCCTTATTGCATTTTTTATTGCCTTTGCGTTACTTCCACCATGGGCTATAATCGTAATACCTTTAACTCCCAGCAATAAAGCTCCACCATGCTCTTCATAATTAGTCTTTTTAACTATATTTTTAAGTGCAGGTTTTGCAACCAAAGCTCCCATTTTAGCAAATAATGAAGATCTCAACTCATCTTTAATGAGTCTCATTAACATTGAAGCTACGCCTTCGGTTACTTTTAACGCAACGTTTCCGACAAAACCATCGCAAACAACTACATCACAATCACCTTTAAATAATTCTCTACCTTCTACATTGCCGCAAAAGTTCAAGTTTTCTTCATTTTCCTCAAGAAGTTTATATGCACATTGCGTAAGAGGATTACCTTTACCGGCTTCACCTCCTATATTTAAAATACCCACTGTAGGATTTTCATATCCAAGCACTGAAGATGCGAAAATAGAACCCATTATAGCAAATTGATGTAACATTTCAGGTTCACAAGTACTATTTGCTCCTGCATCCAATAAAACTATATGACGCTTTATCGTTGGCAATAAACAAGCAATAGCAGGTCTATCAATACCGGGAAGCCTTCCCAGCCCAAACAAACTTGCTGCCATGGCTGCTCCGGTACTACCCGCAGCGACTAAGCCTTGAGATTCTCCCTTTGCAACTGATTCAACCGTTTTTACAATTGACGAATCTTTTTTAGACCTAATGGCTTTACCGGGAGATTCTCCCATCTCAATAACTTCTCTAGCATCCGTAATGGCTATATCTAGAGATTTTATATTGTATTTTTCAAGCTCTTGCTTGATTTCTTCTTCTTTGCCAACTAATTGGATTGCAACTTTATAAGTTTTTGCAGCTTCTACAGCCCCTTTTACAATTTGTTCGGGAGCGTAATCACCGCCCATTGCATCTACAGCTATTCTTATTGTCATTTTTCTATTTCTTTGTCTAAACTATGCTTCAACTTTTTTGCTGGCCGGTTTGCCTGCATAATAACCACATTCTGTACATACAGTATGTGTTAATTTTGTTGCACTACAGTTTTTGCATACATTTGTTTCAGGAACACTTGCTTTCCAGTTTGATCTTCTATGTCCTTGTGCAGATTTACCTGTTCGTTTCTTTGGAACTGCCATTTTTTCACCTATCCTTGTCTATTCTTTCATCTTTTTCGAAATATCTTTAAATACTTGAAGTCTTGGGTCTACCAGCTCTTGATTTTGCAATTGTTGATACTCCTCAGACCCTGCGCAATTTTTATCACAAAGCTTTTTATTAGGAATGTTAAGTATGATTGACTGATAAATTAAATCAGAAACATCTATCTCATTGCTATTTCCGAGCTCTTCGATAAAATTTTCACTTTTTAATTCGACTTCAGATTTATCATCCTCTATTATTTTACCCTTAACAAAAGTTTCGTCCATATTTAATTTAATATGATCAGTGAATTTCTTTAAGCATCTGTCACATTCCAAAACGATATCCGCTTCAATATTTCCTGTTATTGTAATGCTAGAGCCGTTGGACATGACATTTACAACTCCTTTTACCGGAGTGCCTTCATCAATATCTTTAATTATCTCATCGATTTGAAGATTCATTTCCCGATCAGGCAAATTCTCTAATTCTTCGATATCAATTATCAATTTTGATCCCTACTCTCAACGATAAGTAAACTTAGATGCTTTTATCTATCCTTAAATAATTCTATTTGTAAGAAAGATTTTGTCAACTTTATAACATCTTTATAATTTAATAAGGTTAAAATTATAGATAAAAAAAATAAGACCTCCTAAAGGGGGGGTCTTATTTTTTATCTTTACTGAATTACAACCTTTACGGAATTACCTTTTTTCCCTATCTGAACTTTCCCCTCTCGGGCAAGCCATCCAACAGCCAGGGCTGCTGTATCACCTTTTAGATCAAGAACTTTTTTAAGATTTGCTAAAGTGGATTCTTGATTCTCAGATAAATAATTCCAAACTAAACCGGCATTTTCACCAATTGAATTAATCATTGTTAAATTTCCTCCGTTTTTTAAGAAAATTTATATCTTACTTTCTTTTTATGGCTATTATGTAAGACATACGACTTATATTTATGATAAAGTTTTACTCGACAATAATATTTTATTATAAAATTTATAAAATAAAAGTATAAATATTTAAATTATTTGTTGAAAAATATTAAACAAGGAGTGAGAAATGGAAACTGTGAAAAAGGGTAACGCTTGGGTTTATAAAGATAACGTAGATACAGACGTAATAATTCCTGCAAGATATTTGAATACATCAGACCCTAAAGAACTTGCTAAATATTGTATGGAAGATATTGACGCCGATTTTGCCAAAAACGTGCAAGAAAACGACATTATAGTCGCAGGTGAAAACTTTGGATGCGGAAGCTCTCGAGAGCACGCTCCTATCGCCATTAAAGCTTGTGGAATTTCTGCTGTTATCGCAAAAAGTTTTGCAAGAATTTTCTATAGAAATGCAATAAATATTGGTCTTCCTATCCTTGAGAGCTCACAATTACCAAATGAAACAGATGCAGGAGATCAAATTGAAATTGATTTAAATGCAGGAAAAATCAAAAATATAACAAAAGGTAAAGAATACTCTACCGCTGCTTTTCCAAAGGAAATACAAGATATGATTCAAGCAGGTGGACTTGTTAACTATACAAAAGAAAAACTAACGAAATAAAAAATCTGGTAATCGATAAAAAGGATTAAAAATGACAAAAGAATATAATATAGCACTATTACCCGGAGATGGTATCGGTCCTGAAGTAATTGATCAGGGTATTAAAGCATTAAATGCAGTTGGCAAAAAATATAATTATAAATTTAACTTCACGGAAGGGTTAATTGGCGGTGTTGCCATTGAAGCAAAAGGAACCCCCCTTCCTGAAGAAACTTTAGAACTTGCAAAAAAATCTGATGCTGTATACCTTGGAGCCGTTGGGGATTGGAAATATGACAATATTGAGCCTCAATTACGCCCTGAGCGTGCATTATTAGGGATCAGAAAAGAACTGAATCTATATGCAAATCTACGTCCTGCAACCGTTTACGAAGAACTTGTATCGGCATCACCTCTTAAAGCAGAAAATGTCCAAGGTGTAGATATAATGATAGTGAGAGAACTCACAGGCGATGTATACTTTGGCGAGCCTAAAGGTATAGAGATTCAAAACGGTGAAAAATGCGGTTTTAATAATATGATCTATACAGAATCCGAAATTAGAAGGATCGCAAAAATTGCCTTTGAAATAGCCCAAAAAAGAGATAAAAAACTTTGCTCGGTAGATAAAGCCAACGTTCTTGATGTATCAAGACTTTGGAGAGAAATAATCATTGAAGTATCAAAAGACTATCAAGATGTAGAATTGACCCATATGTACGTAGACAACGCTGCTATGCAGCTTATCGTCAACCCCAAACAATTCGATGTAATCGTTACAGGAAATATATTTGGCGATATTTTATCAGATGAAGCCTCGGTCATCGCAGGATCATTAGGGATGCTGCCTAGTGCAAGTCTTTCTCAAGATGGTCCCGGCATGTACGAACCTTGTCATGGCAGTGCCCCTGATTTTAAAGGACAAAACAGGCTAAATCCTATAGCAACAATTCTTTCAGCAGCAATGATGTTGAAATATAGCTTTAATCTTGGTGCAGAATCTAAAGCTATAGAAAATGCGGTATCTCAAACGTTAAAAGACGGCTATAGAACTGAAGATATTATGTCTGAAGGAATGAAATTAGTCGGAACAAAGGAAATGGGCGATCTTATCGCTGAACGAATATAATTTAAAAAACATTTCTTAACAAAACAAGTCAATGAATTAAGCCTCAAGAGCAATTTTTGAGGCTTAATATTTTGCACTAAAGTACTATAGTATTCTTAAAAAAATAGTTTATTATATAAAAGTAAGCCAACAATACCTCCAAATAAGCATATCCGTGATAGCGGATTAGGTTTAAAAACTTAAGCAATTGGTTTGGAGTATTTGTTGGCTTACACTATTTAATTTAAATCACAAATTAATTTTTTAATACAATTGTCAAAATCCCCACCCAAAAATATTATAAAAAGGATTCGCCTTTTCAAATCCATAAAGCTTTTAATCATTTAAATCTAAATTTTAACGCAATAAAGGTAGACATGTTAACATTCGCTTTTGGTTTGAAGTTTTTTCTTCAACCCAAACTTGTGAATACTCACAAAATAAACGCTTATCTTTTTCTGTTCTTTTTATTGCACTTGCATATTTCAAATCAAAGAAATTAGGGTTTTCTATTTTTTCTAAGTAATAATTTTTTTCACCACAGTTAGAACAAAAATTCTCGCAAACAATCTTAGAATCCTCAATAATAAAAGTCTTTCTTTTGTTGTTACAACAACTGCATCTTGCTATATACCAGTCTATAAAAACCCTATCCCCGCAATCAGGGCAATATCGTCCACTTTTAGCAGGTGAAATTTTTTTATGAAGGCATTTTTTTGTTTTGCAAAAACGCATCAATATATTTAACACTACAAAAAACCTCAAATAATACTTTGAAGTTCAATATAATGATTTGATTCAAAAAATCAATAACTTTTAAGATTTTTTTAATTTAAAGCCAAATTGACTTAAAAAACCAAAAACTATATTTTTCATTGATTCAAGAATCAAAGCTTTAATGCTTTTAGATTTTAATTCTCCAAAAACATCTTCTTTAATAGACAAAGATGATGATAAAACCACTTCATCTTCTTTTTCGGTCTCTTTTTCATCTTCTTTTTCTTGTCTCATATAAGACTGGGCGTTTGATCCATGTTTGTCCATGGAGAAAGAAGTTCCTCTGACAATAGGATTCCAGCCTATACCTGATGGTCCCATCGACACAATATTCTCCTTTGTGTGTAAGTGTAAGTGTAAGTGTAAGTGTAAGTGTAAATAAATTAATTAGTATATAGATTTGTATACTAATATGTATTAATATATGTTAACATTATATAATATTTCGTTACACTTTTAAACCCTTTTTAAAAGATATTTAATTTTTATTAAGAAATATTGGTTTTTTTATAAAAATCATTATAGTCAAATTTAAAGAAATCTAAAGAGTTGGCAAAATCAACTCAAATTTTTGAATACAAAATTTAGCTTTTCGAAATCCTCCAAAAAGCCTACTTTAAACTAATGATTTTTCACATTTTTTCAATTTTATTTCTTAATTATGTCGATCTAAAAGATATAGATTAATTAACAAGTCAGGAGAAGTTAAAATGAAGATATATGGTGGTATTTATTTTGATGATAGAGGTTTAAGTTCTTCTATTAGAGGAATGCAAGTACAAACAGAACTTCTTGGCGTGTTAAATAATAACATTAACGGATTCAATAAAGTAGGATTTCAACGCAAAAACCCTGTTGTTTCTTCTTTTGCTGAATTTGTAGGTGTTCATGGACTTTCCAATGTAAAAGATGAAAAGGTTGGAAGAATTTCAAAAACAAGCAACCCTCTAGACTTTGCTCTCGGGAAAATCGGATACTTTCAACTTCAAACCCCTAATGGCGTAAAACTTTCAAGAGACGGTCGTTTTAAGATCAACAAAGAAGGTTATTTATTAAGCCTTGAAAACTTTAAAGTAATGGGAAATGACGGAATGGCGATTAAATTCGACAAATTGCCCGAATCCCTTGAACATATAAAAGTTGACGTTGACGGAAAAATAAAAGTTTGCAACAAGAAAAACTCTAAAGTTGAAGATATAGGGGCTTTTTCTGTTGTATCAAGCAATGGTGATGTTCTTGCTGATATAGATGTAAGACAAAAACACGTCGAACACTCCAACGTGGCACTTCACGAAGAGTTTTTCAATCTTGTTCCGGTAAAAAGAAATTTTGAAGCAAACAGACAAATGTATTTAATTCAAAACGATGCACTATCAAGAATCATTTCGGAACTGGGACGCGCCTAAATAAGCAAATAAGAGGATAAATGAATGCACAATCTACAAGGAATAATTTCAAAATCGGTAAATAACGCAACAATGCAATTCGAAAGACTCGGTTATATTGCAACAAATTCTGCGAATATGAATACAAACGCTTATAAAAACGTACGATTTGAAAACTATTTAAAAGAAGACGGAAGATTAGAAGGACAATTAAGAACAGATTTTTCCGAAGGCGGTTTTGTTATTACAAAAAGACCTTTAGATGTTGCTATTTGCGGATCAGGATTTTTTCCCGTAACTCAAAAAGACGGTAATACAGCATATACAAGAGACGGTTCTTTTGCCATAAACAAAGACGGTCTGTTGGTAACTAACGACGGAGCCATTGTTGGAGAAGGAATAAAAGTTCCTCCTAATTATTACAGATTATCAGTAAAAAAAGATGGCGAAGTTTTTGTAACTTTAAAAATTAATGATAAAGAAGAAAAAATCGGAAAAATTAATATCGTAAATTTTCCAAATCCTGAAGAATTAAAACTAAACGATGGAAATATGTACACTCCGACAGAACAATCAGGAAAAGCAACAATAGTAGAAAATCCTAATTATATAAAACAAGGCGGGCTTGAAAAATCAAATGTAGATATGTATGCAACGATTAACGATATATTAAAATTAAATGCCAGTATGATTTCAAGCTCAAGGATAATAAAAATGGTCGATGAAATCTACAGACAATCAATAAACTTAAGACAATAAGGAATAGATTATGAATTTTTCTCACATAAACAAAACTAATTTAATATTAGATGCTATAACCCAAAAACAACAAGTTATCGGCTCCAACTTAGCCAATATAAACACACCGGGTTATGAAAGACGAGATATCGATTTTTCTCAAGTTTTAGGAATAAGCGGAAGTCCCCTGGAAACAAAACTTTCACAAAAACTTGGAGCTTCTAAAATCTCATCAAAAGCAGGTGGTGAAGTAAATGCAGCAAAAGAACTTATCGAACTCCAAAAAAACGCTCTTTTCTATACTATGGCCACACGTAGAGTCAGTAATGTTATTCAAGAAATGAAGACAGTAATACAAGTAGGTAGGTAATTATGTCATTATTAAACTCAATTAACATAGGCGCAGCAGGGTTAGATGCTCATGGCAAAAGACTCGATATCCACGCAAAAAACATAGCGAACATCGATACACCTAACTATGTAAGAAAAATCCCTGTACTCAAAGCAAATGAAGATATTTCATTCAATAGCCTTTTAGGGCAAATGAAAGACAGTGTTTTTTCTTCAGGTTCAGTTCCTTTTTCTGCCGGTGGTGTATCTTTCACAGGTGTTGTTGAAGATCCCAGCCAAGGCGAAATGATCTACAAGCCGGGACATCCGGATGCAGACGAAAACGGTTATATAAGATCTTCAAATGTAAATCCTCTAGTAGATATGGCTGATGCATCTTTAACCTCTAAAGCTTACGAAGCCAGTTTATCAATCATTAGTATATCAAAAGCAATGGCTCAAAGAGCTGTAGAAATAGGAAAATAGGATTATAAAATAAATGTTTAGCGGTTCAATTCAAAATTTAATAAGTCAAAGCAATGCAGCAAGTGCGACAAAAAGAGCTCAACAACTGGAGGCAATGGTTAGCAGCTACACCAAAAAACTCAACGGCATTGAACCCCCTACTGTTGACTCTCAAAGGTTTTCAGAATTTCTAAACGTAAAACCCGCTAAAGAACTAAAATTCAAATTAGCAGAACCTAAAAAATTAACCCAAGTTGAAATTAAAGACTTAGTAAAACAAATAGCAAGAAACCATGATATCGATGAAAAACTTATAACAGCAGTTATCAAGCAAGAATCAAACTTCAAGACCGATGCTGTATCTAAAGCAGGCGCGCAAGGACTTATGCAATTAATGCCTCAAACCGCAAAAAGTCTTGGAGTAACAAATCCTTTTAACGCAAAACAAAACATTCAAGGTGGAACAAAGTATTTAAAATCATTGATGGAAAAATACAATGGAAATATAGTACTTGCATTGGCAGCATATAATGCCGGACCAAGCAATGTCAGTAAATACAATGGCATTCCACCATTTCAAGAAACTCAAAATTATGTAAAAAAAGTATTATCGAATTATTTAGGCTAAAGATTACGGAGAAAAATATGTCAGGTCAATTTATCCCACAAGTAAATATATTCCAAGGCATTGAAGGTCCAAAGATGAGCACATCACTTGCACCTTTAAGACTTGAACCTATGAGTGAAAACTCTGCTGTTAATTTTAAAAACACAATGCAAAATTTAGTATCTGAATTAAACCAAACAGCCAGCGCTCCGGACAAAGTAATGCAAGATGCCATAACAGGCAACGGAGCAGACATTCACGATGTTATGATTGCAATGTCTAAAGCCGAAATGAGCGTAAATATTGCAACAACGGTCACTACAAAGATCATTCAAGCTTATGACAAAGTAATGTCTATACAAGTATAACAAGGTTTCAGCGCTATCTTATTTTTTCAACAAACTAAAAAATTTAAACTACTTAACAATTAGCAATTAGTTGAATAAATATAGTATAATTTCCTATAGGGAGTGAGATAGCATTATGGATTTTCAAAAATTACTACAAAATAAAACCTTATTAATATCTATCATTGCAGGTGTTGTACTTGTAATCGTTGGTATTGTTGCAATTTCCACAATGTCAGGAAATAAATCAACAGGACCTGTTGTTGTACAGGAAAAAACAATAAAAGAACCTTTTATACTCTTAAATACAAATAGTGCGGGAAAAGCTTTAGAAATCCAAGCACTATTAGCTAGAGAAAGTATAGTAATTCACAAAAATACAGATGGTTCAAAAATCAAACTATCACTAAAAAACTACAAACCCTCAGAACGAGACAGAGCTATTTTAGCAGTAGTAAAAAGTGGATTAATGGACAGAAATATAGGGCTTGAAATTTTCGACAAAGGTGACTTTACCTCTACAAAAGATGACAAAAGAATCAGACTTGCAAGAGCTATAAACGGTGAAATTTCAAGACTTATAAAGAAAATCCCTCCTATTGAAAACGCTTCCGTCTTCATCTCAATCCCTGAACCTACAATTTTTTCTTCAATGAAAAAGCCCACAACAGCAACAGTGCAAGTAACATTACCAAGCGGAACAAAAATTGACAAAGAAAAAGTAAAAGCTATCATCAACTTGCTAATAGGCAGTGTTCAAGGGCTAGATGCTTCTCACATAACAATTACAGATACTAACGGTAATGTATATTCCAGCATGTTAAGTCCTGAAGACGATATGCTTTCAATGATCGAAGAAAAAGACAAGTATATGAAACAAAAAGTTCAGGCTCAACTTGATAGGCTTATTGGAAAAGGTAACTATGTAGTAACTATAAGTACCTATTTAAGAGAAATTCCTATAGAAAAAAGTAGTGTTTATTATGATCCTGAAAAAAAATCGGTAATAAGTGAACAAAAATTTTCAGAAAACTTAGGAGATAACTCCTCTGACAAAGGAGAAGTCACCTCAGGCGCAAGTTCTTATGTGCCTAAGAGCTTGCCTCAAGTTTCCACATCAAAACAAAACAGAAACTATGTAAGATCAGCCGAAGAATTACAATATGGAGTTTCAAAAACTCAAGTAACCGAATTTAGAAAAGCGGGAATGATAGAAGAAATTTCAATTGCTCTTACAATAGAGCAAGGTTCATTACCTGCTAATATGAAAACCGACGAATTAAAAGAACTTGTCGCCAGATCTGCAAGCCCAAAAGCAAGAGCTGAAAATGTTCAAATAGCCTTTTCAAATTCAATCACTCCTTACTTAGCTTCAGAAAGACCAATAAAACTTCCGGAACCTGAACAAAGCGGAAATCCCTGGTGGACCGTAGCTGTTTTATTAGGAATAGGACTTATATTCGGGCTTGTATTTATTGCAGGAAGAGCAAAAACAGCTGCCAATAAACATCAAAAAGAACTTCACGCTTTAAAAAAACAAACGGTTGCACAAGAAAGCCAACTAAAAGAAATCAGCGAAACAGCCTTGACACTAATGTCGCAACAAGAACAACTTCAACAGGCTGTTATAAACAATAAAACGGCACCATCAATTGGTACGTTACAAGACTCAATATCAAACCTAAGCGATGATATTGAAAACGATTTTTCAGAAGAAGAAATTGCAGAACATATGAAAAGTTGGATCGAAAGTTCCAATTAAAAAAACTAGGGGATGGAAATGCCGATAGAGGGCTTTAATTCAGAACAATTTTCACAATCTTTAGCGCAACAAGCAATAGAACTGTTGCCTAAAGATTTTTCAGAAGAACAAAAAAAACTGGCCGTTAATACTATCTATAAATTTTGTGTTCTAGCAGGAAACGCTATTGTTGAAGATCAAACAATTAATTTTAACGCAAATCAAGCTTCTTTTATAGTCCAATGCATAGGCGAATGGACTTATCATAAAAGCGTTGACCTTATAAGATCTCAAGTACCAAGCGAACACTGGGATAATGTTCTGCAAAAAATTGCATTTTCTGTGTTTGAAGTGGGCAAACAAGCGCAATTAAATAATTTACCTCAAGAACAAGCCATAACATTGATTGAAAACCAGGTAAATAAAACTTATAAAGAAATAATTGCCGAAATGATACAAGCAGGAATTCTTGATGAAACTAAAGCAAAAGAAGCTTTATCTCAATCAAATATAGATCAGGTATCTCAAGAACTACAAGAAAAACAAACAACTAATATTCAAAATGACACCGGCAATAATAATAAATCCTTTAAAGCGGTTTCTCTAGCCATTTTATTGAAAAATATATCACCAAAACGAGCTGAAAATATACTAAAACAACTGGACGAAGAAACAGCAAAACAAGTTTTATCTTATTATAATGTTCCGGATTTGGAAGATAAAGTCGATAAAAAATTGGTAAATCAATACCTGAATAACCTTCATAGTCTATTGCCCTCTACAAAAGCCAAAGCTAAAAAAATAAAATCATTAAACAAAATAGCTGATGTCATAGAAAACTTCCCTCCCCAACAAATAGAATCCCTTGTCAGATTTGAACGTGAAGAAGTAAGAAAATACATTAAAGCCTGTATTGATCATAAATACGAAAAAATCGAAAACATGAACATAACACCTTATATTTCAGAGGTAATTTGTAATTATTTAATAACGAAACTAAGCAATTAAAATGATAATTAAAAGAAAAAAAAATAATCCTCCAGAGGACAATAACAATAAAAAAAAATCGGAAAGAAAAGAAGAGCAAAAACCGATAGAAACTTCGCCTACCCCGGATCCTAATATCGTTGCTGACGCTTTCGCGTCCATTGCAGAACGCCAAGAAAGAAGAAGAGGAGATAGAAGACGGGGATATCGCCGTGTGGATGATCGTAACCTTATTTCAAGAGCCCAAGAAGAAGCAAATACAATAAAAGAAACCAGTGCTAAAGAAGGATTTCAACACGGTCTAACCCAAGCAA
Source organism: Candidatus Gastranaerophilales bacterium (assembly GCA_942491415.1). Lineage (GTDB taxonomy): Bacteria > Cyanobacteriota > Vampirovibrionia > Gastranaerophilales > CALOAD01 > CALOAD01. The sequence goes on along the minus strand of CALOAD010000020.1, from coordinate 205,142 downwards.
ACGATCAAATATCAAGTCTAAATGAAGCAATAGAAGCTTTTTTCAATGCAAAAGAAGAAGCAATGCAAAAAGCTTCTTCTGATATTGTCTTTATAGCAACAAAAGTAGCAGAAAAAATCATCAAAACAGAAATAGCGTGCGATGATACAATTGTTTTAAATATTATAAAAGAAGTTCTAAATGAAGTTGGAAAAAAAGAAAAAAACATTACAATCAAAGTAAACTCTTTTGACACTGAAGTTGTAAAAAACAATTTACCCGTACTTTTAAACAATAATGACGATATACAAATTCGTGTGGTTGAGGATGATAGTATCGATCAAGGTAGTTGTATTGTAGAAACTAATAACGGTTTGATTGATGCTAGATTTACGACTCAACTGGAAGTAATAAACAAAGCTTTTAAAGAAAATATATAGGAGGAATAATTGGCAGCAGGACAAGGAGGACAAGGATTTCAAGTCAGTGAAATAGCGTTAGCGGTATTTTTAATTATCCTAATCGTTATTTTAATTGTCGAAATGCCTGCCTGGGTTATTGATGCATCTATCGCATTAAATATAACCCTTGGAATTGTGCTACTAATGATTTCACTATATGTACAAAGACCACTCGAATTAGCCACATTTCCTTCTATTATCCTTATTGGTACAATGTTCCGGCTTGTTCTCTCCATCGCCTCCACCAGATTAATCCTTTCAAAAGGATTTGCAGGAGCAACCGTAGAAGCGTTTGGAAATTTCGTCACAGGCGGAAATATGGTTGTAGGTGCTGTAATTTTCCTTATTATTACAATAGTTCAGTTTATGGTTATCACAAAAGGTTCAGAACGTATTGCCGAAGTATCTGCCAGGTTCGCATTGGACGCTATGCCGGGTAAACAAATGACCATTGACGCCGACTTTAACGCAGGACTTATTTCTCCTGAAGAAGCCGTATCAAAAAGAGAAGATCTACAAAGAGAATCTGCTCTATTCGGCTCCATGGATGGTGCCATGAAATTCGTAAAAGGGGATACAATTGCAGGTATTATTATCGTTATAATCAATATTATCGGTGGTTTAGCTATTGGTATACTTCAACAAGGTTTAGAAATAAACGATGCAGTTAGTAAATATACCATATTAACTATTGGTGATGGACTTGCAGCACAGCTACCTTCACTATTAATGGCGATATCCAGCGGTATCGTAATGACCCGATCTACATCTCAAAATGGAAGTTTAGGACAAGACTTATCCAGTCAAGTTTTAAATAAGCCTCAAAGTCTTTTCTTTTCTGTTATTTTTCTTTTGTTTATCGCCGCTTCATCCGGTGTTACAGGGTTACCTTGGTGGCCATTTGTAATATTCTCTAGTGTAATTGCTATTGGAGGTTTTTCAGTGCTTGTATCCGAAGATGTCCAATCTCAACTGGGACAACTTGAAAATGTTAAACAAAACATGCAAGACCTTGTAAATCCAAACCGTATGTACGAAAGACTCGGCGTAGATCCTTTAAGTTTGCAAGTTGGAAATACACTACTTCAAATTGCTGACCCCGAACAAGAAGGTCAATTATTGGCAAAAATAGCCGCACTAAGACAAAGAATGACCGACGAACTCGGATATATCATTCCGAACATTCGTATAATGGATAGTACAGCTCTTGGTGAAAACGATTACATCGTAGCAATAAGAGGAAATACAGTCGCATCAGGATCTGTATACCCCGGTAAAGCAATGATAATAGCTGACCAATGGGAATCAACAGGCAAGCAAATACCCGATGACGTAATAGTAGGCGTAGACCCAACATATCAAGCTCAGGCATATTGGCTTGATCCTAATGCTATAGATGAAAGCGACAATTTAACCACTGTAGATGCTACTGATGCAATTGTTACGCATCTTCAAGAATGTGCCCGTAAATATGTAGATGAAGTCATGACAAAAACCGATGTCTTAAAATTAATGGAATTGGTAAAAAGCCAAGATCCAACTCTTGTAAATGATCTTGTACCAGCCATTATCTCCACAAGTGATTTAAGAAAAATCTTTGTAAACTTAATCAGAGAAAAAGTTTCAATAAAAGATATCATCTTTATTTTTGAAAGACTTTGCGATTTTGCAAGATTTTCAAAAGAACCTGATATCCTATCTGAAAGACTTAGAGCTTCATTAGGTCGTCAAATTTGCCTATCTCACGCAACAGAAGATAAAATATTATACTCCTTAACCCTTTCTCAAGATTGGGAAAAAATATTGGATGACTCCTGTCAAAGAACCGAACTTGGTACTATGTTCCTGTTAAACCCAATGCAAGTTCAAGAACTAATCGAAATGACGGCATCAACACTCATGAGATCTCACCAAATGATAGGTCAACAACCTGCAGTTCTTTGTTCTCCAAGAATCAGGCTTCCTTTATACCAACTACTTGAAAGACACATACCTACGATCATTGTTATTTCATACAGTGAACTTATAACCGATATTAGAGTGGAAGCCGTAGATACAATCGGTGAAGATTCTGTAGGAGTGGGGTAATAAATTAACAAATGCTTAATCAATCAACAGAAAAATCTATTGAATATATGAAAAAACGAGCTGTCGAGATAATAAATTCGACACCTTTATACGAATACAAGGGTACTGTTTCAAAACTGCTCGGATTAACTGTTGAAGTAAAACTTCCCGGCTTGAAAATCGGCGATCTTTGTTTTATAGACACTCATCACGGTGAAAAAAAAGCTGCTGAAGTTGTTGCATTTAAAGGGGATGTAGCTCAATTGCTACTGTTATATGATGGCTCTGGAATTGGGCAGGGTAGCCTTGTTTCATCCACAAGAAAACCTATAACGGTTCCTGTTGGAGATTTCTTGCTCGGAAGGCTAATAAATCCTTTGGGTGAAGCTATTGACGGAAAACCTCTTGATACTTCAACAGCTAATTGGATTTCAATTGAAGGACCGCCTCCTGATCCTTTTAGCAGACCTATTATTAAAAACAAATTTTCTACAGGAATAAGGGCTATAGATTCATTGCTTACATTTGGCGCCGGTCAACGTATGGGGCTTTTTGCAGGTTCCGGCGTTGGTAAAAGTACTATGCTGGGAATGATAGCAAGAAACAGTGAAGCCGACGTAAACGTAATGGCACTGATCGGTGAGCGTGGTCGTGAAGTTTTAGAATTTGTCGAAAACAGCTTGGGACCTCAAGGTATGGCAAAATCCGTAATTGTATGCTCCACCGGAGATCAGCCTCCTTTGATTCGTATGAAAGCATTACAAAGCGCCACCGCTGTTTGCGAATATTTTAGGGATCAAGGCAAAAAAGTTTTCCTAATGACCGATACCGTTACCAGATGTGCAATGGCAGGAAGAGAAGTGGGTCTTTCAATTGGAGAACCTCCTACTATGAAAGGTTATCCGCCTTCTATTTTCTCATGGCTCCAAAAAGTACTGGAACGAACAGGAACAAGCCCTAAAGGGTCTATAACTGCCTTGTACACGGTACTTATGGAAGGTGAAGATATAAACGATCCTGTTGTAGATACCGTAAGGGGTATTGTAGACGGTCACGTTTTTCTCTCGAGAAAAGTCGCGGAAATGAATCACTATCCGGCTATAGATGTATTAGGTAGTATAAGTCGTTTATTTACAGAAATATGCGACACTGAACATATGCAAGCAGCAGGAAAAATGAGAAGTATCCTTGCTATGTATCGTGAAAACAAAGATTTAATCGATGTTGGAATGTACCAACCAGGAGCAAATCCTAGACTAGACAAAGCTATTGAACTCATACCCGATATAAATAAATTTTTACAACAATCCGTAAAAGATTCCGTTAATATGGATCATACGATCAGTACTCTCAAAGATATGATGAGAGATGTTGAGCTGTAAAATTAAAAAAATTGAAATTAAAAAAATAATCATTATATTGAATTAAAATCATACTTATAGACGTATTAAAAAATGCCAAATAGTACGAAAATATATAGTGTATAAAACTATGTACATATTTGGAATGTGAAATGGCTTTTAAATACAGGCTGGAAAAGGTTTTAATTTTCAGAATCCAGAAAAGGGACGAACAACTGGAGGTTGTAAAAGCAGCAGAAAAAGAAGTTATAAGAATCCAAAATGAAATTAATAGCGTAAAACAAACTGTAGCAACATTAAGACAAAATATGTACTCAGCCCATCATACAATGATGGAATCATATGACTCTTACCTGAAACATTTATACGAAACTATCGAAAAACTTGAAGAAGAAAAACAAGAAGCCATAAAAAAACTTGAAGAAGAAAAAGAAAAACTTGAAGAACTCGAAAAAAACGTAAAAGTGCTTGAAAAACACAAAGAAAAAATGCTTGAAGCCTACAAAGAAGAAGAAAAAAAGATAGAAATGAAAAGACTCGATGAAGTAGCAAGCGTAAAACATTTCAGAAAAACAGCCGAAAAACGTATAGAAGAAGCAGAAGAGCTAGGAATACACCCGGATGAATATTAACGAAATAAACGAAAAATCAAATCTTCCAAACGAAATGTTTGAACAAAGGGTTCAGCCGAAAAACCCTAAATATAGTGATTTTAAAAAAATATCCATTGAGTTTGAAGCACCTAAAGAGTTTATAAAAAAAAGCCCTAAAAACCAAAACGAAATCGTTGAACAAGTAATCGAAGAAAACCTCAAACAAACTGTTATCAACGAAATTGACGCCAGGTTGATTCAAAACATCCAAAATAAAATCTTGCCTGATGAACAACTACTAAACAACAAACAAATGCAAGACCTCAAGCTTCTATTCGGATTCGAAAGACTAAGTTCACTTGATTTTCTTAAATTTGACGCTGGCAAAGTTTCAAAAAGCGACCTCGATTTGTTTAAAAAGCTTTCTAACGGAGATCAATTATATATTTCTAATTTTAGCAACTCAAACATCGACTCACAGTTCATCATACAGGACACAAACGGTCAAAATTTTTCCTATAAAAGCGTAGATTTTTCAAAAGGATTATTCAACCTGATTGACCAAGCTTACAAAACCCAAAAACCTGTAAGATTGGACTTTGAAGGAAAATCTTCGGTAATTTTAAAAATCGGCACCGATGGAAAAATAACAGCTCAATTTTTCTCAAGTGATGCAGCGATGGAGCAACTTTTAAAAAACAACCTCTCCAGCCTGAAAAATAAGCTGGATGAAGAAGGAATCCCCTATAAACATATAGGATATAAAGAACAAAAAAACAAACAGGATCAAAACCAACAAAATCAAAGTAAGCAAAATGATAATGGAGGCTGATAAAGATGAGAGATAGCTTTATTACAGCATTAAACACTCAACAATCGACTGTAGATTGGATTAACGCAATCACAAAAAACATGTCAAACATTTACACTCCGGGCTATAGAGAGGTAAAGTGCAACTTTAAAACCTTTCTTGACGGAACAGACCTCGATGATTTAAAAACCAAGACAGGTCAGGGTAAATCGGTTCCGGGCACTTCTCCCGAGAATATCTACCTTGAAGGAAAAGGTTATTTCTTGGTTAGAGATGAAGAAGGGAAAATTGCCTATACAAGATTAGGTGAATTTACCTTTGATAAAGAAGGTGTATACAAATCAGGCGACGGAAAAGCGGTGCAAGGTTATATCCTTAACGAAAAAGGTGAAGTTCTTGCAGGTTCAAAATCTCAAAAAATCGACCCATACACAGGCACGCCCGTAAATGGTGGACCGAGTGATATTGCGACAACCAACATTAAACTATGGATCGACCCTAACAACGGCAAATACTTGGGCAAGTACGAAGGTTTTGAATTCAAAGGCGACGGTATTTTATATGGAAAAGCCGAAAAAGGCAAGATTAAAGTACCTTTATACAAAGTTGCCGTCAAAAACTTCAACAATCCCCAAGGTTTAAAAGAAATCAAACAGGGACAATATGTAGCAACAAAAGCTTCAGGCAAACCTGTTGCAGGAAGAGGAACTATTAGAGGCGGTTTAATCGAACTGTCAAATGCCGATTTCAAAACAAATATTACCTATTTCCAACAAGCAAAAATGCAAATGCAGCTGGCAAATAAGCTTATAAGTACTAACAAACAGCTACTTGAAGAAGCTATGAGGTTATTACAGTAATAGACTATTATACCCAAATATTTATTGCTGATTTAATTCCGATAAAATATTTTATATAAATATAAAATTGTTTTAAATGAACGAATTAGAACTCGAAAAACTATATTCGAGAAAAATTTTTCTACTCGATTAAATCTAAAAAAAGTATCATAAAAAGGAAGGTTCGGAAACGCAGTTTCTGATGTCTAAGAGCCAAAGGCGAAGCGTTTTTTTGTTTTTCTTTGGTTCGTTTCTTTTTATTTTGATCGCACCAAGTAGGGAAATAACCCTACGACTCATAAATTCGTCTAGGGTTATTTTCAAAAATAAAAAGAAACGAATAAAACTTAAAGTGATAACCACGGGTTTTAAACGTGACACTCTCTCCGAGGGAAAGTTTTTTTAGAAAAAACTTCACAAAAACTTCGACACGAATTTATTTTCTTGTTTTATACACTCCGCTTATTTTTTAAAATAACACCTAAAAATGCTTACACAACTCGCTAACGCTCAAACAGTGTAAGCGTCCTTTTATTTTGACGCTTTGTTTTAAAACTTACGAAAAGTAAATTACGGTCTATTTTAAATTGATAAAATAAAGTTTTCTAGATGTTACATAAAATATTTTATCAGCCACTACTCATTACCACTTTTTTATCTCGTTATAACTTATTTTGACAAAAGCTATATCTTTATTTATTATTTAGGTACAGTTTTTTATGCCCACGTAGTTCAGCAGGATAGAACGCGTCCCTCCTAAGGACGATGTCGGGGGTTCGAATCCCTCCGTGGGTATTTTATTTGCGTTGTTTTAATATTGTTGGATCGAATTACCTACTTGAATGATATTATTAACTATAAATTCGTACAAAATTTAAGAATTTGTAGCTGGAAGTTTAAAAATCTATAAAACTTATACTTCATTTTCTTCCTCAAATAAATTTACTCCTAACGAAACCCTACTTTTCCAGGTTTTGTTATATCTTTTAAGTAATCCAATTGCTTATAAATTTCTTCGATTTGAACATTGTTTTCGTTTGCATATTGAATAAAATGACGCTCCATTTCATCGAAACGTTTTGCTAAATCTTTATTAGCCAAGACCATTTCTCGAAGTTGTACAAAAGCTTTAACAATTTGGACATTAACTGCTATAGCAATATCACTATTTAGTACACTAGCTAACATAACCACACCATGCTCTGTAAAAGTATAGGGATTAGATGTAGAGTGGATAAGTGTTTTAAACCTATCACAATTTGTGACCAGTTCTTTTTTCTCATTATCATTGAGTTTGAACATGAATTCAGCAGGAAACCTTTTAAAATTCCTTTTTACTGCTTGATTTAAAACTCTGGTTTCAACCTGATAAAGCTCAGCTAAGTCACGGTCAATCATTACTTTTTGACCTCTTATAATTAAAATTCTATTTTCAATTACTTCTATAGGTATCAATTCAGACATTGCAGTGCATTCCAGTATTCTACGTGCTGATTATAACATAGAAATCTACTTTCCTTGTTGACCATTTCCTTGATTAGGATTTGGACGTACAGATTTTGGTGGCGTAAAAGACCTTTTCTCATAACCACCAGAAAATGGTCTAGATATATTTTGAGATTGATTTGATTTATCGTTACTATTGTTTGTCATTTTTGCTCCTTTACTTTTTGCCTTTGTTTGAATTTGGTTTGGGTCTTGCTGTTTTAGGAGGAGTGCCCGCACCTTTAACATTTTTAGTTGGATCATTTTTTTTATTAGTCATTTTTAGAACCTTTCTTTGGCTCTGCTTTTACTTCTTTTTTAATATTTGTTGTTGTATTTTCACGAATTGCTTTAGGTGGTGTAAGTGAGTTTTGAACTTCTTCAAAGGGTTTGTTATTTTTCATATATTTTTCCTTTTTAAAATTAACATCAATTCCAACTGTAACAACAGTAATGATTATTGCAATTATAAATAATCTTCTTAACCAATTATCTATCTTATCAGCTTTTTCAAAAAGTTTATTTGCTTCTTCATTTTTACTATCTAACCCAAGGTTACAACCTTCTTTAGCTATTTTACAAGCTGTTATTTGCAACCATACTACTAATATAAATAGCCCCAAGCTTAAAAAATAAAGCCAGTAAACTCTATTATCAAACAAATTTAATTTTTCAGAAAAGGTTATAAGAGCCGGAATAGCAGCAGAAGAAAATGTAAATACTGCTTTATCGATAAAAAACTGATTGCTTTCATATAATTTTTTTAAAAATTCTTTGTATTCTTTAGATTCCAATGATTATACCTAAATATTTACAACTACAACAAATTTAATTATAGACATGTAAAATTTATATTAAAAGATTTTATATATTTTTATTAACATTAACACTGCGTTGGATAAAATTGACCCAATCTAAGTATTTTAAATAAAAAAAGCCCTGGTGTGAAATTAGCGTTTGATCAGGGCAAAGAAAAAAGTTTTGGGTTATTTAACTTAAGATGTTAGTTGATTTTTTAACCAAGTCATCAAAATCCCCACCCCAAACCACCCAAAGTATAATAAAAAGGCTTCGCCTTTTTGAATCCATAAAGATTTTGATAACTTGAAAAATAGCCTATAGTTAGCTATTTTGGTTATTTAATTTCTTTATTTGTCATTCCGTGCTACGACACGGAATCTTACCAATGTTCGCTTATAGTCAATAATCTCAAGAGTATTAGATCCTGAAATACCCAGTAGGTACATATCCGTAAAACTCACATGTTCGTTTACGGCTGGAATAAATTCAGGATGACACCTCTATTTGATTTTTTCTTTTATCGACTCAATTTCCTTTTTCATAGTTATAATGTGGTAAATCAAATCATCGATAGAAGCTTTCAGGTCAGAGCATATAGATTGAATGATGTTAATGTCGTTTTGCATAATTAAAATCTTCCTTTCGTGGTATCATAAATAAAATTGTATAGAGAAATCGCCCTAATTAACGTTAGGGTAGTGTTTTTCTTTTGTAAAAAAACTAAGAAAACATTTCTGTTCATTATTAATATAAACGATAAAAAATAGAATGTCAAGCAAAATATAGCTCAAATAAAAATTTATTTATTTCAAAGGGATTCAATGCAAATAACAAGATCAAAAACAGATATTATTTTAAAGTCTAAAAATTTATCTTATTACGAATTATCCAAAATGGTAGATTATGACGTTAGCTACTTAAACAATATGTTTAAAGGAAAAAAGCCTTTCCCTGAAAAACTTATTAAAAAACTTTTGCCAATTCTCGAAATATCCCAAGAAGAATTTGACAGCTGGATTATCGCAGACAAATACACCAAGGAAGTCATTAACCTTGCTATAAAGGTAAAACAGGAAACCAAAGTAAAAAGAAAACAATTAATTCTTACTTTGAAAGTAGACGCTATTCTCGATGAAAAAGATATGTCGAGAACAGACTTGTCAAAACAAATCAAATACAGCCAAAGCGGTTTAAATCGTATGATTGTAGGGAAAATAGGGATATCAAAATCTGTTTTAGAGCGAATCTCGGAAGCTTTTGAAGTTCCTCAAAATGAAATTATCAGCTGGGTGTTGGCGGATAAATACAGTTTGAAAATCCTTGAATCAGCTCTTTTGCCTTAGTTGGCTTTTAAAATTATTTTGGACAGTAGTGTTACTATAATACGGAATTTATTTATTTTGAACTTAACGAAGTTTAGTAAAATGGAAAAGTTTTACGGAGGCGGGTTTTTGGGGTACTTTTTTTAAAAAAAGTACCTCCCACTGAAAGTGAAAGATCATAAGACCTTAAGCCCGTGGAAAGTATTATATTCTTGTATTTTGTTCATTTTCTTTCTTTTTTTGCGATTAAAAAGAAAGAAAACGAAACCAAAAGAAAGAAAAAAAACGCTTCGCCTTTGGCTCTTAAACATCAGAAACTACGTTTCCGAACCTTCCTTTTTATATTTTTTTAGATTTAATCAAGTAGAAAATTTTTCTCTAAAACTTTTTATGCAAATTGTTGCATGATTTGCTTGATATTACAGTTTTCTTCTCCTGCTATTTCCTGAGCTATATTGATTATATTATCAATTTTTTGCCTACAAGCATCTGGTAGCACGGAATGACAACAGAGTACTACAAACTTATGTTCCTACTCGGCAGGATCTAAGCTAAGAGGAGAAATGCTTATAATTAAGTCGCTTTAATTGCAGATATTTTAGGATTTGATTGACTTTTTTGTAATATTGCAGAAAATTTAAAACAAATAATTAATTAAATTCTTTTATTGCACTATAAGTACCTTGAATAAGCATTTGCATTCCTATTACAGCAAGAATTAAACCCATCATTCTTGTAATTACTTTAAGCGTACTTGTACCCAAAGCTTTTTGAATTCTTTTCCCAAAAATAAATGAATAGTAAGTTATTAAACATAGAACAGCAAAAGAAATCAATGTAACAACAAGACTCTGCCAACCATTAACAGCAAAGTTCATTGCAGTTATTATTACTCCAGGTCCTGCCAATAAAGGGGTTGCCAATGGAGCGTAGGCAACGCTTGGTTCTTCTTCTATTGATTTATTAATAGTCTCTTTAGAAGGTTTTGATACACTTGAAAGATGTCCCTGCAACATATCATAGCCAATTTTACCGACTAAAATACCACCGATTAATCTTAGGGCGGTTAAGCTTATTCCAAATATTTGCAGTATTAAATGACCGGCTGTTGCAAAAACAAAAACAATAACAAAAGCTGTTAATACGGCTTTTAATGCTATTTTATTGGATTCTTCTTCGCTTTCATTAGAAGTAAGTGCTAAAAATATTGAAATATTAGCAATTGGGTTCATTATTGCAAAGAAACCCATAAAAACCAGACCTATATAAATAATTAATTCGCTCATTTATTTTTCCATACTTACCACAACACAATTTATTATTACTCGAAATAATAAATTTGACTATTGAAAATATTACTATATCAAATAACTTTATTAATGATTTTGGCAGACGAAGCTTCGTCTGCCAAATCTATTTAATAATAAATCGTAATTTTTATGCGAATTGTTGCATAATTTGCTTGATATTACAGTTTTCTTCTCCTGCTCTTTCCTGAGCTATATTGATTATATTATCAATTTTTTGCTCCAAAGTAGGTTTTTGAACTTTATATATCAAACCTGTATAAATATGCTTATCGGTAAACGCCAACTTCATACCGGAAATTTTATCAGTCACATCGTGATCTTCAGGAGTTTGTTTTATTCGCTCCCTCACCGAATCATACGAAATTCTTTCATTGTACTGAACACAGGGAGAAATAACGTGAATAAACGAAAATCCTTCATGTTCCATACCTGCTTTAATAAGCTGTTTTAGCTGAGCTACATCACCTGAAAACCCTCTGGCAACAAATGAGGCTTCAAAAGATAATGCCATTAATACAGGATTAATACGCTCTTCTACTGTTTCATACGGAGTTATCTTTGTTAATAAGTCATTATGAGATGTCGGTGAATGCTGTCCTTTTGTGAGTGCATAAATCTCATTATCCATAACAATATAAGTTATATTAGGGTTTTTTCTCGCTGCGTGAATAAAGTGGTTTCCACCTATACTAAACCCATCACCGTCTCCACCTACAGTTACTACATCAAGCTTTGGATTATGAGTTTTCAAGCCCATTGCTATAGGCAACGCACGACCGTGAATTGTATGGAATCCGTATGTTTTGGTAAAAAACGGAAATCTACTTGAACAACCGATCCCCGATACGACAGCTGTTTGGTCAGGATCCAAATTCAAATCCGCAAAAGTTGACATTAATGATGCCAAAACCGCATAGTCTCCACAACCCGGGCACCAGGACGGTTTTGTTTTACTTTTATAATCACTTGGTTTTCTTTTTTCCATTATGATAATCCTCGCTTCAGGGCTAAATTCTAAACGGTACAAGTATATCTTGAGGTTCATCTTCTTCAGCTATAAATCTCAAAGATTGTTTTTTTATAACATTATCGACCTTATCAAATATTTCTCTTGCGCTAAAAGGTTCTCCGCTATATTTTAGAACTTCAAATATCTGCAAGTCTTTATTAATTGAATTACACCTGTAAATAAGCGTGTTTGCCAGCTGTGCAGTATAATTACGCTCAATTACAAGCAGGATTTCTTTTTTCTTTAAAAAGTCTAAAAGCCACTCATTTGGCATTGGGTAAAGTGTTCTGGGGTATAACGCCTGAAGTTTTATACCTTTTTCTTTTGCCATTTCAATAGCTTCAATTACAGCTCCTGATGTACTTCCCCAGCTTATTAGTCCTATTTTTGCATCATCGGGACCATAAGTTTTTGCTGAAACAAACTCATGAGTTGCGGTTTCAAGCTTTTTAAACCTTTTTCTCATCATCATATTATGAACTTCAGGAGCCGGCGTTGGGGTTGAAAACTCTGTATGTTCAAGCCCTGTAGCACAATAAGCCCCTCCTTGATCTCCGGGAGCCGAAATTGGAGAAATACCCGTAATAGTATTTTTATATCTTACGTATAATCCTTTGTCTTTTGACCTATCGTATTTATCACGATCTATTATTTTTATCTTTTCAATATCAATAAAATCAACACATTCTTTTCGCTGACCTACAGAAGCATCCGATAAAAGAATAACCGGCACTTGATATTTCTCAGCAAAATTAAATGCATTGATCGTTTGGTAGAAGCAATCTTCTACATTTATCGGCGCAAGAACTATTTTAGGGGTATCACCGTGAGTGCCATAAATTGCCATATTAAGGTCAGATTGTTCTGTTTTGGTCGGTAAACCCGTGCTAGGTCCGCCTCTTTGAACATCGACAATAACCAATGGTATTTCAGCCATTGAAGAAAGCCCTATTGCTTCTGACATTAAGGACAACCCGGGTCCACTAGTTGCTGTCATAGCTTTAGCACCACCATAAGAAGCACCTATGGCAGCTGTTACAGCAGCAATCTCATCTTCGCATTGAATTAACTTGCCGCCTACTTTTGGCATTTCTCTAGCCAACCACTCCATTATTTCGGTAGCAGGAGTTATCGGATATCCTGAATAAAATTTGCATCCTGCTACAAGAGAAGCTAACGCTATAGCTTCATTTCCACTCATAATAAGTTTTTGTCCTGAACTTTCCATTTTAATCAAGTCCAGATTATCTTCACGATTCAAATCGTTTTGAACATAGCCCATGCCGGCCTCAAGCGCTTTTAAATTTGATTCAATAATTTCTGCTGATTTTTTCTCATATCGTTTTTTGATATCTTTAAAAAGTTGGTCTTTAAGGTTTATTTGCGAAATTAATCCTGCTAATACACCTAAAGCAACCATATTTTTAGAGCGTTCACTATTTGCTTTTTCTTTGGCAATAGTAGAAAGCGGCACATAATATTTTGTAATTTCGTTGTAATCTTCAAATTCGTTTGTAACCGTATCAGAGTCTACAATTAAAATACCACCTGTTTTCAATTGCTCTATGTTTGTTAATACGGCATCTTCCGTAAAAGCAATCAAAACATCACAATTATCAGAAGTAGTAAGAACTTTTTCTTCGCTCATTCTAAATTGATATGCACATTGACCTTCTCCTCGAATCTCAGCAGGAAAGGATCTGAATGTAGTTACATAATAACCCGCTCGGGCTACTGATAAGGAAAAAATGTCTCCGGAGCTGATTACCCCTTGACCTGCGGTTCCCGAAATCCTAACAATTAATTCATTCATTTTTAATACACCTAAAACTATTAATGGACCTTATTAAACTTAAATTTATTTTATTATTATTTGCAGATTTAGTCTTGTTTGTAAACTTTCTTTTTAACCTTAGTTAAAACTTCTTCAAAACTTTTGATAGGAACGAATTTATATCCGCAATCTTCGGAAATATGCCCACCCATCATAAATATCTCTTCTAGTGGGTACTGTCTGCATAGCAAAGGTCTGGTTGAATACGCCGTACAACAACCTTTTTCTTTATCAAGTTTAGTACACTCAAAAACAAGCCCCAACTCGGTTTTATCTACCACCTTTAAATATGTATAAAAATAATGAAGAGTTTTGAGTTTTTCAAATTCTTCTACATCTTTTATTACATGCGATGAATGTCTCACATAGATAGTCTGACAACATCTACCGCAAGATTTACATTTTCCTGTTCTAATATATTTTTTACCGAAAAATTTTTCCGCGACAAATTTTTGAACTTCCAGCTTTAAATTGTGAAGTTTTTGGGACTTTTCGAGCATTTAATCTTTCTTTGCAAAACCACTAACCGTCTTACCCTTAAGTTTAGCACATTCTGCAATTTTTTGACTTGCTTGTTTATTCACAGTTTCATTATCATCCAAAACCATGCATCTTTTAAAAGCAGTTATAGCTTCTTCATATTTGCCTTTTTGAATACATTTATTTCCTACGTCCATCGCCATTTTAGCAGCTCTTTTTATCGGGTTTATTTTATAAACTAATTCTTCTATCTTTCCTTGGACTGTCGAACCTGAATCAGGCTTTAGAAACTTATAATTTTCATATTCTGTTAATGCTTCTTCAAAAAAGTTTTTCTTAAGATAATCATCGGCCTTTTTAAGGTGTTTTTCTATCTCGGTGGATTTAAGTTGTTTTTTTATCTCTTCTTGCCTCGCAATTACCTTTTTTATCATTCGTATCTTTTTTTTGCACCTCTAAAAACCTTGAATAATAACAATAAGAGTAAGTATATTGTCGTAATCTATCGTAAGCAACTGCAATATTACAATGTGTATTGGGATAATCAGGATCCAGCCTCGCTGAATTTGACCAAAAGCGAATAGCATCTTGTAATTTATTTGCCTTATAACAAATACTGCCAAGGTTTAAATACGCCTTGGGCAAGTTGGGATACAAGGTCAACGCTTCCATATAAGCTATAGTTGCTTTTCTTATTTTCTCAATTCTTTGGAACCTAACTCCCAATTGTTGTTTTTTCAAAGCAAGCCTTTTTTTAGCATAAATTCTCTTTTGTATTTCTGTATATTCTAGACTTGGTCTGCCTTTTTGAATTTTCAAATAAAGCTCATAATAATTATAAGCAAGTTGTTCATTTCCTAAAGCTTCGTATGTAGTTGCAAGATTTATCATTACCGAAGGATGATCAGGAGCCATTGAAGCTGCAATATGCCAGTGTTGAAGAGCTTTATAAGTTTCTCCTTGCTCATAAAATGCATTGCCTATGTTTAAATAGCAATTTACATTTCCCTTATCTTTTTTTAAAACTGACTTCCAAGTTTCAATAGCATCATCGGTTTTACCGACTCGATAAAAAGAATTTCCTAAATTAACCTGCGCCTCTACAATATCAGGGTTATTAGCGGCTATTTCACTGAAAATTTCAATAGATTGAACAAAATCTCCAAGCCTATAAGCTTGGAGACCTTTATTAAAAAGATCTATACTATTATCTTGAAGAAGCTGAGGACTGTTTTTTACTTCTTCCATTTTTTAACCTCTCTTTAGAGCTTTAAATATTAAAACAAGTGATTTAACAGATCAAAATCATCCATTATCGAATCAGCAAGTTCTTCATCTGACACTTGATATTTACCGTTTTTCACAAGACCTATAATTTCAGAAGTACCGTCATTTTCGTCTAAAGAGCTCAATACCATTCGTTTAAATTTAGCGACATCCAGCTCTCTTTCATAAAGGTCGATAGCTTCTTTTGATATTTCAGAATCATCAAATAACTCTTCGGTCTTAGCATAAGGATTCGTAGCATTTTTACGATTACCTATACTTTGAACTTCATTTTGTTGGATCAGTGGATTATTAAGGATTCCATCTTTTCCATTTATATTGTTAAGCATTTAGCTCACTCCCGGTTGCATATTCCTCCCTTTACAACCTTAGTATGACTTTTTTATACTTTTTAAGTAACGATCAAATGGTTTATTTTTATTGTCCAAATGGTCAATTTATACAACTTTTAATGTAAGAGATCTTTATTGTTTGTAACACCACTTTACAAAGACTCACAAAAAGAAAAATACCATTTTTTATTCATATAAAAGCAATTCAGACAATTAACATAACACGTAAAACATCTACTACAATTGTAAAAATAACAATTATATTACATTGTCGGGCAATTTTCTCAAAAAACTTGTTTTTATATTAATAATAAAACATTAATAATCAAACAGATGAATAAACAAATTTATTAATAAACAAAAATCTTATTGATTTTATAAAATTTTAACTAAAGTAAGTTAAAAAAGTAGGTTTAATTTGAGGCTAAAAGCCTCTTTTTTTTTGCTTCTAAAATTTTCCCTAAATAATGTCCCGTATAAGACTCTTCAACTTCTGCGACTTCTTCAGGCGTTCCTTTTGCTATTATTTCACCGCCACAGTTCCCACCTTCGGGTCCTAAATCAATAACATAGTCTGAAACTTTTATTACATCAAGATTATGCTCAATAACAACAACGGTATTGCCGGTATCAACGAGCTTATTTAAAATCATAATAAGTTTATCAAGATCATACCAATGTAAACCGACAGATGGTTCATCAAGAAGGTAAAGTGTTTTGCCTGTACTTCGCTTGTTCAACTCTGCAGAAAGCTTAACACGTTGAGCTTCACCACCTGAAAGTGTTGTTGCACTTTGTCCGAGCTTGATATAATCCAAGCCGACATCAAAAAGCGTTTGCAATTTATTGGCAATTTTAGGTATGTTCTTGAAAAAATCCAAAGCTTCTTCAACCGTCATATTTAATACATCTGAGATTGTTTTTCCCTTATATTTAATTTCAAGGGTTTCCCTGTTATATCTAGCTCCCTGACAAATTTCACAAGGAATATAAACATCAGAAAGGAAGTTCATTTCAATTTTGATAATCCCATCACCCTTACAAGCTTCACACCTACCACCTTTAACATTAAAACTAAACCTACCTTGTTTATAACCCCTGGCTTTTGACTCGTTGGTAAGTGCAAATAATGCTCTTATATGATCAAAAGTGCCTGTATAGGTAGCTGGGTTACTTCGAGGAGTTTTACCAATTGGTGATTGATCTATATCTATAACCTTGTCAATATGCTCCAAGCCTGTTATCTCTCTAACGCCTTGAGGTTTTGGTGTATTGCGTCTTAATTTATGAAGAGTATATTTATGCAAAAGGTCAAATAAAAGCGTAGATTTGCCTGAGCCGCTAACCCCTGTAATTGAAACAAAAGAACCCAGCGGAATTTTTACATCCAGATTTTTTAGATTATTTTTTAAAGCTCCTTTTATTTCAATAAATTCGCCCTTGCCTTCTCTTCTTGTTTTTGGAATTTTTATACTTTTTTTCCCGCTCAAATATTGTCCTGTTATTGAATTTTCAACTTTTTTGATTGTTTCAGGCATACCCTCTGCGATTATATTTCCTCCGTGAACGCCTGCATTAGGACCAATATCAACAATCCAATCGGCTTGTTTTATTGTCTCTTCATCGTGTTCCACTACAATAAGCGTATTTCCAAGATTTCTTAATCTTGTCAAAGTGCTTAAAAGCTTTTCGTTGTTTATTTGATGTAACCCAATGCTGGGTTCATCCAATACATATAAAACTCCTGTCAAACCTGATCCTATCTGTGTTGCTAGTCTTATTCTTTGTGCTTCACCACCTGATAAAGAACCTGCTGATCTTGCAAGGGTTAGATAATTTAACCCCACATCCAGTAAAAACCTTAGCCTATCTCTTATTTCGTTCAATAACTGATTTGCGATTGACATTTGATGGTCGTTTAATTCTAAAAATAATGACGAAATATACTCATGGCAGTCTAAAATCGACATTGTGCAAACATCATTAATTGACTTGCCTGCTAATTTAACTGCTAAAGAAAAACCCTTAAGTCTAGCGCCTTTACACGCTGGGCAAGGAATTTGCGACATATATTTTTCAACTTCACCTCTCACACAATCAGAATTTGAAACTTCGTAACGATTTTGCAGATATGGGATAACTCCTTTAAATATAGAATAATATGATTTCCTGTTTTTTTTCTTAAAATCATCATGAGTTATAGAAATTCGCTCTTTTTGGCTTCCGTATAATACTATTTCTTTTTGATAATCAGATAAATTTTCAAAAGGAGCATCCTTATCAATATCATAATGATTAGCTACTGATGTTAAAATATCCATATAATAAGAATTTCCTGTTCTTGCCCAAGGATAAATCGCTCCTTGTTTAATAGATTTTTGAGAATCCGGAACAATAAGAGCGGGGTTTATTTCCATATGTGCGCCAAGCCCGCTACAAGTGGAGCAAGCTCCATAAGGGCTGTTAAAACTAAACATTCTCGGCTCTAATTCATCGAAACTTAATCCGCATTTATGACAGGCAAGTTTTTCAGAAAAAATAATTTCTTCTTTACCTACCACATCAATGTAAACAAGCCCCTCAGATCTTTTTAAAGCTATTTGAACACTATCTGCAATCCTTGATTTAGAATTTTCTCTCACTACAATTCTATCTATCACCACATCTATGTCATGTTTTTTTGTTTTCGCAAGCTTTATTTCATCTTCATCCAAGGTATATATTTGACCATCAACTCTTACTCTTATAAAGCCTTCCTGTTTTAATTCATTAAAAAGTGATGCGTATTCACCCTTTTTCCCTCTAATTAAAGGTGAGATTATTTGTATTCTCACACCTTCTTCAAGTTTTAAGATACTGTCTACAATTTCATCTATTGTTTGGGGTTTTATAACATCACCACACTCAGGACAATGAGGAGTTCCTGTTCTGGCAAATAAAAGCCTTAAATGATCATATATCTCCGTTACGGTTCCTACTGTTGATCTTGGGTTATTGTTTGTTGATTTTTGATCTATAGAAATAGCAGGACTTAACCCTTCAATACTTTCCACATCAGGCTTGTCAAGCTGTCCTAAAAATTGCCTTGCATAAGTGCTTAGACTTTCAATATAACGCCTTTGCCCTTCCGCAAAAATAGTATCAAAAGCTAAAGAGCTTTTACCTGAACCACTTACACCCGTAAACACAACTATTTGACCTTTTGGGATAGAAAGGTCAATATTTTTCAAATTGTGCTGACTTGCACCTCTTATATTTATAAAACTTTGATCCGGCGATTTTTTCATACAATCTTACTTTTTCTTTTATTTTTAATTATCCCATGTAAAATATTTGAATTAAATAAAAAATTCAGATATTTTACGAGACTTTATTTAATTAAGTTTGTTCTGGCAAATAAAAAGCTCCACAAATGTGAAGCTTTTTAATAACAAGTTATTTATACTTTATAAAAGAAGTATCTTTTATTTTTTATATGTTAAACCATACATCGTCTGCTTTTTGTACATTTCCATTTTCATCAATGTAGGTACCTTGTTGATTATGTTGAACATCTCCTGTGTCTTGTACTTCATCATAATCATCAACGTTGACAGAAGATACACCTTCTAGGTCTTCAATTTCTTCATTGTTATTATCACTTACAAATCCAAGTGATCCAACATTCGCCATTTGCATAGCTTGGCTTAGCAAGTTAATATCTACATTACCATTATTATATACATCTAAACCTGTTTGATTTTCAGCAGATAATGCAATGTTTTTAAGTGCTTCAAAACCGTTAGCCGAATTCATTGCTTGACCTGTAAATGGGTTGATAGTTCTATCGCCGAATACTTCAGCACCATCAATTATTCCATTTCCATTAAGATCTGACATTGCAAGCATTTTATCTCCACCGACAGCGGCGCCATCAGCCTTACCATCACCATCGATATCAATACCCATTCCTGCTTGAGCTTCGACTTCTCCATCTTTATCAAGATCAAGAACTAAAGGATCTACATAAGTTCGAGAAGTTCCGGTAACTAGAGTTGAAGATTCTGACGAATTTAATTCTCTTGTATCAGAAAGAA
Source organism: Candidatus Gastranaerophilales bacterium (assembly GCA_942491415.1). Classification (GTDB taxonomy): domain Bacteria; phylum Cyanobacteriota; class Vampirovibrionia; order Gastranaerophilales; family CALOAD01; genus CALOAD01. The sequence goes on along the minus strand of CALOAD010000020.1, from coordinate 185,095 downwards.
CTTTTGGTGCTCTAATATCGATTAAATCGTTTCCTTTTCCACCGTCAACAGTGTTTTGAGCTCCAACTAGTTTTATTACATCGTTGCCGTTTCCAGCTTTAATATTGTTATTGTTTGATCCCAATTCACTTACCACTGTATGATCATACACATTAGTAGTCTGCATATTAGTTGTTGTCATCCAATCTCCTGATTGAGAAGATGTAGAGCTATTTAAAACTTCTGTTTCTTGAGAATGTGCAGTTTGTGTTCTTGCCATTCCTTCAGGAAGAATGCTTGCATCTGTAACAATAACATCATCTCCATCTCCGGCGTCTATATCATTATGACTGCCGAAAAAAGTAAGATCATCATTACCTTTTCCCATATCGACAGTGTTATGATCACCTGATACGGTAATTACATCATCGCCATCTCCACCGATAATCGTGTTGTACCCATGCATTTGTTCAATTGGTAAAATTTTGTCCATCTTTAAGATCTCCTTAGTATTGGTAATAAATAACTTATTGTATTCTGTTATATTCTATTTATCTGCACAATCTGTTTTTATCTTTAATAAAAAGCGATAAAAACACATCCTTTTTTAACATTTATTTACATTTGCCAAGGCATGTAAAACAGTCTTTCTTAACGCTAATTCTTTAATTATAAGGTTTTATAAGCTTCCGGCATGTAACTGTTTTTTACAACCTTATTACTTCAAATAAAAGATAAAACATGGAAATTTCAACGTCTTAATTGTTTAAACAATATAATTCAATAACATATCAAAAGCTTCATTAATATTTGTTGGGTTTCCAATGTTTTTACCATTTTCTTGTAGTATCTTAAACAGTTTTATAATGCTCGGTTCTTCCAAGTTATATTCACTTATTTGATTATTAGTATAAAAAGCTTCCAGAGGTGTAATTTTTTTTGTTATTTTTGTTTTTGAAATCATATAAATATAATCAGCAAGATATGCAGCTATTTCAATATTATGAGAAGAAAATATAAGAGTAATGTCTTTATCTTCACAAATTTTTTTCAAACATGTAGCGTAATCTTTCTGAGTTTTTAGATCAATATTCGCAAAAGGTTCATCCAAAACCAAAAGTTTGGGGTTATGCACCAAAGCCCCGGCGAGTGCGACTTTTCGTTTTTCACCACCTGATAAATAATGAATTATTTTATCCTTCAAATCCCAAATATCAAACATCTTAAGCGTTTGCTCAGCGGCTTCTTTTGCTTCTTGATGTGAAAATCCTATATTTAAAGGAGTAAACATAACGTCTTCCAGCACTGTAGGACCCACGAGTTGTTCTTCTACATTCTGTAATACAACGCCTATTTTGCTTCTTATATCATCAAAGTCTTTTGACGGGTTCTTTCCAAAGACTTTAACCTCTCCCTTGCTGGGAGTCAACAAACCTAAAACATGCTTAATTAAAGTAGTTTTACCACTGCCGTTTGCACCTAATAATGCTATATTTTCACCATAATTTACAGAAAACTCTTTTCCACAAAGCTCAATTTTTGTTTTATCAGGATAAATATGCTCTGCGCACATTATTTCAATGATTTTTTCAGACTCACTCATTAAAACCCCCTCAATGATAAACTTTCTGCTGTTTTTTCACTTAAATCACTCACTCTTACAATAAATAAGCCTAAAAAATTACCAACTATAGATAATGAATAAAACGGTCGTTTTATTTGAAGTCTTCCTCTTAAATGCATCGTGGTTTTAATATTTTCCGCCACGTCTAGCAATATAAAAATAGATCTATACGTTAAAAATAAAGTTTTTGCCAAAAAATCCGGCATGAATATTTTTAAAGTTTTTAATATTTTTGAATAATCAGTGGTGAAAATTAACAATGAAAAAGATGTGGAAAGACTCAATACTCTAAAAACAGTCATCAAAAAATAATTCACAGTTAGATTCTCAATCGACAAAAAATAAACCACTAAAAACAAAATAGGGAAAAAAGATAAAAGAAATATTTTTTTTACTTGAAAACCATTAATTATATTTATAAAAAAAACAATAAAGTAAAGACTTATCGCAAAATAAACAGATTTAAAAGACAGTGCTAAAAACAAAATTAAAGCTATAAAAATGAACTTATAAAGAGCTTTAATTTTGTGCAATTTACTATCACCAAACACTGCTAAATAATCAATATCTTTAATATTCATAATTAATTAAATCCGGCTTAATTCTACTTATATAACTGACAATAAAACCCGTCAAAAGACTTTCTGTTATTATACCCACAGAGCCTAAAGAAAATACGAGTATTAAAAATTTCTTCAAGTTAAAATTATTATCATCAGAATGACTTTTATGATTATGATTGTGAGAATGTTCACATTGATGGCATTGAAAATTAGGGAATTCACTTGTGCCTGCGTAAATAATCCGAGCATTTATAAACACAGAAACCACTAACGCTATTATTGTTGCGAGACACGCACTTAAAAATACTTTTTTAAAGTGTTTTTTAAAAAACCTAAAACAAACAAAAGCCACTATCGCTTCTAATGCAAGAACAACTGTATTTAACCCTACAATAGTAATGCCTCCATGACCTGCTAAAGCCAACATTAAATTAACAACAAAAGCTGCTACAACACTAGCCCAAGGACCAAGTATTATCCCTGAAAAAGCCACTAACTTAAGATGATATACAGGAGGTATTACAATAAAAGACATTGATAAAATAATCAAGGCTGAAAAAGCAGCAACAAGAGGTATTTTCTTTTTTAATGTTCTGCTATTCAACGATCTTGACAATAAAAACATTGAAACAAAAACTATTACATAACCTAAAACCCATAACCACAGGGGCAAAACACCATCGGGTATATGAATATGTGACATTAAAACCTCCCTTTTTTCTGTAAAAAATATATCACAAAATAACTTTCAAGATTAGAAGGAAAATTTCTTTAAAATACTAATATTAAAAAAAGCCCCTAACGGGGCTTTTTAATTGATTTATTTATTTTTTCAATTTTTCAAATAATTGTTTAAATATTGAAGATTTATTTTTTCCTTCTAACCTTGGTTTTTCCTCAGAAAAAGACGGTGAAGATCCAATAGCTATATTACTACTCGATGGAACTTGAGAAAGAACATTATCATTAATTATGATATTTTCTTGTCCAAGCATCGAATTAACACCAACAGTATTTCCCGATGATTCTATATTGAGATTCAATTCAGGGTTTCCAGTGTTCGCATTAGCGTTGTTTTGTTGGTTTTGAGTTTCTCCAAAAACACCGTCTGTTGTTTTTGATAATACGGAGGGTTCCGGCATGCTGGAAGGTTTTGAAACTATCGGTATTGGAGTCGGTTCTATATAAGGATTGCCAATAGTTCCTGATTTAGCAGAATTAGGACCGTCAGTCTCATAATAATCAATAGTATTTATATTATTAAAAGTGGCACGGAATAATGTCGTATCAGAGATTCTTTGTATTGAAGGTATAATTCCTGAATCAACACTAAGAACGTCAAATTTAATATATTTACCGCCACTAATTGGGCTACTAAAAGTCATATTATCCCAATAAATACTACCGGCTCTTCCAGTTGGAGTATTAACCGGGTGAGCTCCTGCTTCAAAGAGAATCGAACCACCCGTAATGTCTGTATCGCCTTTGAATATAACATCTCCGGCATTTGAGTTCTTAGAGCTGGCAAATGTTTTGAAGTAGATATTACGTTCTTTTGATAGTAATGAAGAATCATCACCAAAAATTATATTACCTGCATTTGAATTTTCAAGTGTTACCCCTGTTCTAAAAATAATATTATCCTTGGTTATCATATTTACACCTTTTTTAAAGGTTATATTACCTGCTTTTGAATTAAGTCCTTGGCTTTGAACAGCGATAAAATTACTACCATTTTCAGCATTAATGGTAGTATAACCTTCAAAAGTTATATTACCTGAAGTTGAATTGGCTCCATTACTATAAGAATAGATATAATTACTATTATTTGAGTTAATAGTAGCATCACCTTCAAAAGTTATATTACCTGATTTTGAATTGGAGTCAATGCTTTGAGTATCGATATAATTGAGATTATCAGAATTAATGTCAACAGTACCTTTAAAAGTTATATCACCTGATACAGAATCAGAACTATTAGAAGTTATTGTTTCTAATTTAAAATAACCTCCGGTTTTGGAAATATTGCCCACAGTTACATTAACATCACCATTGAAAGTTATATTACCTGATACTTGATTATTACCATTAAATGAGAATGTTTGCATATAGATATTTGAATTTTCATTTGTTAATGTCACATCATCATTAAATATTATATTTCCTGATCTACCTTCATTGCCGACAACTTTACTGATTATTCCTATCTCAGCATTTTCATTTGTTAAAGTTGTATCACCATTAAACACTATATTTCCTGATCGGGCATTAACCCCGCTTGATTCAGAATTTAGTATTATAGCTCCATCGGTTGATGCTAAGTTGATAGCACCATTAAAATTGATATCTCCTGAGGTTTCATTGTCACCTACGGTAGAACTGTTTATACTAATACCTTTAATGGCTTCAATTTTATTATTATTACCAAAATTGATATCACCGGAGATAGTTCCTCCTGTTGAAACAATATCTATAGCACTTGAAGCTCCTACTTTTTGTTTCATAAACATATCATTGCCAAAGTTAATATCTCCGGCTAAATTTCCGCTTGTAGATGTACTTATTTCAATTTCTTTTGCCCAAATATGCGGATCAGTCTCAGTCGAGTCAAAATTGCCGAAAGTAATACTGCTCTTTTCTCCTGCTCGTGTAGATTTGGTTTTAATTACTAAATCAGCATCCGAATTTATTAAAGTATGGTTACCAAATTGAATATAACCGCCTTTTACATTATTTCCTAATGATGAAGCTATAATATTTATATCTCCCGTTGCATTAAGGTCGGCATCACTGCCAAATGTTATATTGCCGAAGGTTTTATCATCATTGACATTCAGATAATTACCCGTTTGTATATTAATGTTCCCCAGTGGATTTGCAACTTTTGTTTCATCATTGAAAGTTACATTATCACCGAAAATCAGATTCCCTGTATTTTTATCCGCAAAGTAAGTTGATATATTAATATCATTTTTTGCCGAGAATGTAACATCATTCCCAACTACAATATCTTCTGTTTGATCGTCAGATATTGTAATAGTCTTGATATTGATACTCCCTTTTTCAGCCGTTAATATGGCTCCGTCCGCTATATTAACCTGATTATTTGATTCTGTTATATTTATATCACCTTCAGTAGCTTTAACTATACCTGCCAAATTGATTAAATGATTAGCATAAATATTATTTGCCCTTATAAGAGTAGTAACTTCACGACCTGTAATTGAGTTAGAACCTGTTGTTACAAGGGCTTGATTTTGGACTGTTCCTATTCCGTTTTGATCTAGAATTTCAACTGTATCAGGATTAACGCCGAAGTTTGCACCTGCACCTAATCCTAAACCTGTATCATTTCTTAGTTCCATGTCCGTAAAGTTGTTTATATTAACATTTCCACCGTTTAGTGTGGCATCTGACATTTTTATAGCCGTTGAAAGAATATTCAAATTATCTTTATCAGCAGTTGCATCTGTAGTAATAGTGGCTCCATCAATGAAGATACCGTAATTGCTTAAGTCTAGATCTTCAAACAAGAGGTTATTAAAAACTGTTGCATTATCTATATTAGCAACATTATTCAGCAAACCCGAAGATCCGTTTAATTTTACCGCATTATGAGTACTGGCTGTAAAAGCTTCAAGGCTAATATTCGCAGTTGGTCCCAGGTAAATACCGTTAGGATTTACAAGAATCACATGTCCACCACCGGCACCTGATTGCGTGATATTTCCATTAATAACAGACATATTAGCACCTGTGACTCTGTTTATTGAAAGAGAATTAGCATTATCAAAGTCATAGTTAACTGTTTTACCTGCTCCGATATTATATGAATTCCAATCAATAGCACCAACTAAACCATTTTGTACGATGTTCATTTGATCACCGGTGACAGATATGTCGGTAATATTACTTGATGTACTATCTACGATAGGAAAATTAGCAGAATCAAGGGCTGCAGCAGTATTAAAGCTTAAAGTCATCGAAGCTGCAACACAAGCAGTGATTAATGCTTTTTTATTAATATTTTTCATCTAATTAATATCCTTATATAAGTTAAAGAATGCTTGATGATAGACTAAAGTGGAATTTAAGATCATTTTGACCTGCATATCTTTCTCTACCTAGAGGAAAAGCAAAGTCAAAATTAGCACTTAAATACTTTGTAACATTGCATCTTAGACCTACACCTACACTTTGAAGGAAGTTTCTATAACTTGTATTAACTCCTCTGAAGTTAGCTTTAGTCATACCAAAATCATAAAACGTTGCCGCTGAAAGACGATCTTTTAAAGGCACTAAAAATGTTCTATCTTTCCAGTAAGGAAGGTTCACATCTTTTAGATAAGGGATTGTTCTTCTTGCTTCAAGACTTAAACTATAACCTGTATCGCCTAACAAACTACCTTCTTCAAAACCTCTTACGGTATAAGCACCACCTATTTGCATTTGCTCTGAACCGTAAAGTGTTTTATTTGCCCATTGACCTGATAATCTTGCAATACCCAGAACTTTAACAGGTAAAATATGGACTCTGACAAGATTTGCATTTAATTTAAAAAACTGACTATCCGCAATCGAATTCATTCCTGATCTTTGCCCTCCCATAAGTGGAAGACCAAAACTGGCTTGAGATCTTGCTATCCAACGACCATTGAAGTCATCTTCTGTTGCACTTATACCTGTTCTTAAGACTCTTGTTTGATAAGCATTTTCTCTACCAAATAAAGATGTTGTTTCCGAATCTCTAAAATCAAAACCCGCATCTGCTTTTACATCAAATCTTTGATTTTTAAAAATAGGTTGAGTTACCCCAATTCTATAGAAGTGAGATGTACCCTCAATTTTAGAAGGTTTATAAACACCGCCGATATCTACTCCTGAATAACCGTAATCAAGATTTAAAACCGTACCTTTACCGTTTAATGGAAGTAAATAATTTGTACCGACGCCTGTTGTTCCGTTAGCCATTGAAACATTAGTCGCTAACTGATCGCCAAAACCTGTCAAGTTATAATCCACAATCCCTATTGATGCACGTTTTTTACCAATTAGGTCACGACCCTGGTTATCCCAGCCCGCTGTTAGACCTAAAGGCATTTTTTCTTCTATACGAAGCCTAAAATCAGTTGTTTTTACTGCCTCTCCTTTATTAAGGTATATTTTACCTTTTAAATGAGGTTGGCTATTTATCTCTATCATTGAATTTTTAAGATTATTTACGTTAAAAACATCATCTTTTTCAATGCCGTTTTTATCGAGTACAATTGTTTTCAGATAACGTTCTTTAGTCCATTTATTGCCTTCTATGGCAATGTTACCAACCTTGCCTTCTATAACTTTTACCTTTAAAACACCGTTAACAACTTCTTGCGGAGGCAAATATGCCAAAGATGTTATATAACCTGCTTTTTTATACTTTGCAGTAATCTCCTCAGAGATTTTTACAAGGTCTTTATAATCAACTTTTTTGTTTATATATTTAGCAAAAAATTCATTCAATTCGCTATCCGTAAAGATTGTATTATCTTCAAAATCGATTCCTTTAAGTACAAATTGAAGTTTTTTTACTTCACCTTTTTGAACTTGTGATTTTGCAAAATTATTGTCTATACCGGATTTATCCTGCTTTTTTTCTAACTTTTTTTCTATCTTTTTATTTTCTACTTGATTTAAATCATAACTCCCGACAGCACCCGCTTCAGTATTTTGAGGCACAAAGGTTTGAGCATTAGCAGATAAAACCACAGCCATCGATAATAATAAGCCAAATCCAACTCTATTTCTTTTCATTTTTATACCACCATATTTAAAGTCCAAATTTATTACTAAATTATAATATAAAAAAAATAAAATCACATATTAATATCCCCTCTCTTCTTGTTTATTTCGCAATTTTGATTTACCATAAATATTGTAAAATAAGCAGGGAATTTATGAGGAAATTTAGCTGGTACATAAATAGACTCAAATTAATGTCTATTGAAGAAATTATGAAAAGAATTTTCAATCAGGCACGGAGCTTCAACGAAAAACACTTTTTAAAGGAAAAAGTTAATTATAAATTATTAGAAACAAGGAATTTTCATTTTGACTCTAATGATTTACAAATCATTAGAAAATTTTATAATAACAATCCAAGCCTTAAGAAAAAGCTTTTAAATGAAGCCTCTAAGCTTGTTCAACATAAATTCTCCTTCTTTGCATTAAATGATAAGAATCTCGGAGAAAAAATAAACTGGCATAAAGATTATTTAAATGAAAAAATCTGCGAAAATAAATTTTATTCGGATATCAATTTCAAAGATTATAAAAAAAATGGGGATATTAAGTATATTTGGGAACTTAACAGATTTATGCATTTTTACCCTCTCATTCAGGCTTTTATCGTTACTGAAGATGAAAAATATGCTAATGAATTAAAAAGCCAAATATTTGATTGGATTTCAAATAATGAATACTTAAAAGGTGTTAATTGGACAAGTTCATTAGAAGTATCTATAAGATTATATTCTTGGATTTGGGCTTATTTTTCATTAAAAACATGTGGATACAAATTTAAAAAAAATGAAGAGAAAATATTTTTTAAATATTTAATTTTACACGCAAAATATATTTGCAGACATTTATCGTCTCATTCAAGTGCCAACAATCATTTAATAGGTGAATTATCAGGATTAGTATTATTTTCTTGTTTATTTAAATTTGAAAATTTCTCTGAAAAAATTATCAAAAAGGCATTGCCAAAACTAGAAAAAGAATTGATTAAACAAACATTTGAAGATGGATTAAACAAAGAGCAAGCATTTGCCTATCATCTTTTTGTGTATGATTTCACAGCCCCGATCGCTTTATTACTTAAAAAAAACAATATCAAAACTTCCGACAAATTTCTCACTACGTTAAAAAAAATGTCACAAACCTTAAAATTACTATGTGACGAAAGTCTCAACCTACCAAATATAGGTGATTCAGATGATGGATATGTAATAAAAAACTCATCTTTAAATAGAAAATCTCAAATAATTTTTGCTTTAAATAGTGCTAGCATACTTTTCAACGAAAATTCTCTTAAAATAACTGAAGAGCTAGACGAAAAAACTCTTTTGCTTGCTGCTGATAATTATGAATTCTTTAAAAATATGAAGTTGATAGATTTCGATAAAAAGTCAAAATATCTTAAAAATAGCGGATACATTCTTTTTAAAGACACTAAAAACCACTTACTAATGGATGTTGGAAATCTGGGATTTCTATCCATTGCGGCTCATGGACATGCTGATGCCCTTTCTTTAACTTTAAATCGCGGAGGTCGTGAATTTTTAATTGATTCAGGCACATATTCCTATCATACAAAGGAAAAATGGCGTAATTATTTTAAAGGGACATCTGCTCATAATACACTTGAAGTGGACGGACAAAACCAATCAAAAACCACCGGAAACTTTATGTGGATGCAAAAAGCTGATGTTGAGATTGAAGAAATAAGGCTTGATAATAACATTGATTTAATAAGAGCATCTCATAACGGTTATATTAAACAAGGTATAGGAATTAAACATTCTCGAGAACTCACTAAAACCCAAGATTATATATTAATTAAAGATTTCACTCAAAATGTAGATAAAAAATTACATAATTTTTCTCTTAACTGGCACTTTAGCCCCGATTGCAAAATTGAAAAAATCGAAAATAATGTTTTTAAAATTATTAACAATAAAGAAACCATCTACTTGCGTTTATCCGAACAAAAAAATTTAGCTATAAAAATTCATAACGGTAACAAAAACCCACTAAAGGGTTGGGAGTCAAAAGAATTTGACAAAAAAAGCCCAACTTCCACTATTGAAATTAACATTAAAGATACATTTAGTTTTGACATGAAATCTATTATTTATTTTACAAAAGATTTCAACAATGCTAATATAAAAAAAATTTAAATCGATTATACAAGCAATTTAATTAAAAAAATAAGGGTATATATGAAAGTAAGCGTATTTGGACTGGGTTATGTCGGCTGCGTAAGTGCAGGATGTCTATCTCAAAATGGCTTCCGGGTTATTGGTGTAGATGTAATTGAACACAAAGTCTCTTTGCTAAATCAAGGAAAACCAACAATTATAGAAAAAGAAATTGATCAAATTATAAAAAAAAGCTTCGAATCAGGAAAATTAAAAGCTACAACAGACACCAAGAAAGCCATTTCAGAAAGTGATATTTCTATTATTTGCGTTGGCACTCCTTTAGGGGAAGATGGCAATTTAAATTTATCCTATATCTTTAAAGTTTGCGAGCAAATAGGCGATGCATTAAAAAATAAAGACAATTTTCACGTTGTCGCTATAAGAAGCACGGTACCTCCCGGCACATCCGAAAAAGCCGCTGAAATTATAAAAAAACACAGCGGTAAATCGCATGAATCAGACTTTGCTATGGTTTCAAATCCGGAGTTTTTAAGAGAAGGAACTGCTGTTCAGGATTACTATAATCCTCCTTATACAATTTTAGGATCTAAGTCAAACAAAGCTCTTGATATTATGCAAGAATTATATTCGCAAATAAATGCACCGGTCATAAGAACAGATATAAAAGTAGCTGAGATTATTAAATATGTAAATAACACATATCACGCCCTCAAAATCACCTTTGCAAATGAAATAGGTAATATTTGCAAAGATCTGGGCATTGATAGTCACGAAGTTATGGATATTTTCTGTCGAGATACTCATTTAAATATCTCCCCTTACTACTTTAAACCGGGCTTTGCTTATGGAGGTTCTTGCCTCCCTAAAGACTTACAGGCTCTTGTAAATATCTCAAAATCTATGAATATAGAAACGCCTATAATCAATAATATCCATAGAAGCAATGAAATTCAAAAAGATACAGCCCTAAAGCAAATTATAAAACTGGGCAAAAAGAGAATCGGATTTCTAGGTCTAAGCTTTAAAGCCGGAACAGATGATTTAAGAGAAAGCCCGACCGTAGACTTGATTGAAAGACTTTTGGGAAAAGGTTACGAAGTAAAAATTTATGACCGAAATGTACAATTATCACGATTAATGGGGAGTAATAAGTCTTATATCGATAAAAAACTTCCTCACCTATCAAGCTTATTAACTGATATAAACTCTCTTTTTAAAGAATCGGAAGTTATAGTTATTGCAAATAAAGAAAATGACTATAAAAACATTTTCGAATGCACAAAAAAAGAGAACTTTAAAAATGCTCAATGCATTATAGATGAATGCAACTTAAGAGAAAAAATAGCTTATGACCTGGTTCGAATTTCTAAAGAATTGAGCTTTGCCGGAGAATACAATGGAATATGTTGGTAAAACCCTAATCATAGTAGAAAACCTTCCTGTTCCATTCGATACAAGAGTTTGGCAAGAAGCAAATGCATTAACTGAAAACGGCTACAAAGTCAGCATAATTTGCCCAAAGGGCAAAGGCTTTGAGGCTGACTATGAAATAATCAATAATATTTCTATATATAGACACAATATGCCCAAAGAAGGAAATGGCGCTGTCGGATACATTATTGAATATGCTGCAGCTTTATTTTGGGAATTTTACTTATCATTTAAAATACTATTAAAAGAAGGTTTCGATGTTATACATGCCTGCAATCCTCCTGATAATATTGTTTTAATTGGGGCTTTTTATAAACTATTCGGTAAAAAATTTATATTTGATCATCACGATATCAATCCAGAGCTGTATATCGCTAAGTTTGGGAAAAAAGACTTTTTTTACTATCTTCTACTGTTTTTTGAAAGATTAACATTCATGTTTGCCGATATTTCACTTGCTACAAATGAATCTTATAAAGAAATAGCAATTAACAGAGGAAAAATGAACCCCGAAAAAGTCTATGTCGTAAGAAGTGGACCTAAATTAGATCGTTTAAAAATTTTACCGCCTGATGAAACAATAAAAAAAGATAAAAAATTTATGGTCGGTTATGTCGGAGTAATCGGTCAACAAGAAGGTATTGATTATCTGATAGAAGCTGCAAGATTTATAAAGGAAGATTTAAACAGAAATGATATATTCTGGGGAATAGTTGGTGGCGGACCTTATCTTGAAGAAATAAAATTAAAAGCTAAAGAAAAAAATCTGGATGATATCATTGAATTCACAGGAAGAGTTTCCGATGAAATATTGCTGAAATACTTAAACACAGCCGATATCTGCGTAAACCCTGATGAATATAATGAAATGAACGATCTTTCTACAATGAATAAGGTGCTGGAATATATGGCGTTAGGCAAGCCTCAGGTTCAATTCGACCTAAAAGAAGGTAAATATTCCGCAGCAGAAGCTTCTTTATACGCTGAAAAAAACAATGCAAAAGATTTGGCAGAAAAAATCCTGTATCTTTTAGATAATCCCGATAAAAGAGAACAAATGTCTAAAATAGGAAAAGAACGCATTGAAAACGAATTAAATTGGGATAAAACGAAACTTAATTTGATAAAAGCTTATGATTACTTATTCAAAAGATCATCGTAAATAACATTTAATTGATTTAGGATAATATTCACATCAAATTTTTCTTGGGCTATTTTATAGCTCTCATTTCCCATTTTTTCTCTTAAATCTTTATCATTTGCAAGTAATTGCATTTTTTCAGCAAGAGCTTTTACATCGCCGGGTTTAACCAAAAAACCGTTAACTCCATCTTCTACAGCTTCTGAAGTACCTCCGACAGGTGTTGATAAAATGGGTAAACCGTAGCTCATTCCTTCTAAAACGGATATAGGTAAACCTTCGTTATACGAAGGGAGCAAAAGAACATCAGCACCTTTAAACGCATTATCTTTTTCTTCCGATGAAATCCATCCTCTAAATTTAATGTTTGCTTCTAAATCAGCCTCCTTTGTAAGTTGTTGAAGTTTTTCTAATTCACCGTCTCCATATAAATGTATTTCGAAGTTTTTATTTTCAATTAACTTACAAGCTTCTATAATGTCATAAGCACCTTTTCTACGCCCCAAACGCCCCATAAAAAGAAACTTCGGCACTTCATTATTGCTAATTGCTTTTTCATTCATTATAAGTGGATTATAAAGCACTTGAATATCTTTATTTGAACAAATTGAACATATATAATCTTGCCAATTAGAAGATAAAACAAGTATTTTATCAGAAATATCTAAAATAAATGAGATATATTTTTGAACTGTCTTTAAAGTATTTTGATAAAACAAATGAAACTCAGAAGCATGCAAATGAATGATTATCTTTTTATTAAATAATTTAGAAATCAAAATAACAATTGATTTTCTTAAAAAACTTCCTTTTTTAGAAAAATGAATATGCAACGTTTTAATATCTTGATTAAAAACTAAAATAAAAAACAACTTAATAAGAAAAATAGAGTAATAAAACAAATTTAATAAAATTCCACCATCAATATAAGAAGACAAAAATACTGACCTATTGGACAATTCACCATTCCTTAAAGTATTTATAACAAAAGTTATGCCCCCTTTTGATTTTGGACCAATTATCAAAATATTTTTGTTTTTCATCATTTTATAATACCTTATATTCTTCCACATCTACATTTTTTTGATTATTTTAGCAGGTACTCCAACAGCAAAAGAATTTGAAGGAATATTATCAACTATTTCTATATAATTCATTATATTTTTTTACCATTATCAAAATATCAAATTGTTTAGATTTTCTTTGTGCATTTTCAACTATTTTAGCCCTTAATTCTTTATTCTCATGCAATTTAATTATTTTCCGAACTAATTCCGTTTCATTTTCACTTTCAAATAATAGTCCGTTTTCATTGTTTTTTATAAGTTCTGCCGGACCATCTATATTGCTTGCTATAACAGGAAGCCCTGATGCCATTGCCTCAATAACAACCAGACCAAAACCTTCATATCTTGAAGTTAATACAAAAAGATCAGACTCTGATAATAAAGCAGGAACATCATTTCTGTTTCCTAAAAAATTAATTTCTTTTTCCAAATTTAAACTAATTACTAACTCTTTCAAATACTTCGATTCGTTCTTTGAATAATCCGACTCTCCACCCACAAAATTACATTCAAAACATAATCCTTTTTCTTTGCAAATTTTTAAAGCTTTTATCAAAATATCCTGACCTTTTTTATGATAATTTAGCCTGGATACATTTATTATTTTAAAATATCTATTTTCTTCTTTTGAATTTCTATATTTATATTGGCTTAAGTCTATTCCATTATTTATAACGACCGTCTTTTTGATATTAAAATTGATACATTCATCATAAACAGAGCGGGAAATAGCTATATTTTTGTCAATAAAACACCTATGCAGTAAAAGATTTAATTTATTATATCTACTTATTAAATTAGTATCGTGAACAGTATGAACATTTTTTAAAAAGGGACAGCATAACTTGCATAAAATCCCCCATATTTTACTGCCGTAGTTGTGAGAGTGTATTACATTTATTTTATGCCCAATAACAATCTCTAAAAGTTTAAATAAAAATAACGGATTTTTACTGCTTTGTTTTCTTTCCAAAAAATAAATCTCATAACTGGTGTCGAGTAATTCTTGCTTAAGTTTTTCATCATATAAATCATTCAAAACAACTACCGTTAAATTAATATCAGAATCTTTATTTGCCTTCAACTGGCTAATCAAAAGCTTTTCAGCCCCACCCACTTGAAGAGAGGATATTAAATGTAATACATTAATTTTATTCTTCATAACATCCCTTTTCATAACAAGTATTCAAAATATCTCTTGAGCAACTCCCAATTGTTCGCTCATTTTGTTTGCTTTCTATTTTTAAATCATTACTTTTAACAAAAAGAATATATATGTGTATAACTGCTAAATAGATAGCTTTGCTAGCTAAAATACTTATTGCGGCAAAAACTATCCCAAAACTTTTTAAAAACAGCATATTTAATAAAATTATTATAAAAACCTGAAAATATTTAACTACAGAAATTATTTTAGGCTTGCCTAAAGCATACAAACCTTGTTCCATAGGAACAGTCAATAATGTTAAAAGGGCTCCGACTACTAAAATATTAAATATGATTATTGATTGTGTATATTTCTCACCTAATAAAAATGGTATGACCTGATTAATAACAGGTAGCATTGCGATAATAATCAATGATAATAAACTGATAATTTTTTCTGTATCAAAAATAAATTTATAAATCTTATTTTTACTATAAGTACTTATTTTAGGTAAAATAACCTTTCCTAAAACAAAAGGCAAGAAAGAAGCTATGGCAGATAGTTGAAAAGCTGCATTATATAGACCGATTTCTTTAAAACTAAAATAAAAAGAAATAAAGAAGATATCAATCCTTGTAAGAATGTTATTCGTAATTGCTAAACTAAACATCCATTTTTGATAAGAGAAAATTTCTTTAATCGCCGATATTTTTTTATTAAAAAAAGCTTTAATAAAATAAATATAGCGATTGATAAAAAATAACGAAATTACAAAAGGCACTCCAAAAATCAATAAAATATAATCAAGTTTAAAATTGTTGGTATATAGCAATAAAACGATTGCCAACAATTTAACGACAATATTGGTTATATTTAAAAACGCTCTTAATTTAAATTTTTGCAATGACTGCAAATAGGTATCATTAATAAAAAATAAAGACTCTCCTATTATTCCGACAATTATAAAAGGAGTATACTTCAACAATTCTTGTTTATTGAAAAAAGAAAAAAGAAACTCATTTCCAAAAATTAAAAACAATGTTAATAAAAATAGAATGACTATTTTTGAAAGAATAAACAACCCAAAAATGCTATCTCGTTCTTCTTGTTTTTTCGATGAAAAACGTACAGCTGTATTTTCCATTCCAAAATCAAAAAACGCAAAAATAAACATTATCACAATAAAAACAAACGAATATTTACCATAACCTTCAACTCCCAAGCCTCTGGTTAATATTAGAATGATTGCAAAATTCAATAGTTTTACTATTACAGTTTCAGAAAAAACCACCGAGAGATTTTTTATAAAAACATTCTTAATATTCATTTTTAATTTTGCGATTATTTTTTGCATATACCAATCCTAAAAAAAGAAATAATAATATCTTGAAAAAAGTTAACGAATAAGCGTGATCAAATATACTCACAAAAAATATAGAAAAAACACTCAAAACAATAGCTAAATTCATAATTTTTCTCAATCCGTGATTTTTCTTAAATGAGTATATAGAGTTAAATAAAATGTAAATCAGGAAACCAAAAATAACTATAAAACCTATCAAACCGGTTTCTTGCCAACACAACAAATAAAAATTATGAGCATACCAAAAAATATCATCTTGAGGTAAATAATTCCAAACAGTTTGTTCGTAAGAATTTAGCCCGGCTCCAAAATAAAAATGTTTTAAACTGCTCGAAACTGAAGCAAAAACACCTTCCCAAATAGCATTACGAGGTGATAATGTTTGAACATACGATGTATCCTTCAAAAACAAATATGCGTATGTAATAAAAGCAAAAGAACTAACAAATAATAAATTTAACTTAAACTTATTTTTATAGGTTAAAAGCACGAAAAGGAAAAAACCAAAAAGCAATCCCATCCAACTACCTCTGGAATACGTCATATAAATTCCGATCAAAAAAATTAAAAACGCTAAAAATGATTTCTGGGTATTTTTTAAAGCGTATTTATTTATAGGTAAATAAAACAGAACAACTGTAATCAAATAATTACCCAACATATTAAAATGACCTAAAGTACCAATGCCGTGCCAAACTGTTGTAGATCCTATTCCTATATATCCCAGAATATTTCTTGCAGATTGAAAATTTGCTCCAAAACTTCCTGTTAATGATTGCAAAATACCAAACAATGACTGAAATAAAGCTGTATAAATTATCAATTTTATAATTTTAGAAATTTTAACCTGATTTGTTCTGATAAAATAAATGGTCATATAATAAACAAAAACCACTTCTAAAAATTTAAATGATGACAAATATCCTGTCGGACCCTCTGATGTGAACCCTGCAGCTGTATATAAAAATAAAAGACCTATAATCCACCCATCAATTTTTGTTGATAAATTAATCCGTTGATTTTTTAAAAAAAATTGCAAAAACACTCCAACGAAACACCATAAAACCATAATGTCATTAATTGAAAAACTAATAGGTAAAGCTCTAATTCTTTCTGAAAAAGGAATTGTGAAAACCATAACATAATAAAGATCTTTAGGTCGTAAAAGCCCCCAAATAAATATAGAAATTGCAAGTATAAAACTTAAAAGCCACCAAATGGGAATAAAAAGAGACATAATTCCTATAAAAATTGCCACAGAAATTAACATCTTATCTATATCATTATATAAAACATTGCTTTGTTCCATCTATACCTCTAAATCAACAGGCTCTGTCTCTTCGAAAATATAATCATTCTCGCCTTCTTCTGCCAATAATCTTTTATAATGATGCTCTACGTAACTGTCGTAAGCTTTTTCCATTTCAGGGTTTGCTTTTCTGACTATAGCCCCAATAATAGGTATATGAGAAGACTCCAGTGTTTTTGTTACTTGATTTAAAATCAAATACGTTGCAGTTTTATTTACAAATAAAACAACTCCCCCTGATCTTTTTGCGATCATCGAAAATTCAGGAGATATATGAGCTGCAGAAGTATCAATTAATACCCAATCAAAATTTTCTCCCAAGATTTTTAATATTAAACTATAACCAGCCGTTCCGAAATAATCATATGGCTCAAAACGAAATTCCCTATTTAAAAGATGATATATACCTTTAGAATCCTTCACAAGTGCATCTAAAACTTTTCTTTCATTCATATTCCGTTTATTTTTAGCCTGATTTTCAGCATACAAAATCAAATCAGAAAAATTGACCTTTATCTCTTTTGCAAGGTCACTACCGGCATGAGAAGCAGGTATTCTAAAATCAGTATCTACTATTACAACCGACCGACCCAAATTTATAAGCCTTTCGGCAAGGTTATTCATTGCCGTAGAATGAGGTCTTTTAACAGATGTAGATGTAAATGTTAAAATATTCACTTTTTTTCTATAACATCTGGACATTAAACTTGATAATATATTACTGTAAGCTATTTTATTCATATATTCAGCTTTATCAATATCAAAATCTTTATCATTGAGCCAAGGAACTATCCCCAAAATGGACGATTTAGTGACCTTCTCTATATAATCGATTTCATCACAAACATCTTCTAAAAGTGTTTTAAAAAATGAAGCAAGGAAACCAAATCCTAATCCGGTTAAGACAGAAAGACATATTATATGAGAGGTTGTCGGAAATGATGGATTGTCGGGTAGCGATGGCTCATCTATTATTGATATATTACTAACCGTTTCTGCTTCTTGAATTTTTGCTTCCATTCGCTTTAGACTAATTTCATCATATGCATTTGACAGATTATTTTCTTCTTGTTTAAAATTAGCCAAAATCAACTGTTTTTGAGGCTGTTTTGAAATATACAAATTTATTTTGTTTAAACTTTTCAAGATAGATTTTTTTTGCGCCTGATAAGATATATAATCAGTTTCAGCTTTGACTAAATTATTTATCATTGATTGTCTTACAGGATCATAAATACTAAATTTCCTGTCTGTTTCAACATATTTACCAATACTGATCTCTATCTGATTTTTAATTTGATCCTGAATAATTTGAATCCTACTCTTTAAAGCAACTATTTTAGGATTTGTATCGGCATATTTAATAATATCAAATTGGTATTTCTGATTTGCTTCATTTAAATCATTTCTGAGTTTTGTTAAAATTGTGTTGCCTTCACCCAGCGCAACTGCGTTGATGGCTTCTTTATAATCCAGATTCAACTTGTTTTTTAGCTCTGTTTTTAATGCACTTGATTTATCAATAAGAGCATTTAAGTTTTCTATTTCAGAACTTAGCCTGACTTTTTCCATTATCATCTTTTGATTTTCAATTCTTATGTCAGACACAAGATTTTGAGATTTATAGTTTTTTATTTCATTTCTAATTTTCTTTAATTTTTCATCAACTTCCTCAAATTTCAAATCTAGAAATATTCTTCTTTGTTCTTTTAACTTGTTTTTAATTGAAATATTTATATTTTTGTATTCATTCAAAGCAACAACCAACAACTGTTTTGATTCTTCAGGACTTAACCATTTCAAGCTTATGCTAATGACGTCAGTTGCGGGCTTTAGCTTAACTTTCACATTCTTTTTTATAACAAAATTTTTATAACTTGAATTAGGAAACTTCTCTTTAATATAGTTTTGAATCTTATGTTCAAGCTGTTTGGATTGAATTATTTCTTTTTGGGTTAAAAGAGGATTACCGGCTGAAGTAAGTGATTTCAACATACTTTGAGACGCATAATCAGTTAAAAGACTTTCATTACCCATATCTTTAATTAAGATTTTGGCTTTAGATTCATACAAAGACTCATGAAATACAAAAAGATAAACAATCGACCAAAACATAATAATGAATGTAATTGTAATGATTAAAACTTTATTTTTACTCAAATCTCTTATATATCTATTAGTCAAAACTTCGTTAATCATTATTTTCCAATCACATTACATCTTGTAGGATCAAACATCAAAGCCCAATTATTATAAGAACTTGCAGTATTGCTCATAGGCACTATTATTCTATTTAAATAATCAAATGCTTTCCCAATCATAGGACGTTTTTTTTCAGGAACATATATTATGTCATTTGGCATAATAACAGTATCATTGCCGGAAGGGTTAATCTTCGTAGTAACAAGCTTTCCTGATGCATCTGCCCTACTTAAATAAACATTTTTAGGAGCATAAGCTGAATCAAGAAGATACCCGCCTGCTGCAGCTATTGCAGAATTTATATTCAAAGACTTTGAACTATCCAAAGAAATGAGCCCGGGTCTGTTTACATATCCAAGAACTTTAACCAAAACTTTTCTTGGAGAAAAAGTAGCACCTGCAAATTTTTTATATTTAACTGACGAAACGGCAAAAGGCGTATGCAGTTTCGGAACATAAACGGTATCATATGCCATTAGATAAATATCTTGATTTGTATCACCATCAAGCAAATCTAAAAGATTTACTTCCATTGAATCCCCATTTAATTTGTTTTTTATTTGTATATGTTCTAAATCAGCATCAAAATTTATACCCCCGGCAGCAACCAAAATATTTGATAAAAGAGGGGTTTTCCTTTCTACATATGTATCAGGATTTTCATTATTATATTTAGAACTGCTTTTATCTGTGTCTGAACTTAATTCATAACTACCGGGGTTGGTAACAGCCCCCATTACGTAGACAATAAAAGGTTTTGTTTTTTCCAGTTTAATCGTAATTTGTGGGTTTCGCAGATAATAACTGATTTTTTTATTAAGCAACTCATATACTTCATCAATACTAAGACCGGCTATCGGCAGAATCCCAAACGGAGCTATAATTACATTACCATCAGGTTGTATCTTAATTTTTTCTTGATTAAATTCCGGAGAATCATAAACATTAATACTTATAATATCATTTGGTCCAAGGATATATTTTCTGGTTACTAAACCTTTTAATGAATTATTATCTTGAATACACAATCCTTGTTGAACTGTTATTAAAATAAAAAATATTAAAAAAAATATAATAGATGTTGATTTTAATTTTCTCACTTCCAAAATTCCCAAGGCTTCTTCTTTTTTTGCTCAATTTGCAATAATTTCAAATGCATATCAAGCTTTTGAATCTTTTTATTGTAATTTTCCAACTCTTTGATTTTTAAGTCTTTTTCTTCAATTTCACTTTCAAGTTGATTCACTTTATTTTCGATTTTTTTATATTCTTTTGCGATTGTTTTTTCTTTACCTTCTAATATGATTTTCTTTTTTTCAGCTTCTATTGTTTTATTAGCGTATTCTTTAATCTCGTTAATAAATAGCCCAAAAATATCAGCAAACTCGCCTGCCCTTATAAGCTGAGAATCCACAGGTATATCATCAATTTCAGTGTTTATACTCATTAAATCAGTGCATTGAAGAGTATTTTCATCAAGACTTTTTAAATCTTTATTAGGTTTATTATCATTTTCACTTACACTTTTGCACTTTAAAACCTTACAATTGTATATCTCAATTTCTTCTTTCAAAACTTTTTTAATTATATTAAACCTAACTCCTTCAGATACCAGATACTTTACTTTTTTAAAAAAAAGTACGTCATAATCTGTATATATACGATTACCTTCATTATCGTATTGAGGTTTTATATTTAATTTATCTTCCCAGCTTTTTAAAATCTCTTCTTGTACATCAAGTTTTTCTGATATCATAAAACACCCCTGAGCGCTTTAGTATAAAAAATATTCAAAATAATTATATATAAATAATATTTATACTTTTTGAAAATACCCTTATTTAAATATAGGATTATTAAATCCTGTTAATAATTAATTAAATTAAAAAATAAATTATGCTTTATTATTAAATTTATATTATCATGAATACGAATTTAACAAAAAAATGTAAATTAATGATGCAAAAAAAAGACTTAATATTAATTAAAGAAATTATCGCATTACCGGACGAAAAACCCATACAACAATTAATAAAAAGAATGATAGACTATTTGGGGGCTCTATCCGGTATTATTATGCTGCTGCCTATATTTATAATAATAAGCGTAATAATAAAGCTCGATTCTCCCGGTCCTATATTTTACAAGCAATTAAGAGTAGGTCGATATAAAAAACCTTTCTATATGTACAAGTTTAGAAGTATGCATATTAATGCACATAAAAAGATATTTAAATTAGCCAAAAACAATGAAACTAATAACTTTATGTTCAAAATGAAAAACGATCCAAGAGTTACAAAAATCGGATATTTTTTAAGGAAATATAGTATTGATGAATTTCCTCAACTTTTAAATGTAATAAAAGGGGAAATGAGCTTAGTCGGTCCAAGACCTCCTTTACCAATTGAGGTAGAAAAATATAACAAACGTCATCATTTAAGACTAGGCACATTGCCTGGTTTAACAGGATTATGGCAAGTTAGCGGAAGATCTAAAATCAAATGCTTTGATAAAGTTGTAAGCCTAGACGTTCAATATATCAAAAATTGGAATTTAATACTTGATTTTAAAATTCTTCTTAAAACTGTCCCCGTAGTGATCTTTGGAAGATCTTAATTTTTCGAAGCTTCAAGTTGTTGTTGCACAAAAGGTCTTGCGTGTATTGGAATAAAATTAGAACAAGAACTCCAAACTTGAGTTGTTTCAGGAAACGAATTTGTTTTTTGTACAACTTGCATCAAGCATTTACCTTGCTTATTATCAAATCTACCTGTTGAGTCGGATTCGAAAAATCCGCAATTTTGACAAACCTTGAGTGAGAAACCTTTTTCGTTGAGTCGATCTATAAGCTCTTGCAATGCACTGGAGCTTCTCAAATGTTCACCTGTTGTAAGTTTTTTTCTTTTAAACCAAAGTGAAAGTTTTACAAGACCTTCAGTATCTATAATTTCCACTTTGCATGGATATTCTCTATTTCCATCGGTCAATGTTGCCTCATAATAAGGATATAAAGGCTTTCTATGAAATTTACTTTTACTTAAGTCTATTAATTTAGGGTTTATATTAAACATTGAATTAAAAACAAGTAACAACGGCGAACTCAAAGCCCACACCATTCCATAAATACAATTTTCAACCGAAAATTTTATAACCGCAATAGCAATAATAGCAGTAAATATATGACAGTTTATAAAAAAGTAAGCTATTTGAGATTCTAAAATAAAAGAAGGGGCTGAAGCGCAATAATAAAGAGTTATTAGAGAAAATAATAAAACAGCTTCCGAAGGTTGAATTAAATATAAAATAAATTCCTTTTCTTTAAAGTTAGATTGTTTTGAAAAAAGATACTGCCTATTTTTCCAAAATGCATTGATTCTATTAAAAAATTTTGAATTGTTATTTTTCAAATAAGAATTTATCGTTTCTTGTTGCTGACAAATAGCATACATTTTAGGAGAAAAGTTTACGCTATAACCATTTTTGATAAGCCTTAAAGTATAATTAATTTCCGCAAGTTCATTTGATTCAGCATCGAAGGTTATTTTTTCCAAAACTTCAGATTTTATTGCACAAAGCTTAAAACTAAGTATGTTATTAAATTGCGCCCAATTTCTGCCTTTTTTAACTAACGTATCTAAAAACTTAAATCTATATTTTTGAATACTGGCAAAAAATTGATTATTCACGATAGGTTTATATATTTTCCCCAGAATAATTGATTTATCAGAAAATTCAGTATTTATGTTGCTTAAAAAATCCGGTTGAATTTCACATCTTGCATCCATAAAAACATATCCGTAAGAATATTCAGTAGGTATGATTTTCGCCAAAGCCCATGATATAGCCTTACTTCTACCTAACGGTTTATCGTTATGGCTTACTCTATGGATATTGGTACCACCTAGTATTTCTAATTTTTTTGCGGAATTATCTTTGCAATTGTCTAAAATTACATGTATTGAATATTTACTTCTTTCATATTCTTGTCTTTTAAGAGATTCAACAAGTCCCGTGATAGTATTTTCATTATTTTGAGCATATATAACCAAGGTTAAATTTTGTTCGTATTCTTGATTTTTTGTTCGCTGCTTTATTTCTTTTAATTTGCCTTTGAAGCTGCAATAAATGATGTATAAAAAATAAACAAAATAAAATGCTAAATATATTATTAATATTGATGCAATTAAATTTGTAAAAAACAACTCAATCTCCTTAACTGCTTACTAAATTAGATGTTTTTATATCTTATAGCGATTTTTTTAAAAAGGCTAATTGTTAAGAACATATTTTTTTCATACTTTATTTTTTGATATACTTAGTCATGACAAAGACTTCTGATAAGTCTATATATTATTTTAATTATCTAGTAAGAAGGTGATTTAATTGACACAAGTAAACAGTGACACAAATTTCGTTTTCCTAAATGGCGACTACAACCCTTATGAAGAGACAAAACTTCCTGTCAGAACCCATGCTTTTTTGTATGGAACATCTATTTTTGAAGGTATTAGAGGCTATTGGAACGAAGAAGAAAATCAACTTTATGTATTTAGGATGAAAGAGCATTTTGAAAGACTTCATAGAAGCTCAAAAATTATGATAATGGATCCTAAATATTCTATTAAAGAAATGTGTGAAATTACTAAAAAGTTGTTAAAAATGAACGCACACAAAACAGACACTTATATAAGACCAACGTTATATAAAAGTGCTGAAAAAATAGGACCGGGACTTATTGATAATGAAGACTCGTTCTTGATTTTTACATTCCCTCTTGGTGATTATATAGACACATCAAAAGGTTTAAGCGTTTGTGTATCCAACTGGAGAAGGCTTGAAGATAATGCAATACCACCTCGAGCAAAAGTTTCAGGAGCCTACGCAAACACAGCTTTAATCATTACAGATGCCAGAAGGTCAGGATTTGACGATGCAATTGTTCTTTCAGAAGACGGACACGTAACTGAAGGTAGTGCAATGAACCTTTTCCTTATTGAAGATGGAAAGCTTGTCACTACTGAAGTTACAGACAATATTCTCGTTGGAATAACAAGAAACACAATAAAAGAAATCGCCGAAAAAGAATTTGGGATTGAAGTTATTGAAAGAAAAATAGACAGAACCGAATTATACATAGCAGATGAAGCATTTTACTGTGGAACCGGAGCTCAAGTCAGCCCTATAACCTCCATAGACCATCGACCTGTAGGAAGTGGAAATGTAGGTGAAATAACGGCTAAAATACAGAAGATGTATTTTGACGTCGTAAAAGGTAAAGTAGAAAAATACAAACATTGGTGCGAACCTATTTATGATAATTAAGTTTATCGGAGAATGTACTTTAAATCTATACAAAGCTATAAAGTACTTGTTATCAGGGTACTTTGATTTCAAAAGCACCCTGATACAAGCTAGTCGTATAGGTTTCGACTCTATTTCAATAGCCTTGACTATTGCTTTTGTGAGTGGTGCTGCCATTTCTTTACAATTAGCAAAATATTTTTTACTCACAGGAGCTGAATCTTATGTTGGGGGAATGGTTGCAGTAGCTATGGTTCGAGAAATCGCCCCTATATTTGCAAGTTTAGCAATAGGTGCAAGAGCAGGAACTTCAATCACTGCCGAAATTGCTAATATGAAAGTAACAGAACAAATAGATGCAATGAAAACTTTAAAAGTAGACCCTATTGCTTATTTGCTGTTACCACGATTAATAGCAGGCGTCACAATGGTCCCACTCGTGACAATCCTTGCCATTTTAACGGGTATTATAGGCGGAATGTGGGTTGCTGATATTACGGTGAATTTGCATATAAATCGCTACATTACATCAGTATGGAACTATCTGGGAATTTTCGATCTAAATGTAAGCCTTTTAAAAGCAGCTATATTTGGGCTTTTGATTACATTAATAAGCTCTACTCAAGGACTTAAAACCAAAGGCGGAGCAAAAGAAGTGGGGCTATCCACCACAAGAGCCGCTGTTTGGACAACCATTTTTATTTTAATATTTGATTATTTTATAACATGGGCATTTTATGCATAAATTAACTTTAATTTTTATTTCAATTTATTGCTAAAAGTATCAAACATTATTAATTAAGTGTTTTTATGCCGACAGGAAATGTATTTTTTGAAAATAGTCTGGATTAATAATGTTAAAAAAATTAGAGTCTCTTCAAGTCAAGTCGGCACCTTTGTCCAAAAACAATGCTAATACTAAAGAAAAACAAAATGTTAATTTCACAGCTCAGCAAGAATGTAACTATGATTTATCAAATTTTTCAGCTGATGCCCTTTATCATAAATCTATGTTATCTAAAACAAAACAAAACTCGCCTTTATCTTTTAAAGGCTGGGATCCCGAACCTGAAAATGTTGAAAAAATTCAAGAAATAGTTGATATTATAAAAGATCCAAATATCAAAAAAATAGGAATCATAGGACATCAACGACCAGACGGTGACTGTATTACCAGCACACTTGCACTTCAAGAGCTTATAAACCTTGCAGGAAAAGAATCTTCTGCCTTTATAATAGGTAGGGAGCCTAAAAGTGGTGGATTTATTAAAAATACGGACAGATTAATAGGTCTACATCCTAAAAAATCGGGGAATGAACTTGTAGATGAACATGGGAAGTTTGATCTTTTTATAGCGGTTGATGTGGCAGAAAGCAAATTATTGGGAAATGCTTTTGATTTCTTTAAAGCTGCTGATAAAACTATTAGAATTGATCACCATGTAAGAGAAAATAAACAAAATAAAAACAGCTTTGCTGACGTTGAATTGGTAAATAATAAAGTTTGCTCAGCTTCTGAGCTTATTATGCAATTTACCAAGCCATTGGGGATAAATCCTGAAGATGTACCTCAAGAACTTGCTCAAAATATTTATGCCGGCATGATGACGGATTCCGGTTTTTATTCTTATTTAAATAATAACAATGCCTCTTTAGCACTAAAAGATGCCGGTGAACTTGTAAGTAAAGGTTTTGATTTAAAAGAATTTGATTCAACAAACAGACAAAAAATTGATATGGATCATTATAATTTTAAAAGAGAAGCTGAAAAATCAATGAAGTTTAATCAAAGTGGTGAAATAGCATATCTTGTTCCCAGTGATAAAATGGAAAAAAATATGAAAGAACAAATGCTTGATTTTAAAACTTGCGGTGGGCTTTCAACTGAAGTTATCCAAGAAGCCTTAAAAATAGACTCCGTTAAAGCTGCCTTTAGAGTTATCAAACAAAGAGATAAGCATACGTTTGTATTTAGAACAGGCGCTCTTGACTTAAGAAAACTCGCCGAGTCTCTTGGGGGCGGAGGTCATCCTGGTGCTTGCGTTGGTCATGTATTTGGCAAATCAACCAAAGAAGCTGTTGATTTGGTTCTTGAAAAATTAAAAATCGAAATAGAAAAACAATCTTAGAAGCTGTGGCTGTTAAATAATTTTTTAGCAAAACAAACTCTTAATATTCAATACCTTTTCTTGCCGGAACACCTTTATCCCAATAATGTTTGACGGGTTGTATTTCTGATACAAGATGAGCTATTTCGATAATTTCAGGATGCGCATTTCTACCTGTAAGAACTACTTCCAGTTCTTCAGGCTTTGATTTTAAAAAATTTTTCATATCTTCAAGAGCAATCAACCCTAGATTTATTGCTATATTTGCCTCGTCAAGAATAATCAATTGATATTTTCCTGACTTAGCAGACTCTTTTACAAGTTCCCAGCCTTTTTCAACCTCATTTTGGTCTTGATTATTGACATTGTCTTTATAAACAATTCTATCAAGACCTGCTTGGAAAATATCTAGATGATTCATAAGACTTGGGCTTAACTCTCGAAAAGAAAATAATTCTCCGTAATCATTACCTCCCTTTGTGAAAAGGACAATTAAGACATTCCAACCCCTTCCCAATGCTCTCATTGCAAGCCCTAAAGAAGCGGTTGTTTTACCTTTTCCATCTCCTGTATAAACTTGAATATACCCCCTTTGAGCAAAAGTGGGGTTTATAAGATCATTGCCATTTTGTGCTTTAGGTCTATCATTATCTAAATGGTTGTCTTCATTATCAAGCATACATTTCCTCTTTTTTAATTTTCTAATATTTATATTCAGCATAATATTTTGCATGAAAAAATCACGCAATCACAATTTTGCTCTCTACATGTCTATACAACACCTTCTTGATCATTACTGGCCTTGCGCAGCTTTATAGCTGTAATGTGAGCTATTTTACGTATCATATTCACAGCTATATCAGGATGATATTGAATCAAGATATCATAATTTGCACGGCTTAAAAAATATGCTTTAAAATCAGTTAACGTAACAACTCCACCGGCTCTACGACGACCATCTATAAAAGCCATTTCACCAAAAAAATCAGGAGATTCAAGTTCTTTTAAAACTACCTCTTTACCCGACTTAGTTTTTTTTACAACTTTTACTCGCCCTTCAATAATAAAGTACATGCCGGAAGGCTCATCACCTTCTTTAAAAACGTACCTAGAAGGGGTTCTTTCTATAACTTGAAGAAAATTTTTCAACACATTGAGTTTTTCTTTTGATAAATCATAGAAAAAAAGAAATTTTGATAAATTTTCAAACGACATATCTTTCATAACCACAACTAATCTATAACGTCAACAAATCCGCCTTGTTTTAAAAATCCTATTATCCCATAAGCAGCACTTCTTTGAAGCTTAGAAGGTGCTTTTCTTAAAAGCTCTACAGATTCAGATAAAATAGGATCCAAATCATACCAACGTCTTCTATTTAAATTATTGTGCTCATGAAAAAACCATTCTATTGGTTTATTATAAAATCCTGCAAGCTTTATAAGCTCAAATACATCTATTTTTCTTGATCCTGACTCCATAACCGAAATAGCTGAAATAGGAAGATCCATAAATTTTGCAACATCTTCTTGCTTAAGCCCTGCTTCGATACGAGCTCTTTTCAGCTTTCCACAGAATTTTTTTCTATCCATTTTAAGCTTCCCCTTTTAATTTGTTTTAAAATAATATTTAACATGAGAGCATTAAATTAGTATAAAGCATTTTTTCTGAAAATCCAAAACTTTATTCGTATTTTTTTACAAAGATTAAAATAAATGAGAATATCCAAATGAAAAAAAACACTGATATATTAGAGCAAAAAGCGCAACTGCGTTCTTTTTCAAGATCTAAAAGAGCAGGCCTTGATACAAAAAGACTAGGCAAAAAAATAGTACACAAAATAAAAGAACTTGATCTTTATAAAGATTCTTATAATATTTTAATTTACTATCCTTTTGGTTCAGAACTTGATATAAAAGGTTTTTTGAACGATGAAACAAAAAATCGTTTTTTACCTCGAGTTTATAAAAACGAAATGCAATCATGCCGCTATAAGGGTGAAGAAAATCTTATAATTAACAAATGGGGGATCAAGGAACCTTCAAATATTTGTGAAACAATTGACCCTAAATGCCTTGATTTAATAATCTTACCTGCTTTAATGGTAGATAAAAAAGGTTATAGACTCGGATACGGTGCAGGTTTTTATGATCGATTCTGCAATAATCTTAATAGCAGTTGTAAAAAACTTGTAGCAGTTCCAAATACTTTGCTAATAGAGAATCTTCCTGTTAATGACTGGGACGTTCCTTGTGATTTAGTTGTTACAGAAGAGCAAATAATTAAATTTCGTAAACGTAAAAATGTGGATTGATCTTGACGAACTATTTTTAGCGTGATAATTTACTTATATAAACAAGCAAGGGCGTTTAGCTCAGTTGGTAGAGCGCTTCGTTTACACCGAAGATGTCGGGAGTTCGAGTCTCTCAACGCCCACCATAAAAAAGACATTCGTTATGAATGTCTTTTTTATTGCGCAAATCGTAGAGCGGTGAGCTCTGCCTGTAATGCCGTTTATCGCGAGACTGCAAGAAACAGTTTTTTACTTCTGAAAACGCCCAAATTCAAGCAAGCTTTTTTGAGCGGCAAAAAACACCCTAAAATAGCTCAACCTATACAAGTATATTTTCTAAATAATCGAAATTACAACTTTGAAATTGATACCTAATTTTAAGTTTTGAGAGATTATTTTTTATTCTTTATTTAACAACTTTTAATAACAATTGCCATTATACAATTGTTTAGTTTATTATTGTTATGTTATATTTCAGGCAGTTTAATTTGGTAATAGATCTATTCCTAGATTTATTGACAGTCGAAATAAAATTACTAAATTATTTTATTGAACAATTTAAAAACATAAATAATAATTAAAAGGCATTTGACATTTGTTTTATAATCATATAAATAATTTTAGAGGTTTTGCTATTTTATTAATTGTAGCTGGTCATAGTATAGATTTTTTCAATTGGGGAAATAGCCCTATAGTTTATAATTTTCTTCAGGCGTTCTTTAAAAATGGGACCGTTTTTTTTGTTTTTATTAGTGGTTTTTTATTTCAGCATCTTTCTGCAAAATATGAATATAAAAACTTTTTAATTAAAAAGTTCAAAAATGTGATTTTGCCCTATTTAATTATTTATATTCCAGCATTAATATATTATTTCTTTGCTTTTTCTGATGAAAAACACTTACAGAGTTTCTTTGAAGAACCTCTATTATTTCAAATTTTTCAATTATATATTAGTGGTGATGCATTAGGTCCACTTTGGTTTATACCAATGATATTCATATTTTTTATCATTTCACCTATATTATTGAATATTGATAATAAAAATCTCTATAAATATATAATCCCTATTAGTTTAATTATTTCTTTATTTATCCCAAGAGACCATAGTAACCCTATAATTCAAAACTTTGTTCATTTTTTTTCCATCTATATAATAGGTATGTGTGTGAGTAGATTTCATGAAAATGTAATTAAATTTGCAGTTAAATTTTTCCCACAGATTTGCTTTTTCTCTATTTTACTAACAACTTTTCTGGCTTTTGATTATAATATTCAATCTAGCATTAATTACTTAAGTAAATTGATTGGATGTTTTGCTATTTTAGGCTTATTTTATAAACTTGATAATAAAATCAACAAATGTTTTAGTTTACTAGCAACTTTAAGCTTTGGAATCTTTTTTGTTCATGGATATTTTTTGGTATTTTTTAAAATTTTAACTTCAAAATTCTTACATATCTATTTAACAGGCAATATTATTTACGTGATACTTTATACTATTTTTATATTGTTTATAACTATAGGTTCAATAGTTTTAGCGAAAAAAATACTTGGTCAATATAGTAAGAATATCATTGGATGTTGACATCTTGTTTTCAAGTTTATTGCATCATAAAAATGTTAATTTGCATATAAATTAAACTTGTATTTTATAGGTTTTTATATTAATATTTAAAATAATTTAATGGATTTGTAAGTTGTCTGAGGACATTGATATTTTTAAAATCGAGAAAACCTAATTATTAGTGTATTTTTACTTTTTATGCTAATTTTTATTTTTTATAAAAAATGATGCAGAATTAACAATTCGCCAACTTGAAAACCCAGAAAATCAATTTTGTATACTATACATTATCAGCTTTTTAAAAGGTTGTAATGCCTTAATAGCAAGCAAAATTCCAGTTGTAGTGAAGAATGAATTTAAAATATGAAATTACAAATAAAAGTGATATTTTTTGTAAAAGGTGAGTGAAAAATGAAAAAAATAATAAACCTTATTACTATAGTAATAACATCTCTAGTTCTATTATCGGGATGTTCCAATCAAGAAACAATAGGGCATTTTGAAAAAACAGGTGAATTAAATCAACCACGAGTACGTCATAGGGCTAGCTTAATGAAAAATGGAAATGTGTTGATTACTGGGGGAACATATGGTTGGCAATTATTTAAAAGCGCAGAAATTTACTTAACTAAAGAAGGTAAGTTTGTGAAAACGGGAGATATGTTTTTACAACGAAGAAGTCATATTTCGATAGCTTTACCAGATGGACGAGTAGCTATTACTGGTGGGACCATAAATCAAGGTAAAGAATATTCGAAATATTTAAAAGCAAAAAAATATAAGAAAACGAAATATAGGCAAAACCCTGATCTTGTTTATAGTGATTTAGTTGAGATATATGATCCTCAAACAGGAAAGTTTGAGGACGGGGGGCGTTTAACCTTAGGAGGAACTCAATTAAAAGCTGTATTAATGCAGGATGGAAGAATATTTATAATGGGCGGAATAGATCCAGAAAGAAGAAAGCCTAGACGTCATGTAGAAATATATGACCCTAAAACTAAATCATCCAAAGTTGTAAAATCGCAGATGCATTATTTTAGACGTGATTGTGCTTTAACTGTATTAAAAGATGGAAGAATTTTAATAACGGGAGGTAAAGCCTCACCTTTAACAGGAGGTAGATTAGCTCATACAATGAAACCTTATGTAATAAATGGGATTCCATGTTCAGCAGGGGGAACTATTGAATCAGCAGAAATTTATGATCCTAAAAAAGACGAATTTATTCTTGTAAATGATATGAATTATAAAAGAGCTGAACATTCTTCAATACTTTTACCTGATGGAAATGTATTGATTGTAGGAGGAGAGTCATTACATGGTTATAGACTTTTAGATAAAGAAATCTACGATAAAAATATTCATAGCAGAATAAAAACTGGTCGTAATCCTTATGGAGATATGCAACATAAAATACAAGACATTGAATTGTTTGACCCTAAAACAAATGAATTTAAAGTTGTAGGAAAGCTTAATCATGCCATTGATGGAAATAAGTTAAGCTTATTAAACAACAGATATGTCTTAGTTATGGACGGGCTCGGAAAAGCAGAAGAAATTATTGATATTACAGATTTTAAAACATATCCGACAAAAAGGATGAATGAGAAAAAAGGGCTTTTAACTGCTACTAAAATAACAGAGGATAAAGTTTTACTTGCTGGTGGATATTTTCGTAAAAATATTGATAAAAATACGGCAGAAATTTTTGTTTTAGATAAATAAAGTAATTAATAATAAGTATAAGGAATTAAGAGTATGACCACAATTCAATTACAAGTAACAGTAACAGTTGAGCAACAAGATTTATTACAATATGGGAATGAAACATTAAAATTTAGTGATTATATTTATGACCCTAACAATCCTTATTTTACTCAAGGTGCTCCAGGGTATGATCCTAATGGTCCAACTCAACAGAGTAAAATCCCAACAGGTTGGACTAAAAAGCCTGAATACACTATTGATAATGACCAAACAGGTGGATATTTAGAAGTATGGGAAAGTCCTGATGCTTCGACGGCAATGCATTAATAGGTCCAAATCTTTCAACTGCATTGAATACTTATAGAACTACAGGTGATATAAAAGAATTAGCTAGAGCATGGTATGAAATACGATATAAATCTAATGGCGATCAACTTGATGATCAAGCACAAAGAAGATATGAAGAGGCTGCAAATGTGCTTGATCCGAGTACTCTTGAAGGTGAGGATTTGAAAGGATTTCTTGAGTTTTTAAACGGTAAAGACTTTAAATCAAAATACTTTACCGACAATAAAAACTTTGATGAGTTAGGTTTTGATGGACTTTATTCAAGGCTAGGAATAAAGCCGATATTTGCAAAACCTTATAATGCTCGTGCAAAGGTTATTGAAAGGTTCTTCTTAGAATTTCAAGAAAGCTTTGAAAAGATGCTGCCAAGTTACATCGGCACCTCGATAGAAGCTAAACCTGCATATCTAAAACGAAACGAGAAGCTACATAAAGAAATCCACAATGAATACGTTCCTACAATTCAAGAAGCTATGCGTATGATTGATTGTTGGCTAGAGTTTAAACATTCCCAATCTTGCCCTCATGAACCTGATAAAAGCATAGCTGAGGTTTTAGGTACTATTAAAAAAGTCAATGTGGATACCCACAAACTTTCTACTTTAGATGATTTAATGATGGCAACAACGATTAAAACTGTCGGCAGAAATGGAATCAGATTCTTAAAAGCAGACTATTTTGATGAAGTCTTGTACGGTTACAGAGATAAAGTGAAAATAAAATACAGCCTGTTTGATTTAACTAAAATCAAGGTCTATACAATAAAAAATGAGTTTTTATGCGTAGCTCATAGGGTTACATTGACTCATCCGTTAAAGGCTTGTTATTATTCATTTCTCAATCCTAGCATATTAACTACGCTAGTCTAGAGCCATTCAAAAATTAGAAAATTCACCAACCAAGAAGGAGCAAGTTGAAAGCACTGCTCCTTCTTTCTTTAGTAATGACTTTGAACGATTTGATTATCTGAAAAGCAAGGTTGATTTAACTAATGAAGAATCAGCCTGGATAAATTGGTATAAAACAACAGATGAATATAAGGAGTTATACGAGTGAAGAAAATATTTATAAGGACACAGAATATTAAACGGTTTATTTCATTAATGAATAACCTCAAGAAATGCCCCGAGAATGTACCTCGGATGGCTTTGGTTTATGGTGAGCCTGGATTGGGAAAATCTCAAACAATACTATGGTGGGCAACCAATAATGATGCTATTTATGTTCGCTGTAACAATATGATGTCACCTCGGTGGCTTTTATCTGAAATAGCAGAAGAAATGGGTGAAATCCCTTATTATTCATCAGCAAATTTATTCAAACAAATAGAGCTAAAACTTAAGCAAGACCCAAAGATTATTATCGTTGATGAGGTTGATTACTTGGTTGGTAATACACACGCAATAGAGAGTTTAAGGGATATTCACGACAGAACAAATGTCCCGATTGTTTTAGTTGGGATGGGCAAAGCTGATAAAAAGCTGAACCGTTACAAACACCTCAATGACAGAATTTATGAGAAGTTAAAGTTTAAACCATTCAATAAAAGTGATGTGAGAGAAATCATTGAAACACTATCAGATTGTAGTTTTAGTGAATGTGCTATTGAGTATCTTTTTAGTCAAACCAAGCAGTTTAGGCAAATTGTAAAAGCTCTGAGCAAAATTGAGCAGATAGCTAAAACTAATGAAATACAAGAGTTTACAGAAGATAGCTTAAAGGAGTTTATAGTCAATGCCAAGTAGGGACAGGTCAGTAAGGTTCACAAGTTCGCCAACTTCCTTTGTCAAAGACCGAATACTAAAGTTAGCCAAACGGTTAAATAAGTTCACTTTAGATGAAATAACTGCTATTGCTGAAATTGACGAACAAGAGTTGAAACTTACTTTAGATAACCTTGAAGAAGTTAAAAAATCAGGTGAAGTTTATTTGTATCAAAAGAAACAAGCTCAAAAAAATAACAAGAATTCATCTCTTAGATTTAAAAAAGATTATCATTCGCCCGAAGATTTTGAGCTGATTTTAAAATCTTTTTGCTTGGAAATTGAAACGGTAAAAATTGCTAATCTTTTAAATGTTTCGCAAAATTGTGTTGTAAAATTTTACCGCCATTTTAGGGAACTTATTTACAAAAGTCAAAGCGATAACCTTTATAATAGTTATATAGAACATCCTCAAACACCTAGGTTTAGGATGTTTTTTGGTAAAACAGTTTACTTTTATGTCTATAACAATCAAGTCTTTATAAATCATAGAAAGCTATTTGCTCCAAAAGAAAAACTAATCTCAAAACAAGAAGAAAGAATTATGAAGATGCTTTATTCTAAGGTTAAAAGAAAGTTTTTAAAAGCAAAACATGAAGCTAAAATTTACCACCATATTGCTGAAAAGATATGGAGGAGTGAAAAGAGCTATGGGGAGCTGTTAAAAGAATTGGGGATTCTTTTGGGTTTTTAATTTTATATTGTATTTATAATAGGTCCATAACTTTTAACGTCTTCAGTTCGAGCAACAGTATCACACATTACGAGTTGAAAAGAATATTACATTGTTTTAATTTCATTTAAAAAACTTTTTACTTTATTTTTCCATGAATTTGCTTCTGCAATTTTTATTCTTTCATTTTGCTTAAAGATTTCATTACTCTCAATAAAAAATTCTATTGCATTTACATATTCGTCTTCATTATCAGCAATTTTTAATAACCCAGAATCATTATATTTTTCCATTTCTTTTAATCTTGAGGAAACAACAGGTTTACCTAAGGCAAAATACTCATATAATTTAACAGGGTCAGTAGAATCAGCAATAATTCCAGATTTAAAAGGAATAAGAGCAACATCAAATGCATTAATAAAAGAAGATACTTCCTTATAAGCAACTTTACCGTAAAAAGTAACATTTTTAGGCTTTTTATTTAATAAAATTTTATTTTCTTTACTAATAGGACCTATAAGCCAAAAATCTTTATCCGGTATTTTTTTTGCAATCTTAAAAATCATCTCAAGATCAATCCATTCATATATGGCTCCAAGAAATCCTATGATTTTCTTATTTTTGTTAAATCGAATCAAGTCTTCATTTTGTTTGAAATAATCAATATCAACGCCATTTGAAATAATAATTGTTTTTTTATTTGGATTTATAGACTTGATTTCTTTTTTCAAAAGTTCTGACGTTGTTACAATCATATCGCTTTTATTTATGATTTCTTCATGTTTTCTTTTTAAAAACTTAAAATTCTTATTATCAGAATAGATTTCAATTGTATCAAAATAATCATAAATAATAAGATCAAAGTCTGTTTTTGAAATTAAAGGTGCCCAATGGCTTGCACCAATTATTGCAATTTTTTTAGATTGATTGCAATCAATCTTTCTTAAGATATTTTTTAAAATCCTTTTTTTTACTAAATTTAAAGGATTAATATCTGATTTTATCTGAGTAATTTTATTAAAAGTCATTATATTATTTTTGTTCTGGAATCCTATTAGAGAAGTTTTTCTTGACGGAGGGTTTACATAATAAACATTAAAGTTTGATCCGCTTATTTTTTTAAGTTCATTAAAAATTTGTTGAGGTCTTTGGTTCAAAAAATCATAATCAATACTCGAAAAATAAAAAATAGAACAATTTTTGCTTTTTACCTGACCTGAAGCTTTCATTATTTGACACCTAAAGCTTTTTTATTTAAATATTCATCAATATCTTCTGCTCTTTTTATCCAAGTATTTTCTTGAGCTTGATTGTCTAAAATTTCAATATATTTAGGGTCATTTTTAACTTTAAGGGCTTCATCCACTTTTTCAATAAAATCGTATTTATTTTGAGCTACAAATATGCCATCAAATTTAATACATTCAAGCAGATCCCTGGTTACTACAACTGGTTTTTTCATAGCCATATATTCAAAAAGCTTTAAAGGAGAAGTTGCTTGAGCTATGTTACCTTCTTTAAATGGAATAATGCCTATATCAAACCAAATTCCATATTTAGGAAGCTCTGAATATTCTTTCACTCCTAAATATTTTATGTTTTCTCTTTCCTTTGTGTACACAAGGGAACCATCGTAGTTCCAACCTATTAAAACAATATTGTACTCGGACCTTTTATCCGCAAGAGTTACAAGCAAGTCATAATCAATCCATTTAGCTAGAGCTCCATAATATCCTATTATAGGCTTATTTTCCTGTAATAGAATTTCTATATCTTCCGGGCAATTTTCTGGCATTTTAGTAACCTGAAAATGTTCATATTCAACCGCATTCTGGTTTAATAAAACTTTAGTATTATTAAATCTCTGATTCATCTCATTATAAAGCTTTGTTGCTGTTGTTAAAATCAGATCTAAAATATTTTCATCAACTGAAAGGTGTCTATTAATAACTAAATTTGATTTGCCAATTATATCTTCATCAATTTCATCGACATAATCATAAATGATATCAAAACCTCTTTTTTTCCAGTCTTTTAAATCCTCAAGACTATAAAAAGGATTAGCAGCGTGAAATAAAAGGTTTCCTTTATTTAATTTTTTTATCAATAAGTCAAATCTATCTGTTAAATATAAATTAGTTTCAACTTCTTGAAAGCCATCAACTTTATCATAGTGGTCATTATTTGTACAAAAGAAAAATAAATACCCTTTTCTTGCCAGCTGTAAAGCTATATGTTGCGGGCGTTGAAATAGAGGAATATTCCAGTCCAATGTTGGTGGATATATTATTATCCCTTTATATTTATTCTTACTAAGAATTTCATTTAATTGCAATAAATGTTTTTTATTATATCTAGACTGCTCTAGCTTTTTAAAAAACTCTTTTCTGGCAATTTTTAGGTCTTTAAAAAATTTCCTAAAAATTGAATAAACAGGACCAATTAAAGGGAACATAGAAATTAAATCTTGGAGCTTCGGTTTTTTTAATCGTTTAATTTCTTTTTCAAGTTCCTCTATTTTAAATTCAAGCGTCTTGATGGAATGAGTTAATCCCTGTTCATACTGCTTAAAGTTGAAAAATATATTTTCAAAGCTGTTAAGTCTATTTAGTATACGTTCAGTAATTATATCAGGATTTTGCTCTTTTAAATTGAAATTTATCAGCTCTTTTTTTATTCTTTTCCATATAGGAGAAAGATTATCAATATAAGAAAACTGAATATTATGCTTAGAGTAAAAAATCTCTTTATTTTTATTAACAAGCTCATTAAATTCAGAGCTGGGTAAAGTTTTAAAAGAAATACTTCCTTTATGGTATACAAAACTATCTTCGGCGATTAAAAGTTTATATCCATTTTTTTGAGCCCTCAGACAAAAATCATTATCCTCGTAAGTTCCTGTTGTAAAAGCTTCTTCAAGATATCCTATTTTTTCAATAACTTCTTTTTTTATTGCTACACAGAAAAAGCCCAAAAGTTTTGTTTCAAAGTAAGTATTCTTATGCTTTTTTACATACTCTTCAGTTATATTTAAATAATTATATTCTGCAAGATTCTCTAAATATACACATTGTTCATTACCAACTGAGTTAGAAATAGGACCAACTAAACCCGCTCTTTCATCAATATCAAATTTTTTAATTAATGAATTAAGCCAATTAGGTGTTAATAAGGTATCATTATTCAATAAAACTATAAATTCGCCATCTGCAACCTTTATTCCCTGATTATTACCAGCAGGAAAACCTTTATTTTCTTCATTTAAAATAATTTTTACATTGTCATAGTTACTTTTTAATTCTTTTAAATATTCTTGCGTTCCATCATTTGAATTATTATCAACAACTATAAGCTCAAAATCTTTTACATCCGTATATTTATAAAGACTTTCAATGCAAGGCTTTGTCGCTACATCTAGTTGATTATATGTAAGAATTATAATACTGCTCTTCATCGTCTAAACCTTTTTTTAAATCGTTGAAACTCTTTTCCAATCTTTATCATTATATTATTATTTAGATTTGTATCCATATTATTAATTCTATTTTCTAAATCCTGAAATCTATTTTTAATATTAATAAGCTTAGAATCTATAGTTTCAGGAGCAAGCTGATCAATCCATTTTGGCTTCCATTCTTGATATTCAGCAATAAATGAATCGTATCCCTTTATATCGCCTTTAGACCCAATTCCTATGACAGTATGAGGGAAGTCCTTATCACCAGCATAATCGGCATAAGAGATTTGAAATTTTTTCAATAAACTTCTAAAGGCTTCTGGCGTAAACCTCCAATAATCATAAGGATAATCATGTATTGGAAAATTCATTACAGAACTCATAATAACAATACCATCAGGTTTAAGAATTCTGTATATTTCATCAAGAGCTTTATGAGGATATTCAACATGTTCTAGAGTGTCCATAATTAAAACTGTTCCTACTGAATTACTAGGCAAATCAATTTTATGTAAATTCAGTATTTTATCAACGCCTGGACCTTCACGCATATCACACCCAACAAACTCCTTCTTAGGAAAGTAAGGTCTTAAATTCCCAAAGTCCCCTTGCTCTTCCACCTGATAAGAACCAAATTCATATATAGGACCTTTCAAATTTAAAGTATTTGCAGCTAATTCAATAAAATCTTTTATTAAAACTCTCATAATACAACCTTCACTACTTTTTATTAAATATTGTATACCAAAAAGGTTTTTGTAAGTGATTTCTAGTATACTTATTTATTTCTTTAAAATCGTGATTGGAAGACTTTAAAAAATCCATATTTTTTTGTTCAAGGTTGATTTTTTCACATATTCTAGCTTTTACTATGTATTGATAAACATATGACTCGGGGTCCTTTTCTATAAAATTTATTATTTCCTTTGGATAATTTGTTAAATTAATGGGTTGTTCAACTTTATCAATATCGTGATAAATCTTATCTAGGCTTATTATCTCTAAAGACACCTTATTCATAAGCTCTATCAAGCTTTTAAGAGTGAAGAAACGAATATGATTTTCATCAAGTAAACCATTTTTAGTATAAATAAAATCATTTTGTAAAATATTGAGTTTTATGCTGCCATGGGATAGATTAGGCAATGATATGAAAATATAGCCATCATTTTTTAGAGTGTTTTTTATTTTATTTATAACTATTTCAGGATTATAGACATGTTCTAAAACATCCATAAACAAAATATAATCAAAAGATTCTTTATATTTATCAAAATCAGGTCCTATATCATTCAAATTTATATTTAAAAGCTGACTATATGTATTTAAACTTTTTGCTCTGCATAAGCTTTTTTCACAAGCATCAACGCCTATAATATTACATTGTTTTTCAACAGCTAAATAGTTACCCACATGCCCACAGGCACAACCAATTTCTAAAACTTTTGATTTTTCTTCTATTTGAGGCAATATTTTAAAATAAGGGGTATTCGGGATGTGTAAGTCTACTTCATTCTTATACTTCATATAAATACTCCCTATCGTTAATTGTTTTTTTAATAAATTCAGGCATCTCAACATTATGAATATAATGAGAAAAACCATTTTTCAAACATTCAATGCACTCTTGAGAAATCGGCTTATGATTAAAAATTTTATCAATATCATCTTTGATTACATTGCCTAATATATTTTTAGGTACTTTATTTGATAAAAAGCAACAGTTGATAATGTTAGCTTTTTCATCAATACTTAAAATATTGTCCTGCGGGCATTTATAATATTTTGGAATATCTACTGTCAATTCATTGATTCTTGAACAAAACAGGCTCTCTGAAATAAGTTTTAATTGGTCACTGTTAAGGTTATTATCGATATAATTTTTCAGCTGGTTATAATCACATAAATATGCATAATACGGTAAAAGCTTTACTCCGATTTTCTTTGCAAATTCATATGCGATTAAAATTTCATCAATATTAAACTGGTAAATATGAAAAAGAATAAAGGCTTCTCCTGTAAAGTTTTCTGACTTAAGCTTTTTTACAATCTTTATAATATTTGATTTGATTTTTTCAAAGTTAAATCCATGAATCTTACTATAAGACTTTTGTGAAAACCCTGACATTGAAAAATAAATTTTCGAAAGATTTCGGGTTAAATTCCTGTCTATTACTGGGACTATAGAAGCATTAGTGCTAATGCAATATTTTAATGATAAAGAATTAATTTTATCAATTATCTTATTAAATTTAGGATGCAGCAAAGGCTCTCCCCAGTTATAAACATTTATTTCTGAATCTTGTGAGATTATTTTATAGTTAATTAATTTTTTTAAAGCTGCATAAAATAATTCAGGATCAATAAAA
This sequence comes from Candidatus Gastranaerophilales bacterium, assembly GCA_942491415.1. Taxonomy (GTDB): domain Bacteria; phylum Cyanobacteriota; class Vampirovibrionia; order Gastranaerophilales; family CALOAD01; genus CALOAD01. The sequence goes on along the minus strand of CALOAD010000020.1, from coordinate 143,758 downwards.
ATGCTTGAATCCCTTTTTGATTTATTGCTTATACAAAAAGGGCATTTTGCATTACAGATTCCTGAAATTTCAAAGTATACATTATTATATTGATTCATAAAATATTACCTAATTCTTTTAAGCCATGCATTAGGCCAGTAAGTAATATTTTTATTTAGTATTCCACTATTATATAGCCAATCAGGAGTTTCTATAGCAAAATCTTTAGTGCCTTTAATAAATTCCTTAATGGCTTCTTGGGGGTTATTATTTTTCCAACATTCAAATCCGTCTGGAACGTCATAAAGATCTATCATAACTCCGTCAGTAGCTACTATATAGGAGTCTTTTGTCACAAATTTAGAATAATTATTTAATTCTTTCAAAACGTGTTCTTTTGTATGGTTAGAATCTAAAATTACTAAAACTGTATCTTCCGGTTTAATCATAGATTTAACTTGATTAATTACATTTTCTGAGTTTGAATCGCCTTCAATTAAAGAGATAAGTTCTAAAAATGGAGTGTCTTCGAGCTTTTTTCTTACTTCTGGTTTTATTTTAATATCGATGCCTATTACTTTACGTTTATTAAAAATCCTCAAAAGAGAGGCATAAAGAGCAATAGAACCACCATTACAAACCCCACATTCAATAATTATATCAGGCTTTATTGAAGATATAACTTCTTGAACTCTTAATACATCTTCAGGAAGTTGCAACATAGGAAACCCCATCCAGCTAAAAGTTGAGTAATATTGCTCATTCCAACCTACTTTTAACCATATATCAGACAAAAGTTCAAATGCTTCCTTAGAATAAAGATCAAATTTTTCTTTTTTTAAACCTTTCATCTTAACTATTTTTTGTTTGTCTGTGTCAATTACAAATTTCATTATTAAACCTTTTGAAGCCAGATACTACCGCAAGCACTTTTAGCACACAAAGGAAGAGCTTTTTCTATTTTTTCTTTATGAAAAATGTCCAAATAATGATTAAAGAATGTTATTTTAAATTCCTTGTTATATTGAAGAAAAGCCCTTAGTAAATAATTTTCATTCCATGAAATGCCTTGGTATATCCAAGCTTTAGGGTATTCGAATGGGTAAAATATATCATGGAGGTGAATATACACGCCTTTTTTTAGCTTTGGTAAAATTTCAAAGAAAAGACGGTTTACATCACTATCAACTTTAGAAACATGAGTCGAATCAATAAAAAGAATATCATTTTCTTCTAATTTTAAAAATTCTTCTATATCGACATCTTGTAAAGTCATTGGAATCATTTTATTTTTTTCTTTATCGCCTTCTTTTAAAAAAGTGTAAAAAAGTTCAGGATACGGGTCTATAAAAGTACAATCGATTGAATTATTAAAGAACAATTCATTTGTATCAAGAGTTACACAAGAAGAATATCCACAGCCAACTTCTACAATTTTTTTTGGTTTAATATAACGAATCATAGAGTAGTATATGATTCCATCAAAATAAGAAAAATTAGGGTTGACAAACGGATACCTTAAACCTTCTTTTGTATTGTCTTCAAAAGGCATTTCCTTATAAAACTTTGAAAGCTTATCTATTAAATCAATCTGATAGTTTTCATTTAAATCAACTCCAGCTACACCATTTGTAAAAGGAAGAAAAATCTTTTCATCTCTTTTTGTAACTTCTTCAAGAGAATGAACTGGTGAATAAAAATGCCCAGGGGGGACAAACATAGAGTACTCTTTAAGGGTTTCTTCAGTTTTATTTAATTTTATTTCTAGGTTCTGAGTATATTTAAATTTTTTAGCAATTTTTTCTTTTATCTTTTTCATATCACTTTTGTATTATTATATTTAACATAGTAATTATATAACAAATACAGAAATAAATGTGATGATGAAGATAGCTTTCCTTACAAGAAAAAATCTATATGAAGTGCCAGGTGGTGACACCACTCAAATTACGAAGACAATGGCTTCCCTCCAAAAGTTACATTCAGTAAAAATTGATTTAATCTCATCTTTTAATGAATTAAAAAACAATAACTATGAAATTATACATATATTTGATTTGAATAATTTTTCATCAACACTAATTTCTGAAATTAAAAAACATAAGGTTAAAATTGTTCTTACTCCTATAATATGGGACCTTTCACATGCTAAATATGTTTCGTTTTTAGCTTCAAAACTTGGATTATACCCCAATAACCATAAATTTTACAACTCGAAAGATGGATTTATTAAGTTTTTAAGATTCAAAGATACTTTAACCTTTAAAGAAAAATCTTTTGGAAGTTTCAAATATATAAAGTTAAAACGAGACGTTATTAATAATATTGACTTAGTTTTGCCAAATTCCGAAGAAGAACTTAATTTTATTTCGAGTTATTATAATTTAAATTCGCATAAATTAAAGGGAAAGGCTGAAATTATTCCTAATGCGGTTGATATTGATTTATCTTCTCGTTGTAATAATAAGAATTTTTTATTGCCTGATTCATTAAATGACTATGTAATACAAGTTGCAAGAATAGAGCCTGTTAAAAATCAGTTAAATGTAGTTAAAGCCTTGTATAATAACCCTGAATTCCCTATAGTCTTTATTGGCAAGTTTGAAAATAAAAAATTTAAAAAATATTATGAAGAACTTATAAAAATATCTAAATTGAGGGGAAACGTATATTTTATAGAAAATGTGCCTCATGAGGATATATTCAAGTATTACCAAAAGGCTAAAGTTCATGTACTCCCATCATACAGGGAGTCTCCAGGGCTCTCTTCACTAGAAGCCTTAATTAAAGGATGCGAAATTGTAGTTTCATCGGAGGAATATTGTCCTATTAATTATTATGAATTTAATAAATATGGTCACATATGTGACCCCTATGATTTAGAATCAATTAAAAATGCTGTTATTAAGGCATATACTAACCCTAGAAATATTATCGATAAACAATATAAATATAAATTCAGCTATAAAAATGTTGCAGATAAAACCTTTAATGCATACGAGTCCTTATTGATAAGTTGAACATTATTTTTCTTTAAATTGAGCCTCATGAAGCTTTTTATAAGCTCCATCTTTAACCATAAGAGTGTCGTGAGTACCTTCTTCAACAATTTGACCATCTTCTAAAACTACTATTTTATCTGCGTTTTGAATAGTCGATAATCTATGAGCTATAACAAAAACTGTTCTATTATCCATAAGTTTGTCCATAGCTTTTTGAACTATTGCTTCAGACTCGTTATCCAATGAACTAGTAGCCTCATCTAGAATCACTATAGGTGCATCTTTCAAAAACGCCCTAGCAATTGCTATTCTTTGCTTCTGCCCTCCTGACAATAAGACTCCTCTCTCTCCTACAGGTGTATCAAGCCCATCTTCTAATGAATAAATGAATTCATCAAGGCATGATGCTTTTATTGCTTTATCTATTTCGTCTTCTGTTGCATCAAAGTTTCCAATAAGAATATTCTCTCTAATTGTTCCATCAAATAAAAAATTATCTTGAAAGACTACAGCTACATTAGTTCTTAAGGAATTAAGGTTAATATCTTTAATGTTAACTCCGTTTATTTCTATTTTTCCTTCATTAACATCGTAGAAGCGCGGAATTAAATTAACTAATGTAGTTTTTCCACCGCCAGAAGTGCCTACAAAAGCTGTAGTTGTAGCATTTTTGACGGTAAGGTTAATCCCTTTTAAAATTGGTTTATTATCATTGTACTCAAAGCAAACATTGTCAAATTCTATATTATTAATACTCTTTTCTAGATTCACAGCATCTTTTTTTGAATATATTGGGGATTTATAATCACTAATATGTATTACTCTTCCCATAACAATAAAAGAATTGCATGTTGAAATAATTAACCCACCAATACTTTTTAAAGGTTTATAAATCAAAATTAAAGCAGTCATAAATGATATAAGAGAACCTATTGAAATTTGTTTTTGGACAACAAGATAGCTGCCAAACCAAATAACAAAAGCCACGGCTATAGAAAATATCATATGCATCAAAGGAGTTATCCAGCCATTAGTTTTTGTTATTTGCATACTTAAATCGAAGCATTTTCTCAAGATTTTTTGAAACTTTTCTACTTGATAATCAATTAAGTTGTATGAAATAATAGTTCTAAATCCAGCATGATTTTCATTATATGTTGTAATTAACTTTGAACCAGCTTCTAACCAACCCTTTGCCACATATCTAACTTTGCGTTTAATTGTTTTTAAAGGTAAAAATATTACACATCCTACAAAAATAATAATTAAAGTTAATTGCCAGGAATTATAAAACAGTACAGCCAATAAAACTGCCATAGATAGAACTTTTGATATTAATTCTTTTGTATTTCCTAGTAGTGCACCGGAAACTGCATCTGCATCTGCACTATATCTCGCAAGTATATAACCGGATGTATTTATATTCATAATAGCAATATCATTATTTAATAATTTTCTAAATAAATCTGTTTTTACATCAATGGTGACTTTTTGTCCAAGCCAACTGCTTAAATATACTGAAATGTAACTAAATACACTATGCAAAACTGCATAACCAAATACAATAAAAGGAACATAATTTAAAACAGCAATATTTTTATTTACTATAACCTCTTCAATATATGGCTTAATAGAAAAAGCCACAATTCCATCAAAAGAAGCTACAGGAATTGTTATTAAAAAGGCGACAATAGCTCTAAAAGTATATGGCTTAACATACACAAATAATCTTTTTAACATATAAAAATACGGGTAATCATAATATTCATTTTTTATGTGTGTATCATTCTTATAACTCATTAAAAACTTGTAAAACCTCCTCGGCTGTCAATTCATTATTCGGATTATAAATAATTTTATTTGTTGTTAAATCTTTTGGTCCCCATTTGTTATATATATCGTGATGAAAAATAGTAACAGTTGGAACTTTTAATGTATAGGCTATATGTGCAGTGCCTGTATCTGCGGTGATGATTTTTTCACACTTATCACATAAAGCTGCCAGCTGACCTATATTTGTTTTGTCACTAAAGTCAATAAATGAAAGATTATGCTGTTTTAGCTTATTTGCATATGACAATGTTTTTTTATCACCAATAATAACTACCTTATACTTATCTTCTTTATTTAAAAAGTTTATTAATTTTACAACTTTATTAAAATCCAAATCTTTATAATCTTTTCTAGTACAAGGGCAGATTCCTATGATTTTGGTATTACCAATTTGAGATTCTTTTAACATGCTCTCTATATAATATTTATCGTCATTTGAGTAACTAAAAGCTGAGTTATATCGAGAGGTATATAGCCCTAATGGCTTAAGAAGCCTCATATAATGTTCGCTTACATGAACTTTCATTTCTTTTTCTTCATTAGTGTGGGCCACTTTATCAGTCAAAAAGAACTCTCTGCCTTGGCTTTTTCTTCCTATTATTCTTTTTGCTCCAATACAAAACGCAAAAAAAGCCGTTCTGAAAGATTCATTTAGCAAAAAAACTGTTTGAAAATCTTCTTTTTGCCTCAACAACCAAGCTTTTTTTATTAAATTAAATAGCCCTTTGTCTTTTCCTCTTTTATCATATTCATAAACCACATCAACACCTGGAATATTTTTAGCAGTTTCTAAACCATCCTTGATAGTTATATACACAATTTTTGAATTAGGATATTTGTTTTTAATCGTTGCAATAAGCGGTGATGAATTAACAATATCGCCAATAAAGCCTAAATTTATAATTGTAATTATTATATCAACATTAATCTTTTTCATATTTATTATAATAGTCTAAACATAAATGCATTGATAATAAAATAATGTGGGCTTAGAGGAAAAATCTATAGTTAGAGCTTTATTAGTAAATCAAAAGGGCGATATATAAATGTATAACATTGAAAAGCCTCAAGAAGATTTTCAAAACTTGCTAAATATTTGCATTCAAAGGTGTATAAAAGATAAAATCGCACTAAATGATTTCATCCCTATAGCAAAGTCTAGAGCAGATGATTATGAAGAAAAAGCAATAAATGCAGAGTTACACTTGTTAACTCTTTTAGAGAATCACTTAAAGGGTGGTATTGAAAGACCTATATATGATAAATTAATTAACTCAGCACCACTAAAAAAAGGTTCTTTATGTTCTATTGGTTATGTTTCTGAACTTGATCATTATTTACCTAAAAGTGTAGCAAAAGGCTTTCCTGAATTAGCTATTCTTCCTTTAAATCTTATTCCTTGTTGCCATTACTGCAATAATACAAAAGAAGAAACTTCCCCTCAAATAGCAGAAGAACAATTTATTCACCCGTATTATGATAATGTGGACAATGCAAGATGATTATAAAGCGCAGGAATTTCTTTTAAATATTATGTAGATGCTTCTTTTTGATCTGATGAAATATCACAAAGTCGTTTAGAATACCATTTTGAAAAGCTTGAATTACCCACTATTTATTCGCTTAAAGCGGCTGAAGCTTACGGGGACTTAGAAAGCAAAATAAGAAAGAACCTAAAAAATATGGGGAAATGACGGGGATAATTCTTTAGACGGAGGATTGGGCTTAGATACATTGATTGGTGACCTTGGCAATGATTCATATCATATTGATAGTAATGATGGAATTGATTATGGTAGCAGTATTGGAGGTGATCAATTAACAATTCAAAATCAAGACAGTAATACAATAGAAAAATTCCAACTAGATAACGGTCAGTATCTGACTGATTCTGATATCAATCAAATTATTCAAGATATGACAACATATGCAACTGATAATGGTATATCACTTACAAGCATTAATGATGTTAAAAATAATCAAGATTTATTGAATGTAGTAATTAATTCATGGCATTCATAGTAAACTTTGAATAAGTTAAGTCTGACAGGTAATTGAAAGTAAATAATATGTTTAAAAAAATCTTTAATCAAAAAAAAAATCAACAGTCAATTGACTATATATACTTAGAATTAACAAACGCTTGCAATATGAATTGTCCTATGTGTATTACAAAGGAATATAAAAGTAATAAAAAAGAATTATCTGTTCAACAAATAAAAAATAAAATTTTAATTCCAGGAAAAGATTTTGGAGCAAGCGTTATTATTATAACAGGAGGAGAGCCTACCTTATCTGATAAGTTTATTGAAGTTATTAATATTGCAAATGAACTTAATTATGGAGTTTTTTTGGCAACAAATCTTCTAAACTTTGAACTCAACACTTTTAACAATTTATTAACCACTTTAAATACCGAAAACAATACTATTTTAGTTTCATTTGATTCAATTAAAGAAAAGGAAATGAATAAAATTAGAGGTGGGTGTTTTTATAAAAGAGTATTAGAAAATAGCAAAAAGCTTGTTGAATTAAAAAAGAAGTTGAACTCTAAAATTTTAATTTCAGGTTCTATTACCTTACAAGAAGATAATGCTTTTTCTTTTCTTGAAACAGTAGATTTTTTATTGAATGATATTGGTTTTGACAAAGTAAACGTGCAACCTCGGCATGACTATAAAAATGTTGACTTTAATAACTATAGAGAACAAAAAAATATAACATTATCAAAAAATGCAGAATTATCAATATTAGAAAAAATAAAAAAGTTATTTGAAATAAAGAAAGAAGATAATCGTATAAACATTACTGGTGAATGTTATGAAAATTGGGTTAAATTTTATAAAGACCCATTCACTATAAAGGGTTCTTGTAGAAGTACAAAAGCAATTTTCATTGATTCATATGGATATATTAGAGGGTGTGTATCAGGTAAAACCCTTTCTAATATTGACAATTCAGGGCTTCATTCGTATTTTACTTCAAAACCATATAAGCTGTTTTCAAACTTTGCACAAAAATGTAAAATTTGTATTAATGGATGCAGTTAATTTTAACTATTTCATTGTTTGAATTTTGCTTTTCAAAACTTATGCCAACGTGTAAAGAACAGTTATTTAACTATTTTATTTTTTTATTTTTTGTCTAAATATTTTAAAATAATATTATTAATTTGACTCATTTCCTTTTCATCAAGCTTAAAAAGCGACCTAGATGGAATATAAAGTTTTTTATTATTACCGACCATACCTCCAAACTGGTGAATAGCAGCATATTTTTTGTTAGTGCCGACCATAGCAATTTCAGAGTCATAATAACTTGTAATTGAAGAAGCAAGGTCTCCTTGTTTTTGCAGAATTTTACCTGGTCAATGTTTTGTTTTTTCTCGTTGTTTTATTGTTGATTTAGATAGTTTCAGCCATTTGGACCTACCTTCTTGCTCAAAATTTTCTTCAACAGAATCTTCTAACGCCCCTGCAATGTTTTTCATTAAAGGTCGTAAGTTAGAGGTTTTGCTTGCAAGTTGTCCAAGTGCTTTATCAATTTCTTCATTATTTATTGATATCTCGATAGGTTCAGGCATCTTTAAAAAGCTCTTTAATCGGATAATTTGCTATTAATAGCTCTTTAAACATTTTATTCTTCTTTGTTCGGTTATTAATACCGTTTAATCGTTCGGTAGCAATCATGTGGAAGTCTTTGTATAGTTCTCTGACCTTTGGAGAGTCATCATAAGAAAGTAAGAATTTACCTTCAATATTTTTAAGCAAATCTCTCAATCTTTCATGGTCAAAACCCTCTGTAGAAGTTGTCTCATAGCCACAACCAAAAGTATATGGTGGGTCACAGTAGAAAAATGCTCCTTCATTGTCATACTGTTTAATTAGTTTTTCAAAATCTCGATTCTCAATTAATTTTTTATCAAGTCTTTTGTGAATCGCATCAATTTTAAGCAATATATTACCCTGACTTTTACTAGCACCGCCTGATGATTTTTTTACCGTTCCAAAAGTAGCACCTCTGCCTCCAAAAGAACGTGTAATAAGTAATAGAAACTTTGCAGCATTTTGAATATCGGTTATCGGCTCCATTTTCATAAATTGCATAAACATTTCACGAGGACCAAGAAGATGTCGGGAGTTCGAGTCTCTCAACGCCCACCATAAAAAAGACATTCGTTATGAATGTCTTTTTTATTGCGCAAATCGTAGAGCGGTGAGCTCTGCCTGTAATGCCGTTTATTGCGAGGCTGCAAGAAGTTGATTTTTGCTTTTACCGATGCCCAAATTCAAGCAAGCTTTTTTAAAGGAAACTTGTTATAATTTCTTTCGGTTTGAATTTTTTACCCTTGTTCACCGTTCAACTAATCCTTTCGTTTTTCGATAATTTTAGCAAAAAACTATCTCTATTTCTGGACTAATTACACTGAGGTAGAAGACACATTAGTTTTTTAAATTACCAAGTCAGTGTGATTCTTATAACTTACTTGGTAATTTAACTTTTTAATAAACCATCATTGAATTAATGTTAATAATAAGCAAGGATAATAATAATGAACTATTATTTTATTAACTCCGATAAAGATAGTATCGAGTATTATATCAATAAACTTAAGGAGCATTCAAAGTATTTAGAGTTAAATTACCAAATAGAATTAATTGACTTTTCAGAAACGAACTCTTTAATAATTGCCATGATTTATCATAGTAATTTAAATGGTTTTAGCCTGCAGAATAATGAAGAAGAAACAAGCCTCGAGCACAATATAAGGTTTAATTTTAATAAAAAAGAGGGTGAAACCAGACTCGAAATTCCTATAACTTTTTCAGATCATTTTTATTTTCATACAAAAGAAGATAGATTTTTAATTAGCAATGATCTAAGATTCTTTAATAAAATACAATTAAATAGAATAAACGGAGATGGGGTATTTTCCTATTTTAAATATAAAGGTACTCAGGCGAATATAAGTTTTTATAAAGATATTAAAAGAATTCAAAATGGTTTTGGGCTAACTATTAATAAGGATAAATTAAATGTAATAGAATTGTTAGAACAAACAAAGTTTCTATTTAAAAAAAGGTCAAAACCTGAAAATATTAAACAAAAAGTCTTTGATAAACTTTCAAGAAGGGTGAATACCTCACCTGAAAATTCTATAATATTATTTAGCGGCGGAATTGACTCTACTTTGTTGGCTTTAGCGGCAAAAGAATGTAATAGAAATGATATAACTCTTTTGAATTGTTGTTTGAGTAAAAATGATTCTTTTGCTAAATTATCTAGAGAAACAGCTGAAAAGTTAGGTATGAAGCTAAATCAAGTTTACTTCAACGAAACCGGAATTGAGGAAATTTTTAAAAATATACATAAGAGGTTTTCAAAGCCATTCATTGATATAGCTACTTTACCTACAATTTTAATGATTAATGAGGCTGAAAAGTTATTTAAAGATAAGAATGCAGCGTTTATTGATGGTACTCTTGCAGATTTGTGTTTTGGGGTATGTGGACATAAGTATGCACATAAATATAAAAGAATAATAGCTTTGCCTAAATTTGTAAAAGAATTTGCAAATAAATACTATGATAAATTAAATCTGTGGAAAGACAAAAATAAAGTTGAAGTTATATTTAGAAATATTAGAAAAACACTAATTTCAGATAGTGATTTTGTGCATATTGTAAATCCATTTGAAGATTTCCTATACCCCTCAAATCCTGATGTTACTTTTTCCATACAAGAGGATATAAATGAATTACTCAAAGCAGTTAAAGTAAAAAAAGAGATTCAACCTGAAGTGGTTGAAATGTTTTATACATCTTCTTTATTTAGAAGTAATCTTACTTCCTGGTACAATGGTAGAAATATTCTTTATCCTTTTTTGCAACCCGACATTATAAATATTGCTTTTTCACTTGATCCAAAACAAAGATTCAACTCAAAGGAAGGAAAGATTTTATTAAGAGAAATTTTAATAGAAAAAATGCCTAATTATCCTGGTTTTAGAACAAATACGTCCTTTATTCCTTCATCTTCCAGTATATTTAAAAGTGATTTTATGAAAAATATTGTTCAAAAAGATGTTTTTGACGAAAACAATGAGGTTTTGAAGTATGTAAATACAACTAAACTTAAACAAATATGGAATTATATTCAAAGCACTGATAAAGAAATAAACACAGAGTGTATTGACATAATATGGGGCTTAATCTTTCTTTCATATTGGTTTAAGCAGGAGGAAAAAGATGAAAATCTCATTATTCGATGATGTTTGGACTTTGTTAATTTCCCCTGTAAACTCCCTATTATTTCAATTTCTTCAATAATAATTCTTGCAAGCGGAAATTATTATTCAGGTTGCACACCACCATAAAAAGCACTATCTTTAAGATAGTGCTTTTTATTATATTTCTAAGACTCTTGCACTTCAAAATCATTGTTTATCTATTAATTAAAGTTTTATTTCAAAATTTAAAATATTCTTAAAACATTAATATCCCTTATCTACGCTAGAATTACAAGAGAAAGAGCGTTTTAGTTAAACACAATGTCTTGTTTGTGCTATAATTGATTGTAGAGTAAAGTATTAAAAATAAACGTACAAAAGAAATTAAATAGACTGGGGCTGTTAAAATAATGATAGAAAACGCATCTAAAGATTATAGCGCAGAGAATATTCGAGTTCTCGAAGGATTAGAAGCCGTTAGGATGAGACCCGGTATGTATATCGGATCAACAAGCCAAAGAGGTCTTCATCACTGTGTATATGAAATAGTGGATAATTCTGTTGATGAATCCTTGGCAGGACACTGTAGTGAAATTCGTGTAATTGTACATGAAGATGACAGTGTTACTGTTGAAGATGATGGAAGAGGTATTCCTGTTGATATAAAACCAGATTCAGGAAAATCTGCTCTTGAGATTGTACACACTGTACTTCATGCCGGTGGTAAATTCGGGGATGGTGGCTATAAAGTATCAGGCGGATTGCACGGAGTAGGCGCTTCGGTTGTAAACGCTCTTTCTGAAAAAATGGTTGTAGAAGTATCAAGAAACGGCTGGGTTCATAAACAAAGCTATGTAAGAGGTGAACCTACTGCACCTGTTGAACAAACTAAAGAGACAGGAGCTACAGGTACAAAAACAAGATTTTGGCCTGATACCGAGATTTTCAAAGAAACAACCGTTATTGATCGTGATATCATTTCAAACCGCTTAAGGGAAATGGCTTTCCTTAATAAAGGCTTAAAAATTGTATTCATAGATGAAGTTAAAGAAAAAGAAGAGATATTCCTCTTTGAAGGTGGTATTGGAAGTTATGTTGAATTTTTAAACAAAAATAGAACTTCTGTTTTCCAAGAGCCTGTTTATATGGATGTCACTAAAGATAGTGTACAAGTTGAAGTGGCTTTTCAATACACCGATTCTTATCAGGAACATATCTTAAGTTTTGCCAATAATATCAACACTCATCACGGTGGAACACACCTTACTGGCTTTAGAAACGCATTAACAAGGGTTGTTAATGATTACGCTCGTAAAAATAACATTTTAAAAGATAACGACAGTAATCTTTCCGGTGATGATGTAAGGGAAGGTATTACAGCAATAGTAAGTGTAAAAGTTTCAGAACCTCAATTTGAGGGTCAGACAAAAGAGAAACTGGGTAATACAGAAGCTCAAAGCGCAGTTTATTCGGCTGTTATGGAAAAATTCCAAGAATGGTTGGAGTTCAATCCAAAACCAGCAAGAACTATTATTGAAAAAACGCTTCAAGCCCAAAGAGCAAGAGAAGCTGCACGAAAAGCCAGGGAATTGACAAGAAGAAAATCGGCTCTTGAAAATTCGACCCTACCGGGTAAATTAGCAGACTGTAGCAGCAGAGAAGCTGATAAATGCGAAATATACATAGTAGAGGGTGATTCTGCGGGTGGTAGTGCAAAACAAGGTCGAAACAGAATGTTTCAAGCTATTTTGCCTCTTAGAGGTAAAATTCTTAACGTAGAAAGAGCTCGTATTGATAAGATCTACAATAATAATGAAATTCAATCTTTAATTCAAGCACTGGGAATAAATATAAGCAAAAGTGATGATGAATTTGAGATGGAAAAACTTCGTTATCATAAAATTATCATAATGACAGATGCTGACGTTGACGGCGCACATATCAGAACATTACTTTTGACATTCTTTTTCAGATATGCGAAACCGCTTATTGAAAACGGCTACATATACATAGCTCAACCACCATTGTATAAAACTTCTGTTGGTAAACAGTCTGAATATTTATACGATGGTAAAGCTTTAGATAAAAAGCTAAGATCTCGTGGTTCTAAAGGAATGGCTCTTTACAATGCAGATAGAAGTAAATCTTGCATAGGAGATGACCTGGAAAAACTGCTTTCCAATATGTCAATTTATCATAATTCTTTCTATAACCCTGTTATAAAAGAAACACCTTCTATTGTTATGAGAGGTTTAATAAGATCCGGCATAACAGTTGAAGATTTTGACAGCCTTGAAAAAATGACTGAAATTAATGAATATCTTCAACATTATTTAAAAGATCACGCTGAAAATTATAATATTGAAGAAGCAAAAAATTATGTAACTTCTTTAAAAGAAAATCCTGATAATGGTCGTCATAATATTCAAATAGACCTGAATAATGATGAAGAACCACTACTTATAACTTCTGTAATGATTAACAGTATTGAATACAAGAAGTTAAAAGACTCTTATCCTATTATTAGGGACTTTTTAATTGACGAAGAAAAAGAACTTCATCTTGTTATAGATGAAAAAGCTGAAAAGAACATAACTTCTTTCGATCAAATACAAAAAATCGTTGAAGAAAAAGGCAAAAAAGGCTTAACTCTTCAAAGATTTAAAGGTCTTGGGGAAATGATGCCTCAACAACTATGGGAAACAACAATGGATCCTAAAACAAGAACTTTATTAAAAGTTACTATCGAAGATGCGATGCTTTGCGATCAACTTTTTGATACTCTAATGGGAGATAGAGTTGAACCCAGACGTGAGTTTATCGAATCAAACGCTGTATATGTTCAAAATCTTGACATTTAATCAATTCTAAAATCAATTTCTAATTATATTAAAATTACAAAAGACCGACAAAAATTTGTCGGTCTTTTGTATATAAATTATGCCGACAACAAAAATAGAAAACAAATTGTAAATATTTTGTAAAGCTGAAAATATATTAATAAAAAAATTCTTATAACGGTTAATATTAATTTATATCGTTAGTGTTTGGCAGTTTACTCATTGGTTTAATAAAAAAACAAATAAATATCTATTTATTTAAAAAACCTATAAAATAAAAAACTTTCTTAATCGCATTAATCAGAACCTTTAGAAAAGTTTTTGCTTGCCAAAAATCAAGAAAAAAGCAAAATGTATAAATTTAAAATAAATTCATTATCTCCAATCCATATAGCAGAAAATAAAGCTGCTATAATACCACCTGTAATATATTCTAACAAACTTTATATTATTGATTCTAAGCTGTTTTATGAGGTTTTATCCAGAATAAATATGCTTAAAGAATTTATCGTAGAATCAAGAGAAAAAGGTTATGAATATACTGTAAAATGGCTTCAAAAAAAACAATTATTAAATGAAGGTTTCTTGGAAAATACAAGTAAGTATTGGCTTGATGATGTGTCAATTAAAAGATTAAATAACTACAAAGAATTTTATAAAAATGAACATTCTCTGCCGATTATAAAAGATCAATATATAAAAAAATACTTAAAGAATATACTTTTTTATGACTTTATATCGGAACGAAAAGAAGAATTTTCACTTTTTACAATAGATTCAATAAAACTCGTCAAAAGTGAACTTGAAACAATAAAACAAGAAAACCATTACCAAAAACGTAGAGATTATTATCAAAAAATGTTTTTTAACATCCTTATTGAAAGATTCCTCGAAAAAGCAGATCAAGATTTTTTCAAAAAATTAAGAATTATAGATAGTTTAAAGTTTAATATTGAATCTCAAAAATTGTCTGACATTGGAGTTTACAGAATAGGAAACATTAATAATTATAAAAACAATTCGTTTAAAACAGAAAAAGTCACTCACCGAGAATGTTTAAAAAGAAACTCTCAGATAACCTTTTCAACAAAATCATCCTATTTTAACTTGCTTGATATTTATAAAGTTAAAGATAAATCAACATCACTGGTAGAAGAAAAATTAAACTTTGAAAAATCCTATATAAAAAAGCTTTTGGCTGATGAAAATAAAAATACTGATCAAGTTTGTGAAAAATGCTCAAACAAATCAAAAAAAGAATATTGCAAGCTAGAAAAACACCATTCGAAAGCTTCAAATTTTAGCAATCTTGATACTTATAGTGATACTAAGTATTTAAATTGTTACCAAGATATAAACACAATAGGAGAAGATCTTTATTTAAATAAATTTTATTCAACTGTTGCAAATGCAAACATGTTAATTGATTCCTGCCTAGAGTTTTCAGAGCTTTTATCTTTAATAAGCTTGGACAAAAATTTATTAGGTGAAATTAATAACCTTCTTTACGGTAGACAAAATATTACTGAATCAAATACTGTTAAATTAACTTTCATAAATGCCAAAAGTGCTTATATGCCTTTTGGATACGCAGAGCTAATCTTAGATTAGCACTGCAATCTACACGCAACGGGGAGGGGTTTCAATAATTCTCCCCTTTTTTTTGTATTCTTTTAAAACTGTATAACTTGCCAGATCAATACTTTAGAATTTTCATTAAGAAACTTGCAAAAATTCCCAGTGATGTTAAAATTAAAAACAATTTATCTGTAGTCCTTATTATTAGAAGGTATAAATAATATGTTTGAAAAATTTTTAGTTCCGGAATTAAAATCATTGTTTTTTGCTTTGCCAAAAGCAGAACAACACGTACATTTGGCTGGCTCATATCCAAAACATCAAATTAGGCAATTTTTTAGAGAAAAGGGCATTTCCGAAAAAGAAATCGCCAAAGCAACTTCTCCACAAGATTTATATGATGACTTAACAGATTTTGTCAATTTTTATGTAACTATCGCCAATCTTGTTAAAACAGAAGAGCAAATTGAACAGGCTGCCTATGCAATATGTTTAAAAGCCGCTGAAGATAACGTAAGATATATCGAACTTAAATTAGCTTCATCTGAATTAGATCCTGAGAAGACAGAGGATACTCAAAAAAGAATCGAAAAAAAACACAACACTTATCAGGCAATTAGAAAAGGTGTTAAAAAAGCAAAAGAAGATCTTGCAAAAACAGGTTTTAATCAAGTTGTAACGTATATGTATACAGCTGAAAGACACGAAGATCCTAAGTTTTCACTTGAAGATGCTAAGTTGGCTGTTGAATGGGCAAAAGACAATCCCGACGAATTTGTAGGATTTGATCTTGCAGGTGATGAGATTAACTTCTCTGTAAACCAACACAAAGAAGCTTTAGACTATGTAAGAGAACACGGTTTGCATATTACTTGCCATGCCGGTGAAACTCCAAGATCTGAAGAATTATCAAATGTCGAATCAATGAAAAGATGTATAGAACTTGGAGCCTCCCGCATAGGACATGGTCTTGCTGCTTGTGAAGACAAGGAATTATTAGATATTATTCTTCAAAAAGGCATAACCATGGAAGTTTCTCCCTCTTCAAATATTTCAACCTTATCTGTCAAAGAATGGTCAGATCACCCTATTAAAAAAATGATAGAAAAAGGTATAAAGGTATCTTTATGTTCAGATGATCCCGCTATGTTCAATACAAAAATAACAAGGGAGTATGAAAGACTTTATATCCACGATCTTGTTACATCCTGGACTGATATCAAAAAACTTGTAATGACCGGTGTTGAAACAGCATTCGCTCCTGAAAAAGAAAAACAACAACTTATAAAAGAATTTAGACAAGAACTTGAAGATATAGAAAATGATTCTTATTTTAAAAAGGTGATAAATAAATATCTTTCTTAAAGTTTTAAAATATCTTTTTATCTAAAAATAAAATTCAAAAAAATGCCTATGTATTTCACATAGGCGTTTTTAATATATTTACTTTCGTGTTTAATCTCCAACACCTCATATAAGTCCTTTAGCAACTTCTAAAAAATCATAAAAAATCGCCATCAAACGATCTCTATCTCTACGTAAATATATTTCATATCAAAACTCAATCTTCTAAAATTAGATCATAAAAAATTTTCATTTTTTTAATAGAAAAAAAAAAAAAAAAAAAAAGAAAAAAAAAAGAAATATCAGAAAGAAAATAAAAGAAAAAAAAAAAAATGTATCTAAAATGAAAGAAAACTAAAAAAAAATTCAAAAAAATGCCTATGTATTTCACATAGGCGTTTTTAATAAATATTAGAACATATTGTTCTAAAGGCTCTCTCTTAACTCTCTTAAGCTCTCTTTTGTTCTTTATTCGTTATTTTCCCCGCTAATTCTTCAGCAAGTCTATCTATTACCAAGTCTTGTTCTTTAGATAAAAAATCAAGACCTTTTTTTGTCAATCCTGAAATATCTGCCTTTGTTATTACTTTGAGTATATACATATCACAAGCAGACTTAATTCTATCTATAAGCTGCCCTTTTATCTTCCTTTGAGTTTTTGGAGCATACTCTTTATGAGATAAATTTCCAATTTTAGTATGTACTCTTATTACACTGGCTACACTATCAATGTCTTCCTGGCTATAACCTAATTTTGTCATTATTTTTCTTGCCATTACAGAAGAAACTTCATCATGATTAGCATGAGGCACTCTTTTGCTTTTATCACCACTCATTTTAAGTTTTTGTATTTGCTTTTCTGCAAAATCTCTTGGATAGCCTGATTTAACAAGTTTTTGAGTATTCTCTTCATCAGATTTATTTGCGTATATAGTAGGATTCACTTTTCCAATATCATGGAACAAAATAGCCAACTGACAAAGTATTTTATTTTTAGGACTCATCTTTTGAAAATCAGGCAATTGATGCATATTTTTATATGCATTGATTATATGCCAACCAACGGTATAAGCATGAACTCCTGTTTGTTTATTATCAAAATTTTTCTTAAATTCAGGAACTATAAGCGAAAAAGTACTGTTTTTGCCACCCTTTACAAGCTCTAAAGGTTTATTCACAAAGTATTTTTCTAAAACATTTTTATTATATTTTATATTACTGCAATTAGGTTTTGCTGAAGCGTAAACATAATTTATACGTGAAT
The DNA here is from genome assembly GCA_942491415.1 of Candidatus Gastranaerophilales bacterium. Classification (GTDB taxonomy): domain Bacteria; phylum Cyanobacteriota; class Vampirovibrionia; order Gastranaerophilales; family CALOAD01; genus CALOAD01. Next base: position 125,689 of record CALOAD010000020.1, on the reverse strand, counting down.
TTTCATAATTATCTAAACCCTTTTTTTGACCGGTAAAAGGAATAGGCTTTTGCGAAACGGGATTTGCTTGAGCTTTATTCCCATTTAACTTTGCAGCCTTTGCTATTAAATTGTAATTTGAGCTTATTGCTGAAATCATTTTAATTCCTTCCTTGTACAGTTGCATTAAAACCTTTAAAGATTTTTTTTGATAGCAAAAAGTAGTTTTTTTAAGTAATTTTACAAACTTTTATTATTGACATAGTATTAAGGTAAGGTTAAAACCTTAATATATACCGATATAAAAAGTAATCAGGAAAATAAAACAATTTTGCAAGTCGGTATGCGTAAGCAGAGAGCGACGTTTTCAGAAAATACTACCGCATCGGATTTTCTTGAAAACTAAATCATTTGGATGTAGTTTTAAAATCAACTACCCATGCCGGAATTAAAAAAGTTAAAGGAATAAAAAACAATGAAAATAACAGTTCTAGTTGATAACAACACACTAATAGGCAAATATTACAAGGCAGAACCTGCTTTTTCATTACTTTTAGAAGTTGATAAGAAAAAAATATTATTTGATGCCGGTTATTCAGAAATTTTCATTGAAAACGCTCAAAAAATGAATGAAAGTCTTCTTGATTTAGACTATATAGTCTTGTCTCACGGTCATTTAGACCATACTTGGGGGCTTATACCCCTTATAAGAAAATTAACCGAAGCAGTTTATTTTAAACAACCACACAAAAAACCTGAACTTATTGCACATCCTGAAGCTTTAACCTCCAAAACCTATGGTGATTTTGGAGAGGTGGGTTCTTTACTTTCTAAAGAAAAACTGGCAATGAACTTCATGCTCAATTTAAATAAAAAACCTTTTTGGATCACAAATAATCTTGTATTTTTAGGCGAGATCAACCGTCAAAACGATTTTGAAGGAATGCCGTATAAGTCATGTCAGGTTAAAAATAACGAACTAAAACAAGATCTTATGCTTGATGATACAGCTCTGGCTTATAAATCTAACGAGGGTATTACTATAATAACAGGTTGTTCTCACTCAGGTATTTGTAATATTATCGAACAGGCTAAAAACGTTTGTAATGATGATCGTATAGTTGATGTTATAGGTGGATTTCACCTTCTTAATTCTCTGGATGAGCTTATTGAAAACACTATTAGTTATTTTAAAAAACAAAATATAAAGCAAATACATCCTTGTCATTGCACGGATTTTTACGCTAAATCTTCATTGGCAAAACACTTTGAGGTCACACCTATTGGGGTCGGCAGTATAATACAAAAGTAACGGTATTTATGAATATAAAAGTAATTGCAGTAGGAAAAATTCGAGAAAAATATATAAAACAAGGCATCGAAGAATTTATAAAACGAATTCAGCCTTATTCAACATTAAAGACAATAGAAATACCAGCCGAAACATTGAAATATCAGGATCAAGAAGAAAAGTGTAAGCAAATAGAAGCGCAAAAGATATTGAATTTGATAAATGATTCCGCCTATGTAATTGCAATGGAAGTAAAAGGAAAAGAACTTTGCTCTCAAGGACTTGCAAAGAAAATAAACGAACTGAATATAAGCGGGATCAATCAACTTGTTTTTATAATAGGCGGAGCTGTCGGACTTCATTGCTCTATTACTAAAAGGGCTGATTTTCAATTGAGTATGTCTAAAATGACATTACCTCACCAGCTTGCAAGATTATTTTTGCTAGAGCAAATATACAGGGCTTTTAAAATCATAAAAAAAGAGCCTTATCATAAATAATAAAACTCTTTTGAAAAATTATAATATTAAAATGCTTAATTCTATTCGTTTCTAAACGCAGGTCTTAGCATGATTATTTGTTCTAAATTTAATTGAATAAAATCATGCACTTCAACTTTTCTATTAGGTGTTTTCCTATGTGTAATTTCACAATCTTTGATTGCAACAAAACGTTTTTTTCCATTTAAAATATCCGATAAAATTCTATTTTTTCTTCCTGTTTTGGGAAGGAAAACATAACCTTTTATTTCATAATCTTCAGTAATTACAAGAACTTTTTCAGACCAAACGCCTGCAACAAAATCCTGTATTTCTGATTCACTCATTTCTTGTTCAAAAAAATTATTTACCATCATATTACCTTCATTTTCAATTTACATTATATTCGCATAAGATTGGAATAAAGGCAAGTACAGTGCTAGAGCCAACACCAACACGATAAAACCTATAAACACCAACATAAAAGGTTCTATTAATTTAGTAAGGGCATCAATAACCTTTTCCAGTTCTGTATCAATATGCAAAGAAGCTTGCTTTAACATTTCACCTAACATACCGGATTGCTCACCGGTAGAAACCATAAACATAAGTATTTTAGGTAATAAATTCGTTGCGTTAAGTGCCACCGAAAGCTGAGTACCACGCTGCACCCTTACAGCTGCACTTTTTATAGCTTCATGTAATGTATGGTTATGAATAGTCATATTTGATAAATACAAACAATCTACAATCGGAACACCGGCTTCATAGGCTACAAACATAACCGATACAAAGTTTGACAATGAAGAATATTTAACAAATTTACTAAGCAACGGAATATGCAAAACATTTCGATCTATTATTCGCCTAGAAACAGGCCATTTAAACATATAAAACAAACCATAGAAAAATGCTCCCAATCCAAAAGGAACCGTATACCAGTATGTTTTAAGAAACGTACCCACATTCATGCAAGCTTGAGTGATAAAAGGAAGTTCTTTTCCCATATTGTCGTACATATCTTTAAAAGAAGGAAATACGAACATTAACATAACAAGAACTACTAACATTGCCAAAACTATTACAAAGGCAGGATACATAAGAGTTCCAATGACCTTACTTTTTATTCTGTCTTGCTTATCGAGAAGTTCTGACATTCTGCCAAGTGTCTCATCCAGCTCACCACTTTCCTCACCTGCTCGCACAAGACCTGTGTATACATGATCAAATATATGAGGATATCTTTCAATTGTATCGGCAAGAGTTGCACCCGCTATGATTTGCCTTCGCAGCTCTCCGGCTACCTTTTGAGTTTTTACACTGGCTGTATTATTTTCAATGAATATCAAAGCTTCAATAATTGGAACACCTGTTTTTGTCATTATTCTAAGGGTATTCGTAAAATCAATTTTTTCCCTCATATTAAGCTTTTTGAGGTTTTTCTTTTTTTATTACAACTTGTGTTTTAACATGTCCCGATGTTTGGTCTGAAATTTTAGTAGGAACAAGGTTCATATTCCTCACAAGCTCTCTGGCTTCCTTTAAAGAACTTGCTTCGATTTTTCCTCTTACTATTTCACTACCGTTTTTTAAAGCTAAATAATCATATACTGACATTTGTATCTTTAATCCTTATTAATTAATCGGTAACAACACCCAGAACTCTTACAAATTCACTGATAGTTGTATCGCCATTTAAAATATGCGCTAAACAAGCTTGATTAAGAGTTTTCATACCGCAACTAACTGCAACTTCTTCTATTTCAACATCGGGAGCAGATTGAGCTATTAATTTTTTAATTTCTCTATTGATCTGCATAACTTCATATACACCGATACGACCTACATAACCGTTATAGTTACATTTTTCACAACCCACCGGTTTATAAATTTCTGTTTTTGTGAATTTTTCAATATCTTCAGGTTGAGCTATAACCATCCTGGCTTCCTTCAAAGAAGGTGTATATTTTTCTTTGCACAATGAACATAATTTTCTAACAAGCCTTTGAGCTATAACACCTTCTATAGATGAAGCTATCAAATAATCTTGAGCACCCATTTCAATAAGTCTTGTAATTGTAGCAGCAGCACTATTTGTGTGAATAGTACTTAACACAAGGTGACCTGTTAAAGCAGCACTAATGGCAACTTCTAAGGTTTCATAATCTCTAATTTCACCAACAAGAATAATATCCGGATCTTGTCTTAAAATTGCTCTCATGCAATTAGCAAAAGTTATATCGGCTTTAGGATTAACTTGTGTTTGATTGACACCATCAAGTCTTATTTCTATTGGGTCTTCAACCGTTGTAATATTAACACTTTCATCATTTAAAGTCTTTAAAACAGAATATAATGTGGTTGTTTTACCACTACCGGTCGGACCTGAAGTGAGAATAATTCCATTGGGGGCTGAGGTCATTAATTTTATTTTTTCAATCTCTTCATTTGCAGCTCCTACTATGTTTATTTCTGTATCATCAGAAGATATACTCACGCTTGGTTGTAATATTCTGATAACCATTTTTTCTTTATTGCCTACAGGAAGAGTATTTATCCTAAAATCAAAAGGTATACTTCGGTGTTTAAGTGAAAATGTACCATCTTGAGCGCGTCTATGCTCAGCTATATTCATCCTTGAGATAACTTTAAATCTTGAAATTATTGAAGATTCAATTTTTTCAGGAATATCTAACACTTTTTTCAAAATGCCATCTATTCTGTATCTTACAATATATTTTCCAAAACGTGGCTCAATATGAATATCACTGGCTTTTAAATCTATTGCATCAGTAATTATCTGGTTTGCAAATTTTGCAACAGCGCTGGAATTATCTTGTAATTCCTTTTCTACCATTTCCCACAATGTTTGCCCTGCAGAAGTACCTTCTTCACTAACAGCGGCGATGATTTTTTCTGTGCGTTTAAAAGCTTTAAAATATTTTTCAATACAATTTTTATACTCAACGTGAGTTATAAGTTTTGGACAGGGCATAAGACCTGTCATATAAATTATTTCATTTAAAGCAGTTTTATCACTGGGGTTTACCATTGCGACAGTTAAGTTTTTACCGTCTGTGCTTATTGGTACAACTTTATTTGACTTAACAAAATCTTCAGGCAAAAGACCCATAACCTGTTTATCAATATTTAGTTGACTGGCTTCAACATGTTCAATACCTTGTTGAGCTGATAAAGCGTCAGCCAATTGTTCAACAGATAAATAATCCAGCTTAACAAGCGTTGAACCTAAAGGATCTCCATATTTTTTACTTTCTGCAAGAGCATTCATTAATTGCTCTTGAGTAATTAAACCCGCATCACAAAGTATATCTCCTAGACGTTTTTTAGGTTGTCCCGGCTGATAAACAGGTTTTTGAAAAGCAGGAGATGAAGGTTCTGATTCTGTTATGGATTGTTCAACAGGTACAGCAATATCAACACTTTCCTCGTCAAAATCTGATATTAATTCATTAAAATGATCCAATGTTATAGGTAAAGATTTTATACCAACATCAAGAGTATCTTTAACCTTTTGTTTTATTCTTTCTAACTTTGATGTATTTTTTGCATCTACAACCCCTACAAAAAGCACATTACCTTGCACACTTATAGGAATAAATTGCTCTTCTTTCAAAACATTAAGAGGAAATTTATTCACATATTCCTTATTTATATTCCTTCTTAATTTTTCAACGACTTGAGCGCTCATTTATACACCACTTTCTACTCTTTTTATAATTTTATACAGAATCTTCAGTAACTTCATCTTCAATTATTTTAGGAGTTACCATTATTATAAGCTCTGACTTTCCTTTATCTTTTGCCGAACTTCTAAATAAAGATCCGATGAAAGGTAAATCTCCCAAGAATGGAACTTTCTGAACAGAGTTTGTTTCAACTTCTTGAACAAGTCCGCCAATAATAAGCGTTTCACCATCTCTTACCCTTACATCTTCTAATTCTAACTCCCTTTCGTTTAAAAAGGTCATTATAATTCCGCCGGTACTATCTTTCATTTGCTGCCTAATTGTTGAATAAGAGGGTTTTATATCCATTGTCACAAAACCATTAGGGGAAATTGTGGGAGTGATTTCGATTTTTATCCCTGCATCTCCTGATTCATATGTAGTTGTGGTAATTGTACCTGCATCAGTAGTTTCTCTTACAATTTCTCTTCTGGCAAGGTATTCTGATGTAAGATTTATTTTTGAAGTTTTATTATTTGTAGCGATAATTTTTGGATTTGCAAGAGTTCTACCTTTTGAACTACTTACAAGGAATGAAATATGATGAGCTAACGATTTTTGATAAACAGGGTTCTGAATATTGTCCCAAGTATTACCATCAATAACGCTATCTCCACCCCCGCTTAAATAATGTCCCCCCGGAATTGTGAAATCTTTTTCTATTAATGTAGTGGGATCATTAGGATCGGGAACCCATTTTTTAATAACTCTTGCTAAAGGAGTTCCGGTTTTTCCATCCCAAGCATCTCCGTTAGAAGCAGCTCCATACCCTGCGTCTATACCCCATCTTTTATTATAATACGCCCAGGTTGAAGATAATGCTTTACTTCCATCTTCATTGAGCTCTACAATAGAAAGTTCAAGGCATACCTGAGGTTGTTTTTTATCGGTTTTATTAATAAATTCTTCAGCTAATAAAATCTGCTCTTTTGTAGCACCCATTACACTTATAGTGTTATTTTCAGGATAGTATAAAACAGTATAAGCATTAGCATCAAAAGATTGAAGAGTTCCATCAGAACTACTATCATCGTTACTATTGCTTTTACTACTACTCTCCCCATCATCAGAAGCACGACAGGCAATTACACCGCTACCGAGATTGCTCTCACCATCACTATCGCTACTACTACTGCTACTGCTATTACTTTCATCTTCTTTTTCAAATACGGTTTGACAAAGAAGATCCGCCATTTCATCAGGTTTAATGTGATTTACATTAAATGTTGATATTTCCGGTTTTGTATCTAAGTGATCAACAACTTTTTCAGCTAAAGCTATATCTTTTTTACTTCCAAAAATAAGGATTTCATTTTTTCTGGGGTTTGTAACGACAATTTTATCACCGCTTAACCCGGGATTGTTAAGCCCAAATATGTTATCGTTAAGAAAATCAGCGATTTTTTCTGCCGCTAAGTATTTGATTTTTATTGGTTTTATTACCTGTTTATTAACGCCTAATTTACCTGAAGCCTCTTGAGTCGCAATAATAAGAGTCTCTTCATCTACCCAATATCTAAGGTTGCCAATAGTTAATACATATTCAAAAGCTTTATTTAAAGAAACATTGACTAAATCTAAAGTTACACTTCCTGATACAGAATCATGGAAAATGATGTTTAATTCTGCTTTGTCTGCAAGCATTCTTAAAACTTGTCTTACATCAGAATTTCTAAGGCTAAGATCGACCCGTTGATCTTCCTGCGCAATTGTAACGCCACCTTTTAGATTGATTGAATCATCAACAGTTGTTAATCCTTTTATTATAGGTACCTGTTCTCTTGGAAGCACTACTTCCTGCACTTCTTGTGTTTCTAAAACAGTCATTTCTTCATTATCATCAACCGCAAAAGCAGGAGAACAAAACATTGAAGCACCAAGGCAACAACTCATTATCAGTTTTGGTATATTTGTGCGACTCTCATTCATTCTAAACAAGGCTCCTTAATTTAGTTTTTTGAACTTTTATTTTCATTATCTACTTTTTCTTTTTCTAAGTTGTTTTTATTTTCATTTATCGGTTCTGTGTTCTTTGTAATCTCTTTAGGAGCTTCAACTGCAGGAATATTTTCTTCAACATTAATGATATCTTCGTCAATGTTTATGTCCACATCAAAATTTTCTTCCGGAATTTCTCTTCCCCCGGCGAATTTATTTTCGAGGTCGAACACATTATTTTCTACAACTTTACCTTCTACTACTTCCCCTATTCCAGCTTTATAAGAATTAAAGCCACATCTAATAGTTACTTTTTGTTTTGTAATATCTTCAATATAAAAATCAAATATAGAATCACCAATATGAACTAAATGATCTTCTTTCATAATGTTTATAATAGCGGACGGATTAATATCATCATACAAAATACCTGAAACTTTTGCTTTTAAAAGCTCTTGCATTTCAGGATTTCCTTCAGGATCCATTACTGAAGGAGGTAGATCATAATCAAACCCTTCCGTTCTTTTTAAGATTTTTTTTGTAGAATAATTAACTTTTAAAAAGAGATCTTTTTCCTTGTAAGGAACAAATAGACTTGTTCGTCCAAAATTCCCAATAGAAACAATAACATTTTCTTCAGGTTCTTCTTCCGTTGCTTTATTTTGAATATCGGAAGATTTATAATCATCTAATGTTAAAGGATTATGTTCGGGTTGTTTTTTGCAAGAAGAAAGTCCTACACTAATAACCAAACATAAGAATATCCCTAAGTAAGTTTTAAAAAAAATTTTCATTTGTAATCTCTAAATTCATAAATTAAATAAAAGTTTTCTAATAAATATTCTAATTATATTAAAGCATTTGAGTATCATTTATATAAATGATTTTTGTTTTTTTGAATTACGTATTATTTTAACTTATATTTAAGAAAATTAAAAACATATTTCAATTTTATAATATTATTTTAAGGCTAAGCTGAAAAAGGTTAAAAGATTTTTATGAAAATATTTGTACCTATAAACACTCTAGAAGATATCAATATAGCGACAAATATGGGTTTCAAAAAAGCATTCTTCACGGCAAAAGCCCCTTTCAACAGCAATTTAAGACTTATTACGTCTTTTCTAAAGAGTTCTCAAGAGCTTAACGTTGATTTATACATAAGATTCGAAAGTAATATCTATGAAAATCAGCTGGAATCAGTTAAATACGTCATTGACAGCCTAAATAATACTTCAATCAAGGGCTTTATTTTCAATGACTTGTCTTCCTTGAGCTATATAGAAGATATTGACACAAATAAAGACATTGTAATTGACTCCGGGCTTGATATACATAATTTATCAAGTATTGATTTTTTTAAAAACATAAATAAATTAATAAATATTAATATAACTGAAGAAATTTATATAAAAAACATAAATAAAATAAAAAAGTTTACAAAACATAAGCTTTTAATCAATAGCGATAATCTTCCCTGGATAATCAATGATATAAAAAAACAAAATTCAATTAATGGAGTTATTGTAAAAGGTGAATTTAGCTCCTCAAAAGAGTTTATGATTTCATTAAAAGTCATTAAAGAAATTATAGAAGATCCTGAACATTTTAAGGCTGAAAAATTACCCTTCAAGATTAAAGGCTCTTGTATATACACCTCCAACCATTTTTCAAAGGAATTGATAAGTTCTACAGGTGCTGATTTTGGCTTTAAGAAAAACATTGAACCTTTTGACTGGAATTGTAAAAAAACTCGATTAAAAATATCTGAAAAACTTAGTAAAAAAGATATACCCAATCTTTGTTTAAAATTTTCAAGTTTAGACCAAATTTTACAGCTTGAAAAATTTATAAAAAAAATAGGATTTAATCCTGTAAGCTCTATCGATTATGGGGAAATACTAAACACTTCCGACCTTGCAAAAAATAGTTTTAATATGATTCTTGAACAAATTAAAGAGTTTTGTAATAAATACCAAATAAAGCTCGCAGTAAGCACCCCTAAAATACTAATAGAAAGAGACTTTGACAGAGTATATGAGTATGTAAAAGACTTAATGCTCTCAGATCCTCGTCCCGATTCAATTATAGTGAATAACCTTGGTTTTTTAAATACAATTGCGACAGATTTTGAATATGACAATATTTCTATTGAACTGGGATCCGGACTAAATATAGTAAATAGTGAATCAATTATTTTCTTAAATAAATTAAAGAAAATTTCAGCAATTGATTTTAGTAATTTTAAAGATTTAAAACTATCCATCACTAATCTAAAAAATAAAGTAAAAAAAAGAAAATATTTAATAGCCGGCAGTCAAAGAATACCAAGTTCGGGACTTTGCCCATTAAACAATGACAATGCAATACTATCAAGACTTTCTTGTTCTGCCCCATGTCATAAAGGAATTTATGCAATTATTGACCCTCGGAATAAGAGAAAAATGCCATTTATTGTGGACGGATTTTGCCGTATGCATCTTTTTGAAGATCAAATTTTAGATAACTTTAATAATATAAAAAACCTGGAAAATATGGGAATAAATTGTTTTATTATAGATTTTAACTGTTTAAGTTCAAATTTGGTTCCTATATTAATGACAAGATTTCTAAATTCTATTGAAAATAAGAATACTTAAAACACTCTTTAAATGGTAAATTGCTTTATTTCTTAACAAAACTTAATGAATTAAACTATAATTTTTTATGTTAAAAATGGTATAAATTACTATTGTAACTAGTTTTTAGATAGACTTAGCCTAATCAGGCAGGCTGTTTTACAGCAAAAAAACTTCTTGTCTTCTTTTTAATAATGCATATAATTGAATTTGTAGAATTTAATTGGGAGGCATCACCATGAACAAAGAAGAATTAGTAAAAGAAATTTCTAAAAAAGCAAAAGTTTCACAAAAACAAGCTTCAGAAATTTTAACCCTTACTTTAGAAACAATTGAAAAAACTGTATCTAAAGGAAAGAAAGTTACACTTGTTGGCTTTGGTACTTTTGAATCTCGCAAAAGAGCTGCTAGAACTGGTAGAAACCCTCAAACTGGTAAGGAAATCAAAATTCCTGCTAAAACAGTTCCTGCTTTTTCTGCCGGTAAAAAATTCAAAGAAATGGTTAACAAGTAAATTTAACAATAACAATACTATTTCAAATAAACCCTTTAGAACTTTAATTCTAAAGGGTTTATTGTATTTTAATAAATACGATAAAAAAAGATTAAAAACCTCAAAATTAATATCTCGGGGATTTTTAAGATGACTTCTAGCTTTAAATGTATAAATTTGCTATAATTCATTTGAATATTTTAATTTTACGAAACGATCGGAAAAATATAATGAGTGAAAGTAAACGTCGCTGGTATGATAGAGATCCTGAGCTAAAAGAAGCTATGGAGCTTTTGTGCTTATCAACAGAAGATAAAAAAGATCAAGCTGCGCAATTTATTTTAAGCTTGCAAAAACAGGTAGCCGCAGATGTTATTGAAAGAATTTATGAAACAATAAGCCAATATCATGGAACAGGAAATCGTTGGTATGATAACGATCCTATTATGATGAAAGCTATGGAAATGCTAAGAACTGCTAAGCCTGATGTGCAAAGAGTTGCGGCTAAAAAATTATTAAAAGCCTTATCAGAAGGTTCGTTTGAAGAGTTTAACGATGTTGAAAAATCTGAATAATGTCAAATACACAACTTAAAGATATACAAAATTTAGCTGATGAACGAGGTATTGATATTCAAAAAGTAGGCGTTAAAAACGTCGAAGTACCTTTGAATATTCAAAGAAAAAATAAATCAGAGCAAGTTGTCAGTGCACAAGCTCAAATAAGCGTTTCACTCCCTCAAGACTATAAAGGGACACATATGTCTCGTTTCATTGAGGTTTTAACCGAGTGGGGACAAAGAAATCTTTTAGGTGTCGATATTAAAGGTTGCCTTATTGATGTAATGGAACGTTTAAACGCAAGCAGTGCTTATTTAAAATTTGAATTCAAATATTTTATCGATAAAAAAGCTCCTGTAAGTAAACTGACATCACCAATGGGCTACGAATGTTCATTTGAAGGAATAATGGAAGAAGATGACTATAGATTTATCTTAGGAGTTCAAGTTCCATTAACTACATTATGTCCCTGCAGTAAAGAAATTTCAGAATACGGAGCACACAACCAACGTACGTTAGTAAAAGTGCGAATTAGTTATGATCCCGATTCAATAATTTGGATTGAAGACTTAATTGAACTCATAGAAAGTTGCGGAAGTAGTCCAGTATACCCTCTTTTGAAAAGAGAAGACGAAAAATACGTTACGGAACGTGCTTATGAGAACCCTAAATTTGTTGAAGATGTTTTGCGTGATGTCATTTCAGAGTTAAGAAACAGCAATGATGTTCACTGGTTTAAAGTTGACTGTGAAGCATTTGAAAGTATTCATAACCATAGTGCTTGGGCTCATCAAGAAGAATTTTTAAAAATAGAATAAGACCCGAGATTTAATAACCTCAGGTCTTACAATAGAAAAGCTTTTAGACTATTTACCGATACAGATATAGTCTATTCCTCGTTTTTGCATTCTTTCAGAATCATATTGGTTGCGACCATCAAAAACAACAGGATTTTTCAAATTAGTTTTAATTTTATCAAAATCAGGTCTTCTAAACTCGTTCCATTCAGTAAGAACCACAAGAGCATCAGCGTCTACTGTTGCATCGTAATTACTTTCAGTATATTTAATTCGATCTGCAAAAATTTCTTTTGCAGAATCTATTGCCTTAGGATCATACGCTACAACTTCGGCACCTTTTTCCAAAAGTTTATTAATAATAGTTATCGCAGGAGCTTCGCGCATATCATTAGTCCTGGGTTTAAAAGCCAATCCCCAAATTGCAAATTTACGACCTTTTAAATCACCTTTGAAGTAGCTAATAATTTTATCTGCAAAAATAACTCTTTGTTTTTTATTTACCTGATCTGCCGATTCAAGAATTTGCGATGCACAATCATTTTCTTGAGCTATTTTTATTAAAGCTTTAACATCTTTAGGGAAACAAGATCCACCATAGCCCAACCCCGGAAACAAGAATTGAGGTCCTATTCTTTGATCAGTACTCATACCGACTCTTACATGTTCTACGTTAGCCCCTACACTTTCGCAAATATTAGCTATTTCATTTATAAAAGAAATTTTTGTTGCTAAAAATGCGTTAGCTGCGTATTTTGACATTTCAGCAGATTTTACATCCATTACTATTACAGGATTTCCTGTTCTTAAAAATGGACTATAAATTTCCTGCATTATTTCTGTAGCTTTTGAGGACTCAGAACCTATTACAACTCGATCCGGCTTTAAGAAGTCGTCTACAGCCGCGCCCTGTTTTAAAAATTCAGGATTCGAAACAACATCAAAATCGTGATCAGTATTTGCTTTTATGATTTCATGTACTTTTTGTGCAGTTCCAACAGGCACTGTGCTTTTATCAACAATAACCTTATAACCGTCAAGTGATTTTGCAATGGATTCAGCTACTGCGAAAACTGCACTTAAATCACAAGAGCCGTCCTCTCCCTGAGGTGTTCCTACTGCAATAAAACATACGAGTGATTTTTTAACAGCTGCATCAAGATTATCACTAAAAACCAATCTACCTTCAGAAACATTTGCTTTTATAAGCTCTTCCAATCCCGGCTCATATATAGGTACTTCACCGTTTCTTAGTTTTTCTAATTTTTCTATATTATTATCAACACAAATTACATCATTTCCCATTTCTGCAAGACAAGATCCTGCAACTAGTCCGACGTACCCTGTGCCTATTACACATATATTCATCTGATTACTCCCGTTTTTAATAATTTTTTATCAAAATACTGTATTGTCTTATTCAAACCTTCTCTTAGCTCTATTGAAGGCTGCCAACCAAGCTTTTCATTTGCCAAAGTCAGGTCAGGTCTTCTTTTTACAGGATCATTTTCTGGTAGCGGCTTATGAATAATTTTTGACTTACTGCCCGTCAACTCAATTATAAATTTAGCAAAATCAATAATAGGTGTTTCAACATTATTTCCAAGATTCACCGGTCCAATGAAATCAGGCGTTTCCATCATTGTTAAAATACCTCTTACAAGATCATCTACATAGCAAAAAGACCTTGTTTGAGAACCATCACCATAAACCGTTATATCTTCACCTTTAAGAGCCTGCACTATAAAATTACTCACTACACGACCATCATTTTCAGCCATTCTTGGTCCATAGGTATTAAAAATTCTTATTATTTTTATATCAACATTGTGTTGTCTGTGGTAATCCATCATAAGAGTTTCAGCAACTCTTTTTCCTTCGTCATAACAGGATCTTATTCCTATTGGATTCACATTTCCCCAGTAAGTTTCTTTTTGAGGATGCTCGATCGGATCACCATAAACTTCTGATGTTGAAGCTTGCATTATTCTTGCCTTAACTCTTTTCGCAAGCCCCAACATATTTGTTGCTCCAAGCACACTGGTTTTCACTGTTTTTATAGCGTTATATTGATAATGCACAGGAGAAGCAGGACAAGCAAAATTATAAATTCTGTCCACTTCAAGCAACACAGGTTTTGTTATATCATGTCTTACAAGCTCAAAATGAGGGTTATCCATTAAGTGATAAACATTTTCTTTTGATCCCGTAAAAAAATTATCAAGACAAATTACATCATTTCCCATATCAAGAAGCTTTTCACAAAGATGAGAACCTATAAAACCAGCTCCACCGGTAACAAGAATTTTTTTCATTTACTTTTTCCTTTTCATATTTTTAAAAATTATAAAACAAAGATTTAATATTTTCTATTTTCTTCCCATTTCCAAGCTGTTTTTATTATAGATTCAATATCAGTATAATCAGGAGTCCAACCAAGAAGCTTTTTTGCCTTATCGTTGCTTGCTATCAATACAGGTGGATCTCCGGGTCTTCTTGTTGTTATTTCTTTTTTTATGGTCTTGCCTGTTACTTTTTCACTTATATCAATTATTTCTTTAACAGAATAACCTTTACCTACCCCCAGATTGCAAAAACCACTTCCGCCTTCTTTTAATAACTTTTCAACAGCCAACCTATGCGCTTTAGCAAGGTCATCGACATGTATATAATCTCTCAAGCAGGTGCCATCAGGTGTATCGTAGTCATCTCCAAAGATTTTAATCAAATCTCTTTCACCTTTTGCCACTTGCAAAACAAGAGGTATTAAATGAGTTTCGGGAGAATGGCTCTCTCCTATATTTGCTTCATTATTTGCACCTGCGGCATTGAAATACCTTAAAGCAAAATAATTTAACCCGTAAGCGTGGCTATAATCTTTTAATATCTGCTCTATCATTAATTTTGTTCGCCCATAAGGATTTATTGGATTTTGAGGATGTTTTTCATCAAGCGGCATATATTGAGGGTTGCCATAAGTTGCACAGGTAGAAGAAAAAACGATATTTTTAACATTTTTTTCTAACATCACCTTCAAAAGATTTAAAGTATTCACAACATTGTTGTAATAATATTTTTGAGGGTTTTCAACAGATTCGCCTACATAAGCATTTGCGGCAAAATGAACAACTGCCTTTATCGAGTATCTATCAAATACAGCTCTTATTTCATCAAGATTTGCCAAATCTGCATTATGGAATTTATCGGTTAGTATAGCTTCTTTGTGTCCTTCTGAAAGGTTATCCAAAACAACACAATCATACTTTGACCTTAAAAAATCCAAAGTACAATGAGAACCTATATATCCTGCACCTCCTACTATTAAAATCATATTTATTCCTTATAAATCTTTTTCATATTCATTAAAACATTAATTATTTTTTGGTTCAAATTTATTACAGCATTACAAGATAAACCCTTTTAAGAGCTTTTTAAAGAGGAGATTAATATCTATAGTTTCTTTTTACACAAAAACCAACCCTGGCATTCATCGTGGTCATTATGCTTTCTTTTTTCAAGTTCATCCATTGTTTTTGGCGGTGCCACGATTACGCTATCTCCAGGCTGCCAGTTTAATGGTGTTGAAACCTTTTCTTTTTCTACAACTTGAAGTGCGTCTACAATTCTTATAATTTCATCCATGTTTCTTCCAACACTCATTGGATACGTAACGTGGAATTTCACTATACCATTAGGATCAATTATAAAAAGAGTTCTAACAGCGTGTACATCACTCACTTCAGGACAAATCATTCCATAAGGCAATGAAACTTCTTGACCAAGATCGGCAATTATAGGAAATTTCACTTTTACATCATATATTTTTTCTATCTCCTGAATCCATGCCAGATGTGAATAAACACTGTCTACACTAAGCCCAATCAATTTAACATTTCTTTTATCAAAGTCTTCTTGTCTTTGAGCAAAGCCTGAAAATTCTGTTGTACAAACAGGGGTAAAATCGGCAGGATGAGAGAATAGCAATACCCAACTACCTTTATTGTAATCAGAAAGTTTTATTTTCCCTTGCGTTGTTACAACTTCAAAATCAGGAGCTTTTTCTCCCAATTTAGGCGGACAAGTACAAATTTCATATTCTTCTACAAATTCTTGGTTTTCCATTATTAACTCCTTTTCATTTTATTTTTTTTAGACTTTTAAATATTATTGAGAAAGACAACTAAAAGAAAGTAGAAAACCTGATATTTTTTTAGCTAATTTTAGATATAAAAAAAGTAGCCCATGTGAAAAAAGCTACTTTTTTAATTTAATATTTTACAGTTTTATAAACTGTGTGATGCCGGCACTATAGAATCAAATTGTGTTAATTGAGAAAATTTATTGTATCTTTCATACAAGTCATCCATAGTTATTTCTTTAAGTTTATTTAAACTAAACTCTTCTGCAGTATAAGAAGCTAAGGTAGAACCTACTATAATTGCTTTTCTGAGGTTCTCTGAATTAACTTCACTACATCTAGCCAAATAACCTATTAAACCGCCTGCAAAAGTGTCTCCTGCTCCTGTCGGATCTTTAAGTTTTGACAAAGGATAAGCAGGTGCGCAAAATATATTATCTTCTTTATCAAATAATAAAGCTCCATGCTCACCTTTTTTGATGATTACATATTGAGGTCCTAAATCAAGAATCTTTTTAGCAGCCTTAACAAGGTTTGGAGTTTCGCAGAATTGTCTAGCCTCGCATTCGTTTACCAATACAAGATTTACTCTTTTCATAACCTCTGTAAGTTGCTCTTTTGTAGTTGAAATCCATAAGTTCATCGTGTCACACATAGTGAACTTAGGATTTTTAACTTGATTTAGTACATTAAGCTGCAACTCAGGATGAATATTTCCTAAGAATACAAATTCACTGTTATTATAACTTTCAGGTATTACAGGATTAAAATCAGCAAAAGCATTTAATTGAGTTTCAACAGTATGAGCCTGATTCATATCACCTTCGTAATATGCTTTCCACCTAAAAGTTTTTCCCTGACTAACCTCTAGCCCTTCAGTATTGATACCTTTTTGTTTAAAAAGTTCAATGTGCTCTTGTGGAAAATCCTGTCCTACAACACCCACCATATTTACAGGGCTTAAAAGACATGAAGCAACCGAACCATATACAACTGAACCGCCTAAACCATCTTTTATTTTTCCATAAGGGGTTTTTAGGGAATCCAATACAATGGAACCTACGATAAGAACATTATTCATTAAAATTTCCTCGATCCATTTTTAGCAACCTTTCAATTATATACACAAAAAAGAAATCTCTTAAAACGATGTTTAAGAGATTTAAAGAAAAATTAGTAAAAGAGACATCAATTTTTATTATTCCACATTTGTTTTTTTGTTTCAAACTCAAGTATTTGTTGTGTATTTAAGACTATGAGATCAATCCGTCTAATGATCTCAGCACTTCATAGCTAATACCTGCCTCGGCTAATTCCTCGGCAGTTAAACCAAACAATGATATTATATTTTTAGCTTCTATGCTGGCTGTGTTTTTTGTTATTTCTCCAAAAACAATTTTTATCGCCTCTTCTCTAGTTAATTTGAAGAGATTTTTATCATTTTTAGCCCTGGACAATATTCTACGTTTGGATTTTCCCACGAAATACCTCTGTTATCTTTTAAAAAAAATTTTTATCGAAAATAATTATTTATTAGCATTAATAAAGCTATGAAAGACTTTCCATTGATTACAGAAATGTAATAAATTGTTAAGCTGTAAATTTTTAAATTTTAAACTTTGAACTCATTAAAGGTTAAGTCCTTGTTAGACAAAGCAAAATAAGATTTTTCATAACCCGTATTTTAAATTTAATCATAAAAATACATTAAATGAATCTTTTCGCATGGACTATATAAAGAAAATAATTAATATAAAACATGTGCCATAATTTTATTATGTACAAATTTAGCGGGTAAGAATTATGCGTATTCCAATTAAACATTTAATGTCTTTTTGCATTTTAGCAAGTTTTAGCTTAACTCCGGCATGGGGCTTTCAAGAAGGTCATGTAAAAGATGCCGTTTACAAAAAAAACTTCCAAAAATTATATTCTAAAGTAACAAAAGATCCTCAAGTAATGAAAGCTTTAGATATAATGATAGGTACTTCTGGAGAATATTCCAGAGAAGCCATTTTGGGTAAGAATTTATCTAACAGACCAATGAAAATTGAGTTTAAAAACCTCGGCACAATAAGACGTGCTTATTCTTCTTATGATGCTCTTGGTTGGAAAAAAGGTTCACAACTTTATATTTATATAAATCAGAAACATAGAAGCGCACCCCCTGAAGCCTTAGCCAGCTTATTGAGCCATGAGGCATTGCATCAAGACGGTAAAAATTCTATAAATGAAGAAACTTACGCTTGGACGCTTGAAGCTGCAGTATGGACTGAGCTTACAAAAATAAATCCCTCATTGCAAAATAATTATCATCCTCTTGTAAAAAGAGAAAATACAATAAGCAAAATGTTCAAAAAAGCTAATTACACAAGTAAATATATAAGAAGAACGGTTATAAATAATCCCGGCTACCGTGGATTGCCTCAAATATCACCGGGATTTGAAAGCGTTAAACTTTAATACTAACCAAAATAGATAAGTTTAAAAATTTAAAAATAACGATTTTATCCAATTTAAAATAACAGCAAAAAACTTATAATAAAAATGCCGAGAAGTTCTCAGGAGTCAAATCAAGAGCCCTCGGCCTTTTTTATTTCTAAAAAATATTTTGAGACAATTTCTAAAATTAATGGAAAAAGCTGATGCCTCTTATTTTTTAATATGATAAATTAAAAAATATATTAATTTATGGAGGTGTGGAGTGGCAAAATCGATTAACTGGTCAAAAGAATTTTTGGAAGAAATTTCAACAGAAGATAGTCAAAATGAACGTATAGCATTAAGGATCGGCAACTTATATTATGATAATAATTATTTTTTAAAAAATGATATTGTATATATTAGAGTGGATCAAAAAATAGTTAGAAAAGCTGTTATAACAAAACCTATGCAACTTTGTTCTATTTCTGAAATTCCTGATGAAACCTTAAATAAATTAAAAACGAAATTGAGAGATAAAAAAATAATAACAGAATTTTTATCTGAAAACTACAATCAAGAAGTCACGCTGAACACACCTGTTACTATTGTGTTTTACCAAAACCTAAAATTAGAAAAAACACCTTTATCCGATGACCCTCACATGTAAATTTATTAATTTTTGTAAATAAGTCTTTAAATAAATATTCAATTTATTTATTGATGAGTTTTAAAACAAACATAGAAAATTAGGCAAATTACAAATACAGGAAAAAATAATGACAAATTTAAAAAAAGTAAAATTAACGAATAAAATTAAATCTTTAGCTCCTAAGTTTAAGTGGGTATTTTTCACTGAAATGCAGGATTTTAAATTAACTTCTGACTATATCGATTTTATTTGTCCGGATCCTAAAAAAGAAGCAAATCAAACTAAAATGTTAGATAAAATGATAAGAGAAACCTTGATAAAAGAATTTTCTCCTGAAATCGTTAATTCAGATTCTTTTGAGTTATTAGTAGACGCTGTAGCTCATAAAATGAAAAAAGATTCATTAAAAGATTAAAAATATTAGAGGGAAGAATTAAACTAATTTATTTATAAGCTGCTTTTAAAAAGCAGCTTTTTATTTGAGCATTTTGGGATCTTTTAAAAAGATAGCTAAAAAGTAGATAGTAGACCTTTTTCAAAAAAAGTAAAATAAAACCATAAACTTTTAAAAAAGGAGATTGACTATGCGCCCTTTAACAAAAAAACAACCTTCTTATTTTCTTAAAAACATACAAGACGAAATAAATCGAGTGGTCGAAGATACCTTTAGTGACTTTGAGTTTCCAAGCTTTCCTTTTGAAGCCAAAAGCAAAATTTGGCGTCCTGCGGTTGAAATGAGAGAACAAAAAGATAGTTACATCGTAAAAGCTCAATTACCGGGACTTTCAAAGGAAGATATCGATGTTGAAATGGGTGAAGATTCAATAACGATAAAAGCAGAAACAAAAGTTAAAAAGGAAGAAAAAAGTAAAAACTTATATAAAAGTGAATTTAGGTACGGTAAATTTTTCAGAACCGTTATGTTCCCGACTGGAATTAATAGCAAAAACGCAACCGCTTCATATAAAAATGGCGTTTTAAGCATAGAAATTCCAAAATCAAAAGAAGAGACCAAAAAACTTAAAAAACTTGAAATTAAAGAATAATGAGGTTATAAAATACTAAAAATTAAAATCGGCTTCTCAAATGAAAAGCCGATAATTAAAGGAGTTTAATAATATGAATAAAAAAAACTTGGGCCCGGAGGGATTCGAACCCACGACCAAGGGATTATGAGTCCCCTGCGCTACCGCTGCGCCACAGGCCCCTGTGAAAGTAACTATAAAATACCACCAACTTTTTTACTGGTCAAGTCCAAAGCTATAATTTTTACTTAATATTATACCAATATCAAAATGTACTCAGGAAAATAAAACAATTTTGCAAGTCGATATGCGTAAGCAAAGAGGGCTGTTTTCAGAAAATACGATCACGTCGAATATTCCTGAAAACTAACTTATTTGGGTTTAAATCAAATCAGCGCCAACCTCGACCACTCTGACTTTTGAAACCTTTATCATCATATTTTGCAGGCTTCTTTTTAATATCTTCAGCTTTATAAACATTTTCAGATAATAAATCCTGAGCAAATTCATCTATAGCTTCTTTTGAAACAGAATCCATTGTAAAAATATGAGCCAAAGTTTTTTCTTCTCCGTTTTCAATTACTGTCTCACAAGAAAGAGAATGTTTAGCCACTATTTCATCGTTTGGCTTTCTAAACCTTACAGTTAAAGATAAAGGCGTTCTTTCAACCCACAAATCAATATCATTATAAGCTTCTTGAACACTTTTAAGCTTTTCTTCAGCATATCTTGCCAAATCTTCACAACGAAGTGCTTTTTCAATTTGCTTATCATATGAATTTTTAGCAAGATAATTCCACAAAATTAAAGCAGACATTCCGTTCCTTGAACCTGCAAATGTGGTATCGGGAGATCCTATGTACTCAGGATTATCAGGAGGTGTCAATTGATTTTTGACCTTTGACATGAAAATACCACAAGGCCAGGGCGCACCAATCCATTTATGCCCGCTCATTACTATTGAACTGACAAAAGGTAATCTAAAATCAAATACGGGTGGTTTCGATCCTATTTTTTTCTGTTCATATGCCGTTTCAAGATAGGGAATATAAGCAGCACCAAGTGCACCATCTACATGTATCCAGTATCCGTTTCGAACGTCAGTTTCACCAATATCATACGATACTTTTCGATTTACAAGCCCATATTTTTTAAATATCGGCATTAATGCATTACCTATAGCCTCTACATCATCATAAGCACCTTTAAAAGTTGTACCAAAATTACAACTAATCAATATTGGATGACCTTTTGAAGCAAAAAATTCAACAAGAACTTTTAATTTTTTTATGTCCATTTTCCCCGGACCGTCTTTACCTGAAATAGAAGGAACTTCAAGAAGATCAGGAGTCCACTGCCCGTCTTCCGCCAAAGGATTTTCACCGGGATAATGCTTCTCTCCAAATTCATAAGGTGTATCTATTTTTAAAATTCTCATAGCTTTGATTATTGAATAATGAGTATCTTGAGAGAAAAAAGCAATCGGCGTAAATGCATTAGGGTATTGCCTCGGACTTTCTGCTTCTAAATATTTTTGTCTTGGAATTTTTTTTATGTGTTTATGTGTTTTATCTACTATTAGCTTTCTACCTGCTAAATAATCCCTTGCATTCCAAAGACCATATAAATTCCCTTCGGTACTACCCATTGTTAAAACATACCCCCAATAACTCTCAGGGTCTTTAAGATCATGAGGCGTTTTGGCATTCCATAATCTTGCATAATAATCCAATACAGGTTTTTCCATTACCTTGCTATTAAGAGCGCAATTTCCTGATACAAAAGGATCTCCGATATTATTTATGTGATAATGCAAAAAATTATGCAAATCATCAACATAATCAAGTTTTAGGCAAGACTGATAGCCTAGAAAATGATTTCTTTTAATATCAATATATTTTTCAAAAACGCCAAGTGCATCTTTTCTATCTTTTTCACTTAAGCCTGAATTGGAGAGATTAAATATAGTTTCATCGATATAAGTCATATTAAACTCCTATTTTGAATTTTATGACAATGATTTTTATTTTTATATCAATCCTAATTTTTTCGAATCGCAAAAAAGACTAATTTTTATTTTGAAATTTTATTTTTTTAGGAGTATTCTTATAAGTACAGTAATATAATTTTCTAGAAAAGGTGTGTTATGTCTTTAACAATAGCAGGAAAAACTTTTAATTCTCGTTTAATGGTTGGTACAGGTAAGTTTGACGACTTTGAAGTAATGAAACAAGCTCACGCAGCTAGTGGTGCGGAAATTGTAACGGTTGCAATAAGACGGGTTGATACAGGAGCCCCCGGACATGTTGGATTGATGGATTATATCGACACAAATAAATACTGGATATTACCTAATACCGCAGGTTGCGCCACCCCTGAAGAAGCTGTTAGGGTTGCAAGACTATCAAAAGCAATGGGTATAAACAACTGGATAAAACTGGAAGTTATCCCCGATGCTAAATACTTGTTACCAGACCCTGTTGCAACTTTAGAAGCAGCAAAAATGCTAGTGGAAGAAGATTTTGTGGTTCTTCCTTATGTAAATGCCGATCCTATTCTTTGCAAAAGACTTGAAGAAGTAGGCTGTGCAACTGTTATGCCGTTAGCTTCTCCTATCGGTACAGGTCAAGGTGTTAAAACTCTTGAAAATATTAAAATAATTATTGAACAAGCTCAAGTGCCTGTAGTTGTAGATGCCGGATTGGGTGTTCCTTCAGAAGCTTCTTTAGTGATGGAGCAAGGCGCTGATTTTTGTCTTGTAAATACAGCGATTGCAATGGCTGAAGATCCTGCCAGAATGGCTGAAGCTTTTAAACTTGGCGTACAATCAGGTAGAGCAGCTTATGAAGCAGGCAGAATTCCTGTTAAAGCTTACGCTTCTGCATCTTCACCATTGACAGGTGTTGTAGGAAAAAATTAAGTTATTTAAACTCAACTCCATGTGAAAAAAGCTTGAAAGTAAAATTTTCAAGCTTTTTAACTTATAAACATACAATCGCCATAACTATAAAAACGATAGTTCTTTTCTATAGCTTCTCCATAAGCTTCAAAAACATAATCTCGACCTGCAAAAGCTGATACCAACATCAAAAGAGTTGATTTAGGCAAATGAAAATTGGTCAAAAGTTTATCTATCACATTAAATTTATAGCCCGGATAAATGAAAAGCTGACTTGAATCTTTACAAGGTTTTATTTCTCCGTATTTTTGATAAGCAGATTCCAAGGTTCTTACCGTGGTTGTGCCCACGGCAACAATATTTTTGCCTTGTTTTTTTGCATTGTTGATTATATCGGCTGTATTTTGAGAAATTTCATAACTCTCAGTGTCCATTTTATGATCAAGAATATTTTCAGTTTGAACAGGTCTAAAAGTCCCCAATCCAACATTTAAAGTCACATTACAGATTTGAACATCGTTCTTTTTTAATTGCTCAATAACTTCCTTAGTAAAGTGTAGACCTGCAGTTGGAGCTGCGACAGAACCGGGAGTTTTTGAATAAACGGTTTGATATCTTTCATAGTCAAGGCTTTTTAATTGTTCATCGCTTAAGGATCTTTCTATATAAGGAGGTAGCGGAATATTTCCACATTTATCCAACTCTTGATAGATATCACCTTCATAAATCAGCTCCACGAGCCATTTACCATCATTTAAATTTTCTAAAACCTCAACTTGCAGTGAATCTGAAATCTCTATAATAGTTTGAGGCTTCACTCTTTTTGATGGTTTAATTAAAACTTCCCAGATTTTTTCTTTTTTATTTTTAAGCAAAAATACTTCTATAATTGCTCCTGTCTGTTTTTTGCCAATAAGTCTTGCCGGTATTACTTTTGTATTATTTACCACTAAAACATCATTTTCTCCAAGCAAATTGACTATTTCAAAAAAACTTTTATGTTGAATAGCATGAGTTTCCCTATTTAAAACCAGCATTTTAGACTCGTCCCTTTTATCACAAGGGAATTGTGCTATTAAGTTTTTAGGTAAGTTATAATCAAAATCTTTTATATGCATAATTTATTAAATTTCAGTATTAACAGGGGTTTGCAATAGTTTTTGTCTGTAAAAAACCCCAAAAGCCCTATCTGTATTACTTATATGATCAACCAACCACTGAGAAACCAATTGATGTATTTGCAATACATAATTTTTCTGATTAGAACCATTTTTCAAAAGTCCTTTAAAATTTTGAACATCAGCAAAGAAAGAAGTATGTTCTTTTTTATGTGCTGTAAATTCAGGATATTTTGATCTTATTTGAAGCTCTTCTTCATCCCTAAAATGTTCTATAACATAGTTTTCAAGAAATTCTATAAGATGCATTACTTCTTTATCGCCTTTTCCTTCAGAACAAGCATCAAAAAGCTTCTCTAATCGTTTAAAGATCTCTTTATGTTGATTATCGACTTTTTCAACGCCTATTTTTAAGTTTTCTCTCCAGGATAGATCCATTATTTCAGCCTTTACTCTCTAAAACTTGATTCAGGGAAGGCTTTTTTTAGACCTTCTTTAATTTTAAAAATTTCACTATCAATCCTTTCATCTGTAAGTGTTTCATTAGAATCTTGAATATGAATTCTGTAAGCTACACTTTTGCAGCCTTCTTGAACGTGCTCACCTTGATATACATCAAATATTTCAGTTCCTTTAAAAAGATTCGATGAAGATTTTTTGATAGCTTTTGTAATATCTTGATTATCTGCATCTTGTGGTACTATAAACGCAATATCCCTTGTTACTGAAGGATATTGGGGCAGACTTTTGTATCTTGGAGTGGATTTTGGTATATTTTCTAAAATCGATTCAAGATCAATTTCAAAAACATAGACAATTTGTCCAAGTTTGCATTTTTCTTGTTTTAAAGGATGAAGTTGCCCAAATTTAGCAATACTTAAAGGTTTTTTGCCTAAAAGAACAGCTTCAGCAGCTCTACCGGGGTGCAAATAAGGAAGATTTTCTATCACTTGGTATTGAATTCTATTTTCAAGACCTAAAGCCTTGAATAATGATTCTATAACACCTTTTAACGTGTAAAAATCAACTTCTCTATTTTGCGTCCATTTGCTTTTAAGTATATTTCCCGTGATAGCTCCGGCTATGTATCTTTTTTCATCTACTCCCGAGTTTTTCAAGTCAGGCTCAGAGTTTGCAAAATAAGTTCGACCTATTTCATAAACCCAAAGATCTTTTTGACCTTTATCAAAATTATGTTTTATAACATTAATTAGGTTAGGGATAAGGCTTTGACGAAGCATTGTATGCTCTTCTGACTGAGGATTGCTTACTTCCACAGCTTTTTCAGACTCATAATCCATTCCTATCCATTTATACAAAGGTTTTCCAATTAAAGAAGATGTGATTATTTCATAAAAACCTTGTCCTAAAAATAAATC
Source organism: Candidatus Gastranaerophilales bacterium (assembly GCA_942491415.1). Taxonomy (GTDB): domain Bacteria; phylum Cyanobacteriota; class Vampirovibrionia; order Gastranaerophilales; family CALOAD01; genus CALOAD01. The sequence continues at coordinate 100,153 of CALOAD010000020.1, read as the reverse complement.
ATTGATTTTGTTTAAATTAATTGTCTCTTGCGAAATTTCGGGTACGCAAGTCTTGTTGGGAAGTGTCGGCTCAATCTTATCGTAACCGTGTATCCTGGAAATCTCTTCTATCAAGTCAATCTCTCTGGTTACATCATTAACCCTAAAACTTGGCACTTTAAACATTGCTGCTATTTCATTTTTACCAATAAGGTCAAATCCTAAACTTTGAAGTATTGAAACGCATTTGTCGGCAGGAATTTCAATCCCTAAAATTCTTTTTATCTGATTAAACCTCAAGGTTATTTTCACATCAGGAAGCTTATTTTCTCCTGTTTCAGAAATACCTTCAAATTTGGCGCCGGCATGTTCTACAAGTAATTGAATAGCCCTTATTAAAGCAGGTTTTACAGCTTCAATATCTACGCCCCTTTCAAATCTTGCACTGGCTTCAGTTCTATGCCCTACACTTCTGGCACTTTTTCTTGTTGTAACAGGCACAAAATAAGCAGACTCAAGAGCTAAATTCTTTGAATTTTCATCTACTTCTGACGTAAAACCACCCATTAAACCTGCTAAAGCAACAGATTTTTTTGAAGTTGCTATTACAACAGATTCTTTATTCATTTTTCTTTGAATTTCATCTAGGGTTGTTATTTCTTCGTTTTCTTCTGCCCTTCTTACACAAAGATATTTTTCCTCAAGCTTATCAAGGTCAAAAGCGTGCAAAGGCTGACCATACTCAAGCATTACATAATTAGTAATATCAACAACGTTGTTAATACTTCTAACGCCTGAAGCTAGGAGTCTTCTAATCATCCAATCCGGTGATTTTTTAATTTGTATATCTTTTAAAACACCTATAGCGTAGTATTTACAGGTATCATTATCTTTTATTTCTACTTTAAAATCACAGTCATTATTTTGAGTGCATTCAATAAATGAAAAATTAAGAGGTCTATCTAAAAATGTCGCAACTTCTCTTGATACACCCACTATAGACATTTCATCACCTCTATTTGCAGTTGGAGCAATATGAAGCACATAATCTTTTTTAAGGTTTAACACCTCTTCTACATTTTGTCCGGGAGTTAAATCATCAAAAATTCTATTTAAAATAAGGATTCCATCTTCTTTTTGAAGCTCCAGTTCTTCTACTCCTAATTCATCAGAAGAGCACAGCATTCCTTGGGATTCTACATCCCTTATTTTTATTGGTTTAAGTTTGAATTTCTCGCCACTTTTTCTATCCAACACCTCTGAGCCAATACTTGCGTAAGGAATGATTTGACCAACTTCAATATTTTGAGCCCCACAAACCACTTCACAATTTTCTTTCCCGTTAAAAATAGTAACTAATCTTAGTTTATCGGCGTTGGGATGAGGTTTTAGCTCTTTAATTTCCGCAACTACAATATTAGAAAATTTCGCCTCAATTTTTTCAACTTCTTCAACCTCTAAACCACTCATGGTAAGCTCATGCGCTATTTGCTCGACAGAGATGCCTTTTATATCAACATATTCATTTAACCACTCTAATGAAACTTGCATTTTATATCCTTTTTACTGTTTAAAATTGTTCTAAAAACCTAATATCATTATTAAAGAAAAGCCTGATATCATTGATTGCATATTTAAGCATTGCAAGCCTTTCAACCCCCACGCCAAAGGCGAAACCGCTATATTGATCAGGATCTACTCCAACACCTTTTAATACATTCGGGTCTACCATGCCGGCACCTAATATTTCAAGCCAACCTGTCCCTGAGCAAGTTCTACAACCTTTTCCCGAACAGATAATGCATTGAACATCAATTTCCGCACTCGGTTCTGTGAAAGGGAAGAAACTGGTTCTAAATCTTGTAGGTCTTGCCTGACCAAAATATATTCGAGTAAATTCATTCAAAACGCCTTTTAAATCGCTGAAGGTAACTTCTTTATCCACGATTAATCCTTCGATTTGGTGAAAAAGATTATTTTTTCTACTACAGACATTTTCGGCTCTATATACTCTACCTGGGCTTATAACCCTTACAGGAGGTCTTTTTCCTTCCATTTCTCTTATTTGAGAATTAGAAGTTTGACTTCTCAAAAGCACATGAGGTGCTATTTTTGTATAAAAAGTATCCTGCATATCCTTTGCAGGATGATCAGGAGGAAAGTTTAGCGCATCAAAATTATAGTTTTCTGTTTCTACTTCAGGACTGTTTTTATTTTCGATGAGTGAAAAGCCCATCCCTTGAAATATTTCAGTCATTTCATTAATTGTTTGCGTCAAAGGGTGTTGTTTACCAGCCGGTCTTGAAATTCCCGGCATTGTTACATCAATTTTTTCAGCTTTAAGTTTTTCATCAAGAGCCGCTTGATAAAGCAGTTCTTTTTTTGCATTCAATTTATTTTCAATTTCTTCAGCAACAGAATTGGCAAGACTTCCAACAGCAGGTCTTTCTTCCGGTGATACGTCTTTTAAACCTCTTTTTATTGTGTTTAATTCGCCTTTTCTTCCCAGGAATTTAATTTTTACATCTTCAATATTTTCAAATTTCTGCAAAGCGTCAATTTCAGCTAATGCTGTATGTTTTAAAGCTTCAAGTTTATCTTTCATAACTACCCCTAGATCCAAAATTAATTCTTATATATAAAAAAGATAATAGGCGTTAGACCTTTATTTTTCAATTTTTATGATACATCAAATATACCTAACCTCAAATGTTTTAAGCTAAATTCTAAACTTTTATGTTATTATTCAGCTTAAATAAAAAAAGGACAAAAAAGACTTAACGATAATGCAAGAAATCATTAATAAAATAAAAAACACATCTCAAAACACCTGCATATCAGGAATCAAAATAGATTTTGAGGCAGAAAATTTTAGCAATCAACAAGCTTTATACTTGGCAGATTTTTGCAAAGAAAATAATCTTTCTTTCATTGCCAAAATAGGGGGCTGTGAAGCTTTTAAAGATTTATGTGACGCACATTCACTGGGCGTAAAAAGTATTGTAGCTCCTATGATAGAGTCAAAATATGCACTATCAAAGTTTATAAACACTTCTAAAATGGTTTTTTCAGAAGACACTGATTTTTTTATTAATATCGAAACTAAAACTGCTTGCGATAATATCGATGAAATACTAAATAACGAAGAAGCGAAATATTTAAAAGGTATCGTGATAGGTAGAAGTGATCTATCACAGTCCTTTGGGCTTGATAAATCCGAAGTTAATAATATAGTCATCAGTAAAACTTCTTTGGATATTGCCAAAAAAGTTAAAGATAAAGGTTTGATATGCACAATAGGTGGTAACTTATGCGAAAAATCGCTGGATTTTATAGCCACTTATTCAGAATTTTTTGATTTTTTTGAAACAAGAAAAGTAATCTTTAATACATCCAAAACCCTTAAAGAAAATCCTATTGTACATATTAATCTTGCGATAGAATTTGAAATCAAATGGCTGGAAGAGGTCGCAAAAAGTACAAAATATCCTGTTTGTTGGGCAGTTCAGCGTATTGAGCAATTAAAAGACAGGCAAAAAATTTGCAGTTGAAGTATTAATTATTTTTTTATAAAAAGTATTATGTAAAAAATATGCTACTCTCTCCGAGGGGAGACTTTTTATGCAAAAAGTTCCACAAAAACCTGCCTCCGTAGTACTTTTTATCAGTCATTAATTTTACTAAATAAAAAACCTTACGATTTCTCGTAAGGTATGAAATAATTTGAGAGAGATTTTTAAGAGAGAGATTTGTATAAGTTTAATGTTTTAAATTATTAATCAATTAAAGAATTATCAATCTTTTCAACCAATTTATCTTCACCACTAAAGATACTATAATCTCCTTGAATGTCAGCGGTTAAGCTTCCGTAAATGCTATCATAGTTTTTAGTTGTAGCATTAAGGAATTCTTTTGATTGGTTATTAACGATGTTATTTACAGTATCAGTATCAGTCCCTACCCCATCCATAGCCTCTTTCAATGCTATAGCTGCGTTAGCTGGAGATATAGCTGCTGCTTTATTCATCATATTGATCATTTGAGATTCTGATTTGTCAAAGATCGCAAAATTATCAAAACTTGATCTAATATCTTTCCTTAAAGCCGTTAAATCACCTGCTTGCTGACCGTATAAAATTTCAGCAGCTGCAAGCTGTTCAGGACTTAGTTTTTGAACTAGTTTTTCAAATCTGCTTTCGTTATCATCCTGAAGTGCTTCCATCATTTTAGTTGCAAGCTTGGCAGTTTTTCTACCTTCTTCAGTATTTGGATTCATATAATGTTGAATTTTAGCTTGATTTACACCAATATTTTTAACTTCTTGAGACATTAATGCCGGATTCATTGTTTGATTCATTTTCTGCATTTGCAGTTGATAACCCGCCATTTGAGTTGCCACATCTGTTTTATCAGCACCCATCATGCCATAACCCATCATTCCCATTCCATCCATAGGCATCATACCTTGGTTCATCATAGGATTCATTCCCATTCCAACATCTTCTTGAGCATAAACACTTGCTGTCATAGGATTAGCGTTTGCCATTGGCTGATTATTCATACCTGTTGATTGTTTCTGAGAAGCAGGTTGACCAGAAAAAGAAATCGGCTCATTGCTCATTCCTGCCGATTGAATGGGAGCGCACTGAGGCATATCTGAATGCATATTTGCCTGAGGTAAATTTTGAAATCCATTTAAATTGTTGTTCATAATTCTCTCCCTATTTAAAGTTAATAGTTTAGAAAAATCTCCTTATCTATATAAAAACAAATGACTTGGCATGATTGCCCGTTTATAAAAAAAACATTAAGTAACTTTACAATTGAGAGCACAGAATTTTTTTCAAATAATCTGATTATAATTCTATTAATATTACCCGAATGACTAGTATTGAAATTTTTTAATAGTGCAAAATTTTACATTAAAGTTTAATGTAATAAACTTCAAAATTTATTATTATAATTTCAGAGACTTTAAAAAAACTAAGAGGAATTAATAAATGCAAGCAGTTGATACAATCGCAAAATGTATTGGTATTATGGGATTTTTCTTTTTCCCCGTTATGCTGATAGCATTTTGTATGCTGGCATTTAACTCTTTTATATTGTTTTAATCTATTTAACTCGAATCTATAAAACTTTATTTTACCAATTTAAAATAGAGCATCAACGGAAAAGGTCACCGTCGTAACTCGTTAAATTTGAGATTTCAAGATAGCGAGTTTTGTAATCATTTTTAAGCTTAAAAACTATTTTATAATTTTGGCGAATTTTCTTTTACCTGCTTGAATAGTGAAAGAATTTTCGTTTGCAAAATTTACTTTTGCACCCATATCATTTACTTTTTCACCATTTATTTTTACGCCGCCACCTTGCATAAGTCTTTTTGCCTCACCTTTGCTTTTGCAAAAATCGATATCTACTAATAAGTCAATAACAAGTGTTTCCTCTTTTGCTTGAATTTCTTGCAAATCTTGAGGGATTCCTTTTTTTTGTACAACATTTATAAATTCTTGTTGAGCATTATTAGCCTTTTCTTCGTTGTGATATTGACTTGTAATTGTCCATGCCAGCTTCATTTTTATATCACGAGGGTTAAAGTTCTCATTTTCGAGTTGTTTTTTAATTTCTTCAATATCACCAGAAGGAACGTCGGTTAGAAGCTGGTAATACCTCACTATTAAAGAATCAGGAATCGACATAAGCTTTCCATACATATTATTAGGCTCTTCGGTGAGGCTGATACAATTTTCAGGATATGTTTTAGACATTTTCACAACGCCGTCGGTTCCCTCTAAAAGAGGCAATAACATAACCATTTGAGGGTCTTGTTTTCCGTAAGATTGTTGAATATCTCTTCCTAAAAGAACGTTAAAACGTTGATCTGTTCCGCCTAATTCTATATCAGAATCAATTTCTACAGAATCATAAGCTTGCATAAGCGGATAGAAAAATTCGTGTACCGAAATGGGTTTACCTTCTGAATATCTTTTGGCAAAATCATCTCTTACAAGCATTTGAGCCACTGTTACGTTAGAAGATAATCTTAGAAGATCGTTTAAATCCATTTTATGCAGCCAATCGGCGTTGTTTGTGACTTCTGCCTTTTCGACGTTTACGATTTTTTTCATCTGATCGAAATAAGTTTTTGCGTTTTCGTCAACTTCTTGTTTTGTGAGGCTGGGTCGAGTTTCAGATTTTCCTGAAGGATCTCCTATCATTGCAGTTGCGCCACCAATGATAAGAACCACTTTATGACCTAATTCTTGAAACTGTTTTAATTTACGCATTACTACCGAATGCCCAAGGTGCAAATCCGGTCTTGTAGGATCCAATCCTAATTTTACACGTAAGGGTTTATTATTTTCTTGTGCTTTTTGAAGTTTTTTGGCAAGTTCTTTAACTCCACCCGGTAAAACTTCGGTGCCACGTGCGATAAACGTTGCCTGGTCTATATATTTTTGATCGATTTCTTTTTCTTTAGTTGTCATTATTTTTACCCTTAAACTAGCTCATTTATGTATTAGATTGTAAATCAGCAAAGTTTTTAAATCAAATTTTTTATTCTTTAATGTTTAAAGTTAGATTTATACGAACTCTTGATATATCTTGTTTGTCTAGCTTGTTGGCTAGTTAAAATTAATGTAGACCTTGTAATACTCAACTTGACTTAAAGGGAAAAAACAGTGAGTAGACAAGAAAAAAGATACAGAATATTTTTAATAGGCGACGGATTGAAAGATTTAAAAGGTCTTAAAGATTTTTATGACTTTGAGTGTTTTTTAGCCGGGCGAAATGATGAGATATGTCAAGTTTTAAGCTGTTATAAACATAATTTTGATTTAATAATGATTGACACTACAGTGCAGTTTTTTAACAGTGAAAAAATACTTAGAGATTTAGGGTCTAATTATTGTTGCAAAGACATTCCTATTGTATTGATAATTGGAGACAAAAGCGATATTGATATAATTAACGGGCTTAATATGGGTGCTGATGATTATATTAGTTTTCCTTTTGATGTAGATATTTTTTCAGCTAAAGTGCGAGCTATAATAAGACGTTCAGGAGAAAATGACGCTTGTGACCTTTCAGCAAAAGAAAAAAATGTTTTAACTCAAAGAGAAATAGAAGTTTTAAAATTAATCGCAGAAGGACATAACAACAAAGAAGTTGCGCATAAGCTTTTATTGAGTGAACTTACGGTAAAAACACATTTGAAGAATATTTTTAAAAAGCTAAATGTTTTAAATCGAACTCAGGCTATTTTAACAGCTATAAGTTCAGGATTAATAAGCGGTGGGCTTAAAAATTTTCAAGTCGAGAATTGATATTTCACTCTCAGCTCGATTTCGCTCTCTTGAAATCTCGCTTTTAACGAGTTGCAAACGCCGCCTTCGCGTCGCTTTTCACTCTCAGCTCAATTTCGCTCTCTTGAAATCTCGCTTTTAACGAGTTGCAAACGCCGCCTTCGCGTCGCTTTTCACTCTCAGCTCGATTTCGCTTTCTATACTTTTTATAAACTATATTGTTAAAAATACTGAAACAAAATGTTTTTAGAGGTAAAATCCAAAAAGAGGGATACAGGTATTCAATTTTGGATTTAACAAGAACTCAAAAAACATTTATATTATGTTGTTTATTTATAGTTGGACTTGCTTCCGTTTTTTTAGGTTACTCTATTGTAATAGCAAGCTTTATCGCTGTTTTAGGACTTTATTTAAGCAGCAAAAATCGCATATCTAAAAATTTCTTTATTTGCTGTTTGCTCATAACTGCATTTGCAATAACTTATACAAACTTACGATCTCCAAAGCCTGATATGCTCTACCAATCAGCCACAAGCTATTTAACTTTTAAAGGCAGAGTTATCTCAAAGCCCGTTGTTAGTAATATAAAAACAAAATTTGAGTTTAAAATTAGTGAAATTAAAACTGAAAACAAGTGGATCAAGAACAGTTCAAAGACGTTATTAAATATTTACGGAGTAAACAAAAATTTTAACCGCATTGAAATAGGTGATGTTCTGCAAGTTCATGCAAAAGTCAAAAAGCCTTATGAAGTGCGAAACCCAGGACAATTTGACTATGGGAAATACTTAAAAAATAAAAGAATATTCACCATCTCTTATGCAAGTCGCAAAAAATATAAAATACTCGAAAAACCTGATGCCGGCATGTGGTGGTTTTTGCAAAGTATAAACAGGATCAGAGAAAAAGTACTCGAAAAACATGCTAAATATCTTGAATCTCCCTACCTTGAGACATTAGGAGGAATAGTTTTTGGTGATAATGCGGTGCCACCACCTTCTGAAGTTAAAGAGAGCTTTATTAAGTCAGGACTTTTTCACCTACTGGCAGCTTCAGGGCTCAATGTAGGACTAATTTTTGGGATATGGTACTTTATTGTGCAAAGGCTTGGGGCTTCATTTGCTTTTTCGATTATCTCCGGAGGGCTACTGGTTTTTATATATTCCTTTATGACAGGGCTTCCACCCTCTATATTGCGTGCTGCCGGCATGTTAGAACTTGCATTAATAGGTAAGTTAATTGACCGAGAGTCTGACAATTTAACCTTGTTGGCTTTTGTAGCTGTTGTTATTTTGCTTTTTGACCCTTTAATGATAAACGAAGTCGGGTTTCAAATGTCCTTTATTGTGACACTGGGCTTGCTTTTATGCGTTTCTCCCGTAATTTCTAAAATACCTAAAATCCCTGTTGTTATTTCAGGTGCAATTATTATTCCGCTAATAGCGCAATGCTGGGTTGCTCCTATCCAAGCTTTTCATTTTAATACTTTTGCTCTTTATTCGCTTCCTGCTAATATTCTTGTTGTCCCTTTTATGGGAATAATAAGTTTTTCAGGATTTATCGGCAGTATTTTAAGTTTCATTCCTACAATAGGAGATAAATTCTGCCTGGTTGCCGATTTTATAGCAAAACCATTTCTTGCCTTGCTTTTGACTGTTTCAGACTTTTTTGCAAGCCTACCTGATTCTTTAATCAACTTAGCCAAGCCTCATTTATTTACTATATTAATGTTTTATCTGTTTTTATTAGTTCTTTTCTTTGCATTTAAACTGAATTTTAAAAATAAGAAAAATAACATTACACTGGGAGTCATTGCCTTAATGCTTCTTTGTCAAATAGGGTTTTCAGACGTAAATAAAGACCTGTCATTTGTATTTTTTGACGTAGGAGAGGGTGATTCAATACTTATTAGAACACCTTCAAAAAAACATATCTTGGTAGATACGGGAAGAGGTCATAAATACGGTTATAGCATTGCGAAAATGGCAATAGTACCTTATCTAAAAGACTTGGGAGCCAAGAAGATTGACCTTCTTGTATTAACACACCCTGATAGCGATCATATGGGTGCCACTGTAAATCTTGCTGAAAATATAAAAATTGAAAAAATAATCCATAATGGAGGAATTAATGATAGCAAGACTTACAGACAAATGATTAAATATATTAAAAAAAACAAATTAAACTATGAACTATTCAAAAATAACGATTATATAAACATAGATAAAAACTTACAAATAAGAGCTTTTCAAGATAAAGATCTTGATAAGTCTCATAACAATGACAATTCTATTATTATGCATATAAAATACAAAGATTTTTCGGCTTTATTAACGGCTGATAATGAAATAGAAACTTACAAATTATTGAAGAAAAATATAAAACAAGATATTGATCTGCTAAAAGTAGGGCATCACGGTAGTCGCAATTGTTTAGATAAAAAAATGCTAAACTTTTTAAAACCTAAAATCGCAGTAATATCGGTAGGAAAAAATCAATATGGGCATCCTCACCCTCAAACGACAACCCTTTTAAAAAATCATAAAATCGAAACATATCGAACTGATAAAAATAAAGCTGTAATGATAAAAACAAACGGTAAAAAAATCGACAGATTTACTTTTGATAGTGAATCCGGCAACTGGCAAAAGATAAAGCCTTGAATTTCAACTCAACTTTTGAATTGAATTTTGAATTTATTTTAACAATGGTTATTTATCAAGTGAGTTAATAAATGCGTCAGGTGATAGCTTTTTGCCTGTAATTTTTATCATCATTTCATCTTCGGTCAAAGAAGCACCCAACGCAAACATTTCTTTGTCAAAAAACTCAGCTGTTTTTGCATTATAAGTCATATCACCGTGTTTTTGGCTAAAAGCTTCATGCATTTGCTCAGCTGCGATTTGAGCTCTTAAATAATTTTGATAATATGCAGGAAAACCTCTATAATGAGGAACCGTAGCCCAATCTGCAGGTTTATTTTCAGGTGATTTTTTTCCTAGGATTTCCTTTTCCAAGTTATACCATAATTCGTTTAAATCTTGATCAGGGTTTTTATACATTTCATTTTCAAATTTAATTATCCTTGCTGTTTTTTCAACAAATTTAACCAAATCTTCTTTTCTTTTTTCATTTAATTCAGTTGCCAAATCAGCCGGCATTTTTAATTCTTTGATCATAGCTTCAGGTTCTCTTATGTGAAGATCACCCATAAGCATTGCAACAGCCTCTGTTAGCATTGCGGTGCATTCTTTTTTATCTAAATAAGGCAAATCTTCAGAAACACCCTTCCAGTATATGCAATGACCATTTTCATGATTTATTGTGTTAAGACTATGTAAGTCCTTTTCTGCTAAATTTGCTAAAATTCTTGTATCTTTAGGAACTTCTACATCAAAAGCAAAACCGTGGGTTGATTTACCTTTTTTAGGATATAAATCATATTGAATGTTGGCTTTTTCCATATCCCAGCCCATACCTTCGTACATAGCCAGTGAAAATTTAAGATTATCCTCTTTTGTCAGAATAAATTCTTCGGCTTTTTTTTCTACGCCTGAATCCTCCTGAAGCCCATAATGCCAAGGTTTTATTTCATCAATGTTTATATTAAATTGTTTGGCAATTTTAGCATCTCTTTTTTGATGCATTTTTTCAGAAATTGGTTTTATTTTTTCCACTAAACTATCAATAAGTTGGTTTAAAGCTTCAGGTTTTAGATTGTATTCCGAATCTAAAACATAGTCGTGATAGTTATCATAACCTACTTTTTGAGCAAACTCATTTCTTTCTTTAACCAGATTTCTTATATCTTCAGCGGTTTTATTTCCCGCTTGCATAGATGCAAAATACAATTCTTTTCTAATTTCAGGATTTTTTTCACTTTTAAGTTTTTGTCCTATCTCCGTTTTAGAAGTTTCTTTTCCGTCTATCATAAACTTATGATTATTAAATTTTGCATCTGCTTTATTTAAAGTTTCACTTAAACGATCAATATCTTCTTTATAAGTGATGTTTTCTCTAAAATCTTTTAATAATTTTTTAATATGACGCTTAAGATCTTTGTCTTGGATTCCTTTTTTATTCATTGCTTCGAGTTTTTCGAGAGTTTTTTCATCTCTGTATAATTCATTAAACTCTTTTTCAGCTTTTGTTGCGAGCTTTTCATTTTCTTCATTGGAATTTATAAATAAATTCCAAGACGTTAAAGCTACAGCATGAGTTTTTTTATGTAATTTTTCAGAAAATTCATCCCTAAGTTTTATAAATTCTTGCTCATTTTTTGTATGAAGTTTATTTGTTTTCCCAAATGTAATATGCGCTGTTGTTGGCATATTCATTAAATCCCTAGAATATGGAGCAGAAATAATTTGACTTTCGTTTTTAGTATTAATTTGACCAGATTGTTTATTAACAATGTAGTTTTGTAGATTATTTATTTTCATTAATATTACTCCTTTATATTTATGATTTTTATAATCAATTAAAGTTCAAACAAATTTCAAATTGCCTTTCAATTTTACAAAAAACACTACTTTTTTCTAAAAACAATTAACACTATTGTGTTTTGAGGCACAAAAAACGCTTTTACATTTTTTTATTTATTTACTTAATCCAAAAACCACTCGGAGAGAACAAACACATTTGAGGGACAAAAACACAAAAATCAAAATCAGAATTATCAATTCTATTTGCCAATTCTATTTTTTCTAACGCTCGTTTTTCAACTTTCAACCCTTCCATTTGTTGTTTTGCTTCTTTAAGATCATTTTGAAGTTTATTATATTCTTTTCTACATTTTTCAGCCCAATCTTTGTAGGCACAACTATTTGAAAAAACTAAAAAAGGTGAATCAGGATAATTTCTACAAATGCTTGGTCTATCCTCATAAATTTGGCAACTATCATCATCTGCCAAATATTTACAACGATAAAACGTTAAATTATCGATATTTATTTTATTTTCAGGATTTTCACAGATTTTCATACTTCTTTCTACAATACTTGAATCCACAGCTTTCGCCTCTTCAATCGTTTCGTAAGGTATAAAAATATCCAAAAAATCTTGAGCAACACTATCACCTTTTAACGCCTTTTCTTTTAGTTCTTCTATATGAGAAGAAGGTGAGGCGCATTTACAACAAGTTCCACATTTATTACACTGCGGATATTCTATATTAAATTGTTTTGACCATTCATTCATAAAATACCTCTATTGCGTAATATAATGATGCACTTTAGAACTTGTTATTTTAATAGTTTCAGGCAATAAATAAACAGGCGTTCCGGATGGCGACATAAAACTTGCCCCCAAAAAGAGAGTTTTATAGTAATGCTCAATTTGAACGATTAAACCATCTTTTTTAGGATCCCTATAATCAATATGCATTGTCATAGCAGGAACTGTAGATCCTTCAAATTCGACTGTTTTATCTGAAATACAATCATAAACGGTAAATGGTCTCGATCCGTATTCAATCCTTGAAACACAAGAATAATCAGAACCTTGAGGAACTAAAGAGCCTTGACGTTTTTCTATGACATTAACAGCTTTTGCCACAGCCAAATTAAAGCAACTTCCATCTTGGCAGTTTATATCATAAACATCAGTAGATTCTTGATCATCGAAGACAAATTGAGTTGCAGCATTTGAAGCAGCCTGAAGAGCTAATGATTGAACATTATGCACCGCTCGCCAAAAAAAGGCTAATTCAATAACTCCAAAAATAATCACAAATAATAAGGGCATAACAAGAGCAAATTCAATTAAATTTTGACCTTTTTTTTTCATTTTTATCCCTTTTAAATGGTGAACCTAAAAATATTTTTTAATTTATTAATAAAATTTTGAGTTTTAGGCGTTGAGGCTCGATCATAAAATTCATTATACTCTTTTATAATGTTCAAAGGAAGAGCTTCCCCTTTTTGCAATGAAAAAGCGATCATTTCAAGATAATCATCTTGCTCCTGTGAAAAAACAATATCCGTTGCCCTTAAATCCTCATCCGCTTCAAAATGAACCAAAGCATGCCAGGCACAATCTATAGAAGGATCCTTAGTATCTAAAGGAAAAGAGCTTAGAGCTTTTTGCACAGAAATAACCTGTGTCAAAACTTTAAAAATAAGTTCCGATACTATTTTTCTGGCTTTTTCAATTTCAATATTGTCTGGGGGCATAAAATTAAACTAAAACAGCTGTATATTCTTTATTCAGTGTTTTAACAACCTCTAGCATTGATTCCATATCATTATTATAATATTGTTTTACTATTTTTAAAATAGATTTTCGACCCATTTCATCTCTGGAATATACTGATCTGTAATAATATTTTTTGCCTTTTTTGAGTCTTGTTATGTAAGTTTTTTCAACAAGCCTATCCATAACCGTTTTCACAGTTGTATAAGCCCAGTTTTGTTTATTTAATAAATTAATTCTATTTTGAATATCTGATACCGAAATAATTTCTCTATTTGTCTCTTCCATAAACCAAATAGCATTTAAAATTGTATTTTCTAAGCTTCCGTGACTGGAATGCATTATTTTATTCTCCTGATTTTTAAACTACTTATATAGTATAAGATACAAAAATTAAAAACAACCCTGAATTTACAAAGGGTTGCAATACTTTGGAAAATAAAAAAAACAATCCCCTTTATTCGATTTTAAAAAATCGAATACGCTAAACGGTCTATTTGCTTTATCTTTCAGGAGTAAAATTCATGGAGCCGGGACCAAAAGACACATCAGGAGAACTAAACGTATTACTACTAAACGAATGTCCTTTTCTTGTAGCATCATAAATAGTATTATCTTTGTAGATATAAACACCATTGGAAGACCTTGTTAAAGTATGAGAATTTCTAACAAAAGTTTTCCCGGGAAGATGCTTAGAATCTACAAATTGACTATTTAGCCTACAGCCTGTTGTAAAAAGCAGAAAGACACAAAATAAAGATGTAAAAACAAGAGGTTTAGCCATAGCAGTCACAGCCTTTTTAAGGATTGTACTATAATTATAGTATTTTTATAAAAAAAATACATCCGTCTTAAGGATGAATTAAGCTTTGGATTTAAGAAAAGCGCTTTCTATTTCTCTAAAACTATGAGCTAATTATTATTTATAGCAAAATAAACCTCTTTAAGACGTTTTTTGCTTACATGAGTGTATAATTGTGTCGTAGACACATCACTATGACCTAAAAGCTCCTGTACTACCCTTAAATCAGCCCCATTTTCTAATAAATGAGTAGCAAAGCTGTGCCTTACCGTATGAGGACTTATATTTTTGTTTATCGATTCTCCAAGTTGCTTTATCAAGTTATAAACATCTTGTCTTGACATTTTTCGACCATTTTCGGTTAAAAAAAGTCTTTTTGTATCTAGATTATGTGTTTGAATTATATAATCTCTTTCTTTCAAATATTTTTTCAATGCGGATTTTGCCTCATCTCCAATTGGAACAAGCCTTTCTTTCGATCCTTTGCCAAAACATCTCACATAACCATGGTCAATATTGACATTTTGGAGATCAAGACCTACAAGTTCTGAAACTCTTAAACCTGCTGCATATAAAAGCTCTACAACAGCTTTATCACTACACGAAAGTTTTTGGCTGAATATTTTTTCTATTTCATTCATTGAAAGAACTTTTGGTAAATGCCTGCTTAATTTAGGATGTTCAAGGCTTACCGTCGGATCGTGAGTTATCATTTCATTCGCCATCATCCACTTAAACCAACCCCTTAAAGAAGCTATTTTTCTGGTTATACTGGTGGGCGCATATCCGGCATTGCGCAAGGATCTTATATAAGAGTTTATGTTAGATCTTGAAATAGCATCAAAATCAACTATTTTTTCATTTTCAAGAAATTCTATAAAGAAAAGAAGATCACGTCTATAAGCTTGTTCTGTATTTGTCGATAAACCTCTTTCAACAAACAAATATTCTATATATTCAGATAAATAGCTTAAAAACATGCATTTAAACCCTTTCACATAAAAAAATTTTAAAACTCTTTTTATCATCAGTAAAGAATGTTTAGTTTTGTAAAGTGAGCAAAACTAAACTATAAAAGCCTAAAAGAGACTTTTAGACGTCTTTATGTAACAAAATATTACGCAAAGTATATACTCTTTAGCAATTTTGTATATACAAATGTTTTTATATAGGTAAGAGAGAGAACAAAAAGAAGAGAGCATTATTTGAGCTAAAACATGAGAGAGACCTTCCAACGAGAGAGACGACAATACCTACCACAAACCTACACAACAACTTCACTTTAAAAAACTTACTTATCTAGAAAATTAGCTCAAAGATTTAGACCCGAAAGGGTCTTTTTTTTTATTTTAAATTATTGAATTTTCCGATTAATTTTCTGTGAAAAATTATTGAATTTTTTATTTCTAAAAACCTCCACGCCAAAACTCTCTTCCTGTCAGTGTTTTGGTGTAACTTGAATTTAAAAACGAAAATATAAAAATCAGCAACTTAATATAAATTTACTTTTTTGTTTATCTCAAACATAACTTGCCTTACATAGAATTAAAATTTGTACATTTATAAGGCAAGGGTTGAAAAATGTCATTTAGCAAGAGATAATGACATTATGATAAGCTAAAAAAAAGATCGTTCAAGACTTTCACGTCTTCTTATAGTTGAAAATTTTTGCGAGTGTTGCAATACAGGTTATTTTTATGAATTTTTTTCAAAAATTAAAAAACATCAAAGACCCTGCCCTTATGGCAGAACGTGTAATTACTTGGTGCGCTCCTGTATTATTAATCCCGGCATTAAGATATGTACAAGACAGTGATAAACCTAAAGATTTAAGAAACGAATTATTTGTAAGAGACTTATCATCCTGGGCATTGGGTACCGGTATTTATTTTGCATCTTTAATTGTAGCCGCAAAAACAATGAACAGCGGTAAAATCTTTAAAACAGCATCTGAAGGAACAAAAAGAATAGCAACAATATCAGCAGCTGTTGGAGCCTACTGCACTTGGAGTGGCTTTTTAGGTCCTAAGTTTTCCAAATTCATTATGAAAAAAGGATTAGCAGAATCAAGCAATAATGATTGCAATAAGTTTAATAACCTGAATGATATAACATTTAGGGCTAATACAAATTCTTATAAAGCCTTAAAATTACCAGGCGTTTCCCAAAAATATTCTCAATATTTCAATGGAACTTACTCAAAATTCACAGGGAATATGAATGTATAATTTTTTATCAAAACTACCTACAAGCTATTGGATTGCAGCAATAACAACTTTAGTTTTATTTTTTGTTGCCGTAATATCTCCCGATTCAATTTCAATTGGATTAGAAACTTTAAATGCTTTTATTTTTGA
Source organism: Candidatus Gastranaerophilales bacterium (assembly GCA_942491415.1). Taxonomy (GTDB): domain Bacteria; phylum Cyanobacteriota; class Vampirovibrionia; order Gastranaerophilales; family CALOAD01; genus CALOAD01. The sequence goes on along the minus strand of CALOAD010000020.1, from coordinate 83,513 downwards.
TATATTTGGCAATTTTTATCTATGGTTTGTATACCTTATTTTAATTGCGTGTGTCCTTCTAGGAGTTTCTCCTTTAGGTAAAATTAGAATAGGCGGAAAAGATGCAAAACCTCAACATTCAAAATTTTCTTGGTTTTCTATGCTTTTTTGCGCCGGAATGGGTGTTGGTTTACTCTTTTGGGGTGGAGCCGAACCTTTATTCTTTTTCATGAATCCTCCTATAGAAGGAGCTTCAACACTTGCAGACAAAGAAATGATGGCCTTTAAATTTGCTTTTTTACACTGGGGAGTTCACCCTTGGGCTATTTATTGTCTTACTACAATAGCAATATCATTTTTTAGCATGAATTTAAAAAGAGGATTATACCTGAGTTCTTTTTTATCAGATAAAAAAGGGAAATTTCCGCTTTTGAAAAAAAACACTAAATCATTTGTAGATAATGCTGCAGTAATAGCAATATTATTTGGAGTAGTGGCTTCTTTTGGGCTGAGTGTATCTCAACTGGAAGGTGGTCTTCAAACTTTATTAAATATAGACGAATCTGCCTGGACAAAAATCGCTATAATACTTGGAGTTACGGTATGTTATATCTATTCATCCCTAAGAGGTTTAAATAAAGGAATAAAAATACTCAGCAATATCAGCATGGTTCTTTGTTTTGTGCTTTTAATTGCAATAGCCTGTGTAATACCGATTAAAAACCTTTTGACACCTTTAACAATAGGATTTCAGTCTTATATAACTGACTTCACAAGTTTAAGCCTTGGGCAGTTAAACTATGGAGATCCTAATTTTTTACAAGAATGGACTACAAAATATTGGGCGTGGTGGTTTGCCTGGGCTCCATTTGTCGGAATATTTATAACAATGATCTCTAAAGGTCGCACCATCAGAGAAATTGTTTTTTCAATGCTTTTAGCTCCTTCTTTATTCAGTATACTTTGGTTTTCAATTTTTGGAGAAGCAGCTATTATTTTACAGCAATCCTCTGCGTTTCTTGGCTCTAGCGTAAACTTTAGCAATGTAAATCTTGTACTTTACAAAATAGTTCAAAGCTTATTTTCCTCTCCTGTATTAAACTTTTTATGTATACTATTAGTTTCTATATTTTTTATAAATTCGGCTGATTCAGCGACATATACTCTTGCTGCCATCTCTGAAAAAACAAAGAAAATGAAAACGCCTCCCTTATCCTTGCAATTTTCTTGGGGGATAACATTTTCCATATTATCTGCGGTTTTTATATTTACCAGCGGAGATGTCGGTATATTACAACAGATATCAATCGCAACGGTTTTGCCGTTTTCAATTTTACTGGTATTCATTTTTCTAAAACTTTTTAAAGAACTAATAAAATATTATAAACTTCACTATGCTAAATCAGAACTCTAAAGGTAAAGTTATATAAAAAGTAGTTCCTTTATTAAGTTCTGATTTAAATGAAAGATTTCCACCCATCGCTTCAATTATAAGCTTGCTTAAATAAAGTGTAAATCCCCCTCCACCTTTGCGCTCTATAGCTTGAGCCATTTCATATCTTTCAAAAATTTTACTTTTTAGTTCTCTGGTTATGCCGGGTCCGTTATCTTGAACAACAATATTAATAAAATTATTTTTGCTAAATACTGTTATATTTATTTCTCCACCTTCAGGTGTGTATTTAACAGCATTTTCAATTATACTATGTAATGCTTTTGATAATTCAATTTCATCTATTCTAATCAAAGGCAAATTATCTTGGATATCAACATTTAGAGTAATTAATTTATTCCGTATTTCTTCTGAAAAATTTTTTATCAACCTATTTAAAACTTCTTTTATTGAATGTTGCTGGTTTTCAAGTTTTTTACGCCCTGCTTCATATGTATAAATATCAAGAAGTTTTTTAAGTTGCTTAACCAACTCCTCATTGTTACTAAGCAATTCGCGAAAAATCTCTTCATATTTTTTAAGCTCACCTTCATTAGCTTTTTTTAATAAAAATTCCAAAGCTCTATGCTCACCCACAAGGGGCACTTGCAAATCATGGGCTAAAGTAACAATAAAAGAATTTCTAATTTTATCAATCTCTGAAATTTGTTTTATATAATCAATAATAGGGACTACAGATTCTATTATTCCGGTGAGGGTATTTAGTTCGTTCTCAGACCAGTCTTTAACCTCATTCGAACAAAGAAGTAAGGATCCTATATTTTGCTCTCCGAATTTGCTTTGATTCATTATAGGGACACCTATAATACTACTTATTTTAAACCTTTGATAAAATAAAAAATCAACATTTTGAGACTTATTATCAATCAAAACACAAGTTAAACCATTTATATTTGCTAATTTTAGCATTTCTTGTTTTATAGATTCAGATTCAAAATTTGCTTTCAAATAATCATTGCTATTGTTTTTTAAGTATTCGTATTTAATATCACAATTTTCTTGATGCGGCTCCTTTTGAATAAATAAAATACGATCTACATCAAATATCTTTGATAATTTCTCAAGCAAATATTCGTTAACCTCATCAATACTAAAATACGGCTTGATTCCGAGTAAAAGTTCTCTGATTAATAGTTCTTTTTCAGCTATTTGATTTGTTTTTTCATACAAGCCCACTTGATAAAGAGCAAGACCTGTTTGATAAATTACTGAGTTTATAAAATCTTGATCATTTTGAGTAAAAAATATACCTTTATCAAAAAACTGCATAACAAAAAGCCCGACAAGCTTTTCAGCATAAATAACGGGAGCTAAAATGGTAGTTCCGAAATTTTCATCTTTGAACAATGTTTTTAAACATCCATCTTTTTTGAATGTTTCCATCTCTGATAAAGATATATTTTCCTTGAATACAAGTCCTTTTTTTTGTATCAAAAATTTTTCCTCTTCAAAATCAAGAGGAGGGACTTGAGGAAATCCTTCTGTTTCAAAATTAAGAAATTCGACTGTTTTTACAATTTTATTTTTAATATAAGCAGTTTGACTTATTTCAAACAAGGTTATCCTGGCAGGCTTATAATAAAATCCAAGTTCTTTTACTACCATTTTTTTTATTTTTTCTGTCGAAAATGTACTTCTTAATTTTTCAAATATTTTACGAAGCTCGAGTTCTTTTTTAGCTAATTGTCTTTCTTTCTCGGCATATTCACTTATTTCAGCATTATATTTATACATAAGCTCAGAATTATTATTAAATTCTTTGGTCAAAAAGCCTACTTCATCATTTGATATTATATTTATTTTTTTAGGTTTACGTCCCGGTTTATTACAAATAACACCCTGCAATATATTTGATACAGGTTGAGTTATTTTCAATGTTAATAAATAACCACTAATTACCAAAAATAAAAACACGACAAAGAAAAGATACTTAAAAGATGGATTAAATATAATTTCATCATGAAAAGCCAAATAAATAACTATTATTAAATATAAAATACTTACTAATAATGCGTGATAAAGTAAAAATTTATACCTTAAACTAAAATATTTAGTTTTAAACAATACATCATTCAACCCTAAAAATATAAAAGATAAAGATAATAAGTCGATAAAATGTAGAGTAAATCTATATTGAGAAGAAAAATATTCACCCGTAGGCTCAAAAAAGCTTGAATTACTTAACAATAATAAACCTAAAGTATAAAAAGAAAAAACAGATTTACCTTGAGCAATGCGCATATCTGTGAATAAAAAAGCAATAAGTATAAAAAACATAATATACGCAACTTCAAATGGTATTCTTACAAATACCATTGTTATATTTTCAATATACTGAAAAACAAAAAACAAGACTAAAATTGATATGGATGTATATATTCCTATAACCTTCCTTTCAAAGTACTTTGGATGTTTTGAAATAGGATCGGCAAAATAAAAAATAGAAGCAATAATACCTCCTGAATAAGCAAAGGCTTCAAGATACCATAAAGCAAATTGCAACCCTTGTTGATTTGAATACAAAAAATGAAGCGTTTCAAAAAATACCGCAAATAAAAAACCTATACTCAAAAGCAACATTCTTTTATCACTTGTTCTTTTAAAGAGCCAATACCCTTTTATAAAAATTCCTAATTGAATAATTACAGTAATAACACCAAAAATAACGTTGTGTATTGGATGAAATTCAATATTCATTGAATAAACCTTTGATAAACCAACAAAAGCCACCACTCCTAAAAGCAGATAAAATAAATATATAAAAATTTTTTGTATATTTTTTAAATGGTACATGTATTTTAATTTTTCATAGTAAATGTATGACTACATTAAGCTTTTAGGCATAATTTAGGATAATACTCAAAAATTATCTTAAAAAGTTTAAGATTTATTTTTTGATACAAACACTGGTATAAAAATCTGGTCTGGTGTATATATTAATAAAATTGATTGTTAAATAATACGGTGTTTGAAACTTAATGCCTTTTATAAAAAAATTAAAAAAAATAAAGACAAGAAAAAATATAGATCTTAAATCGAAAATATATTTCTCAGTAAGTAGTGAAGGGCTCGGACATTCAAGTCGTGTAATTGCAATTGCCCAAGAATTTGACAAAAATGAAATAATAATAGGCAGTTACAACTACGCAAAAGAACGATTTCAAGAACTTGACATACCTTGCGTTGAGCTATCAAGAGAACTTGAGCTAATCGGCAAAAAAGGTGCTTTTGACGTAGGGAAGACTATAATTAAAAACCACGCTTGGGCTCTGAAGTTTAATAAACTGGTAAAAGAAGAGATGAAAATCATCAAAGAAAGCGGTGCCTCTTGTGTAGTTGCAGATGGAAGATTGGTTCCTGTTATGGCAGCAGACAAGCTGGGCTTACCTTGCGTTATAATGACAAATCAAAGTGCCTTTTATCCGTTTTTTGCCAAAGATTCAGCATTAGTAAGAGTTTTCGGTCGTTCTTTTGATTGGATAATGAAAACCTGGCTAAGCTCAACCGAAGAAATAATTATTCCTGATTTTCCTCCACCATACTCTGTTTGCTTATCCAACTTAAGCACTAACTACAAAGTTATGAAACGCACAAGATTTGTAGGTCCTCTAGTTGCCTGGGAAAGAGACGAAATAAGACCAATAGCTAAACCTGATCCATACAAACCGTATGTGATTATTACTTTAGGCGGTCATGCTTACCGGAAGCCTATTTTAGACAATATGCTACAAGTGGCTAATAACATGCCGGAAATTCACTTTGATATATTTACTAATTTTAAAGCAGAAGAATTACCCGACAATGCAAGAATTATGGGTATAGTTCCAAACATAGCAGAATATATGAAAGCAGCAGATCTTGTGATAACACAAGCAGGACATAGCACTGCAATGGAATTGCTAACGCTGGGAAAACAATCTTTAATTATTCCGGACTTAAATCAAATTGAACAAGAAAATAATGCCAATAGAATGGCAGAATTAGGGGTCTCTGAAACGATAGTTTACGGAAATCTTTCTTGTGATAAACTAATTGAAATAATTGAAAAAATGCTTGAAAATTCACAGTATAAAGAAAAAGCACAACAATTTGCCCAAATGGCAGAAGAAATAAGCGGAAAGAAAAAAGCCGCCGAAATATTACGGGACTACTCTACGAGACTTCAATACTACTAAGGGTTAAAATGAAAGACAGACTGACATTAGGTTTATTAATACTTTTATTATGGGTTTTTCTATTTTTATTCCAAAAGATAATCCCTGTTCAATCTTGTCTTTATATAGTTGTAGGCTTTGTATTCTTATACACCGCTTATATGAACGCTGTTTTTAGACACCACAGGCGTAAAATCAAAAAAAACCCACCTATCTTAAATACAGAATACCAACCATTTGTCAGCATCCTAATCCCTGCTCATAACGAAGAAGCAGTTATTACAGATACTGTTAAAAATATATTAGAACTTGATTACTCAAAATTTGAAATAATAATAATCGATGATAGAAGCAATGATAATACAGCTCAAGCAATCAAAGATATTGAGAAAACTTATCCTGATAGAATAAAAGCTATTATTCGAGATCAAGACGCTTTTCCCGGCAAATCAGCCGTATTAAACGAAGCTGCTGAAATCTCCACCGGAGAAGTTATTTGTATATTTGACGCCGATGCCAGAATAAAACCTGATTTTTTAAAGGCACTTCTTCCCTACCTTGCACCATCAGACGTTGGAGCAGTGCAAGCAAGAAAAGTTATTGCAAACAAAGATCATAACATCCTAGCCAGATGTCAAAACAATGAATATACACTAGATAGCCATTTTCAACTTAGCAGAGACAGTATAAAAGGTGCTGTAGAATTAAGAGGAAACGGGCAACTTATTAAATTAGAAGCTTTAAAAGACGTTGGTGGATGGAATATCCATACAATAACCGACGATCTTGATCTTTCTACCAAATTCCATTTAAACAGCTGGGATGTAAGGTATTGTACAGCTTCAGAAGTACACGAAGAAGGTATAATAAATATTTTACCTCTTTTAAGACAACGCCGAAGATGGGTAGAAGGTAGCATCAGAAGGTATTTAGACTATTTTTTTGATATACTTTTCTCTCAAAAAATCTCACTTCGAGCCAGCTTTGATATGTGTGCTTATGTTTTTGAATTTGTGCTTCCTGTTTGGCTTTTTTCAGAATGGTTTATTCAAAGTTTTAAATTCCTACGAGGACACGAACATCATGTGTGGTCTTCTTTGTCAGTTGCAGTAGGTGTTGGTATTTTCTTTGTTGCAGGACTTATGTACAGCTTAAGAAAATATGACAAATTAAGTTATTGGCAATGTTTTAAACAATCAATTGAAACAGGTATTTATATGATGTGTATATGGCTTCCTGTTGTTACATTTATCGTTTTAAAAATTATATTCGCAAAAAGAACTATGGACTGGGGTAAAACCGATCACGGAGTCTTAAAAGAACAAGAAACAAATCCTTCAACATAGAAAATAATTAACAAAAACGCAATTATTTTTGAAATTTAGGCTTGGATTTAATATAATTTTGATTATTAGGACATAAAGAAAATAAAAAAATTAAGGAGATAAAAGTGGAAACAAAAAAACAGGGAAGACTTCCCGAGGGCGTGGGTAAAAAAATTGTTGAAGCATTAAAGCAGCAACAAATTGTTGATGTGAATGAAACTCCTCAAGAAGAATTTTATGTAGAAGATAATTTTAATAATGATTTTGTTGAAACAAATCAATCCGAAATTTGGGAAAATGATTTTCAAACAGAACCCGCATCTGATGATATTTTTAACTACGAGGTATCAGAAGAACAACCTATCGAGCCTCAACCCTTAAGCCAAGAGCCCATGGAATTTTCTCATCCACAACCTGTTCAACAACAAGAATCTTCAATACAAAGTTTCCACCGGACTCCTATACAAAATATAGTAGACCCCTCTGTAAAGATTCCTTCAGCAGATATGACAACTAGCGATATTAATGTTCCTGCAAATGTTGACGTTTTAAGAAGATTAATAACACAATTACCTCCCGGAGTTACAAGGCAAACAGGCGCCCAAATCATTAGACAAACAATGGAAGCTATGGGCATTTCAATGAACAGTGTTTTATCCGAAGCCCAAATGGCACAAGAAAGTCTTGGAAATTCTGCTAGAGATTGTATCAACACTATTCAAGAATACAAAAATAATATTTCAATACTTGAAAAACGCGTTCAAAGCTACAAAAAACAAGCTGATCAACTCGCTGGATTGATAAATCTTTTTATTCTTTCAGATAAAAAAAGATAGGTAACGATCAAAACTTATACAGCAACATGAGTTAAAGGAATAGTAAAAATAAAAGAACTTCCTTTTCCTTCTTCACTTTCTACTGTTATTGTCCCGTTATGAGCCTCAACTATTTGTTTTGATATATATAGTCCTAATCCTGTGCCTACTTGTCTGAATTTTTTTGAATAGCTTGTATATTTATCAAAAAGATAAGGCATTTGCTTAGGAGATATTCCTATGCCGTTATCTTTAAAATAAATTCTAAAATTATCACCTTCAATAACTGTTTTTACGGCTATTGTGCCTTTATCTTGAGTGTAAATTATAGCGTTTGAAAAAAGATTATTAATCAGTCTTTTCATTTCTATGGGATCAACATTCAAATATTGACTTTCAGAACAAAAATCAAAATGTACTGCTTGGCTTTTTTCTTGAACAAGACTTCTCAATTCTCCATAACAAGTTTTTATAATGTTATGAATCTCAGCATTTTCTTTTTTTATCTGCATTTTTCCATTGTCATATTTATAACCGACAAGTATGGTATTAATCATTTTTGCCATAAACTTATTAGAATTAAGAATTTCTTGAATAATTTCTTTTTGATCGTTGTTTAAGTCCCCAAAATTACCTTTTAACAACAACTCTAGTGATCTCATTTCAGCTCTTATCGGAGTTTTAAGATCATGAGTTAAAGTTGCAATAAAAGTTTCTTTTTGTCTTTCTATTTCCTTTTGAAAGCTAATATCCCTCATAACAAGCACATATCCTGTAACATCTCCATCTTTGGAAATTGTCTTAGAACACTTCACTTCAATAGGATATAAATTATTATCATTTTTAATTTCAAAATCTTTTGTCCAGGAGTCTATTTTGTCGCATTCATTTTTTTCAATAAAAGATCTTAAACTGCTAATATTTTGATTACATTTAACTGTAGAACAAAAAGATTTTTCAATAACTTGCTTTTTAGTTAAACCAACCCATTTAAGAAATTGATCACTACAAGAAGTAATCTCAAAATCCGCATTTAATATGACAATACCATCAGCCGAAAATTTATTTATTTGATCAAACTTCTTTTTTTCTTGTTTTAATTCATCTTGCAAATGTTTAATTCTTAAAACACTCGAAACACGAGCTTTTAACTCATCTATATTAAAGGGTTTTGTTATATAGCCGTAAGTCCCAAGATCAAGACCTTTAACAATATCTTTTGTTTCATTAAGCGCACTTATAAATATAATAGGGATATCACATCCCCCTGCTTGCTTTTTCAACGTTTCAACAACTTCAAAACCGCTCATTTCAGGCATCATAATATCCAAAAGCAGTAAATCGACCCGTTCTTTTTCAATTATTTCAAGGGCAGACTTGCCGTCATAAGAAACCAAAACTTCAGCCCCTAATTGCTCAACAGCCCCCTTTAAAAGCTCTATATTTATATAATTATCATCAGTTATTAAAACTTTTTGAACTGTTTTTTGTTTTTTATCATTTTTATTGGATTTACTCACTAAAGGAACGTTCGTCTTTTCATTCACTTGTTTGAAAATTTCTTCAACATTTTGATAAATATCTTTTTCTATATGAATTTTAACATTTTTAGCAAAAGTCGAAACATCAATAGGCTTGGCTATAAATCCCTCACACCCGGAATTAAAAGCCTTTTTAATATCATCTTTCATAACAAGTGCAGTAAGTGCAACTATTTTTATATTCCTTGTATTCGGATCTTTTTTAAGTTGTCGTGTTGCCTTATAACCATCAAGATCCGGCAAGTCCATATCCATCAAAATTAAATCAAATTTTTCATTTTGAACTCTTTCAATCCCTAAAATAGCATTATCAGACTTTACAACTTCAAAGCCATCTTCTAAAAGCAAGTCTGCTGCCATTTCCATGTGCATATAATTATCTTCTATAATAAGAACTTTATACATTGAATACACCCTCACCTAAAAAACTTTCCACAACAAGTTTTTTAATCTTGTAATTACTATATTAAATAACCGTGTATTAGACTATTAGCCACTTGGGTTACTTTTTAGTATTATTTCAAATCTGAAAAAAGATTTGAAAATTCAAGAATTTTATAAAAATGCTTAAACGTCTATATTCAAAAGCTAAAAGACTATTTTTACTCTTTTACTCCGCCCATCATTATGCCTTTTATAAAGAATTTCTGCCCCAATAAAAACACGCCAATAACCGGAATAACTGAAATTACAGCACAAGCCATCAACTGTCCCCATTCTGTTGTCTCTCTAAAACTCCCTTTAAATATCGCAAGCCCAACAGGCAAAGTTCTCATCTGGTCAGAATTAGTAACAATCAAAGGCCACATAAAGCTATTCCACGCTGTTATAAAAGTGAATATAGCAAGAGTAGCCAAGGCGGGCAATGCCAATGGTAACGCAATTTTCCAAAATGTCTGAAAAGGATTGCAACCATCTATTTTCGCTGCATCTTCAAGGCTAATGGGTAAACCTTTAAACCACTGCCTAAGCAAAAACACTCCAAAACCTCCAAATAACCCGGGGATTATTAATGCTTGATATGTATCAATCCAATGAAATTCTCTCATAATAAAGAAAAGAGGAATTATATTTACCTGAGGAGGTATCATCATTGTCGCCAAAAATATCAAAAACAAAATTTCTCTATTTTTAAAATTCAACCTTGCAAAAGCATAAGCCGCCATTGCAGAAATAATAACCTGCCCTATCGTTGTTAGTGTGGCGACTACAGCACTATTTAAAAAATATGTCGTAACAGGAATTGCTTCTGTAATATTAACATAATTGCTTATCGTTGCAGGATTTGGCAAGACTTGAGGAGGATATGCAAATATTTGTTTTTGATACATTAACGAAGTTAAAAGCATCCATAAAAACGGCACCAACATTGAAAAAGCCCCTATAGAGAGTATTATATAACCTATCAAAACAAGTATTTTCGTCTTTTTTGAGCTAATTTTCCTCATACAATACCCATTTTTTTCTTGTTGTCCATTGTATTAAAGTCAAAACAAATATTATGAAAAATAAAACATACGCAATCGCAGAAGCTTTACCTAATTTAAAAAATTCAAAAGCGTTTTTATACATCCAGTAAACCATAACTGTCGTCGAACTTTGAGGACCTCCCTCTGTCATTAAATATATAAGATCAAAAACCTGAAAAGATGATATTGTAGTGATTATTGATACAAAAAATATCGTAGGACTTAACATCGGAATAGTTATACGGAAAAAACTTTTAACCTCACTTGCTCCGTCAATTCTAGCTGCTTCATTAACGCTATCAGGTATTGCCTGCAATCCTGCCAAGAAAATAACCATATTATACCCTATATTTTTCCATACACTTACTAAAATCAAAGCCAACATTGCTATTTGAGGATCATAAAGCCATTTTATATCGGCATTGCCTAATGCCCAATTTAAAATACCGTTACCGGGGTCAAAAATCCACTCCCAAACTATTGCCACAACTATCATAGGAGTAATAAACGGTATAAAATAAGCACCTTTAAAAAACTCGGAAGCTTTAATACCTTTATTTATGACAAAGGCAAGAAATAAAGGTATCAAAATACCAAATATAGTGGTAGCAAGCGCATAATAAAAAGTATTAAATAAAACCAAATAAAAATCTTTATCTTTTAAAAGAGCTAAATAGTTATCAAACCCAACAAATTCAGGAGTTCCGATCAAATTCCATTTAGACAAGCTTATTGCAAAAGAACCGAAAATAGGAATAATAATAAACAAAAAAGTCCCCAATAAAGCGGGTAATATAAATACTATCGCCCAAAAAGAATCTTTTGACATAAGTTTTTTGAAGTAAGAAGTTATAATCATTTCCCCTTTTTAACTTTTTAAGATTGTAAATTCTATTTTAAAATATAAATTTTAAGAATGCACTATGTTAACTTTCTCTTAAAATTATTGTATCCTTAAAGTAACAAAGATAATGACGACTGGCTAGATTTTATGGTATCTTTATCTTAGATAAAAATCTTTGTGAAATCGATTAGGCAATAGGATAAGAATAATGATTTTAACTTTTAACGATAAAGCATTCGGAAAAAATGACATCAGAGGTATCTATGGCGAAACCGTTACTTCAGAACTTTTTTATAATGTAGGAAAAGCTTTTGCAGGATACGTTAAAGAACAATCAGGAAAAGACTCCAAAGACATTTGGCTAAGCGTAGCAAGAGATGCCAGGCATCATTCTCCTGAATTAAGCAAGGCTTTGATAAAAGGATTAACTACCAGCGGTATCAATGTCATTAATATAGGACTTGCTCCTTCTCCATTAGGCTATTATTCAGAAATGATACCTTTTAACTTTGGTATAAATGACCAGGATATTAAAATTTCAGGATCCTTGGTTGTTACGGCAAGTCATAATCCTTCTGAATACAACGGCTTAAAGATGACATTTAATAAAGCTTCTTTATCTGAAAGTGAAATAATCGAAATAAAAAAACTAACAAAAAAAGAATTCGCTCAAAAAGCTCCTTCAAAAGGGCGTGTAGGGTTTTGCAAAGAGCTGAATATAATACCTCAATACATTGAAAGCCTTACAAATTCCTTTGCCAAAATTGGAGAAGGACTAAAAATAGTTGTAGATAGCGCAAATGCTACGGGTGGAATTGTAGGACCTGAATTATACAAAGAATTGGGCTGTGAAGTAATAGAACTTTTCTCAGAGCCGGATGGTGATTTCCCAAATCATCACCCAAACCCCAGCGATGAAAAAACTCTAGATGCCATCAAAGCTAAAATAAAAGAAGAAAATGCTGATTTTGGTATTGCTTTTGATGGAGACTCAGACAGAATCGGCGTCATAGACAATACAGGCTATAGTGTTCCCGGGGATCAATTACTCTTAATTTTTGCTCTTGATATTCTAAAACAGCTTGAAAATAGAAATGAAAAACCTGTATTCATCTCTGAAGTTAAATGCTCACAAGTTTTATACGACATGATCAATCAAAATGGCGGCAACGCTATAATGTGGAAAACGGGTCATGGCTTTATAAAATCAAAAATGAAAGAAGAAAATGCTGTACTGGCAGGTGAAATGAGTGGTCATATATTTTTCAAAGACCGTTATTACGGATTCGATGATGCCATTTATGCAGGTTGCCGATTCATTGAAATTGCAGCAAAACACAAACAAGAAAACCCTGATTTTAAAGTGTCAGAGCTAATCAAAAGCCTTCCTCAAACATTTGCTTCACGAGAGGTTAGATACCCTTGTGCAAACGAACTAAAAACTAATGTTTTAGAAGACTTAAGGACTAAATTTGATAAAAATCCTGATGTCTTCGGGAAAAACATCAAAAAAATAATAACAATCGATGGCTTAAGGATAGTTTTCGATGATGGATTTGCCTTGATTAGAGCTAGCAACACCGAGCCTGTATTCACCTTACGATTCGAAGCAGAAACAAAGGAAAACCTGGAATTGTACAAAGATACAATGCTGGAAGAGCTGGATAATAGTATGGAAAAAATTCAAAAAAACTAAAATGAAAAATAATGAAAAAAACCATTACAAACCAACTTTATATCACTTTTTGAAGCCCTTTATCGGGATTTCGCTTCTTATTGTGCTTGGAACAGTATCCTATATGCATATTGAAAATTGGAATCTTCTCGATTCACTTTTCATGAGCGTTGAAACACTAACGACTGTTGGCTATGGTTTTGTTAAACCATTATCACAAGAAGGTAGAATTTTCACGATAATATATATTATTTTTGGAGTAACCGTGTTTTTGTATTTAGCAGCCGAATTTGCAGAACACGTATTTATGGCTAATTTTGACAGGACATTTAAGAAAAAAACTATGGAAAACAAAATTAAAAAATTGAACAATCACTTTATTGTCTGCGGTTTTGGGCGTACAGGATCCGAAATAGCAGCTCAACTTGCAGAATACGGTTTAAATTTTGTCATTGTTGACAAAGAACCAACTGCAGAATCAATGCTTTTAGAAACAAATTATCTTCACTTTTTAGGTGATGCAACTGATGATAAAGTTCTTGAAAAAGCCGGTATTCACAAAGCAAAAGGTATTTTTTGCGCATTAAATGATGATGCCGATAACCTTTATTTAACACTTTGTGCAAGGGATTTAAAAGCCAATTTGAACATAATCGCAAGATGTGTTAAAGCCTCAAACGAACAAAAATTTTTAAAAGCCGGTGCTACCAGTACAATCTTGCCTTATGAAATTTGTGCAAGAAGAATGGTATCCTCTGTAGTTAAACCACATGTTGTTGATTTTCTTGATGTGGTTATGCATACTAAAGGACACGAACTCGAACTTAAATTAGAACAATTCTTATTAAGAAAAGAATCTTCTTTAGATAATAAAAAAATTATAGATTCTAAAATACGGGAAAAAACGGGTGTAATAGTTGTTGCCTTGAAAAGAGGAGATCAATTCTTTACAAATCCCAGCCCCGACACAATTTTAAAAGCTGATGATCATATAATTGCAATCGGCACTAATCAACAATTATCTGAATTACAAAAAATAGTTTAAGGAGACATCAATAAATGGAAAAAAGAGGCATTGCAATAGCAATCGTAACCCTTTGCGTTATAAGTGTTGTAATAGGCGTAATAAACTCTTTTAAACCGCCAACTAACGAAAAAGTTAATGATTCGGGCAAATATATTCAAAAAGTTTTATCTGTTAGCGGTAATAAACTTGCTTTGATAACTCTTGATGGTCCTATCGTATCAGAACAATCGACGGGCGTTTTCAGCAGCAATCCTTTCACCGCTGATAATATCCTTAAAGCTATTAAAAAAGCATCTAAAGATAATCTTGTAAAAGGGGTTTTAATAAAAATAAACTCTCCCGGCGGTACTGTTGCAATGTCGCAAGAAATATATAATGAAGTTCTAAGACTCAGAACCAAAAAACCTGTTGTAATAACAATGCTAGACGTAGCAGCCAGTGGTGGTTACTATATAGCAAGTGCAGGAGATCGTATTTTTGCACAACCGGGAACTCTAACAGGCAGTATAGGTGTTATTTTCAGCACTTTCAATGCTCAAGAACTCTTTTCTCAAAAACTTGGAATCCAATCAAACGTTATAAAAAGCGGTAAATTCAAAGACACGGGATCTATGTATAGAGCTATGTCAGAAGAAGAAAGAAAACTTCTTCAAAATATTATAGATACTACCTATCAACAGTTTTTAACAGCCATTGAAAAAGGTAGAATCGATAGAAAAGATGAATATAAAACAGCAAAAGCAAAACTTAATAAGGAAGTCTTAAAGCAGTATGCTGACGGACGCATATTTACAGGAGAACAGGCTCAAAAACTTGGATTTGTAGATTCTTTAGGTGGAACTTTTGAAGCCAAAGAAGCTTTAAATAAAATGGCAAAAGTTAAATTTGAATTAAAAAAAGATTTACCACTTGTTCCCTACAATAAGCCAACGGGTTTAAGCGAGTTTTTATCAGGGCTTTCAGAGTCTTTATTTCCAAATAATATTTCAATGAAAACTCTTTTGCCTATAAGCTCAAGATATCACCATAAACCTTTATATTTATGGGAGTAGGCTTATGAATTTTTTTGATAATATATACGGAACTTTGTTTCAGCCTGATGAAACTTTTGATGAATTAAAAGAAAAACAATTTATTGAGCAGGCTTTCATAATTGTAGTAGCAGTCAGCGCTTTGTTTCCTTTACTTTTCTCTCCCGCTAAAGGGGATTTAAGCGGGTTATTTTTTAATACTCTTCTCGCCGTGCTCGCAGGTGTTATAAGCTGGGTAGTGTTCGCTTCCTTTTTTGAAATTGTCGCTAATATTTTCAATCAAGGCGGCAAAATAAGATCATTTCTTACACTTTCAGCATTTTCCTTATTGCCATGGCTACTTCTGGCTCCTATAGAGCTTTTTAAGACAGCAGGCATATTTGGTGAATTCATAGGAATACTATCAGGTCTTATTATCTGGTTATGGACAACAACACTGGTCATTATAGCTGTAATAAAAACCTACAACCTTGACTTAGGAAGAGCTTTGCTTTTTGTTATCATTCCTTTTATCGGCGGAGTTATCTCTTTTAACTGGTTTATCGGGTTTTTCACAACTTTGACTCAGGTTTTAAGTACCTAGTTCTTTTTTAACATAATCAAAAACCCACCTCTTTAGGTGGGTTTTAAAAGTATTATTCGATTGCTGATTTAATCAGTCAACGGAATAATTATTTCTTGACCGATTCTTATCATTTTAGGATTTCTAATATTATTAATATCTTGAATTTGCTTGATTTTCTCAAGATCGTAAATACCATAAAATCTTTGAGAAATCTTATCTAAAGTGTCACCATTTCTAATGATATATTTTTCAGTTCTAGGAGTAGATCCCGGTTCTGCTGATAAAACAGTAACCGAAGCAGGTTTAATGGCATCTTTTTTCCATAAATTTAAATCTGCCAGACCATTTGAGGAATTGCCTATATTTAATATAGCTGTCATCAAAAACATACAAAAAATACCCGCTATAAAACCAATAGCAAGATACACACCCGGAGATCTTTCGTCTTTTTGATTAACTTTTAGACCTTGTTGCCAAAGAATGTCTAATTCTCTGTCTTTTTCAGCATCCGGTTGAGACTCAACGACCCTTTTTGCACTTGGATTTTTTCTAGCAGATAATAGCTCTTCCAATACTGCTATCCTCTCTTTTGATAAATTTGATCTGTGTAAAGTACTGCTTTTCATATTTAGTCCTCAACCCTTTATCTACTATTTTTGAATATTCATATTATTGTATAATATGAGATTTTTTTAGGTAAAGTCAAGAACTTAATTTTGAACTATACACATTGCTAAACATTGTCTAAACATTGTATATATTGTTGATGTTTATTTTTATTTCCACCTCAGTACTATGCGCCTATTTATATCATAATATTTTTTTATCTCGTGTTCAACGATTTTTTTTTATAAAGTTACCAAAACACAGCAGGTTTAGACTATATGAAAGTTTTAAACTGTGTTCTTTTCAAGTTTTGTAATAAAAAAATCATAAATAGTCTTGACATTTAACGCATTGCTTCATAAAATAATAATCACGAACCGTATTAATGGGGTATCGCCAAGCGGTAAGGCACCGGGTTTTGGTCTCGGCATTCGGAGGTTCGAATCCTTCTACCCCAGATAAATAAAAAGACTCACACTTGTGGGTCTTTTTTATTTATTAGAGATATGAATTTGAAGCTCCATATTGCGAAGCAATATCGGAAGTGAGGGCTCCACAACAAACAAATTAAGCTATTGCAAAACGTAGTTTGACGGGTGCAAGCACGCAGATTTTAAAATGGCTTTTTTCAAAAATATTTTATCAATTTAAAATACAGCTTTTATGTCATCCTAATTATTTTTTTCATTGGGAATATATTCAAAAAGCTCATCAATATTACAATCTAATGCTTTACAAAGTTTATCGATTGTTTCAAAGCTAATATTTTTTGAACGATTATAATAAAGATTAATAATTGTGGTATGGCTAAGACCTGTCAGTTTTTGAAGCTCTGACATTCTTATCCGCTTTTTACCCAATAATTCTGAAAGTTTATTATTTATCATAAAAATAATTTTATCATTTTTATAACAAGCTTGACTTTTGCTCCAGTTAGTACTACTTTAATTACAACTAACACTAGTTGATTTGTAATAAACTTAACAAAAGGAGAAAAAATTGAGTAAACATAAAAAACTAAAAAAACTCTACGATGAAATGCAATCTACCAATTTGGATGTTATTAGAGTTCTGGAATGTTTAATAATGTTGTTGGAATATCGCAGTCCTATTTGCACGTTGCTGGAAATTGCCAAAAGAGACTCTAATAAAGTTTTTGATAAGATAGAAAAAAGTAGAAAACTATTAAATTTATTCCCGTAATTAACTTAAGTTTTTATGCCAAACATTTAAGCTTTCTATATTACCGCCTATATTTGTATTATTTACCAAGGTATTGCAATAGTTATAATTGTTTTTGGCAAAAGTGATATTCATAGCATAAGAAATACTTCTAGCCGTAGCATAGGCTGTTTTAAAACCTTCTACATTTAAATATTTTTCCATTTGTTTTAGTAAATAAAGTGCAAAATTCTTACCTCTATATTCGGGCAAAGTTGCAAAATCAGTCATTTCAGCATTTAAATGTTTCTTATCCATATCGGCAGAAGATATTGAAACAAGTTCATTATCTTTTTTAATCCCAAAATATTTAACATTTTCATTCATCGAATTTCTTACAAAATTTTTGCAAAAAATATTGAACGGATAAGTTTTAAAGACCTTTTTAAACAAGCTTGTTATTTCATCAGTATCGTTTTGGTTCAATTGCTTAAATTCAAATCCTTCATCGAGCTTTATTTGATGTGATTTGGGCTTACTTTTGGCGATGTTGATTACTTTTTTAATTTGGTTTGTATTTGGCTCTTGATTTCTTTTGTTGTTCCATTCCGGGTATTTAGCAAGAAATAGCCCATCAAATTCACCTTTATAGAGATTGGGGATCCTGGCTTCTTCTATATAACCTTGTTTTTGAAATTCTTTATAGAATCTAATGGGAACTTTAGCGATTATTTTAGTGTACTTGTATTTTTTTGATAAAAATTCAATATAATCAATTATTTCACAGGTCTTTTCAGGATCTGTCTCCATAAGAAAAATCCTATCGTTATGCTTGCCATGTTGAAGGGTTGAGCTGTGAAAATGTTCAATTTTATCTATCATCTTAATTCTTTATTTTTTACTGTAAATTTGATTTATAAATTCATTATGGCTTATTTTAGATGCAGAATTCAAAAATCGATATCTCAACTCGAGTGTATCTTGCCTATATAAGCCTAAAGTCTATTTGCTTTAAAATTAATCTCCCAACATTATTGGCTTATGCTATTATCTTACTAGCTGGATTATTATTAAATTAATTTTTTATGAAAAAAGAGAATATTTTAAAAGCAAGTGAATTTGTAAAAGGTCTATATTACGAATGGTGGTTGCACCCGAAAACATCGTATTGGAACCGTTTATTTTGAAGAAGACGGGATACTTTATCAAAGGAAAATATAATAATATCGACAAATTATCCTCAAATATATCTAAATTTAACTTATATTGTGGTCATGAAAGCTTACTAAATAAGCAAAAAGTTGTTGCTGACGAAATTATAAATTTTAAAAATAAAAACAGACAAACATTCAAAACCATATATTGACTCTATTCCTTATAATTTTTCTTGGAGTCATTCCGAAAATATATATGTGTGTGCGATTGCAAAATGTAGAGTCGGTATTGATGTGGAGACTATAAGGGAAATAAATAATGCGGAAGCTTTTCGTCCTTTTTTATCAGATAAAGAATGGCTTGAAATTAAATCCGCAAAAAATAAATCTAAAAAATTACTGCAAGCTTTTTCATTACGAGAAAGCATTATTAAAGCCGATGGAAGAGGATTTTCTTTGCCCGAAAATACTATCGCTAAACTTGGAGAAAACACTATACTCAACACTATTAAATGGAATATAAAACAGCTCAACATCAAGCCTGATGCATTAACTTACCTTGCTTATGACTTTGATTTTGCAACCATTTCAACAAAAAAATATAATCTATTCTCGTAAGCGCAAAAAAATAGCTATAATCTCTCAGGGATGTATAGCTAGATTAGGGATATGTGTATCGTCGTCCATTTAAGGAGTATTTATATTCTATCAATACAACTAAAGTATGACATCATTCAAGATATGTATTTAGCTTTTTTACATCTACACTATTAGTTTGAGATGACTTTTAATACCTCAGCAAAGCCCCTATTCCTTCGTGTTTTTGAAGCTTTTTAGCCGCTGTCGTTTCAGGTTCGATTATCTCGATTTCACCACCATTTTTAATGGTTTGCCTGATCACCTCTTCCACAACATCAATTTCTTTTGTATTACCATTGCACTCAGGACAACCCTGTTTGTATTGTCCTTTTGAAGTATAAACGCAATCTCCGCATTTAAACCCTTTTTGGCTTTGATTTTTTATTAAGGCAAGAGTCTCTACACGACCATCTTTTACAAGTTCAATAATATCTTCGATACCCACTGTTGCACCATTTTGAGATTGTGTTTTAGAAACTATTTCTTCTACAATTTGTTTTTCTTCTTCCTTTTCTTTTATATGTAGGTCTTGCATTATATTTTCCAAGACCACATTGATGTTTTCATACATCTGAAGGTCATTTATTGCAATTATGCTATTTAAAAGCTTTTTGGATAGATGTTTCTGGAAGTTTTTAGCTTCATAATCCTGCCCCACAAGAATTATGTTGTCATAATGATCTTCTTCCCAAAGTTTTTGAGCTTTTCGGGCTGTTTCTTTATAATGCTGTTCTTTTTCAAACTCAATACCTCTTTGGTACTTCATTTGAGCCCAGCCTCCCTGTTTATGGAATCTATGAACATCTGATTTAAGAATTTCTTTATTAAAAATAAGCCCGCCCAATTTCACCTCAAATATTTTTGAAAACCTTGAATCAAACATTATTACAAGAGATTTTTTAAGTTCCTCACCCTGATAAGCAAGCTGTTTTAGGTGCGCAAAAGAATTCACGATAAATTCATTTTCAAAAGGCACAAACGATTCAAAAACTTCCCAAACCCCTAGGTTTTCACAAGCGAATATAGCAACACCATGAACTTTAGAATCTATTTTATCCAGTAATTTTTCGATCTTGTCTACATCTTTTTGAAAGCCCTTCCAGTGATTATTTCCTTGCGCTTTTATTTTTTCGGAATATTCCTGGATTGCATTTTTAATAAAAATTCGATTCTTTTCGTTTTGATATAAAAATTCCTGTGAATTCACATTCAAATATAAGGTAATGAAAGGAAAATCGGTATCAGGCAATTTTGATAAATAATTCAATTTTTCAGTTATTTCGATATTATGTCTTTTCATTTCAAACTCCTTTTTAACAGCTTGTCTTAAGACATAATAAAACTGACGAAAATTATTCTCATCAGCTTATTCTATATAATTTTCAAAAAACCTAATACTAAAAGACTAGATCTTAAACTTCTGCTAATTCAATCTTTCTTTTGCGACGACGCATTAAATCCACAAAAGCTTCTAATCTGGTCACAAAACCTGCTCTACCTGTTTGCTCATCCATTATTAACGGCAAAATAGGAATGTCCACATCTTCCCTCATTGTCGGGAAAATATTTTGCGACATAATTTCCGGCATACAAGTAAACGGGCTTATATGAATTATTCCATCAGTACCTTTATGGTGCGCATATGCTACATCACTGACACACTCAAGAGCATCACCACCTATATCTCTCAAAAGATAAGGTCTTGCAAACTTTTCAGCTCTTTCAAGGTGAGTATCACCTTTATTCATAAACCTGGGAAGAATCGCATCCTTTAACCATCCGCCTATCGTGAGACTTCGACGAGTTTGAACACCTAAGCGACCTAATTCTCTTTCTAAATTCTGATTAGAAAAAGAATCTAAAACCATAAAAATTTCACCTGTAAGATCAACTTTTAACACTTCTTTGTTTTCATCTATTTGAGTCTTTTGAAACTCTTTCATCGCCTTTTTTTCAGCTTTTTTAAGGTCTCTTGACGATGTTGCATCAAAAACCCAGCCAATAGCTTTATTATAAACCTTTTCCGCCGTTCCAAAACACATTTCTCTTGCTCTATAATAAGAGAGCATATTTTCAAGCCTATCAAGTACAAAAACTTTGCTCAAAGAAACATATATCGCTTTTAAAAGCCTAAATGGATTTCTATTACCTGTAAGTGTAATCAAGCAGCGGTAAATTTCAGCTATCTTACCCTTATATAGATCTATATCCATATATTTGACCTTATAACCAAGATCATCCAATGCATTTTTTGCAGATCTACCATATTCACCAAGCCTGCAAATCCCGGGACTACTTATCATCACGACCATATCAGCACCTGCTTCTATAGCTTCTATAAAATTGCCCAATACAAGCTTATAGGGCAAACAAATAGCTTCAGGACTGTTTTTTGTTCCTATAGAAAGAGTTTTCTTACTTGTCTTGGGAGGAATTACAACCTCTCCA
This sequence comes from Candidatus Gastranaerophilales bacterium, assembly GCA_942491415.1. Lineage (GTDB taxonomy): Bacteria > Cyanobacteriota > Vampirovibrionia > Gastranaerophilales > CALOAD01 > CALOAD01. The sequence continues at coordinate 61,627 of CALOAD010000020.1, read as the reverse complement.
CCCATTGCCTTGATGAGGGAAGCCCAAATTATATATACAGTGCCCATATGAGGGAATGCTATTTTTAATTTTCCTGCCACTTTATTAATCTCTCTTTAAAATAAATTCATCGGATTATGAACTATATTAACCCCTTCATAAAATTTTTACCATAGAACATTAAAACATTCTTTAAAAATTTAACCATTAGGCACTAATTCACATTAACCGGTTAGATTTTATTTCTTCTATTATCTCAATAAGTTGTTTTTTTGCCTCATCCTTTGATCCATTATTATCTATGACAAAATCAGATTTTTTAACTTTTTCTTCTTGAGAAGCTTGAGAGCTAATTCTTTGAATAGCTTCTTTTTCAGTACAACCCGATCTTTTCTTCAATCGTTTTATTTGGTTGTCACAACTTGCCGTTACTATAATAATTTTGTCAAACAAATCTTCCATTTTAGATTCAAATAACAATGGTATAGAAGCACAAACAATACCTTCAATTGAATGTTCTATCAAAAATTTTTCTATTTCAACCCTAACTTCGGGATGCAAAATTTGTTCAAGTTTTCGCATCATTTTTTTATCACTAAAGACAATCTGAGCTATTTTTTTTCTGGATATTTCACTATTTTCTATTATATCAAAGTCTTTAAATAAATTTTTGATTTTATCTTGAAAACTATTCTGCAAATAAAGTGAATGAACAACTTTATCGGCATCAATAACACTTATATTCATATCTTTCAAAAAAGACTCGATTAACGATTTTCCACAAGCAATATTGCCTGTTATTACAACTTTAATCATAAGATTATTTAATCAAGAACAAAAACCTTATTCAACTCAAATACCTTTAAAACCCTGTACGCATATTTATGTTAATATCCATTTAAAGAATTTTTTGGTATTTGATATGAATACACATGAAAAATATATAAAAAAATGTATTGAATTGGCTCATCAAGCAGAAGGTCTTGTTGCTCCAAACCCTTTAGTTGGATCTATTGTGCTGGATGAAAATAACAAATTTGCAGGTGAGGGATTCCATCAAAAATACGGAGAAGCTCACGCCGAAGTAAATGCCTTAAATATGGCAGGAGACAAAGCAAAAAACGGGACTTTATATGTATCTCTAGAGCCTTGTTCTCATTTTGGAAAAACACCTCCTTGCGCTGATCTTATAATCAAAAAAGGTATTAAAAAATTGATAGTAGGAATGGTTGATCCAAATCCTAAAGTATCAGGTGAAGGAATTAAAAAATGCCAAAAAGCAGGCATTGAAGTTATAACAGGTATTTTAGAATCAGAATGCAAAAAATTAAATGAAATATTCATAAAAAATATAAAATATCAAAAACCTTTTATAGCAATAAAAACAGCTTGCACTCTTGATGGAAAAATAGCCACAAAAACAGGTTCAAGCAAATGGATAACCTCTTCAAAATCAAGAGAAAAAGTTCAAAGCCTAAGAAACAAATATGATGCCATTTTAACAGGATCAGGCACTATTCTGGCTGATAATCCTTCTTTAAATTGCAGAATGGCAAACGGAAGAAACCCTATACGAATAATTATTGACTCAAATTTAATAACTCCGACTTCCGCTAAAGTTTATACAAATGATAAAACACGAGTAATAATAGCAACATCTAAAAATGCAGACAAATCAAAGCTGCAAAAATATCCTGACCATATTGAATTTTTAAAATGCGAGTTTTCAGATAATAATAAAATAAACCTCAATAATCTAATAAAAGAACTCTACAAAAAAAATATAACAAGCATTTTGATTGAAGCAGGAGGTATTTTGAACGGAGCTTTTATTAAAGAAAAATTAGTTGATAAAATTTATATGTTCTCTGCTCCTAAAATACTCGGGGACAACAAAGCCAAAAGCTGGATTGAAGGTTTTGATATTGATCAAATAAATGATTGTTTGAATTTAAAACTTGAAGAAACCATTTTTCTTGATCCCGATATTTTAACGATCTACCGATTTTAAGAACTTATAACCAAATAAATTAATTTTTCTGATTACATTTTGCTATCGGTATAAATAAAAAAGAGGATTAAATCCTCTTTATAAATGGTAAGTATTTTGGGTTTTTAGAGTGTAATTTTTTAAATTATTATAAATAATTGATCAAGCTTGTTTTAATTAGTTTTGAACCTACTGAAAGAGAGGCATTCAAAGCTACTTCCTGAAATTGCAGATCAGACATCGCTTTAATCATATCAATACCTTCAGCATTCTTTTTAAATTCAGAAAAATTCACTTTATCATCTTCAAGCCTTGTAAGAGTTGTTTCAAGTCTATTTGAAACACCACCCAACCTTGCTCTAGCCATTGAAACCGAACTCAAAGCATCATCAAGTTCACCTAATTTTGATCTTATATTATCGTGGCTGGGAGGATCAGTTTTAAGTTCCTGACTCAATGTGACAAGTGTATTAAAAAGCCCTTTTCCATCCACAGTAGGTGGGGCTCCCGGAACAATTCTATGATATCCGAGAATTTCTTCACCTGTTACGTTAATATCTACAAGAACATTATCACTTACTTCAATTTTTCTTTGGTAATCACCACTCTTAGGGGTTCCTACATAGTCAATCTCGCCTGTTGTTGTGCTTTCAAAAGGTGGAATTGCATTATTTACCCCTGCAAAAACGTAATTATTTCCAAATTTTGTATTTCCTATACTTTTTAAACTTTCTATTATTTGCTCAATTTCTTCGTTTATATTTTTCAATTCCTCAGGTCCACAAGAAGCATTAGCTGCTTGTGTAGTAAGCTCCTTTACCCTATGAAGATTATCAGTTATACTCTGCATTTGATTATCTACAAAATCAAGCTCTGACTTGGCTGTATTAACATTCTCTTTGTATATTTCTATTTTAGCTAAAGCTGTATTAGAAGTAAGTACATCTATAGCAGCAGAAGCGTCATCAGACGGTGTATCAATTCTTTTTCCGGTTGATATCTGCTCTTGCAATTCTGCCATTTTTGTTCTGTTATTCATCATTGAAAGTATCACACTTTCACTCACAGATTTCGTTGTTACACGGTTATAAAACATAATCTGCTACCTCCCGTTACCTACCAAGATTAACTATTTGCTGCAAAATTTGATTCGAAACCGAAAACATTCTGGCAGCTGCTTCATAAGCTCTTTGAAATTTAACTAAATCAACCAACTCTTCATCCAAATTAACACCTATGGCTGATTGTCTTCTCATTTTTATCTGATCAACAATTGATTTTTGCGTTTCAATATTATCTTTTATACTTTGTCCTTTTACACCGATATCACCTGTAAGAGAAGTAATAAAGTTTTCAGGAGTCGTACTATTCAAACCGGTCATATTCTTGTTTCTTAACTGGGCTATTTCAAGAATACTACTACTATTTCCTGTTGCATTTGGCTCATCCGGTACACCGGCTGTTACCGCACCTTTAGCCGTTGCAACTTCATAAGGATCATCTACTATATTTTGATTTATTTTAATATTAGCCGCTGTAATATTAGTCATAGTACCGGTCTCATTAACAAATATAGGTTCTGTTGCCATTTTTAAAGTGGGTGGATTTGTTGATGAATCCATGCAAAGTGCACTTTCAGTTGGTAATGCAGCATTATCCCTATATAACTGTACGTCATTTACTTCCTGAGCAAATTCTACAGCAAGCTTATCAACTTCTGTTAAAATATTTTTAATATTCAGGCTATTAGCATCCGAACCACCCATATCTAAAATAGCTTTAATTTTACCCGTAGTGATTATATCATTGGCATTGTCAACCTTTAGATTTCCATCTTTGTCAACCAGCTGAACAACAGCAGGATTTGCATCAACTTCAGCGGGATTGGCTGATGGATTTTTCACAGCTTGAAATTTGCAATTGAGTTTATTACCATCAATAAGCGTAACACCGTTCATATTAATACTTATAAGATTATTGGGTTTTTCTATAACCTCGATAGGAATCATTTCCGAGATTTCATCCAAAAGCTTATCCCTCTGGTCCAAAAGTCCATTAGGAGTAGTTCCTTGAGAAGATGAAACAGCTATTTCATAATTCAAATTAGCTACAGATTCAAGTTTGTTATTTAATTCTTCACAAGAAAGGTGTATTTTACTCGTTTTAAGAGTATCAATATTGCTAGGATCGCCAACAAGACTTGTTCTCAAATTGGTTAATTGCTCAGATATATTATTAAATTGTCCTGCCAGCTTCACGGCTTCTTGAACAAATTCTGATCTTATAACAGGGTCTGAAGGCTTACCATTAAGTTTTTGAGCAGCTTTGAAAAAACCATCCAATGCATCATTAATTCCTGATCCATCCATTTCATTAGAAATGTCTTCCACAAGCATTGCAAGGTTTCCTAACTCTTTATAATAAGAGTTTTCACTATTTTCAGACCTAAAATACTTATCAAGATAAATATCTCTATTTCTTGAAATATCATCAATACAAGCACCGCCACCTGTTTGAGCCGCCACTTCAGAAATATGAACACCATTTTGAGGGTAGACTATTTGCGAAAGCTCCACTCTTTGTTTACTATAACCTTCGGTATTCATATTCGCAATATTATTGTTTACGATATCCAAAGCAGCCTGGTTAACCATTAAAGCTCTTTGGGCGTTATACATACTATGTAATCCTGATACCATTTAACCTCTCCCCTTAGCTTAAGCTTCTTTAACTATGGAACTTAATCCTGGAGTAATTGCTCTTCCATAAGCCTTACCTGTATTACCATAAGAATCCATTTTAGGGTTTAACGCTTTCGCTATCATACTAACCGTAGATTCTATCATTTTTAAAGAATGCTTAACCAGCTCTTTATTAGTGTTCTCATTTTTTTCAATATTTTTAGCTAAGCTAACTATTTTATTTCTTTTTTCTTGTATTTTATTAGCTTTATTTCTGTCCAAATTCATAGCTGACTCAATAATAGCGCTTAAAGAGCTTTGCCTGGGGGTCATTGTAGAATAAAAATTAATTCTTTCTTTTTCTAAGTCTGTCATTTTTTGACTATATGATAATAATTTTTGATCAACCTTTAACAATGATTCAGCATCATTTTTCATAAGTATATTTTTCTTATCTATAATACACTCATCAATTTCTTTATATGTTTTTATTTCTTTATCTAAAATTTGTTCCAGTTCATTTAATTTTTCAATCATTTTGAAACTCCCCATTGGCTTTAAGCCGAATAATCAACTAAAATGCTTCTGCCATAAGTAAACCCATAATTTATATCATCTTTAGAAATATTAGATTCTCCCATTCTCTCAGCTATTTGCTGAATTTCTTGTAATTTTTTTTCATCAACACCCAATGGTTTTGTAACTTCGACTGTTTGCAAAGCTTGCTTTGCGGATTCCTCAAGTGACTGAACCGAAACTCTGTCTTCAATATCATTTAAGCCCATAGCTTCTTCAAATTTTTTCACATCAGCCTTTGGAGCTGTTTTAAAAGCGTTTGATGCTCTTAATGCTTGTAATGAATTTATATTTTGACCTACTCCACTTACCATTTTTCTGTCCCCAACAACTATAATAAATCTTTCATTTGTTCATAAATTTGTTTTGCAAGCCCTATTGAGCTTGAAGGATTCGATGCAATATCCTGAGCTATTTGTTGATGCATCATTGATTTAAACATTTTTTCGTTTTTACCACCACTCAAAAAACCTGATCTTTCAACTGTTGAATCCATTACATTTAAGAGTTTTGATACAAAAACAGCCTCGAACTGAGTTGCGGCTTTTTTAAGCCCCTCCTCTGTGTTAATTGACTTTAAGCCTTTTAAAGATGCAAGCTGACTGTCTTGAACAGGATTTAAATTTTGATTTACATTAATTGGATTCAAGGTCTTACTCCTAAATTATTTCTAAAGCTGCTTGCAGGCTACCTGCAGCTTTTAACGCCTGTAAAATTGATATTAAATCATAAGGTGAAACTCCTATTGCATTCAAAGCTCTTACAAGCTCGCTTAAATTAGCATTTGCAGGAACTTCAATAATTTGCCCCGGTGTTTCTTGAACGCTTATCTCGCTATTTTGAACAAACTGAGTCATTCCATCACTCAATGCATCAGGCTGAGATATCTCATTTGTAGTCGATACAGTTACCGTTAAATTACCGTGAGCTACTGCTGCAGGAAGAAGCTTTACTTCACTACCTATTACAATAGTTCCCGTACGTTCATTTATAACAACTTTTGCCACTGCTCCACTACTATTCACTGTCATATTTTCTAAAAGTGAAATAAATGTAATTCTGTCATCGTTAAATTTCTCGGGAATGTATATTTGTATAGTACTTCCATCTAAAGCTTTAGCAGGTGCAAGATTCTCGTTAACTGTTTGAGAAATTCTAGCCGCCAAAGTAAAATCAGACTTTTCAAGTATAATTTTAAGTCCTGTTTCATCGCCGATTTCTGTTGTAATATCTCTTTCTACTATGGCTCCGTTAGGAATTCTCGCTGATGTTACTATACTTGTTCTAGCGCTACTGCCTGCTGATGAAACGCTTGTTCCTCCAGTACTTACAGGACCTTGAGCAACTGCTACAACTTCACCGTTTGGAGCTAGAAGTTGGGTTTGAACAAGAAGCCCACCTTCAAGGCTTTTAGCATCAGCCATTGAAGAAACTATAACATCGATCTTATCTCCACTTTTAGAAAAAGGTGGTATTAAAGCTGTAACGATAACGGCGGCTGTATTTCCTTTTTTAATATCATTACTGTTATTTATTACAGTACCAAGACTGGCAAGCATAGACTGATTCGTAAGCTGTGTTGATTTACTGTTATCACCTGTGCCGGCAAGACCTACCACAACACCATATCCAACAAGTTGGTTATCTCTAACACCATCAATATGTGTAATATCTTTTATTCTTACTTTTGCGGCATCAGCAGGAGTGTTGATACCACATTGAAGCATCAATCCCATTGCTATTATTAAAACCCAAAATTTCCTCACCATAACATTCTCCAGTTTATTTTAGAATAAGTATCTTACGAATCTGTTAACCGTACCTTCATCATTAGATCTTGATATTGTTCCTTTTCCGGTAACTGCTATTTGTAAATTTGCTATTTGATTTGAATTTATTCTTCCTACACCATCCAAAAATCTTGGATCGACAATACCGCTAATAATCACATCAACTCTTTCTCCTGAGTTAATTGCTGTTTTCTTGCCTTGAATAACAAGGTTTCCATTTGGAAGAATTTGAACTACCTGCGTAGTTATTTGATCTTCTAAAGTAGTTGTTCTTTCAATTTTTGCATTATTTCCTACGTCTGAAGATCCGCCAAAATCAGCCAATTCATCAGGAATGATTTTTCTTTTTGAATTAAATATTTCGCCATATAATTTATTTAAGAATCCTGAAAAGCTGTCATTACTTTTAGATTCTTCTTTTACTGTTAATTTAAGGTCATCAGAAGTTGAAACTTGCTCTTTAACAATCACGGTAACCAAATCACCTATACTTTTAGCTTTTACACTACTAAAAAGTGATTTTGGATTAATAGGATACGCATTGTGCGATACACCACCCGTAAACAACGATTCGGCGCTCACAGAAGTCATTCCTACTGAAAGTACTGTCGCTGCTATTAAAATTTTTGATCCCCAAATCTTCATTTTTCACTTACCTTATTATTAATTCTAAATTTTTACTAAAACCCGATTTTTATCTATTACTTTTCCCGTATAAGACTTTTTATATTTTTTATTTTTAACCCTTATATAGTCTCCTATCCGCCCATCTTGAACAGCTTCGGCATCAAGAACCAATCTTACATATTTACTTTTAAATATTACCGACACCGTGCTTTGTCTTTTTACATCGGGTTCACTGGTAATAAATCTTTTGTTTAAAATTTCCCCTGCCCTAAAATTCTTTGCTGTATAGGCTTTTCTATAATTAAAATTTTGTTTTAAAACACGGTTAAATAATTTTGTAATATCTTTTTTTTCAAGTTTTACATTTGAGCTATTAAGTGCTTTTCCTTTATATATAGATTCTTTAGCTACCCAAACATAATCTTGTATTTCAATATCAACCGGAACTCCAAAAGCTCTTTGCTGTTGACCATCACTCAAAACCTCAACTCTTGCGACTGTTCTGGAAGAAATATTTCTAAGATTGATGTTCACATTAAAATCAATAATTCCGTCTTTTACATTTATAGACTGATAAGGAACTTTATTTACATCAACTTTGATATCACCTGTAGTTATTGATTCAAGCTGATTTTTAATATTTTTTTCAATGTTTTCTTTTATAAAATTAGCGTCCAAAACAGCAGCAAAGCTATAGCCCGTGAACAAAAACGGAACTACTGTGGCTATTAAGGCTGTTTTAAACATTTTTTTCAATTTATCTATTCCTTTATCTTATTTGGTTTGCTTGTCTAAGAATTTCACTTGAAGATTTAATCAATTTTGAGTTGGCTTCAAAAGCTCTTTCGGCTTGAATGAGATTGATCATTTCTTCTACCAGTTGAACATTCGCACCTTCTAAAAATCCTTGCTGCATTGTTCCAAAACCCTCAACACCAGCGATACCTTCATTAGGAGAACCTGAAGCAGGAGTTTCTTTATACATATTTTTACCCATAGATAACAATCCTGAAGGGTTTGAGAATTTAACAAGTTGAAGTTGTCCAACTTCGTTATAATCCGTTTGACCTGATTCTCTAACTGAGACTCTACCATCAGGTGTAATTACTATTTCATTTGCAGTTTCAGGAATTGTTATTTGAGGCTGAATAATAAAACCGTCGGTAGTTGTAAGTTGACCGGTACCATCTCTTTTCAAAGAGCCATCTCGAGTATAGCCAATGGTACCGTCATCCAGCTGAACTTGCAAAAATCCATCACCTTCAATTGCGACATCCATAGGATTTCCTGTTTGTTTTAAAGTGCCTTCAGAGAAAACTCTTTGTGTTGCTGCTGTTTTTGTACCTAAACCTACTTCGATACCTACAGGCTGTGTTGAGCCTTGTGAAATAAGAGCTCCCGGAGCTTTTATCGTTTGGCTCAATAAATCTTGAAACTCGGCTCTAACCTTTTTATAGCCTGTTGTATTTACGTTAGCCATATTGTTAGAGATTATATCAATATTCATTTGTTGGGCTACCATACCGGTGGCTGCTGTTGTTAAAGCTCTAAGCATTTATATTTCCTCCAACCCTTTATTAATTTCTTATCTTGTTATTCTGCCTACGTTATTTACGTTTTTTTCAAGTGTTTTACTTGTCGTTTGCATTATATTATTAAGCGTTTCATATGTTCTCATCGCTGTTATTGAATTTACCATTGTTCCTATTACATTTGCATTTGATGATTCTATTGCTCCTTGAGTAACCTGACAATTTTCGGCTTTAACAGGCTTCTCGTCAGGGTTAATAGGTACATACATTGAACTGCCAACTGATTTCAAAGACGTTTTGTCTTTAAAATCAACCAAATCAACCTGACCTATTTTTTCTTGTTCCAGTTCAATAGAACCGTCTTCTGAAATTATTATTTCGCTAGCCTGATTTCTTTTAATGTCTATTTTTATAGGACCTTCTTTGCCTAATACAGACTCGCCTGATACTGTTTTCAATGTACCATCGGCAGCTAAAAGAAAATTACCGTTTCTGGTATAAGCAACATCACCGTTTTCTTTTTTAATTCTAAAAAATCCATCTCCATTTATGGCAAGATCTAAAGGATTACCTGTAGATTTTATTGCTCCTTGTTGAAAATCGATAATAACAGAATCAACACCACTGCCAAGACTTATAGAACCCACTGTTTTTTTACCGTCTTCACTGTGTTTATTTTTATCAAGATTTTCAATAGCAGTATCTTGAATATTCTTAAACACTACCTTGCTTTGCTTAAAGCCTGTAGTGCTAATGTTCGCCATATTATTAGCAATAGTATCGTTTAAGTGCAATGCACTTAACATTCCTTGTTTTGTTGATTCTATTCCTCTTAACATTTTGGCTCCCCTGGTTGTTGTCTGTCTAGTCTTTATAACTTTTAGATGTTATTAAGTTCTTTTTGATACCCCAATACTTTTTTTATGTAATCTTGAGTCTCCCTGTATGGTGGTACCCCTCCGTATTTGTTTACCGCTCCCGGACCTGCGTTGTATGCAGCTAGTGCAAGTTCTTTGTTTCCGTCAAATCTATCCAATAACCCTTTTAAATATTTTGTACCGCCTTTTATGTTTTGCTCGGGGTTAAACGGGTTATCCACCCCTAAATTTTTTGCCGTAGCAGGCATTAACTGCATTAACCCTTGAGCGCCAACAGGAGATTTTGCCTGTACATTATATGCGGATTCTGCTTTGACCACTGCTCTTATAAGATTTTCATCCACATTGTTTTCTTTGGAATACTTGGAAATAAGGTCATTTATATCGCTTTTAGATGTTCCTAAATAACTTGAAACTGACTTCACATCTGATAAGTGTTTAATTTCAGGTAATTTATTTACAGATAAAGAGTCTGTAGCGGCGGCTTTTTGGTCGATAGATTTATTCAAAATTGTTTCAAAATTATTGTCGGTTTCAAAAGATCTGCCAATATTTTGAAATTTCGATTCTATCGTGTTTATTCGTCTTAAAGTTAGTTCCAAACCGGTAATTTGCATACCCACCAAACTCACTCACCATCTAATTTCACTATTTGTACCTTTTAAATAGATACAACTTACCCAAGTTCCTAATATAAATTACTATATTTGGATGATTCATATCATCCACCTTATGGTGTAAATAAAATCAAAGCATATAGACCATGTGGTTACCTTTGTATATTTACCAATGGTTTTTAGAGACTGAGACGGATTTTTGGCTTATAAAAAAAGTTAGACCAATTGTATTAAATTCAAAAAAACATATACTTTTTTCAACAAAAAACAATTAAAATATTAATACATATTAAAATTAAGTAACTAACTCGAATTGCTATTTAATTTTCAGCAAAAGTTATTAAAACCCCCACCCCAGACTTCCCAGAGCATACGAAAGGGCTTCGCCCTTCCAAATTCCATAAAGATTTTGACTATATAACAATTCGAATTAACTAATTTAAACTTACTAAACAATTCCCAAAAATGAGGTGAAATATGAACGATAAAACAGAAAATATTACACAACAAGAAGTATCAGAAAATATTGAATCGCAAAAAGATTCCTTAGTGAAAGAAAGAGTTAACCTCATAACAAGTCATATGTACAAACAATGTCTTGAGCATTCAGAGGCGTTAGCCAATACCAATGAAGCGTTTCAAAAAATGCTCAAAGAAATGGAAAAAGTAACAGAGAATCTCAAAGAGTCCTTTGAAGCTCGAGGGCTTGATTCTTCAGGTATTATCTACAATACTGACAGCGAAAAACATGCCGGACAATTAGGCATTTTATGGCAAAAAATAAGTTTTTCAACCAGACAAAATTCTCAACCGCAAGCACTTTACAGAAAAGAAGCCCCTCCTTTATTTACGGGAAGAATAATAGCTTTTAACGACTATGTGGATGTCCATAATCAAAAGAATATCCAAGAGGTATTAAAAAGCGAAGTAGCATCTATGTACATTCCCGCTGATAAAACAGCTGAAGCGATAATCAAAATAAAGCACTTGGGAGACCAAGAATTTTATATAAATCAAATAGATGCTCCAAGAGAGTTTTTATTGCGGGTAATAGAGGTTATTTGCGGCGGTGGAGTGTTCCACGAAGCTGATGTTTTTGAAGAAGAATAAAATACTAAGATTTATGCAAAATATAAAATAAAACTCGAACAAAAATTTCGCAATAAAAAAGAGGCCCTAGGACCTCAAAAATTTGAGAGAGAATTATTAAGAGAGATTTTGAGATTTTAAATGTTTACGGTTTGACCGTTTTTCATTTTATTAAGAGAGTCTTTTGCACCAACCATTTCCCTTGTGAAATTTTTCACAAAATCAATAGCTTCTACATCCCTTGCGATTGCACTTCTTAAAGACATAACATCTTCAAAAGAAAGCTTATCCATAGCTCCGGATGTTGCATCTAAACGCCAGATGTCTTTGAATTTTTCCACAGTTTCTTGTTCGTATCCGGGCATTTTTTGAACAAATGCAACCCAATGATAGAACTGATGTGCAAGGGAATATAAGTTAAGAGGAAGATTCCTCGTTACAAACATAGGTTCGGTTTTGAATGAAATAGCAACTTTCTTTTTAGATAAAAGATTAATAGCTATTGTAAGGTATAAAGCTTTAAAACCTGTAATTGGCGTTATAAAACCTTCATTTTCTCCTATTAAAGTAAGAACTTTATTCATATGAGGAGCTTTTATAACTTTTGTACCTTTAGCTTCCATAAATTTAAGAATTTGCTCAGGCTTTTTAATAAACTTTTTAAGTATTTTTGAGGCATTTTGGTTTACTTTTTGAGCTTTTTGTTGAGTTTTAGCAGTTAATTCAAGAGTTGTATTAGCTGTCATATAAGTTTTTGAGCCATTTGAAGAATATGAATTTGAATCGGAACTTTTAACATCTAAACTAGGATACATAAGTTTAAAAACTTTTTTTTGTACCCATAAAAGAGCCGGTAATATACTTAATATATTAAAATTCATTTTAAGCCTCTTAAATTCTCTCAATTTAATTTTTTATAATTCTCTTATATATATAAAAACAACCAACCCAACCTAATTGCTTTTTTTAATTAATTAGAAAAAAATCATTTACAAATGTTTAATTTTTTAAGGGTTAAGCGCAAATAATTTAAAAAGAGGTTTTTAATTATTTTCTGATTCAGATATAATAAAAAATAAATATACAAATAAACATTGACGAATCGTGAGGGTTTATAATGTCTATACCGGAAAATAATAAATTTATTGAATTTCAAGATAAAATCATATCTATGCCTTTGTGGGTTAAACAAGCCATTTTTCTTAACTTAAAAGAAAATCTTGAAGCAAATATCACAATCCCTTTCGTAAATACAATGGCAAAAGATACTACATTCCAATTTTATATTCCCTCGATAACTTTCAAAGGAAGACAAGAACTTGAAACAAGAGAATTAGGACTTGATATAAACCTATATAAATTCTTAGAATTTGCGCAAAATAAAACAAACATTGCTGAAATAACAATAATATCCCGTTGGACACTGGAAGAATGTGCAACCTGCTTTTTAGACGCTATAGAAAAAGAATTTATAGAAAAACCTTCAAGCGATTTAATAAATGGTACTGTTGCATATTTGAGTGGAACAATAAGACTGGGTGAATATTTTACAAGAATCGGAAAAATCACCATAGAACAGTTAGATCAAGCTCTTAGAACTCAAAAACAAATAATTGAATCATCAGGAGATCGAATAGGCATAGGTGAAGTTATGCTAAATCTTAATTTTATTACTGAAAAAGATATGCAAGCAATTCTTCACATAAAAGATGAAGCTAAAAAAAGATTCATTATAGATGCTAACTTGGGATCTACCCAGCCAACTCAACCTATAAGCAATAATGAACAAGTAATAAGAGAAATAGACAGACTGAAAAAAGAGAATCTGATACTAAAAACACAACTTAAAAAAATATTAAGCATGACCAAAAAAGGCAATTAAAGCCATGACCTGTTATAAAAATTTAATACAAGCCATCAGAGGTGAACTTGTAGAACGAGTGCATTCAGGATGTATAGTTGTCGTTGATGATGATGAAAACATCCTCAAAAGTGTTGGTACGTCAGATTCTATGTATTTTTTACGGTCTTGCGCAAAACCATTTCAAGCTATGCCTTTGCTTTTATTCGGTGCTTTTGAAAAATTCAATTTAAACTTAAAACATTTAGCTATTTGTTCAGCATCCCATGCCGGCACCGAAAAACATACTCAATTGGTCAAAGAAATTTTAGAAAAAGCCGGACTGGATGAAACCTATTTAAAATGCGGAACACATCCTCCTTTAGATACTGAAACCCGTCATAACCTAATAAAAGAAGGAGAACTCCCAAACGTATTACATAATAATTGTTCAGGAAAACATGCCGGCATGCTCCTTGTCTGCGCCCATAAAAACTGGGATATCAATTCTTATTTAGACTTTGAACACCCCTTGCAAAAATACATATTAGAAATTACAAACCAATATTGCAAAACTGAGAATCCTCCTCAAACTATTGATGGTTGTGGAACCCCAATTTATGGAATGACCCTTCCTAAAATAGGATCAGGACTTTTAAGATTATTTTTAAGTAACGAAGCTCAAGAACTAAAAAAAGCTTTTTTGACTCATCCCGATTTAATTGGAGGCAAAGGTCGACAAGATACTCATATAATAAAAGGCTCAAATAATAGACTCATAGCAAAAGTAGGTGCTGAAGGTCTTTTAGCTATATTAAACTTAGACTTAAAACAAGCACTTGTAATAAAAATAGCGGATTCTAATATGAATGCCAGAGCTAAAGTTTCAATTGAAGCCCTAAAACAACTCGGATGGCTTACAAAAGAGGATTTAAAGCCAGAAACAGCTCATTTTATTGATGAAATAAACGAAACCGATATAAAAACAACTTCAGGAAAAATCGTCGGGCAAATCAAACCAACATTTTCTTTATAGTTACAAAAAAAGCTTCGGTTAAATAACCGAAGCTTTTTCAACTTTATTTTATTCTAGCAAGAACAACAACAATTACACTCTAATGCTTTTTTAGCTTCTTGCATTCTTACCTTTATACGACCATCAACTGCAATTCCTTCACCTGTTGACTCAGAAATCAACATAGGATTGATATCTAGCTCATCAATAAATGGGAATTCCTTAACAAGTTGAGACAGTCTCAACAATGATTCTTGAATCTGATCTATTTGCGCAGGTTTTGTACCTCTGGCACCTTTTAAAAGCTCATAAGCTTTAACAGATTCGATCATTTCTTTTGCTTCAACGTCAGTCAAAGGAGCTATTCTGAAAGTTACATCTTTCATAACTTCAATGAATACACCACCCAAGCCAAACATCATCATAGGTCCGAATTGTGGATCGGTAGCAATTCCGCAAACCATTTCACGGCTACCTTTAACCATTTCTTGAACGATAACACCTTCAAGACCTTCAAGCATGTTTTTCTCTTTTAATCTTTCAATTAAAGCCGCATGCTCTTCTCTTAAATGCTCTTCGCTTTGAATATTTACGATAACGCCACCAACATCTGTTTTGTGAGAAATGGTTTTTGACGTAATTTTCATTACAACCGGATAACCGATTCCATTTGCTACACTCGCAGCTTGATCAACATCTGTAGCCAATCCGTATTTACAAGCTCGAATTCCGAAAGCTTCAAGTACATCAATCGATTCAAGAGTTGTTAATTGCTCTCTATTTTCTGCCAATGATTGCCTAAAAATAGATTTAACTTTTTCTCTATCTACATCGTAAACAGGAGTATTTCCGATAGGCTTTTCCATCCATCTACGTTGTCTATCAAGTTTTTCAAGCGCATCAGCTGCTTCTTCCGAATACATAAAGAATGGCATATTAACTTCCATCTCGGAAAGATCCTGGAAGAACCTTGAAGTTGTCATAAATACACCAACAACAGGCTTTTCAGGATGTTGAGCCTTTATTTCCATAACAGCTTTTGCAACATCAATATCTTTCAAACCCATAAACGGCAAGTAAATAACCATTATCATATCTACATTTTCATCAGCTATAACAGCCTCTACTGTTTTTTTATAGTGCTCTAACGGAGCTGAAGCAATCATATCAATAGGGTTTTTAACACTTGCTGCATCAGGAAGGAAGCTTTTTAAATGTTCTTTTGTAGCTTCTGTAACAGGAGCCATTTCCATTCCATGTTCACAAATTGCATCTGTTGCCATAATTCCCGGACCACCTGAGTTTGTGATAATAGCAACTCTATTACCTTTTGGAATCGGGCAATTTGAGAAAACTTTGGCTGTATCAAAAAGACCTTTTAGTGAAAATTCTCTGATAACACCACTTTGCTTTAACAAAGCATCTGCTGCTTTATCAGCGCCAGCTAAAGAACCTGTATGAGAAGAAGCTGCACTTGCACCAGCCGCTGAACGACCTGCTTTTAAAGCAACAATAGGTTTCTTTTTAGTTATTTTTGACGCTAGGCTTATGAAGTTTTGAGGGTTTGCGATAGATTCCATATATAAAAGAATCTGACCGACATCACTTTCATCTTCCCAATATTCCATCATAGTTTCAGCGTTTATATCAGCTTGGTTTCCGATAGAAACAAACTGGCTGAATCCAACATTTAAGTCTTTCAGTATATTTAAAATACCGCCACCTAAAGCTCCTGATTGAGATACAAAAGCTATATCTCCTCTAACAGGAAGTTCTTCGGCAAAAGTAGCATCCATTTGAACTGAAGGATGTGTGTTTAAAACGCCTAAACAATTAGGACCCACGCATCTCATTCCATATTCTTTAAGTTTAGCCGCTACCTGGTTTTCAAGTTCAGCACCTTCAGAACCTGTTTCTTTAAAACCGGCTGAAATAATACAAAGTCCTTTAATTCCTTTTTCATTACATTGATCAATTGTAGACATAATGAATTGTTTTGGAATTACAATAAGTGCAAAATCAACACTACCGGGAATATCGGTAACTGATTTATATGCTTTTAAGCCTTCAACAGTATCTGCTTTAGGATTTACAGGATAAATATCCCCCTGAAACTTATACTCTTGAAGTCTTTTCATAATTTCACTTCCAATAGTACGTGGTTTTGTTGAAGCTCCAATTACTGCAATTGATTTAGGCTTCATAATCGCATCAAGTTGTTTGCTCATTTTGTTTTTGTCCTTTTATCTAGTTTCAGATTGTTACGAATAATTCTTTTTTCTTGACTATATATATATTAAATAACGCTAAAAAAATCGTGTAAATAATGCACTTGTTGATATTGTTTAACTGTAACCTTCCTCAAGCCATTCTCTTATCTTGAATTTAGCACCTAATGATTCCACTATCTCCCTACATTTCTCAACATCAACAACATAATCCCTGAAACCAACTACTATTGTTGCAGTTGTGTCAATTCCATATTTTTGGCATTTGCCAATAAATTCCTTAACATTTTTATAAGCAACATCAGGATCATAGCTGCAACGGTTCAGTTCTCCGTATTTTTCGGCATTTTCCGCATTAAGGCTAACTGAAATTCGGTCTATCAAGCCTACTAACTCCGGCACTACATCTTTTTTGTGAATTAAATTGGCATGCCCATTTGTATTTATACGAACAGGAATTTCAGGATAGTTTTCTTTTATAAACTTAGCTACTTGTTTAACTATATCAAGCTTAAGCAAAGGCTCCCCATATCCGCAAAATACAATTTCATCACGAGTATCAGGTGAATTTTTCTTTATTTCTTCTATTATTTCATGAGCGTTAACTTCTCCATCAAGCCTTAAATCAGCATCACCAACCGTTTCTGACAAATCCCTTATACAAAATACGCACCGGCATGTGCACAAATTAGTGACATTAATGTACATAGTGTTTTCTAAAAAATAAACCGTTGTATTCTTTTTATCAGACATTTTTCACCTTAAATTATTTAACATTTTACTATCGGTATAACTCCAATAATAATTTTTACACAAGCAAAAATTGATGTCTAAAACAAATCTAAATTTATTTGCAGTAAAATCAAATTATTATGACTATTTTTATTAAAAACTTACAAAATAAATTAGACTTTGAACTTCGAAAAAAAATCAAATGGTCAAAAGGTGAATATAATCCACCCAATGAACAAAAAGATAATCTTTTTGAAAATTTTTCATTTAAAAAAGCTAAAATAGCCATTGAAAAAGAAAGCTATTACTTAAAAAAATACCACTTGGAACATTTTAAAAATAACAGTAAAAAAAGAACCTATCTGGAAAACCTCGCAATGATCGAACTTCTGGAAAATCATTTGAAAATACCCGAAGAACAAAATAATATTAAGCTACTTGATATCGGTTCAAAAAACTGGTTTTATGCAGTAGGTGAATATCATTTTTTCAAATATAACAATAATTCCGATAGAACTATTTTTCTTAACGGTATTGAACTGGATGCCAATAGATTATATTCAGACCTACACTCAAGAAAAGATTATGCTTTATATCATATCAAAGATCTTGCCAATGCAAGATATATAACAGGAAATTTGCTCGAACATCAAGAAAAATACGATTATATAACCTGGTTTTTCCCGTTTTTAACGCCAAAACCTCTTATAGAATGGGGACTGCCTCTTAATTATCTAAAGCCGACTCAAATGTTGGAACATGCCATTAATCTTCTAAAGCCAAAAGGTAAAATGATAATTTTAAATCAAGGAAATCAAGAATATCAAATTCAAAAAAATTTATTAGAAAAAACTAAAATCTCTTTTTCTCAAGAAGGTGAAGCTACAAGTATTTTCATAAATTACGAAAATACAAGACTTGTAACTCTGTTAAAAAAAGGGAATTAATGTTATAATAAACTTTAATTAAGAAATCGTACTAACTAAATATTAAAAGTTTTGGAACAGACGAGTGAAATTATGAAAATGAATGATACCCTAGATATTTATAATCATTTATGCGAGTTATTAAGATTTGAGCTTGTATATAAAGACGAAAAAGGAGTGCCTCATTGCCTTAAAAGTCATATTAAGAGCCTCACGGAAGACAAAATTTTAATAGCAGCCCCTAGGCTTAAAAATAATGCTGTAGATCTTAAAGATGGGCAAGAATTTAAAATGATTGTTTGTGCTAATGATGGAGTATACTCAGGCACTAGCCGAATCATAGCTAAGGAGCTTTCTCTAACACCGGGAATATGGATTGATTATCCTTATAACTCTCAACGCTGTCAAAGAAGAGAATATTTAAGGGCTCCTTTAGATTTAAAATTTGAGCTCGTTATTTATAAAAACAAAGAAAAAACAGAAAAAGACATTAAAAAACTTAAAATAAATGACTTAAGTGGAAAAGGTTTAAGCTTTTATGATGAAGTGCCTTTGGATAATTATTATGATATTGAATGTAATATTTTTATGAACGATGAAGAAGCCCCTTTAAAAGCAACCTGTGAGCATATTTATTCAATACCTGACAAAACCCAAAAAGGTAATTATGTAAATGCTTTAGCGTTTGTTCATATTGATGATGAAAATATTGAAACAATCATAAAAGAGTGTTTTAAATGTCAACTCGAAATGAGAAGAAAAGAAAGACTCGAACAATAATTATTTAACGCTAATGTGCTTAAAAAACTATTGTTAAAATTGTTACATTGAATTTTATTTTTGGAAACACAGTTTTATAGCTATAATACAAGATTGGCATACTAAATCATGCCTGTAAAATAGCAATTTTACAGTACAATTTGTTTTTTAAAATGTATGAAGGTTTCTGCAAATATACGTAATCTAAATACTAATCTTAATTCTAAAAAACAAGTTGCTTTTAACGGTTTTATAGGATCACCTGCCATGATGAGAACTTTAGATGCTATAGGCAGGGCAGGCAGCAAACCAAGCACCCCTACTCTCGTCAGTTCAGCAGGTATTTTAGCAGCAAGACCGCTTATCACAATGTCAGATAAAGATACACCTTTAAATGACAGGATAAATTCTGCTGTATGGATTTCAGCAATATCATTAGCAGGTCTGGCTATACAACTTAGTTATGACAATAAATTCACTAAATTTGCAGAAAATGCTGCTCAAAAAATTCTCGGTATAAGCCTGAAAGACAGTAAACACTTATTAAAAAACCCTGCATTGCTAAAAGCTGTAGTTGAAGACCCTAAAACAGCTACAAAAATTGCCAACATGACAGATGATCAACTCAAATCCTTTACTCAAGTTATTGATAAAGAAATTACAGCGGCAAGAACAGAAGCAAGGTCGTTAAAAAAACTAATTCCCTCAAACTGGTTTAAAAAAGGCGCAAAACAAGAAGTAAAAAGCATACTTCACAGAAGCCCCGAATTAATAGAAACTGTCTTTGAAAATAAAAATGAGGTTAAAAAACTTTTAACTAATAATAAACTTGCAAAAAATGCTCTAAAAGTTGCAGGAACTTCAAAAGTTCTTCACTTTGGTATATTATTGCTGGCTTTGAATGCAGGTACAGCATTGGTAACAAAATATATGGATCCGATGATGGACTTCGTGGGCAAAACTTTCAACATGCCTGCCTTTATCAACAAAAAAGAAGAGCCTAAAACCTCTAAAACAAATAAAACAGACAACAATACCAAACAAGAAGAAACTAAAAGCAATACCAGCGATAAGCTTATTTTGGGTTCTTTAGCTGCTTTTGTAGGTCTTACAGTTGCCTCAAAAGGAATGAATATCTTCGGAAAAATAACAGGAAAAGGAAAACTCGGTACAGAGTTTTTCTCAAATGCCTTTAATAAAATTAAAAAATCTTTAAATCTGGAAGAAAATTTTAAAAAGCTTACAGAACCTGTATTTAACAAAATAAGAAACAGTGAAAAAACTACAAACTGGTTAAGCAAACAAGCTGTAAACGACAGATGGCTTGAAAGAGGTATTGTTGCCAATTTAGTTATGAGAACCGGAATCGGTGTTTCAACAGGAATGAACCCTTATACACTTATAAACGTTGTTATGAACGAAGTATTAAACTTAGGTCTTTTAGGTGCGGCTGATAAAACAATTATCAAACCTGCAACCAGATCTATAGCAAAACTTTTAAAAGTTCCTGCTCATAATAGCGGAGTCAAAGTCATAACAGAACAAGGCATCAAAAACGTAGGCTTGATTTGCGTATTAATGGGCTTTTTAAATACCGCTGTTTCAGGTCGAATATTTAAATTTATAAATTCCTTTAGTAAAAATAATGAAGCAAATGAAGCAAAAAATATTGCCACAAATATAAATTCCTTGCATAATATAAAAAGTAACAACTACTGGCAAAGAACTATCAAGCAACATCAAAAGCAAATATTTGCCGACTTTTTGAAAATAAAAGCATAGTAGTTGTAACAAAATTTTTAAACGTTAGTAGTTTGTAATATTATCATGAGGTTGTTTATATTATGCTAAAAAAACACTACATTAAGGCATTAAGCCTTTTACTGTCAACTTTATTTTTCATAACATCAACGGGCGGATATGCTTTTGCTGCAAGTAATTTATGCACGCCAAAATCACTTAGTGAAAAAAAATCACAGGTTTTTATACCCAAAAAGTTGGAACAAACAATGAAAGAAGCTATAGCTGACGTCTACGGACAAGAAAAGCTGGAAGAAATTTATTTTAATGTACAAAATATAATCTCTCAAACAAGAGCTGATAGACCTTTAAAATTCTATCAAGAAGACTTAAAGCGACCATCTGATTGGTATAAAGATGAAGTTATTTATATGTTTTACGCCGATCAATTCGGTGTAAACGGTAAAAATTCTAAAAATACTTTCGAAGATCTTATAGGAATGTTAGATTATCTGGAAGATCTTGGTGTTACAACTATTTTCATTCTTCCTTATCTTGACTCCCCAATGGGAGACGCTGGTTTTGACGTAAGAGATCCTAAAAATGTCAGACAAGATCTTGGAGGGATGAAAGAATTTTCACAATTCCTTGCCGAAGCGAAAAAAAGGGGTTTCAAGCTTAAATCCGATCTTATTTTAAACCATTTTTCAGATCAACATAAGTGGTTCCAACAAGCTCTTCAAGGTGATACTAAAAAATTAAACTATTTTGTAAATACAACCGAAATTCCGGAATATAAAAAATACTTAGACCAAAAACTTGGAATGGTTGTTGAGTATAATGAACCAACCGGAGAAATATCAAAAAGAAGACTTATATTCCCTGATATTTGCGAAAATCACTACAGAAAAATAAACATTAAAGATAAAGATTATTTCTTATATCATACATTCTACCCGTTTCAACTCGATGTTAACTGGGAAAATCCGGAAGTACTATATTATATGCTTAATGTAATAGGCTTCTGGGCAAATAAAGGTGTTGATATCTTCAGAATGGATGCTATACCTTATTTCATAAAAGAAGAAGGTACAAATGCCGAGAATCTGCCCGGTACTCACTCAATTATTAGAATCTTGAGTTCTTTTATTCAAGCAGTAGGACCAAGATCCGTAATGCAAGCAGAAGCATGTCAATGGCCAAAAGATATTCTACCTTATTTTGGTGATGAAAAAACTGTTAAACACAAAATGCTTTGTAATAATAAAAAGAAACTAACAAGAACTGACGAAGTGCAAATAGCTTACCACTTCCCCTACATGCCGGCAATTTGGGCATCAATGCTAACAGGGGATACTACACATTTTTGGAAGGCTTATGAACAAACGCCTGACATCCCTGATACTTCAACATGGGCGGTATTTTTAAGAGTTCATGATGAATTAACTCTTGAAATGGTTGATGTAAAAACCAGAAAACTGATCTATGACAAATTAGTTTCAAAAGGAGCCGAATTCAGAAAAGGCTTTGGTGTAAGCGGAAGAATGGCTAATTTCCTTGATAATAATCCTGATAGAATTGGTCTTGCAATGTCAATATTAATGTCATTACCGGGAATTCCTATCATCTATTATGGTGATGAAATAGGAGCTCAAAACAACTGGGATTATGCAAAACTATCCGCAAAACAAAGAGAAGAATTCCAAAATAAAAAAGGCAATGATCTTGATGTTATAAGCTATTTTGATAGTAGAGACATTAATCGCGGACCTATTACAAAAGAAACTTTTTATAAGTCTATGACCGATTCTAAAACACTTAGCGGGCAAATACATAAAAAGACTAAAAGTCTTATCAAAGCAAGAAAAACCAGCTCTGTAATAAGACGTGGTGAATTTAAAAAATTAAGCTCAAAAAACAAAGATACGTTTTCATACTTAAGAACATTAAAAAACGATAACGTAGTGGTAATAAATAACTTATCCAAAGAAAACTCAATGAATGAAGTTATTTTACCGGAAAACGTTTTAAAATCCATTTCAAAACAAGACGTTTTGATCGACTTAATATCTCAAAAATCAATTGAGTTTAAAATCGAAAACAATATACTCAAGTTAAACCTTCAACCTTACCAATCTGTTTGGTTAGAACTTTAGGAAATTTAATAACAGAACAAAAACAAAAAACCGACCTTATAATAAGGTCGGTTTTTTGTTTTAAAATACAGCAATAACCTAAAAATATCTATTCTTTTTCAAATTTAATTTTATATCCAAGAATCTTTGCAATAACTAGCATTTCATTATAAGGGATAGTTCCTTTTCTTAATTTTTGAGATAAATTATCAGGCGTATATTTCTTGCCCAGCTCTTTACTAAGAACACTTGCAAGATCTTTCATTGTAATAACTTCTTGAGCAAGAAGTACTTTAACTTGTTCTCTGGCTAATAATTCCATACTTTTATTGTATTTATTAATTGTTATATTGACAAATAAATCGTTTTACTTTACTATTTACGAATAATAAATCGTAACTACGATCAACCACTCGTAAAATTGTCTAATTTTCTTAATAAAAGGAGTTAAAATGAATAAAAAAAAGCTGACAAAATTAAATAAAATAGCTTCAAATGAACTTCTCGATACAAAAGCTATTTTAACAGCATTGCTGAATATCGAAGAAAATTGCTACCCTACAAATATAATGATCGAAATGGCTATAAAAAAAATTAAGAACACATTTAAACAAATCGAAGAAAATAGAAAAATATTAAATTCTACAAGGTGCCACAAACAATAAAATCATGAAATTTACATTTTAATCAAACAAATTATTTATACGATCTTTTATTTCATCACTATCCAGCTCATTTGTAATAGTATTTATATCCAATGCAACTTGATAAAGCCTTGCAGCTTCAACTTTATCGCCTTTTGTAGACATTGCTCGAGCAAGATTATAATATGCAAGCGCATAATTTGGATTACATCTTATCGCTTCTTCAAAAAGCTCTGCAGCTTTTTGTATTATGCAAAGATCGTCTAAATAAATAACTCCAAGGTTGTTATATGCAATATCATACTCAGAGTCTTGTTTTATAGCTAATTCATATTCTTTTATTGATTCGTTTATATCACCTTTACCCCAAAGTAAATATCCTAAATTACAATGTATTCTTGAATTATCAGGATCAATTTCAAGGGCATAACGGTAAATAGAAAGAGCATTTTCATAATCATTTTTATCATAAAAAGCACTACCTAAACTCACATATAAATCAATATCAGACGGATTTAACAAGGCAGCACTTTGATAAGCCGAGATAGCCGCATCATGATTTTCACTTGTTTCCTGAAATACATAACCTAAAGTTTGAGCAATTACACTTGTCCAATCTTTGTTAGGGTTTAACATTATAGCTCTATGATAAGAAGAAATAGCTTCTTTAACTTCTCCTTTTAAATACAAAATATTTGCCAAATTGCTATGCAATAAAGCATCATTCGGATTTATTTTAATTAATTTTTCGTATATTTCAATAGCACTGTCATAATCGCCTTGTTCTTCGTAAACTTGGCTTAAAGCCTTATACGCAGAAATATTTGCAGGATCATACCATAAAACCATGCGATATTCGTTAACAGCTTCCTCAAATCTACCTATACTTCGATAAACATCCCCTAACTGTAAATAAAGAGGATAAAAGCCCGGAGCTTGTTCTATAGCCTTTGAATATAAATCTATAGCCTTATAAATATTTTTAGACTTTTCAAGATAATATCCTTGAAAAATTATTGGGAAAAATCTTAAATAATTTATTTTAGTAAATAATTCTCTTAACCCTTCTCTATCAAACGGAAGTTTTGCAAATCCTAAAAATAAATTCCATAAAGAGTTTAATTTTGTTTTAAAAGTTTTGTCATAAACCGATTTCAAAATTGAATGTACAACAAAATGCGCTCTCGCAGAAGAAATACCACCAAGCATCACCGCATTTTGAGCATATGATAAACCTTCAAGAAATCTTTCTTTTCTGGCAAAACATTTTGCCAATAAGAGATAAGCATTTGACATTTTTTCATCATATTTTATTGCCAAATTAGAATGATTAATTGCTTTATCAAGCTCTCCTTTTATAAAAAAGGCTCTTCCTAATTTTAAATGAATTGAAGCTGAATCTAAATTTGATTCAAGAGCTCTTTGATATTCGATAACGGCTTCATCAATATATTGTTTTGATTGATAAATATCTTGGTGCCATTCAATATAAAGATCCCCCAAGCTTACATGAAGATCCGCATTGGTAGGGTCAGCACGTAATGCTGATTGACAATACTCAATAGCTTTTTTAATATGCCCATCTCTTTGCATCTTAACTATTTGGCATTTTATATTTTCGTCTTGTAAACTTCCACTAGCTTCAGCCATTTATCATCTCTTTGCTTAAATCGATTCATCAGTATTTCTATTATATAAGTTATCGACTAAAAATGGAATTTTTTTTTTAAAAACTGCAATAGAATTTAAAAAACTTAAAAAAACTAAATGCTATTTTAAGTGCAAATTTTTTAAAATGTTTTTTATTTGTTTAGCAAAACTCTTTGTCTTATTACTTTTTAAGATTTCAGACTTAACAAACACCATTAATCAACTTGTTCTAATTCTTTTTTTATTCTTTTTGATTCCAGTTCAAAACATTTTTTAATAATACGATTTCTATCCGGCTCTGATATACTACTGAATTTGAGAACTGAAGCCATAGGATCTTGTTTTTTAAACATATGTATAATTTCCCCCTCGCCTCTTATGGGGAAATCGATATTGGGTAAATATACACTAAATTTCCATTTACTACTTTTTTCAAGGATCTGGTCTGTCTTAAATCTTATCCCGCCACCACCTATATTTATAGTCCTTGTTTTAAAATTCTTTTGCCCTTTTTCTGTTTGATACAACATAATTTCAGCATTAAGATCAGCCCTCACAAACTGTCGTCGTTGAACACTTGTGGCATCATCATAATATTCAATAACAAATTCACCGACCAAAGGAGAGTCTATTATTAAAGATTCTAAAACTCTAACCCCTCTTGATGTGTAAAGCACAATTTCAAGAGTTTGTCCTTCTAAAAAATATTGAGCAAAATCATGCATATCTTGAGGAAACGTAATAGCAAGACGATCATATTCTTCTCGAACGACCTTGCACTCAAACTCAACCGTTCTAAGCGGTGATACTTTATATTTTATTTTTGCTTTTGTACCAACTAAAAAATTTTGCATTTATTTACTACTCAAACTGATATCAATTATATTTTAAAGAATTATAACAACTAAAGCAAGCTTTTTACAGTTTTGTGAATAATACTATAACATCAATAGTCCTAAGAATGTTATTAATTCTAAAACTCAAAAATACCCCCCAAAAAAAAGAGGCTTTAAAAGCCATCTTTTGAGGAGATTATGGGGTTACAATTTTGAGAGAGATATTTAAATAATAGAGAGATAATATAATACTTTACTTAGGCAGTTTCCCTGCCAGTGATAAATTCACCTATATCACGACCTGTACCTGATCCTAAAATATAAGTCATAACTGTAGTTAAAGCTTTTACAACAGGTTTAATAAATTTTATTTTACCCGGTAAAGCAACTTTTTCTATATATTTAGAGGTTCTATTAATGCCTCTTCTAACTTCTCTTTGTTTTAAAACTTTTCCTGCCGTAAACATGCCGGTAAGAGCGAAACCCTCTTCAACAGCTACATCAGCTCTTTCTCCCGAATCAGCAGTAACAACTTTAGCAACAGAAGAAGCAACAATCAAAGGATCAATAGCTTTACTGGCAAAGTTTAAAGAAGCTGAAGCAAATTTAGCTCCCGTAGAAGCCCCTGCCTTAGAAGCTTGAAAAGCACTAACAGCAGAACTTGCACCTTTTTTCATTATAGACCCTTCAAGAGACATAACACCGTCAAAAGCTTTTTTTGTATGTCCAGCTATAACGCAACCTGTAAGGGCTCCATCAACGAGACCGCTTTTTTTAGCTTTATCTACATTTCTTGTTGTAAAAATTATACTTGATATAGTATCTGCTATACTAGCCATAACCTTCTCCAAATTTCATTGTGGTCTTAGTGAAAATTTAACTTTCTTACCTATATAAAGACAATTTAGATTCAAAAATTGCTTTTTTTAATGAATGTTTACAATTATATTTTTCTTTTAAGGGGTTTAAAACGCTTGTATAGCAATGAATTTTTAATTTAACACAATTAAACTTTTTTCAAATGGTGTAAACCACATGGTCGATGATTATGAAAGAAATTTAGGAGAAAATAAAAACACTAATTCAGTTTACTTTAAGAAGAAGAGCGGTCTTTAAGCATTAGCTTAAATGGCTTTAGGAGTGAAATATGAGAAAGTATATGAATACAGAGGTAAGCAAAAAAGGTGTTTTAGGTTGGACATGGGAAAATCAACACCCACTAATGCAAATCGGTTTTGTTGTATCTTCAATAAGCCTTTTTTCGGTTTATGTCTTTGTTTTTACTCAACTTTAAACTTTAATTTTTTTAGAATATTTATTTAACACACTAAAAAGATTTCCTAGAAGTAGTCTCAAAAGTGAAAAAAGCCTAAAACTCTTCGTTTCGGACCTTTTGATACTAGCCGATGGAAATCTTTTCTATTATTTCATCATCTATTTCAAAATTTGCATAAACATTTTGCACATCGTCATGCTCTTCAATACTATCAAGCAATCGCAAAAGCTTTTTAGCAGTATTTTCATCAGCTACGCCTATAGTATTTTCAGGGTTTCTTGTGATTTCAGCTTTTTTTATAGAATAACCTGCTTTTTCTAAACTTTCAGTTATATTTTGTAACTCCTCAGAAGCAGTAATTATTTTAAAATCATTGTCTTCAATAATAAAATCCTCAGCACCGACCTCTATAGCCTGTTCAAAAAGTTTATCCTGATCTACAAAATTATTTTCAATGAAAATATTACCTTCTTGCTTGAACATCCAACCTACACAACCATTTTCCCCAAGATTTCCATCATTTTTATTAAAGTAACTTCTTATATCTCCTGCCGTGCGGTTTCTATTATCAGTCATGGCTTCAATAAATATAGCAACACCACCGGGACCATAACCTTCATAAGTAAGTTCTTCGATATTATCTCCAGCACCCATGCCGGACGCTCTATCGACAGCTCTTTTTATATTATCATTAGGGAGTCCTGCTGATTTTGCTTTATCTATAGCAGTTCTAAGCCTAAAATTAGAGTCAGGGTCTGCCCCTCCCAATTTTGCTGCAACCATTATTTCTCTTGAAAATTTTGCAAAAGCAACACCTTTTTGAGCATCCACTTTTGCTTTTTTGTGTTTAATATTTGCCCATTTTGAATGTCCAGCCATTTTTTCACCTTTTTACAAAAAAATTTCTCTTATTATTTATATTAATACAAAAAAAACTCCAAAAAGACTGGAGTTTTTTACTTTTTATTATTTAGCAAACCTTAAAAAGGTCTTGTTTTATTTAGCTTGTTTCTTAACTCTTTGAACCTGGCAATATCTTCCTGAGTTCTGGAGGATTCTTTAAATAATACTTGAGTAGAAGGATGAACCATCAACACATAATCCATATGAACTTCAAGGAAATTATATTTTCTTGGAGGTCCACCGTTTTTATTTATTATTTCAGCATCAGTAACAGCTAAAAACCTTCTTTCTCTATCATTCAAAAGATCTGTTAATTCTCTGTTTGTATTTGTATATTTTGATACATGAACAGTGCCCTTTATATCGTGGTCAACTGTTAATATTAATACTTCTACCGGAACTGTATCTACGTGCTTTCCCATTACTTGCCTATCTTTAATTTATAAACTCATTAAAACACTATTAGTATAATATAAAACTAAAAAATAGGCTATATCTTTTAAGGATATTTCCTATTTTTAGTAACAAAACAGTGTCTCATTAACTTTGAATAAGATTTTAAAATTTCGGTCCAAAATCAGGCAGCGGCAATTTCTTTTTATTAATAACACTACCAACATTCATTAAAGCTAATGAATTCAAAGTTGCTCTCAATTGAGCACTTCTATCAACAAAAGGAGAACTTCTAAAAGTTTCTTCTTCCTCATCTATTTCTTCTTCTATATAATATCCGGCTTCGCTCTGACGTTTTTGGTTGGGAACTCCTAAGACATTACTGTCATCATTACTGAAGCTGACTAACCCACTACGCCCTAAAGAGCTGCTGGACGAACTCTCTGACATTTCTTTTTTTCTCTCTTTCTTCCTTTAATTTACCAATTTAGTTAAATAAAATAATATCTGATTTCTCTTCTATTGAAATCCCTCTTTTGAAGGTTTTTCCGATTGCATAAAAATCGAAGGTTTTAAAAGTTTGATAGCAAAGTTTTAAAAACTTTGATTTCTGAAACATTTGTTTACAATCTTACCGCAAGTGAACAAAACAACACTAAAAAAATTGCCTTTTGCCCTTATACATGGTAGAAAGAAGTTATATCATAATCTGTATATACAGAATTGATTTTGTATAAAATTTATTTTTAAAGGCAATTTAAAATGGTGATGATTAGATCAATGCAGGATAAACTAACAAACTTAAAAACACACTGGTGCGGTAAAATAACCGAAGAACAAACGAGCAAAGAAGTCCAATTAGCGGGCTGGGTTTCAACTATAAGAGATTTAGGCGGGATTATTTTTGTTGAACTAAGAGATCGAAGCGGTCTTTTTCAAATTGTAGCTGACCCTCAGGTAAATCCTGAAGTGCATAAAATTTTTGAAAAACTAAAAGACGAATTTGTAATAAAAATTTCAGGAACAGTAACTAAAAGACCTGACGATACTTTAAATCCAAATTTAAAGACAGGTGCTGTTGAAATATATCCTGAAAAAATAGAAATTTTAAACGAAGCAAAACTTCTTCCTTTCATTCTATCTGAAAATGATATCAGTGAAGATTTAAGATTAAAATATAAATACCTCGATATTAGAAGAAATGAAGTTTTAAACAACCTAAAATTAAGGCATGACATAGTAAGTTCCATTAGATCATTTTTGAATGCACAAGATTTTATGGAAGTTGAAACCCCTGTTTTAATTAAAACAACACCGGAAGGAGCAAGAGATTATCTTGTGCCAAGTCGTGTTCATCCAACAAAATTCTATGCGCTTCCGCAATCCCCACAAATTTTCAAACAATTACTTATGGTTGGTGGAGTTGAACGATATTACCAAATCGCTCGTTGCTTTAGAGATGAGGATTTAAGAGCTGATAGACAGCCTGAATTTACTCAAGTAGATTTAGAAATGTCTTTCGTAGACCAAGAAGATATTATCAATTTAACAGAAGGCATTATATTAAACGCTTTCAAAGCAGCAAAAGTTGATGTAACTCCTCCGTTTAAAAGAATGACTTATCAACAGGCAATGGAAAAATACGGCAATGATCGTCCTGATACAAGATTTGGTCTAGAGCTATTTGATGTTAGCGATCTTATGGAAAAAAGTGAATTCACTGCATTTGCCGATCAAGTCAAACAAGGTGGAACTGTCAGAGCATTGAAAATTCCAGGTATTGCAGGATATAGCCGAAAAGACATGGATGACATAAGAAATCTTGCGGTATCTTATGGTGCTAAAGGTCTTGCCTGGATTACATATCAAGAAGACGGAACCGTTAAATCTCCTGTTTTGAAATTCTTAAAAGAAGAAGAAATTAAAGAAATTCAAAACAGAGGTGAAGCTCAAAACGGTGATGTAATTTTCTTTGTCGCTGACAATCATAAAACTGTTTTTGATGTACTCGGCAGACTAAGACTTCACTTCGGCGCAAAACTTGAAATGATTGATCAAAATAAACATGATCTACTTTGGGTTGTTGACTTCCCTATGTTTGAATGGGATGAAACCGCTCAAAGGTATGCATCAGTGCATCACCCATTTACATCACCATATCCTGAAGATATAAAATTAATGGAGTCAGACCCCGGCAAATGCAAAGCTATTGCCTATGACATAATTTACAACGGCAATGAATTGGGCGGTGGAAGTATAAGAATCCATGATCCTGAAATGCAAGCAAAAGTATTTAAAGCTCTAGGGCTTAGCGATGAAGACATTCAAGAAAAATTCGGATTTATGATCGACGCTTTCAAATACGGAACACCTCCTCATGGAGGCATAGCTTTAGGTCTTGACAGATTAGTAGCACTATTAGCTCGCACAGAATCTATAAGGGATGTCATTGCATTCCCTAAAAATTCTCAAGCAAAATGTTTAATGACAGACGCACCTGCTAATACATCAGAAGATCAACTTAATGAACTTAGAATCAAACTAAACCCACCTAAAGAAAAGAAATGATAGTTTTAGCCGGCAAAACAAAACCAGAACTGGAAGATATTGTACAAAGCTTAGGGCATCCGAAATTTAGAGCTTCTCAGCTTCATTTTTGGTTGTATGATAAATCCGTAAAATCCTTTGATGAAATGACCAATTTATCAAAGGATTTTAGAGCAACATTAAAAGAAAAAACTATTATTTCTCAAACAAAAATTAAACAACGTTTAATAAGCAAAGACGGGACTATAAAATATTTATTAGAATTTCCCGATGGTGAAGTTGTTGAAACGGTCTTGATGAGATTTGATAACCGTCCAAACCTCACAGCTTGTGTGAGTTGCCAAGTGGGTTGCTCCGTAGGTTGTGCTTTTTGCGCCACAGGAAAAAATGGTTTCACAAGAAATCTTATTCATCAAGAAATAGTTGATCAAGTACTCACTATACAACGTGATACCGGATTAAAGATTACTAATATTGTCTATATGGGGCAAGGAGAGCCTTTTTTAAATTACGATAATGTAGTTAAATCAATTGAATTTGTTAATAAAGAACTTGAAATAGGAAAAAGGCGTATCACAGTTTCAACAAGTGGAATTGTTCCTAAAATAAAGCAATTTGCAGATGAGTATGACCAGCTTACTGTTGCTATATCGCTTCATGCTCCTACCCATGAACTTCGAAAACAATTAATTCCTATTGAAAAAAAATATAATATTGATGAAGTCGTAAAAGCACTTCATTACTTTGTAGATAACACTAAAAGACGTGTAACTATAGAATATATACTAATTTCAGGTGTTAATGATCAACCTGAAACAGCCAAAAAACTCAATGAATTATTAAAAGGGTTAAATTGCAATATTAATTTAATACCGTATAATGCAGCAAATGATGATGTTTTTAAAGCCCCACGCAAAGAAGATATAGACATGTTTAAATATATTTTAGAACGTTCAGGCAAAAAGGTAACTGTCAGACTCGAACGAGGAGCTGACATACTGGCTGCATGTGGTCAATTAAGCGGTCAAGCTTTATAATTTAAAATATTAGTCTTTTGAAAAATGATTATAAATACCTTTGCCAACAGTGTATCCGGCATAACCAAGACCTGCAGCTAATAAGACACCACCTGCTGCTACAAGAACAGGAGCTTGAGCCCCAATAAGCAAGCAAGTTCCAGCCGTGGTAGCAACAATGCCTCCTATAGTTGCGGATAAAACAGCACCTTTGCTTGTTTTATTCTTTACATTTTTTTCAATTTCTTGACCATGTTTGATAGTCTTATTTAGACCTAATCCTCGATTCAAGCCAGTAGAAGAAGGCTTTCTATTTTCAAAAATAGAAGCTGTTTTTTTATTTACACCTTGAGGTTGGTTTTTCACACCCTCTTGTTTTAGACTTATATTATTTGAGATATTAACCTTTTGAAACATGACCAATAAAACCTATTTTTAAAATCTTATTTATATAAAAACATTTTTTATACAAAAATTGCTCACTAGTCTAATATTTTCTCTTAATAGACCTATTATGTGCCGTTAATTCAAGAATATCATCTAATGTATCAAGCCTTATATCCTCTCCATATTTTCTTTGAAGAGCTAAAAATATTAAATAATCTGTAAAATGTGGGTTTTTAGGTAAAAGTGAGCCATGAAGATAAGTACCGAAAACATTTTTATATCTGGCACCTTCTTGATTATCTTTGCCATTATTGCCATTGCCTATTAAAGTCGTTCCTATTGGTTTTGTATCTCCATTTAAATAAGTCAATCCACTATGATTTTCAAAACCAACAAGTGTTTTAGGTTCTAAAAAATCTGTCTCAATAGTTACATTGCCTATATAACGAGTGTCTCCAGCTACGGTATAAGCATCTAAAAGTCCGATACCCTCTAAACGGTTACCGGCATGTGGTTGATAATAATGTCCTAAAAGCTGATAACCACCGCAGATTGATAAAAAAACCGAACCACTATCAGCTGCTTTTTCTAAACTTTGCTTTTGATTTTGCAATTCTTTAGAAACATCTATCTGTTGTTGATCTTGCCCACCACCAATAAAATAAAAATCATACAAATCAGGATCTATAAAATCTCCCAAGTTTATTTCATGAAGATTAACTTCAATATCTCTCCATTCACAACGTTTTTGAAACGCAAGTACATTGCCTTTATCCCCATAAATATTAAGCAATTCAGGATATAAATGCGCTATATTTAAACTATAGTTATTATTTTGTTCCATGAAGCTACTTTATTTTGTACTATAAATTATGTGATTTAGAGGCAACTTTTATTCTTGTGATAGCCCTTGAAAGTGCAATTTCAGCCCTATCAACATCAACATCAGTAGTTCCTGTTCCAAGTCTTGCTTCAGCTCTTTCTTTTGCTGCTTTTGCCCTGGTAATGTCAATTTTTTCCCCCAGTTCAGCAGCATCTGTCAAAATAGTTACTACATTATTTTCGACTTGTAATAGACCACCTATTGTTGAAATAAATTCAACATTTTCTCCCTGAATATATTTTGACACACCAATATCAAGAGGAGTCATAAAAGGAATATGATCGGGCAAAATACCAAACTCACCATCAACAGCTGTTGAATAAACTGCATCAACTTGCTTATCCACAAGCATCGCTTCGGGTGTTATGATTTTCAGGTTCAACTTTGCACCCATTTTAGTCATCCTTTGTTAATGATTCAGCTTTTTCTTGAGCTTCTTCAATCGTACCAACCATATAAAAAGCCTGCTCCGGCAAATGATCATGTTTTCCGGCTACAATTTCTTTAAAACCTTTTATAGTATCTTCAAGTTTTACATATCTACCGGGAGTTCCTGTGAATGTTTCCGCAGCGAAAAACGGTTGACTCAAGAATCTTTGGATTCTTCTTGCTCGACCTACTATAATTTTATCTTCTTCAGAAAGCTCATCCATACCCAAAATAGCAATAATATCTTGAAGATCTTTATATCTTTGCAAAATTTGTTGAACTTCTCTGGCTACAGAATAGTGATCTTCTCCAATAACAACAGGATCTAGAACTCTACTATTACTTGCCAACGGATCAACGGCAGGATATATACCAAGCTCAGAAATTTGCCTTGAAAGAACTGTTGAGGCATCAAGGTGAGCAAAAGTAGTCGCAGGAGCCGGATCTGTTAAATCATCAGCAGGAACGTAAACAGCTTGTACAGAAGTGATTGAACCTTCTTTTGTACTTGTAATACGCTCTTGAAGCTCACCCATTTCAGATCCTAATGTGGGCTGATATCCTACCGCACTTGGCATACGACCCAATAAAGCTGAAACTTCACTACCCGCTTGTACGAATCTGAAGATATTATCCACAAAAAGCAATACATCTTGTTTTGCAGCATCTCTAAAATGTTCTGCAACTGTAAGAGCTGTCAAACCAACTCTCATTCTTGCTCCGGGGGGTTCGTTCATCTGACCGTATACAAGAGCAACTTTATCGATAACCCCTGAATCTTTCATTTCATGCAGTAGATCGTTCCCTTCACGAGTTCTTTCTCCTACACCACCAAAAACAGACACACCACCGTGTTCTTGAGCAATATTATGAATAAGTTCCATTATTACAACTGTTTTTCCAACACCGGCACCGCCAAAAAGACCTATTTTTCCTCCTTTTGGATACGGTTGAAGTAAGTCTACAACTTTGATACCTGTTTCAAAAATTTCAGTTTTTGTATTTTGTTCTGTAAGTTTAGGAGATTCTCTATGAATTGGAAGTGTTGTTTCGGCTTGAATTTCGCCCTCTTCATCAACAGGTTCGCCTAATACATTTAAAATTCTACCTAAAGTACCTTTACCAACAGGAACTCTTATGGGATTACATGTGTTTAAAACACTCATTCCTCTAGTAATACCATCTGTACTTGACATTGCAACAGATCTAACTCTGTTCTCACCCAACAATTGTTGCACTTCGGTTGTTAGTTTTATTTTTTCACCGGTAGGAAGGGAATCTTCAATTATTAGAGCATCATAAATCCCCGGCAAATCTCCTGCCGGAAACTCTACGTCTATAACCGGTCCTATTACCTGTGTTATCTTACCTGTTGCTTTTACTTTGGTTGATGGCATAACTATCCTCAATTTCAGACTTATAATCCATTTTCATCTAGCCGGAAAATATCTATAAAAACAAAATCATTCAAAGCTTAAGTTTTCAAGATTATTCCCAATTATTATATTATACAAAAATTTCACCATTAGCAAAGTTTATTGTTATCCTAAATAAATTATTTTTAAAGAAATATCACTTTTCAATCCCTTCAAGGTTTACTTATAAGGTTGAATTGCAGCAATAATATCTTTTGATAAAAAATATTAATTAAATTGTATTTCTGTTAATGACTGTTATTATTTGATAGAATAACGAAAATAATATTTATAAATTAAAGGAGTTACTTTTTATATGAAAAATTATCAAAAAAAAATCAGGTCCAAAGAATCTGTTAATTATCCATTTTTAGACAAACCTGTAGATGTTTTTAAATTTGAAAACGGACATACTGTAATCATTGCAAATAAACCCGGAGAATTGGTTAACGTAAGCACTTGGGTAAAAACAGGTTCTATGAACGAAGATGATAAAAACAACGGTATTTCTCACTTTCTTGAACATTTGATGTTTAAAGGCACAACGAAACACCCTGCCGGTCATTTTGACAGGATTTTAGAAGCAAAAGGAGCCATAGTAAATGCTGCAACATGGAAAGACTATACCTTTTACTATGTAACCCTTCCAAAAGGTGAGCAAGAAGAGAATTTAAAAGAATTAATTAAACTTCATGCCGATATGATGATAGACCCGACAATCCCCGAAGAAGAAGTAGGTCCGACTTTTGACGTAAATGATCCGGAAGTAAAGGAAAAACGTGAAAGATATGTTGTGATTGAAGAAATTAGAATGCGTGAAGATCAACCTTGGACAAAAACATATAACGAATTAAATCACAATATGTATAAAGTACACCCTTATAAAAGAGATGTTATCGGCACTGCCGATATAATTTCGACTGTTCCACGTGATACGATAATGGAATATTACAAAAACTGGTATACACCTGAGAATATGACAACTATTGTAGTTGGCGAATTTGATAATGAAAAAGTTCTGGAACTTGTTGTTAACAATTTTAAATTTGCAGATAATAGAGTTTGCAAAAGACATGATATTCTTCAGGAAAAAGAGCAAACGGAGCAAATCTATATTGAAAAAACAGGTGATATAAATACAGGATTTTTAATGATTGGCTTTCACGGAGATAAAGCTAAAAACCTAAAAGCATCTATAGCTCTTGATGTTATAGCAATCGTTTTGGGAGAAGGTAGAAGCTCCAGACTTGTTCAAAACCTCATTGAAAAGCCTCAAAAACCGATATTTAATATTGTAGGTTCAGATCAATATCAATTTAGAGACGGTAATGCCTTTTTTATCCAAGGAAATTTCAACCCTACTAAAAAAGATGAGGCTTTAGAGTTAATCAAAAAAGAGCTTTTAGAAATTACAAACAATCCAATATCAGAAGCTGAATTTGAAAAAGCAAAGAAAAAACTAAAAGTACGATTTGCCGAGGGAGCTGAAACAGTTTCAGAGATAGGCGAATCTATAGGCTATTATTTAACTGTTTGCGATGATTTGGCTATTTGCAATGACTATCTAAAAATACTCGAAACAATCTCTATCGAAGAAATTAAACAAATAGCGGAAAAATATTTAAACCTAAATAAAGCCACTATTTCTGTTTTAATTCCTGAATAGCCTAAATTTACTAAACTACAATAATTTATAAGGAAATATAATAATGAATAATTTTGAAAAAGATTTTCTAAAAAATTCAATCGAGGTAATAACACGTAATAACCATAATACGCCTAGAGCTTCTATTCAGGTTTTTATAAAATCGCCTTTAAATAGCAACGACAAAGTTGGTTTATCACAAATAGCAGGACGATTGTTGGTTCAAGGCACTGAAAAACGCTCAGCGGAAGAAATTGCATTACAAGTGGATTCAAATGCCATAGAATATAAAATAGAATCAAAACACGATTATACAAAGGTTAATACACTCTTTTTGAATGAAGACCTGGAAAAAACTCTGGATATTATTTCTGATATGATAAAAAACTCTACTTTTGCCGAGTTTGACAAAGAAGTCAGAAAATTCAAGGGCGAAATAAAAATGGCTTTAGATTCTCCAAGATCCAAAGCCGTGGATAATTTCCTGAAAAATCTTTACCCCGGTCATATTTACGGATGTTCACATACAACTATTTTAGAAGAATTGGATACAATCACAAAAAAAGAAGTGAAAGAGTTTCACAAAAAACTTATAACTCCTGAAAACATGGTAATTACTTTTGTTGGAGATATAGACAAAAAACAGGTTTTAACTCTTTTAGACAAATATTTTGGAGATATTTCAAAAAAAGAGGCTGAAGAACTAAATCTGGAAGTTCCTACTATAAAACAAAGCAAAACAGTAACCATTGAAAAAAATGATGCTTCACAAGCTCAAGTAATGCAAGGATGGGTTGTCCCGGGAGTAGGCAGCGATGATTATCCTGCATTGGTTTTATTAAATACTATTTTAGGATCAAGCGGATTAAGTTCCCGTTTATTTGTAGAATTAAGGGATAAACAAGGTCTCGCTTATGTTGTAAGAAGTGCTTATGATCCATATAAATTATGCGGAACTTTTAGTGTTTATATAGCAACTGAGCCTAAAAATATAAAAGTTTCACTGGATGGTTTTAAAAGCGAAATTAAAAAACTTCAAGACGAACTTGTGAGCGAAAAAGAACTTAATGATGCTAAAAGTAATGTTTTAGGAAAAAGAGCATTTTTCCATGAAACTAACGCCCAACAAGCTAATTATTTAGGACATTATGAAATCTTAGGTCTTGGTTGTGATTTTGACACAAAAATCCCTCAAAAAATTAAAAATGTAACGTCACAACAAGTGCAAGATGTTGCAAAAAAATATTTGTCTAATGACTCTATTATTTCTTTACTTGCTCCGGATGAGTTCTTAAAAGGGTTTTAAGAACTTAATTTCTAAAACAAAAAGGACGATCTAAAAATAGATCGTCCTTTTTGTTTTATTATTTTTACAAATCAAGGGCAAAGAGCTTCCCCATCAATATCTTCCTCTTCATCCCCGGGTTCTTTTATATCATCATTTTCTTCTAACATAACCATTAATGATAATCGCAATTGTTTTTTATAGTTTGCTCTTGCGATCTCTTGCGTTTTAGCGCAAAACGCAAAACTCGGAATTTCTTTAATCTCAATATACTGATAAGGATTTCCATTAAAATCCAGATCAGTTCCTTCTATCAAGGTCCAATCCAAATTTAGATAATAATCAAGATCTTTTTCCATGTTTTTTACTCTGCCAATGTCTTACCAAGAGGTTGTTCTATTATAATACCTTCCCCACCTATTACTTCTACTTTTTCACCATCGATAAGTAAATAAACCGGCTTACCATCAGCTGCTGTTTTTGAAGTCTTAATGAGTTGATTTGTCCTTGCTATAAGGCTACTTGAACCACCACCGTATTCAAAATTACCAGAAAGGTCAATTTCAACATGCACTGGAGTTTGATTGATTTTTAAAAGTTTTGTTTCTTTAGGGATTTCAGAATATAATCCTTTTTCTTTTTCTTTTTCATTTGGTCCTTGTAAAAGAGACTCTATGGCTGTTTTCATTTTATCTTTTTCAGAATTAAAAGGTCTTTTAACCGCCACATATTTTATTTCGCTTTTATTTTTTGAACTGACAAAATAAATATCAACCTGATTAACGCTTTTTGTAAAATTATTTTTTATGAAAATAGCTATAAAAAACACTGCTAAAAAAGAAATAACAGCTATTAATATTTTTCTGAAATTTTCCATATTTTGCTCCAAATTATTAAAGTAATTTTTTAGTATTTACTGATTGTATTCTCATTAGAACTTTTTGGCAACCATATAGTACCCTCAACATCAATTTTGTTATTGTTAACTGCCACTTTATTTATAAATACCCTTTTACCTTTTGTTTCAAGATCTTTTAAACTGAATAAAACCGGATTTAATTTATCATAAGCACTTTGTGGTAATTTTAAATCTAAAATAATCCCATTAGAATTAATTTGAGCATTGTTTAATGTAATTTTATTATTTTCAATTTTCAAATCGGATTTTACTTCAACAGGAACGCTAAAACTAACGATACCCGGCAAGGCAAGATCTGCTTTTATTTTTAAGTTTTGACCTTCAATAAAAATTTTTGGGTTTTTAAATTCTAAAGTACCTATTGAATGACCGTCTATTTTAATTTTTGAAATTTTATTTTGATAACTCGAGCTTTTGATAGTTCTGTTCAAATCTTCTTCTGATAAAAACCCTTTAAATTTAATTCGTAAAGGCTCCATAAGAGCTAATGGCTTTGCTTTATAATCAATATGTATAAAATTACAATCACTTTCTGCCCTAACCAAAGAAATATAATATTCTTTATATTTTATATATTTAGCCTGAATATCCAATTTTTTAAGCTTGCCTGAAGCAAGATCCAATGCACTAAAAGAATCTATAGCAACAGCGATATCTCCAGTTGCGTATTTTTTCAAATGTTTTTTTATTTGAGATTCTGCAAATTTTGTAGCCAAAAAATTAAGCCCCGAAACATTTTGCAATCCCCGAGAAATAATATTTCCAATAGCATAAGGTCTTTTAGGACAATACGAAGTACAAATACTCAATTGATCTGAAGCTATAGCTTGGTTTAAGCCCAAAATAATTATTAATAATGTTGCAACAATATAAATTTTTTTCATAAAGACTAAAACCTCTTTAGCTTACGACTTAAATAAAAACGCACTCCGGATTGATTTTCCCTTCCTTAAAAATTGCAATCGCAACTAATGAGCTATCATAGACCAATTTGATTTTTTCATTTTCAATATACTTATTGGATTCTACTTTAAAGTATTGACCAAATTTAATTTTTTCAAGCCTACTTTCGTCTATATCAAGCCTTTTTAAGTTAATAGCATCAACGGGATTTATTAACGCTTCATTTTGTTTACTATCCTCTGCTAACATTTGAATTTTTTCAATTGTATAGCTATCTGAAATTTTAAAGCTACCTGACCTCAGTCTGGTTAGCCCTTCCATCGTTGCCCCATACCCAAGCTTTTCTCCCAGATCATGGATTATAGATCTTATGTAGGTTCCCGTTGAACAATCCACATCAATTACCACTGAAGGATTTTGACTATCTTCATTTAAGGCTTCTATAAGTTCTATATTGTTCACATTAACTGTTCTTTGAGGAATATCCTTTATTTCGATGTTTTTTCTTGCATACTCATAAAGCCTTTTACCTTTATAATGTACTGCTGAATGCATTGGCGGAGTTTGAGTTATCTCACCTTTAAAATCATTTAAATATCTTTTTATAGAATCAATATCCAACTCAACAACATTTGTTTCAAGAGTTTGTCCATCTGTATCATAGCTATCAGTTTTAACCCCCAGCTTTATAGTTGCTCTATAAGCTTTTGAATTATCTAAATACTGTATAACTCTTGTTGCTTTCCCCACGCAAATAGGCAAAACTCCTGTAGCCAAAGGATCTAAAGTACCCGTATGTCCTATTTTTTTCATGTTTAAAATTTTTCGCAATTTTGAAACCACATCATGAGAAGTCAATCCCTGCGGTTTATCAATATTTAAAATCCCAAACATAAAACACCTCTTGAAAAGCTTTTTACAGCTCTCCCTTTGATATTTTATCTATTAGTTCTGTTATTTTAGATCCTCTTTCCAAAGAATCGTCAAATTTAAAAATAATTTCAGGTGTATGTCTTAAACGTACTCTTTTCCCTACTTCAAAGCGCACTTTAGAAGCATTATCTTCAAGCGCTTGCAAAGTATTTGTTTTTTCACTTTCAGATCCATAAACACTTATATAAACTTTTGCCATTGAAAAATCCGAAGAAAGGTCTATATCTGTAATTGATACAATTCCCGCAATTCTTGGATCTTTGACATTTCGTCTTATAACTTCACTTAACTCTTTCATAAGAGTTTTTCTTACACGATCAGCTCTTGAGTTCATAACTTTTTCCCTTAGTTAAAATGAATCAAACCTAAACAATAGATTCTCTTTCGACTTCTTTAGTTGTTGAAACAACTACAATATCGCCTTCTTTGATGTCGTTAAACTTATCAAAGGATAATCCACATTCATAACCTTGTGCAACTTCTTTTGCATCATCTTTGAATCGTTTTAAATTATTCAAGAAGCCTTTAAATACTTCTTTTCCATTTCGCATTACCTTCGCTTGTTCATTTCTGATGATTTTACCTTCAGTAACCATGCATCCGGCAATTTTAACTGTTTTTCCGATAGTGAAGACTTGTCTTACTTCTGCCTTGCCAAGTTCTACCTCTTGATATTCAGGTTTTAATAAGCTAAGCATCGTTTTTTCTAAGTCTTCCAGAATTTGATATATAATTTCATATTTTTTAATTTTTACATTTTCATTAGAAGCAATCGCAGCGGCATTAGCATCCTCTTTCACCCCAAATCCAATAATAATAGCATTACTGGCAGACGCAAGCATAACATCAGCTTCAGAAATATTACCAACTCCAACGTGAACAACTTTTACAAAAATTTCTGTCGACTTAAGTTGTTGAATTGCTGCGCTTAAAGCTTCAGCCGATCCGTGACTGTTTGATTTTATAATTACATTTAAATCTTTGGACTGTTCTTCACCGTTAATAGTGTCTTTTCTAACTTGCGACGGTGATATTGCATCAAGTCTTGATTCTCTGTCTTCTTCTTTTCTTTTAGAGACAACGCTTCTCATCTCTTTTTCATCAGAATAACCTTCAAATTGATCACCGGCTTGAGGTACTTCAGAAAGCCCTAAAATCTCAACAGGAGTACTGGGACCTGCTTTATCAAGTCTTTCACCTTCATCACTTATTAATGCTCTTATTTTACCACCTACATTACCAACAGCGATACAATCACCTCTGTGTAATGTTCCGTCTTGAACCAACAAAGTAGCAACAGGTCCTTTACCTTTATCAAGCCTTGATTCTATAACAACACCTTTTGCATGAGCTGTAACATTGGCTTTTAATTCTTGTACTTCTGAAACAAGTAAAATGTATTCTAATAATTCATCAAGATTAGTACCTTGAAGAGCACTAACTTTGACACAAATGGTATCACCACCCCATTCTTCGGGAACAAGACCGTGCTCGGTCAATTGTTGCAAAACCTTATCAGGATTTGAATCAGGCTTATCCATTTTATTAACAGCTATAATTATAGGAACTTCAGCAGCTTTAGCGTGATTTATAGCTTCAATTGTCTGAGGCATAATACCATCATCAGCGGCAACAACCAAAATAGCCACATCAGTTGCTTTTGCTCCTCTGGCTCTCATTGCGGTAAACGCTTCGTGTCCAGGTGTATCAATAAATACAATCTTTTTACCATCTACCTTAACTGAATAAGCACCTATTGACTGAGTTATACCACCTACTTCAGTATTTACGATTTTATGTTTTGAAGCTCTAATTGCATCCAATAAAGTTGTTTTTCCGTGATCAACGTGACCCATTATTGTAACAACGGGAGCTCTACCTGTTAATTTTGATTCATCAACTTTAACTTTTTCTTTAATTTCTTCTTTTTCTAAAACTTCTTCTTGTTTTGGAGCATCAAGAAGTGTAATTTCAAGAGTTTCAGCTGTTTTCTTAGCGGTCTCAATATCAATAGTTTGATTCACTGTGGCTAAAATACCAGACATCATAAGAGTTTTAACAACTTCAGCTGCTGATACACCTGACTGAGCAGAAAACTCGCCTACTGTCAGCGGTTTTTCAATATAAATTTCTTTAATTATTTCTTTCGGCTCCTCTATAGGTCTTGCTTTTTTTCTTAAATCTTTGTTGAGAAGCTCTAATTTGTTCTTCTTTTTCTTCTTTTGAAATTTTTGTCTGCGGTTTTTGAGGCTTAACAAAAGATTTTTTTACAGGACCTTCTTTCCTTCCAAATTTACCGGCAGGATACTCAGACTGAGAAATGATATGCCTTTTAATTGGTTTTTGTGAGGTTTTATCAGACATTGGTCCTTGAGGAGATTGCGGTCTTTGACCTGAATAAGGTCTATCTTG
This sequence comes from Candidatus Gastranaerophilales bacterium, assembly GCA_942491415.1. GTDB lineage: Bacteria > Cyanobacteriota > Vampirovibrionia > Gastranaerophilales > CALOAD01 > CALOAD01. Next base: position 18,017 of record CALOAD010000020.1, on the reverse strand, counting down.
CCCTTGAGAAGATTGTGGTCTTTGACCTGAATAAGGTCTATTTTGCCCTTGAGGATACTGTGGTCTTTGACCTGAATAAGGTCTATCTTGCCCTTGGGAAGATTGTGGTCTTTGACCTGAATAAGGTCTATTTTGCCCTTGAGGATACTGTGGTCTTTGACCTGAATAAGGTCTATCTTGCCCTTGGGAAGATTGTGGTCTTTGACCTGAATAAGGTCTATTTTGCCCTTGAGAATACTGTGGTCTTTGACCTGAATAAGGTCTATCTTGCCCTTGGGAAGATTGTGGTCTTTGACCTGAATAAGGTCTATTTTGCCCTTGAGAATACTGTGGTCTTTGACCTGAATAAGGTCTGTTTTGTCCTTGAGGAGATTGTGGTCTTTGACCTTGTGGAGCTCTTGCAGGTCGACCTTCTTGTGGTCTTGAAAAATCTTTTTGTTTTTCAAGCTTTTCTTCTTTTGCCGATTGAGCTTTAGGGGCTATTTTTTCTTCTTTTACAATTTTTTTAGTAGGAGCAGGAGTTTTAGGAGCAGTTTTTTTTACAAGATTTTCAAGTTTTTCAGATTCTTCAGCTGTTATTGTGCTTGCGTGAGATTTAACTTGAATCTTTAATTTTTCATCTAAAAGCTGTTGTACTTCTTTATTAGAAATACCAAGCTTTTTAGCTATTTCATATACTCTTACCTTTGGTTTTGACATTAATTAAGCTCCCTACTCTTTTTTTGCTCCATGCTCTTTCTTTTATAGTTTTAACACAACCATTTAATTAAGTACACTTTCTAATTTCAAAATAAAATCCTCAGAAATGCTCATTTTAAATGTTTTTTGCAATTTTTTCTTTTTAATTAATACTTTTATACAATCTTTATTATAACAGACATAGGCAGAACGACCAAAGTCGATATTTGATGGAGAAATAATTATTTCTTTTGTTTTGTGGCATTTTAAAATGCGTAAAAATTTCTCTCGTGGGAGGATCTTCCCACATGCCAGACACTTTCTTAATATAATTTTCTTTTCTTTTTTTAAATTATCAGAAGACGCAAGTTGTAAACTTGCGTCTTCTTTTTTATTTTTATTTTTCATCGCTTTCGTTGGATTCCGACTCCGGCATTTCTTCTACAGTTTCTATTTCTTGTTGTTCTTGTTCCGGCTCCTGAGGCACTTGTTCCTCTTGTTCTTGCTCTTGATATTCTTGATCATAGCCATAACCTTCTTCAGTTTCCATTTGGCTTATACTCTTAATATCAATCTTCCATCCGGTTAGACGGTGAGCAAGTCTAACATTTTGACCTTCCTTGCCGATAGCAAGACTCAACTGATCATCCGGTACTACAACCATTGCTGATTTATTTTCTTCCGAATCATCTAAAATATCTACAGAGACAATTCTTGCTGGAGATAAAGCATTTACAATATATTCAACAGGATCATCCGAATATCTTATAATATCAATTTTTTCATTTTTTAATTCACTTACAATAGTTTGAATCCTACTTCCTCTAGGACCTATACAAGCTCCTACAGGATCAACTTCAGGATCATTACTTAATACTGCTATTTTTGTTCTATAACCGGCTTCTCTTGAAATACTTTTAATTTCAACTATTTCATCTTCAATTTCAGGTACTTCAAGCTCAAACAATTCTTGAACGATTCTAGGATGTACTTGAGAAACAATCACCTGTGGTAGACGATTTGTTTCCCTTACGTCAAGGACATAAACACGGATTCTACTGTTTACTTTATAATATTCACCGGGAATTTGTTCTCTAGAAGGCATTACTGCTTCTGTTCTTCCTATATTAACGATAACATTTCTTTGTTCTACTCTTTGAATTACACCTGTTATAAGATTTCCTTTTTTATCTAAAAATTCATTTAAAATAAGTTGTCTTTCGGCTTCTCTTATTCTTTGTGTAATAACCTGTTTTGCTGATTGCGCTGCAATCCTGCCGAAATCAACCGGAGTTACTTCAATTTTAATTTCACCCTCAATTTCAACATCCGGATCAATTTTTTTCGCTTCTTTAAGTGATATTTCTATATTTTCATCTTCAACTTTTTTAACAACAGTTTTTATTCTAAAAATACCTATTTCACCGTTTGATTCATCAACTTCTGCTATTACATTAGTAACTTCAAGGGCTTTTGTATGTTTTTTATAAGCTGTTACCATTGCATCACAAAGTGATTTTATAACTAAATCTTTTGGTATACCTTTTTCTCGTTCTAACTGCTCTGTAGCTTCAATAAGAGCTGTGCCAAATTTAATCATTTTTTGTCTCCTACTTGTCTATATTTTATTTATAATCTTTTAATCAATACATAATTTTGCTGATTTTATATTTGATTCTTCAATATCTATTTCTTCTTGATCTTGTGTTTTTAATTTTAAAACACCTTTTATTGTATAATCCAAAATCTCACCGGTGATGAATCTTTCATCCTTTTCCTCCAATGGATTTCGCAGTTTTATTTTAACTTTTTTTCCTTTGAAAATTTCAAATTCTTTTGAAGATTTTAATTTACGATCAGCCCCCGGGCTACTGACTTCCAAATAATAATTAACGGGTATTAATTCATCAAGATGATCACTAAGAGATCTTGTCATATCTTCGCAATCCTGATGATTTATAGCATGATCTTTACTATATATAAATACCCTTAAAAACCACCTGTCAGATTCCTTTACAAAATTAACTTCCAAAGGAATAAGACCTAGTTTTACCGATACATTATCTATTATCGGATGAATTTTTTCTAAAACATCTTTAGTATTTACATGCTCTTTTTTGGACATCCAAAGCCCCCTTTATATAAACAAAAGAGAGTGGTTGCTCCACTCTCTTTCGAGATTTCTTTAATATTAGCATTAAAAGTCACTATTTGCAATATAATTAAATTTTTTATTCAAAACTTAATTACTCATGGCAATTTAATAATATGATTTTTTTTAATACATATAAAAACAAATCTAAATAACTCAAATAACTATCTAACAATTTAAGTTAAATACTGAACAAATTTATGCATTATTGCATCTTAATCAATAAGGTATAAAATATATTAGGTAACTAAAATTATAATTTAACTAATCGATAATAAAAATAAGGTATATAAAAACTTTATGAATAAATCAAAAATCTTACAAACTGTTCTTGAGGTACTAACCTCAACAAAAGGTATTGGCTTGATTATTTTCACCTTTACCCTGATAGCTCTTTCCGGGTTATTATCAAGTCGTTATTTTTTACATCAAAACATTATAGAAAACGGCATCAGTAAAAAAACGATCATCGCTACGAAAACTTTCAAAATAGTGGACATTGAAAAGACTGAAAAAAGAAAGCATGAAATAGTCAAAAAAGTTGAACCCATTTTGACCCCGGCTCAAGACGACTATATTAAAAACAACCTTTTAAGAGTTTTAACCTCCACATCAATAATAAGAAAAAGCACCGACCCTTTCGAACAAAAAATCAAAGATTTAAGATCAGTTTTTGATATAACTGACATTTCAAGTATTAATAATAAAACTTTGAATTACTTGCTTAAAACTTCCGATAGTAACTACGAAAGGATCTCAGAAACTTCAAAACGAGTACTTAGCGAATTACTGGAAGAGGGTATTTCAGAAGCTGATATAGATAATAAATTTAACAGCAGATTAAATTCAAAAATAGGAACATCCTTTTCAAAACAACAATTTCAAGCTATTTTTCTTATAGAAAAAAATATAATAGTTCCAAATATGATTGTAGACGAGCTTGCCACTGAAATTGCTAAAAGAAATGCGCGAAATTCCGTCAAACCTACTTTTACAACCTTTAAAAAAGGTGAAAAAGTAGTTACCGCCGGAGAAATTGTAACGCAAGTACAAAAAGACGCATTAAGAAAAGCCGGTTATAGCATCTCAGAATTAAACATCAAAGGTATTATAGGCATTTTATTATTGATATCTATATCATTAGCTTTGATCGCCTATTATTTTATAAATTTTGAGTCTAAATACCTCATACCTTCATATTTATCGTTAATTTCTTTATTAACAATCTCAGTAGCATTGTGTGCTGTATTTTTACCTGTAAATATACCTGTCTATATAATTCCATTTGCAGCTCTTGCTATATTATTGACCATTTTCACCAACTCAAGAGTGGCAATGATAATCTCCGTACTAACTATTGTAATGATTGGCATTGCACTGCAATACAAAATAGAAGCAATAACAGTGTTTATTGTAGGAGCAATGATATCAACATTTGCCACAAGCAAAATAAACTACACAAGAAGACTTGATTTAATTAAAACAGGCTTTGAGATAAGCCTGACTCAAGTTTTAATAATTTTAGGAGTCTACCTTTTAGAAAGTAGTTTTAATGAAATAAATCTCGGAACCATGGGAATAGACGCCACACTTGCATTTATAAGCGGTGTAATCAGTGGCATTATTGCACTAGGGACACTTCCTTTAATTGAAAGCGCTTTTAAAATAGTAACACCTTACGGATTGGCTGAATTCGCCGATCATAATCAAACACTGCTTAAAAGATTACAATTTGAAGCTCCCGGTACATATCACCACAGTCTTATGGTTAGTAATTTATCAGAAGCTGCTGCCGAAGCTGTAGGAGGAAGTCCTATATTAGCCAGAATCGGTGCTTTTTACCATGATATCGGCAAACTAAAAAGACCCCTTTTCTTTATCGAAAATCAGTCTTATTTTGGTATTGAAAACCCTCATGAAAAACTAAATCCAAGACTTAGTAAAATGGTAATCACTGCTCATCCTAAAGATGGTGTGGAACTAGCGAAAGAGTACGGACTGCCTTCCGTTGTTCATCAGTTTATACTTCAACACCACGGCGACAGCCTTGCTTCTTATTTTTACAACCAAGCCCTGAAAGAAGAAGGTGCAGGAAATATAACTGAAGAACAATTCAGATATACGGGTCCTAAACCAAATTCAAAAGAAGCAGCCATACTTATGCTTGCAGACGCAGTAGAATCTGCTGTTAGATCTTTAAAAGCTCCTTCTCAAGAAGAAATTGAGACAATGATCGATAAAATCATCCAAGATAGATTAATTGACGGACAATTATCTGATAGTCCAATCACGTTAAAAGACTTGAAAACAATTGCTGCAACCTTTAATAGGATTTTAAGAGGGATGCAACATCACAGAATCAAATACCATGAAAATGTTTTGGAAGAACTCGAAAATAAGACTAGAGGTAAATTACATATAGCAAATGGGCAAAAACTTCCTAAGGACACAATAAAAGAATTAAAGAAAAAACAAAGTAACGGTTAATATTAAAATGTCTAAAACACCGAACATTACTATTGATTTCACAGATCAACAAAATCTTATTAAATTCGATGAAGATTTTATTGTTAAATCTTGCAAAAAAATGGTTGAAAATTTTTCAAACCAGAATCAAAACTTTATAAGCAAAAGTGAATTTGTAAACTTTGATATTTTATTTTGCGATAACAAATTCATCCAAGAACTAAACCTTCAATATAGAGATAAAGATTGCCCGACGGATGTTCTTTCTTTTGCATTATTCGTCGACAATGAGTTTTTAGCGCAGCAAAACAACGAGCAAATACATCTGGGAGAAATTATTGTCTCTATTGAAAAAGCTAAGCAACAAGCTAAAGAGAATTCTAAAACTATCGATCAGGAAGTATTCTTTTTATTAAGCCATGGATTATTGCATCTTTTGGGTTATGACCATCCCGATGAGGAATCATTAAATAAAATGCTTGAAATTCAAGAATCTATGATAAAAGATATAGGAACATTAAATGTCTAAATATAAAGCCTCTAATCTTTTAACCAGTTTAAAATTCGCCGTTAGAGGTGTTTTTCTGGCTGTAAAATCACAGCGAAATTTCAGAGCCGATCTTATTATGGGCATTTTAGCCATCGGACTTGCCATATACCTCAATTTTGAATTTATTGAGTTTGCCATTTTATTTTTAACAATGGGTTTTGTATTATTCGCTGAGCTTATGAATACAGTAGTAGAATTTATTGTAGATGCTTATTTTGGGCAAAAATATTCTATTTTAGCTAAAATGTCAAAAGATATTTCAGCAGGTGCTGTGCTTATTGCAGCAATAACTTCGATCATTATAGGTATTTTGCTTTTTATTCCAAAGATTTTTGGGTAGTTAGTAAATAGTGACTGATTAAGTATTTTATGTAATTTCATAGATTTAAACTCATGAAACTCTCTTCGAGGGAGGTACTTTTTTTTAAAAAAGTACCCCAAAAACCTGCCTCCGTAAAACTTTTCTATTTTACTAAACTTCGTTAAATCAAAGTATAACAATCTAAAAAATGCTGTATAACTCACTCAGCGAAGCTTCGTTCAAACAATACAGCTTGTGTTTAGTCCATCACTTTGTTAAGTAAAAAATACGAAAAGATTTAAAGTCAGCGAATTTATAAGCTATTTGGCAAGTGAATTAGTCTTTTTAAGGAGATTATTCTTGAAAAAATTTATCCCCCCTGAAGTAATCTCAAAATACTCCGATACAAACGAGGCAAAAGTCAAAAGACACACTTTAAAATCTATAATCTCACTATAAAAATCAAAAAAATAATAAAAAAATTAAATTTCTTTAGGGGGTAAATTTTTGATTTAATAAGATACTGTAAAAAGACTTTGAACGACTAATCTAAGGTTTTTAGCCTTGCGAAGTCAAGGTAAAAACCGTCTTAAAAAGCTTTTCTCTCACCGAGAGAGACTTTTGTTGCAATTACATAAAATACTTTATCGGAATTAAATCAGCAATAAATTTACCACTATTAATTTTTGTAGGATAGCTTAAAAAAACATATTCAGCTTTATTACTGCTCATACCCAAATTCTTTTAACGCAGTATTGTTTTTTCTCCAGGCTTTTTTTATTTTCACAAAAATCTCAAGAAAAACCTTTTTTTCAACAAGCTTCTCTATCTCTTCACGAGCTTCACTTCCGATTTTCTTTAGCATTTTTCCTTGATTGCCGATTATAATACCTTTTTGCGAATCTTGCTCAACATAAATTGTTGACATAATCCTCGCAATATTTTCTTTATCCTCAAATTTATCAATGCTTACAGCAATACTATGAGGGATCTCCTCATGAGTATTTTGCAAAACTTTTTCCCTTATTATTTCTTTAGTTATATCTCTCACATTTTGATCTGTTACAGAATCCTCCGGGTAAAACATTGGTCCTTTAGGAAGTTTTCTGAAAATGTTTTTTATCAAAGTGTCTACATTTCTTGATGTTTTCGCCGAGATTTTAACAATGGGAACTGATTTTTCTTTAAATAACTCTTTATACGTTGCTATATTTTGATCTCTCTTAGTTATATCTTTAATTTGATCAACTTTATTAATAACCATTATTATAGGAATATCAACCTCTAAAAGGTTATTCACTATCCATTTATCGCCAACACCAGCCTCGTCTTGACCATCCACCAAAAACAATATCAAATCAGCGTCAGGAACCGCCAATTTAGCTTCATCCAGCAAAAATTCACCCAATTTATATTTAGGTTTATGCACTCCGGGAGTGTCAATAAAAACAATTTGCCCTTGTTCAGTAGTATAAACCCCTTTTATTCTTTTTCTTGTTGTTTGAGGTTTATCACTTGTTATAACAATTTTTTGTCCTAAAATTTCATTTAAAAGAGTCGATTTTCCAACATTTGGTCTGCCTATAATAGTAACAAAACCCGATTTAAAAGCCATATATTAATACCCCTTATACCCAAATAAGTTAGTTTTCTGCTTACGCACACCGACTTGCAAAATTGTTTTATTTTACTGATTACTTTTTTATATCGGTATATCTTTACAGGGCTTATTTTATATCGACCGTAAGCAATAAGCAACAAAAAAAAAGAGGACAAAAGTCCTCTTCCAATATCATATCTCCCAAGATATGTCTTAATATTCAATACCTTGTCTTGCCATAACACCATCATTAAAATAATGTTTAATCGGCTTCATTTCCGTTACCAAATGAGCCATTGCAATTAATTCCGAATGTGCGCTACGTCCTGTAAGCACTATTTCAAGATTTTTAGGCTTATTTATAAGAGCCTCTTTTACCTCTGAAACTTTGATCATTCCAAGATCGACACATATATTTAGCTCATCCATAATAATCATTTGATAATCACCACTGTTTATGGCTTTTTTTACGTAGTCCCAACCTTCTTTTGTCTGCTTAAAATCTTCCATGCAAACATTATGAGCATAAACAACTCTATCCATTCCAAATTGCTTAACTTTTAAGTTCGGCATAAGTTGAGATGACATCATTTCGCCATAATAATTATCCTGCTCTCCTTTGGTAAATTGAGCTATCAGGACTTTCCAGCCATGCCCTAAGGCTCTCAATGCCAAACCTAATGAAGCAGTCGTCTTTCCTTTTCCATCACCGGTGTATATTTGTATATAACCGTGCTCTAGCACTAATAATCCTCCACTAAAGATTCTTTACGGAATCTTTAAACCAAACGCTAATAAAAATAACTTTTTAAAATACTACATCTATAAAGTTCTTACTATATAGTAAAACAAATGAAACCACTATTGGCAAACACAGGGCTATTTTTACGAGCTTTTTTTACATTAATTTTTTTAAAGTTACCAATATTCTTTATCATTTCTAGAATGTAGCTTTTTGAAAAAAATTAACATAAAAAATTTTGATATTTCTTAAAAAACTATTGCTATTATTATCAATAAATAAAGAGCTTTTTCTTTATAAAATAAGTCAATGAAGTATTTCTTCATTAACTTTGTAAAAAACTCAAAACAAGACTCGAAAGAACTTTAATAAACTTCACTTAATAACTTATTTCTAAAGGATTTTATTGACTTTAATAACAGCTTATGATAATTTAAAAGTAATGTTTATTGAGAATGTTTCTCAATAAGAGAAACTTAAAAAAATAGAGGCGCATAAATGGTTAGTCTTTGTGACATAAAAGTTGGACAAAAAGCAAAAATACTTGAATTCATTGATCCTGCGGTAAAATGTTTTTCATCAAGATTTGGACTGGAAAAAAGTCAAGTTATCACTTGCATTGCAAAACCCGGACCTGTTGTTGTTCAAAAAAACCATCAAGAAATAGCTATTGGCAGAAATTTATCTAAAGAAATATACGTTAAACTTATATAAGAGAGAAGAATATGGCTGCGTTCGATCAAAGCCAAGACTCTGAACGTTTAAAAGGCTTAAAATATAAAAAAATTGTATTCGCCGGCAATCCAAACGTCGGTAAATCTGTATTTTTCAATAAATTCACCGGTACTTATGTAGAAGTCAGCAACTATCCCGGTACAACTGTTGATGTTTCAACTATTACAATAGACAATCATGAAATCATTGACACGCCTGGAATTTACGGCATTGGCAATTACAATGACGAAGAAATTGTGGCAAAAGAATTTATTTTACAAGCAGACAAAATCGTCAATGTAGTTAACGCTTTAAACCTTGAGCGAGATTTATTTTTAACACAACAACTAATTGATCTTGGTATACCTATGGTAATCGCCCTTAATCAAATAGATGAAGCATCATCCAGAGGTTTAAAAATAGACATTGAAAGACTGGAAGAGTCACTGGGAGTGACGGTAATACCAACCATTGCCATAAAAAACAAAGGCATTAGCGATGTTAAAAAATTCATTTTTGAAGCTGAAATTAAATGCTCTGAGAAATTAACACCAAGTATAAAAAAACTTATTGAAACAACTCAAAAACAAGATTTTTCAAGGATTTTGCAAGTCTTAAAACAGGAAGAAAACCTTGAAGATAGAGAAAAAATCTACGCTGAAAGAAGAGAAATAATAGATAAAGTCGTCGAAAATTGTGTTTCAGAAACAAATGAAGGAACAAACCTTTCAACAAAAATCGGTAGATGGCTTTTAAACCCTTTTGTCGGTTCATTATCAGCTATTATGACTTTATTTTTGCTTTACCAACTGATAGGCGTCTTCGTAGCCGGTGATATAGTCAATCTAATAGAGTCAAAACTGGTTTCAAAATATTATATTCCTTGGGTTTCAGACTTAGTGAATAATTTTATAAGCTCCGAAATTTTAAAAGAATATTTATCAGGTGAATTTGGCATTTTAACAATGGCTATTCATTACATTTTTGGAGTTTTATTACCACTAATTGCTGCTTTCCATCTTTTCATGGCAATACTGGAAGATTCGGGTTATTTGCCCAGAGTAGCAGCCTTAACTGATAGATTTTTATCTAAAATAGGTCTTAACGGCAGAGCTGTTATACCAATCATTTTGGGATTTGGATGTATAACAATGGCAACAATAACAACCAGAATATTAGGTTCTAGCCGTGAGAGAACAATTGCTACGGCACTTTTGGGTCTAACAATTCCTTGTTCAGCACAATTAGGACTTATAATAGCATTATTGGCTGCAATTGGAGGTCTAAAAGCTTGGATTATCTACCTTGTTTCAATAGCGATAGTCTTTATAACCGTTGGAACTCTTTTAAACAAATACTTACCTGGAAAATCCAGCTATCTAATTATCGATCTGCCCACAATGAAATTTCCTCAACCTAAAAATATACTAATGAAAACATATTCAAAATCTATTCATTTTTTGCAAGAAGCAGCGCCTTTATTTGTTATAGGTTCCCTAATCATCACAACCTTAAACCTGACAAACGGAATGCAATTTATAGAAAAAACATTTGCCCCGTTCGCCTCAAATATACTTAACCTACCACAAGAAACAGCAACTATTTTCATAATGGGAATCATAAGACGAGATTTTGCCGCTGCAGGACTGGCTAAAATGTCTGGTCTGGACGGCTCAGCATCAGTATTATCTCCGGAACAAATATTAACCGGTTTGGTAGTATTAACTTTATTTGTACCTTGTATAATTGCTGTTACAGTTTTATTCAAAGAAAGAGGATTTAAAGAAGCCTGTTTAATTTGGTTTGGCTCCATTTTTGTAGCTTTTAGTGCGGGTGGTATTTTATCCAGATTACTTACTTTTATTTTTTAATCTAAAAACAGGGGGTTTAATTATTTATGACTAAATGCGACAAAGAAAATAAAATACAATGTCCCACCTGTAAAATGGACTACTCACCTGAACATTTAGGCGAAAGGTGCATGCGTTGCAATTCTGTTCTAATGCCATCAGGTTGTGAAATTTGCTCAAAAGACTGTATCGTAAAAGATTGCGATAAAAATGAATAAAAAACTTTTCGTATCCGCCGGAATTGTAGAACGAAACGGGAAAATCCTTATTGCTAAGCGAAAAAAAGGAAAATGCCTGGAACCTTTTTGGGAATTCCCCGGTGGAAAACTGGAAGAAGGCGAAACAATCAAAGAATGCTTAAAAAGAGAACTTTTGGAAGAACTTAATATAAAAGTTAAAGTAAAAGACTTTTTATGCTCAACCGAATTTAACTGCAACGAAAAAAATATAAAATTAATGGCATACACAGCTGACTACATAGAAGGAAAAATCCAACTAAATGATCATGATGATGTAAAATGGGTCGAAAAACAGGATTTAAATAATTTTGAATTTGTAAAAGCTGATAAGGTTATCGTAGAAAAATTATTACAAAAGTAAAGCCTCTTTAAAGAGGCTTTACTAATATTTATAATGCTTTTATCCATACTTCACGATTTCTCGAACCGTCAAATTCCGTAAAGAAAATACCTTGCCAATGACCGATCATTAACTTTCCGTTTTCAATTATAAAAGTTATACTGCAACCCATCATAGAAGCTTTCACATGAGCATCTGAATTACCTTCCATATGCCTAAATTCAGAATAATCGGGAGATATTTTATTTAAACTAAAAAGCATATCTCCTTTTACAGATTCATCATAATTTTCATTAACCGTAATACCGGCAGTGGTATGAGGACAATACACAACACATATACCATCTTCCACACCCATGCTCTCTATTGTTTTTTTCACAACAGGAGTGATGTCTATAATCTCATTACGCTTCTGAGTTTTAATACTAATTTTTTTCATTACCATGACCCTTTTTACAGCTGTGTTTTCAGTTGAAAATAATTATACCACATGACTAAATTTTTCACGATTAAAGCTTTGTTAAATATTAATCATAAATATTAATATTTAATTAATATGATTGACTACATCCTAAATTTTCAATTAAAATCTATATATTATCTGAGGCTAAATATCAAGGAAAGAAAACTTTAGAATATTAAGTTAAAGGGTGAAAATCCCACACTGGTCCGCAACCGTTATAGTCGGAATACTTGATTAGCCAGGTTTGTTAGTACCTCGAGACAGGGAACATGAAATATTAAATCACACAGTTTATTTAATATTTTAAAACCTCGGTACTGACAGTTTTTAATACTGTTAGTTTATTATCTTAGGGAGAATTAGATGTTTAGTAACGTTCAAAAAAGAGACGGCAGAATCGTTAGTTTTGATGAAGAAAAAATTATAAATGCGATTTCAAAAGCAGGGCAGGCAACAGCAGAATTTGACAAAACAACAGCAAAGACACTGGCTCTTCAAGCTGTTGATAAAGCAAGAAGAACTTTTGGTGAAACAATTCCTAATATAGAACAACTTCAAGACCTTATTGAAGAAACATTAATGGAATCTGACTTCCGCAAAAGTGCTAAAGCCTACACAATTTATCGTGATCAACACGCAAAAATCCGTGATATTGTTGAAAAAGACAATGTTGATTTAATCGATCAGTACCTAAAACAACTGGACTGGCAAGTTAATGAAAACTCAAATATGACTTATTCTTTGCAAGGTTTAAACAACTATATGTCAGCAGAATTAAGCAAAGTTTACTGGTTAAATAAAATTTACCCCATAGAAATAAAACAAGCTCACTTAAACGGAGACCTTCATATCCATGACTTGAATGTTCTTTCTGTATATTGTGTAGGTTGGGATCTTTATGATCTTTTACTCGAAGGATTTAAAGGTGCATCAGGAAAAATCGAAAGCAGACCGCCTAAACACTTTAGAACTGCATTAGGGCAAATGGTAAACTTCCTATTTACACTACAAGGTGAAGCTGCCGGTGCACAAGCTTTTTCAAGTGTTGATACACTTTTAGCTCCATTTATTCGTTATGATAATCTATCTTATAGCGAAGTAAAACAAGCAGTTCAAGAGTTTGTATATAACCTCAATGTGCCTACCAGAATAGGATTTCAAACACCATTTACAAATATCACTTTAGACCTTGTAATGCCAAAAACTTGGGCTGATCAAAGCATCTTAATTGGTGGAGAACCTCAAGCTGAGACATATTCAGAATTTCAAACAGAAATGAATATGTTCAATAAAGCCTTTTTCGAAGTTATGATGGAAGGGGACGCAAAAGGAAGAGTACACACATTCCCGATACCAACCTATAACATAACAGAGGACTTTGACTGGGATAATCCTGAACTTGACGGTCTTTGGGAAATGACGGCAAAATATGGAGTACCTTCATTCTCTAACTTCATCAACTCCGATTTAAACCCTGAAGATGCAAGATCTATGTGTTGCAGATTAAGAATCGACAACAGAGAGCTTGAAAAACGTGGTGGTGGTCTTTTTGGATCTAACCCGTTAACAGGATCTATTGGTGTTGTAACTATGAACCTTGCAAGATTAGGTGTTTTAGCTGTAAACGAAGAAGATTTCCTTGCAAGATTAGAAAAACTTATGGTCTTAGCAAAAGAAAGCCTTTCTATAAAAAGAAAAGTACTTGAAAGACTTACTTCTAAAGACCTTTACCCTTATTCAAAGTTCTATCTTAAAAACATCAAAGCCCGCAATGGCGAATACTGGAAAAATCACTTTTCTACAATCGGCTTAAACGGTATGCATGAAGCTTGTTTAAACTTGTTTGGAAAAGGTATTGAAGATCAAAGATCAAAGGAATTTACATTAAAAGTCCTCGATTTTATGAGAGATAGATTAAGTGAATTCCAAGAAGAAACAGGTGAAAACTTCAATCTGGAAGCGACTCCTGCGGAAGGAACTTCTTATCGCTTTGCCAAACTGGACAAAGAAAAATATCCTCGCAGTATTTGCGCCAACGAAGAAGAATACCAGGACGGTGCAGATCCTTTCTATACAAATTCTACACAACTTCCTATCAGACATTCTGATGATGTTTTCGAAGTACTCGATCACCAAGATGAAATACAAGCAAAATACACCGGTGGAACAACTATCCATATATTTGCCGGTGAAAGAGTAGAAAATAAAGAAGTAATCAAAAATCTTGTTCGAAAAGTATGCCAAGATTACCAACTTCCTTATTTTACATTCTCACCTACGTTCAGCGTCTGTCCTTCTCACGGATATCAAAAAGGGGAACAACACTCTTGTCCTGAATGTGGAGAACAATGCGAGGTATACTCAAGAATCGTTGGTTACATAAGACCTGTAAACCAATGGAACAAAGGAAAAAGAGAAGAATTTAAACTTAGAAAAACTTTCCTTATAAAAGAAACTGATCACGCATCAGTATAAAAATACAAAAAAGAAAGCAGGACTAATAAAAGCCCTGTTTTCTTTTTTAACAAACAATATAATCACTAGAAATTAAAAGTTAAAATGAAAATAGGCGGCATTCAAAAATTTTCACTAATCGATTATCCGGGCAAAATCTCGGCTATAGTCTTTACTCAAGGTTGCAATTTTTCTTGCCCTTATTGCCATAACCCTGAATTACACAAGTTAAAAGACTCCATTATTAAAGAAGAAGAGATTTTTGACTTTCTAAAAAAACGTCAGGGAAAACTGGACGCCATTGTCGTTACGGGGGGAGAACCCACATTAAATAAAGATTTGCCCGATTTTATAAGAAAAATCAAAGCTCTAGGCTTTTTAGTAAAACTTGACTCTAACGGCACAAATCCAGAAATGCTCAAAATCCTTCTAGCCGATGGACTTCTTGATTATATAGCAATGGACATAAAAGGTCCTATCGAAAAATATCACGATATAACAAGATCAAAGACAAGTCTTGATGATATAAAACAAAGCATTAGCATTATCATAGACTCAAAAATCCCTCACGAATTTAGAACCACGGTAGTTAAAAGCCAACTGGCAGTGGATGATTTTCCTAAAATAGCCAACCTCATAAAAGGTGCTGATGCTTATTATTTACAAAAGTTTTCTGTTTCAAAACACATTGATGAATCATTCAAAAACGAAGAGACCTACTCAGACCAAGAATTTGAGCAACTAAAAACATCAATGCTTAAAGATTTTAGTGAAATTGGCGTCAGATAACTCTTTAAATGTGACTTTTCTCGGCTTTTTTAGATGGATTAACCTTATCATTAATTACATCCGCAATTTGGCTAAACACAAATCCCGCAACAAGCCCTAACCCCATTGATTTAGGATTATTTAACAATTTAGACATCGATGCATAAGCCCATGCCGCCATTCCTCCGGCAACAGGAATACCTTGTTTTATAGCGATTGATGATTTTTCTTCATCACTTTTTGCTGTTAATACAGATGATAGAATCAAAGGAAACGGAGTAATTGCACCTATAACCTCAGCAGGAGCCGCTCCAAATTTGAGATCTCGAAGTCTTTCAAGCAAATTTGTTGACTCAAAGTCAACCGCTTTTGCTAAAGATTTTTCAAATCTAGACACCTCACTTTTTAAATCCCAGTAAGCTTTTTCATCCGATAACTTAAGTATATTTTGCCCTTTTTTTATACCATTTTTAGAAATTTCAGAATATAGTTTCAAACATGCAATTTTCTAACTGATACTACTGATTCTGGATGGCTTTTAAGGGATGATCTTAAAGGATTGTTTCGTACTTAAAAGGCGCTACTTTTTGTGCTGGTTGTTGTCTTTAAAGGAATGGGACTTCTAGCAACAAAGCCAAAGAGAAAAGATGTAGATCTTGGCCTGGATCGTTTGAAGTAGTAATGCATTATATTAAGAAACCGGAGTGTAATTTGGGGAGTTAGCTGTGGAAATTAAAAGAAAAATGATTTCATGTTTTATTGTGATTCTGCTGTTCCTTATAAATTTTTGCTCTGGTTGTTCTAACCATTTGATAGTGAACGGAGGCGACACCGACGAACTTAAAATGATACATCTTGTTATAGATGACAAAAATATACATGAGACTGAAGACTATGACTATTTTACCAGTCAATTGAAAAAAGTATTCAAAAAAACATTCAAAAGTGTCTCAGTCAAAACAAATGTTAAAGATGTAGATGATAACATTCTGGTTCTTACACCACTATTCTTAACTGAATCTATTGGTGGTAGGATAACTGAGGCCAATTGCAGACGTTCGTTCAAGTATTGTCTTTTCAATGAGGAACTTTGAGAAAAAGATACAGGCAGATGCAACGGGTGTTCGTGAGGTGGGCCAAGCAGAAGGGATTAGTCATTTGGCAATAGGGATTGCAACACTCACTATGGGTCTGCATGTCAGTGAATATTTGTGGGCAGAAGATGCCAGAGAAACTGCCTACGATAATCTTGCTGCAAATGTATACTATCAATACAAAACCATCTCCCCGCAGATTGCAATAATTAATAGTATCTTAAGCGGGCCTGCTGCCCTGGAATTAGCTTGCCGATATACTGACTCCTCTTCCTTAATTCCAAATCAGAAGATAGATGCTGGCGAGGCATCAAAAATAATTGTCGAAGTTATGAATCATGGAAAAGGGACTGCATTTAATGTCAATGTGACTATTGAATCCGAAATGCACGGGATATCTATTCAAAAGTCATTGAGTGTTGGCAGTTTAGATCCGGGCGAGAGCGAGATAGTTGAATTTCCCATAACGTCTGATCTCAATTTATCTTCAGGCGTTTCAAACTTCCTGATTGTAGCACGTGAGAAACGAGGCTATGACTCACGCCCTGTGAAGTTACAAATTGAAACGGCCAAACTACAACGACCTAATCTGCAGTTTGCGGTCTCTCGGTTAAATGACTATACCGGGTTGGCAAGTGGTAACGGCGATTCTCTTCCAAATAACAATGAAACAATAGAGATTAACACTCACATCAAAAATGAAGGAGTTGGGCCTGCACTTGGTGTTGTCGCTAAGATTAAAGATGTCTCTGACGGGATCAAAATAATCAAGGCAGAAGACGACCTAGGGACGATAGTTCCATTCGATTTACAAAAAGCTGTCCTGGCAATAAAGATTCCACGCACCTATTCTAAGCCTACTATTAACTACACCCTCGTGGTGGAAGATATTCGTGGGATGAAAACCGAGAAAGAATATTCTTTTCCGTTCTCAAGCAAAACACCTATACTTAGCTCCACTTATCGAGTTTTTTGAGCACAACGGACGAGGTGTGTCTAATCCTGAGAATGGAAAATCATATTTGTTGAAAATTACACCTCAGAATAGTGGCGAGAATCAGGCAAAAGATGTGAGACTCGAAATCATTGCTCAGTCTTCTGAAGTTAAGATAGATAGATTTGATAACTTGATCGGATCATTGGATGCATCGGAATCTGGACCAACCGTCACAATTCCTTTCAAATTGGACCGAGCATATAAAGATTCAACTGTGGAGTTTTCGGAAAAAAATTAGCCAAGATCATTTTCCTAGTATAAGCAAAAAAATAAATCTACCAGTTGTTATCCGCCAACCCAACCTCAAATTCGAAACGGTTCTGTTAAACGGAATTAATAAGCAGGATGTAATGCAAAACTCTCACCCTAAATTTCGTGTCAGTATTCGAAATTTAGGCGATTTGTGGGCAGAAATGTCAAGATTCATTTCAAGGTCTCCCATCCATCTATCACTTTCGAGAAAACTGAGCAAGTCGGGACCATAGCAGCAGGAGAGAGTCAGTATCGCGATTTCTCATTTTTCGTGCGTGGAGACGCAGCACTTAGCGACATGACCATTTTGGCCAATATTCAGCAGACAGATTTTACTGGTGAGAAACAACAGCTAGC
>CALOAD010000019.1:0-7750 GCA_942491415.1 Candidatus Gastranaerophilales bacterium | reverse complement strand
ACCTTTTTCGCCATGTTTACAAAATAGTCACTTAGTTGCTCTGCTTTTAGAATTGATTCTTTACTAATTGCAATGCTAGATTTATCATTAAAATAGTCATCTATTATATTTAATAATAATGCAAATCTTGGGATATAGCTTTTTTGTTTTGGGTACATTGATTTTAAAAATTCGCTTTCAATCATTGAATTTTGTAAATCGCTTATTTTATCATGAATTCTTTTCCATTCAGTCCGAGCTTCATTAGAAAATTTTAATACTTTTGGTAATATTTCATTTTCTCGGTTGTAATCCAATGAACCTTTTATGAAATCAAAAAAAGCTATCATTATATCTTCATACCAATTTAATAATCCAGTTGGCATCTCATTATCATTGTAATAATCAACTTTTAAATCTGGGTACGTTATCAATATACGATCTAAAAAACCACTTTCTTTATTATCATCCGTTTGAAAATTTTCAAATATTGACGGTTGTATGCCTCCCAGCACTGGCATAAAAGGACTAGGTACAAAACTATTAGCTGAAGTTTTTCTATTAATAAAAATGAACTCGTTACTCCACGAGCTTAACCATTGTTTCTTATCTCCACCCTCTCGATGTTGATTCATGTCTTTAATCCAACCTGCCAATTCATCTTTTAATATTCCTATACCGTTTTCGTTATTTTCATGCAATTGTATTAATGCTTCGATCGTTATGTCATTAACTAAAAACTGTTGATTCCTTGGTTTCTTTATCTCTTCATGCTGTATCTGTTCTTTTTTATCTAAGTTTTTATATTGTTCGTATTTTTCGGCATCTTTAATAAATTTTTTTATAAGTTGTTTGTTTTTCTTTTTTAAGGGGAATATAACATTATTAATACTTGGAGTTTTCCCAATCCCTGCCTTTCCTACCAATATAATCCATAAGCTAGCTATTTCAGCCCAACCTTTTTTTACCTCAATTTTATGACTATTTCCAACTATTATACTACACATCCAAATAAATGTACATCCTAAATAATCGAGCGAACTATTTAAAGTTTCATTGCAATTTTTTAAATAGTGTTGTATTGACTCTGGAAACACATCTAAAGGGAAAGCAAGTTTTGAATTATCTATTATTGGTTTTTCTTTTATTTCAAGCTCTCTTTTTCTCCTACTTCCAAAACCTTTATTATATAAATCTTTTGCAGCTTCGGAAAAGTCGTTATTAAAATACTTTATTGCATACGCTTTAAATGGTGATATAAGCTCTTCATGAGGATATATAGTCCCAGTACTAAACAAAAACATACAGCCGCTATCTTTGTACACGTAACCACTATGTAAAGACTTTGCACCTGTTCGCTTTATTATATATTTGTCAGATAATTGTTTCACTACACTAAAATCTGAGCCTATTAAATCAAATATTGATGTTTTACTGTTGTAGTCATCCCACGAACTTACACCGTCAGTAGCCTGAACTTTATCTACTTTATTTATATCCTCTTTTCGCTTGCTTATTGTTTCTTCATAGTTGTAGGACTTGCATACTGACATTAATATCTCACGTTCTAGATTTGATATTTCTTGAATTTGCGTGTAATCTAATTCTGAAACTTGCTTGTTATATACAAAAACATAACCTCCTACACCTCTAGTTTCAATTATTGCCTCTTTATATCCTTTTAACTTTGCTAGCTTTTTATTCCCCTCAATATCTGCACATCTGTATAATATATGATAACCATTGTTAATAGTTTTGTATATCACAAACTTTTCGTTAAAATCTGCAATATTATCTGAAAGAAAAGTTTTTAAATCCTTCCAAAATTCTGTTTGCTCTTGCAGCGTTGGGAGTATTTTTAAATCTACATCTATAACCTCCAAATTATTGTATCCTGTTATTATACCTATACCTTTTGTTTTCTCATTCTCATAATACTGAGCAAACTTTTCTTTGCTTACTATTGTATTTTGATATTCTTTCCATCTTATCCAAGGTATTTTACTATCGCCTATAGGCATCAATGATAAACCACTATCAAGTAATTTATTACATTTACTTAGTTCTAACATAATTGTTAATTTTTTTTAACATTCAAAACAAATTTTTTTACTCTAATATCTTTTTTTAAAGCTTTCTCAATATCTTCCGGGATTGGTCTGACTTTATTTAGATAGTAACTAAAAGAAACATTGCTAATACCTAGCTTATTAGCAATATAACTTTTTAATAATCCTTTTTCTTTTATTCTTTTATTATAATCCATGTTAATTATTTTTAACAAATATAATAAAAAAAACCCTAATTAAAGGGCTTTTATAGTTTGTTTAAAAAGGTGGTTTTTCATCAGTATCGAAAACTTTATCTATATTATCAATTTCTTCCAGATCTTCCACTCTTTTTTATTAAAATACCCGTTTAAATAATCCTCAATTATATCAAATTGTTCATCTGCCATTTTTATTTGTTCGCTTGTTAAACTTGTATTAAACTTAAATACAGGAACTGAATAATTTACTTTGCCCTTTGTTAAAGATTCAGCACTTGCAACCTCCACCCATTCGTCCGTCAATCTTGCCCTGCATTTTTGTGTAAAATCAGCCCACGCTGAAACGCTTGACCCCTTAATGCTTATATTTATCAATTTACCTCCTTCAGTTACTGCGTAGATACTTTTATGATAAACACCGCCTAAAGCTTCAATTTGTGGCTTAATGTCTTTGTAAATACCTTTAATACTTACACCACCCTTAAAGGTTCTTACATTAATTTCATCTTGACCAATTAATTTAACCTCATTGGAAAACACCCCGCATTGGTTAGCATCATTGAAACCTTTAACAGTATGCAACTCTTTTAACACTAAAAATTTAAAAGGTAAATCTACCTCATTTTTTTTCTTTTCTTCTTTGTCGTAATATTCAAATTTCTTTTTGTCGCTTTTCCACTCCAAAAACATTGAGCACGGGTTGTTCGAACCGCCTTTAAATTCTTCTGATCTTTTACTCATAATTAATTTTTTTAAATTTTAAACTCATTTTATTTGACTTGTAACTTGCAGGTGTGAAAATTTCACCAGTTCCTTCATTAATAACAGAACCACCCGCATTGTATGCTGCTTGCATCTTTTTCTCTATTTCTTTTGTTGCTGCATTAAGCTTGCACCATTCATTCGACACACTATAATCATATCTACCAGATTGTGTTGTGCTAATTTCAAAGCCTTTTTTATTTATTGACTTACTACCATACTTTTCATATTCCAATATCGCATCCTCAAGTATCTCGTCCATTACTTCTTTTAAAATTTCTGCAAGTTCTTTGCACTCACAATAAAAATCTAAAGCGTTAATTTCTCCATTTAGTACCTGTTGTTTTTTTTTCTCTAAATTTTTCATAATTGTTTATAAAAATTAATACTAAAATATACATATCCAAATAGTTTAATTGATATGTATTTATAACCTTCTAATTTGCATCTTCTATACTCAATAACAGAACTATAGCGCAATGGTATAATGTCAATATGAATACTTGCATAATCGTTATTAATGTATAGTAGTTTACTGTTGTAGTATTTCATTAGTTCTTATTGTTTAATTTGCTCCAAAGCTTCTCAATCATTACATTATTGATATTTGCTCGGTGCTTGTTAACTACGCTTTTTTGTTTCTCTAGTTTGATAATGCTTTCTAAAATGGTTTCCATAATGCAATGTTTTAAATTAATATTCTTTTACCCAAAAACCCCGAAACCGATTAAGGAGACGGGGCGAATCTCGCAGAATTTGCGAAACTACGAGGTTGCTTTTTTAATTGCATCATTAGCGATATTAATGTCTCGTATTGTTTCTGTTTTGTTAATATCAACTCTGCCAGTACTTATTAAGTAGTTAAGTCTTTCTTTTAATGAAATTAATGACTCTAACAGCTCAGGAGCAGCAGCAATAAGTTTTGCGTTTGCCCTTGCTTCATCATAATTTATACTTGTTCCTGTATTTACTAAAGCAATATCGGTTGAGACACCCGTTATACTTATTTCTCCTAAACTTGTTGAATAGTCCCAGTTTCCTTGTGTGTGCTTTAAATTTTTCATAATGCAAATTTTTAAGTTAAAATTAATTGTATAATAAAATTAGTAATATTTATGTTGTAGCTAATCGCCTTTAGTAAGTTCTTTTAGGGCATCTACAATAGCATTCATCCCTTCAATGTATGCATAGTTTTGTGCGTTCCAAGATTCAGCACGATTATCACACCAATTTTCAGCAAGTTTATCAATTTGCTCTTCGGTTGGCAACATAGCTACAACACCATGTATAGTTAATGTGTCGTCATCTTCTAATTTAATTTTGTTTAATACGTTCATTTTTTCTATTATTAATTATATAATAAAATTACTTATAATAAATTGTACCTGAAAACATTTAAGTATGTTTTAAAACATGCACCCCTTTTATCATAATGCCTTTATCATAATTCTCATCTTTTCTGGCAAATATTAAATTTGCTTTGCCTGCCTCAAAACTATAATTATACTTTATCCAATTGTTTTTTACAGGTCTTGACCCTATAGCAATAAAATTATTATCCAAACATTTAGCATAAGTAGTTTTACCCCTATTAAATATCTTTTCTACAAAAACAGGAAATACACCCTCGACACCCTCAGACTGCTTTAAAAAAGTTTCGTAGCTATCAAACCAAAGATTATGACCCTTAGTTGTTATTCCTATCAAAAAATTAGGCATCTCTTTTAAAGTTTGTTTCTTACTGTTAAAAATCAAACCTTCACTTGTTAAATATAAATTCTCGCTTAATCGCTTCATTTTATTTCGAAATAAAAGTCAACACCTAACCGATCAGCAATTATCAACATAGTGGTAAGATGTGGCACTTTACCAAGTCGCATATTAAAAAATGTATTCGCATGAAAGCCAGTCATCAACGAAAGATTGTAGGTGCTATAGTTTTGCATCTCGAATAAAAGAGTGCTAAGCATACGCAACTCAATATCCTCACTAATGCCGTCTAAATGTATCTTTTTACCTAATACACCTGCTAATCTGTTCAATGAACTAATAGTCTTTAAATCTTCGCCATGCCGCCACATGCTAATAATAGACGCATACATACCGGACTTCTTTACTATCTCTTTTGAAGAGTAAGTAAGAAGCTCATCCCGTAATTGTTTGTTTAATTGTTTCACATTAAAAAAGTTTTAATTGTAATTTATGTGTGTTAAGTCTTTTTGTTGCTGCATCAAAATAGTCTTTATCAAGCTCACAACCTACCAAATCAAACCCTAAATCGTGGCAAGCAATCGCAATACTTCCACTTCCTAAATGCGTGTCCAGTATTTTATCGCCTTGTTTAGCGTATTTCATTAAAAGCCACTCATATAATTTAACTGGTTTTTGTGTTGGGTGTATTTTACCCCCATCTTGTTTATTTAATTCTTGAACCCTTTTAATATTAAATATTCTTGCATTATCCATATTTGAACACCAAGCCATCTCGCAATCTGCAAAACATCTGTCGGGATTTTGCTTATCCCAAATTATCCAATGTTTACTATTTGCCATTGGGATATCTTCAATAAAATGATTTGCTCCCCATATAATTTGATTTTTGCTTATTCTAAAAAGCTCTGTATAATATTCATGTTTTGGAGATTGGTTATCCCAGCCATATTTTTTATCCGCAAATTGTTTTCTACTTGCTCTGTTTGTTCCTTGTTCAGCATTAATCCCATAAGGCGGGTCAACTATTGCCAAGTCAAACTCATTATCTGTGCAGCCCTTCATGTATTCCATACAATCAATATTGTGTAATTCAATCATAATTGCTATATTTGTAGTTAAGTGTTAGGCAAATATACACAATTAACATTAATATACATAATGTTTTAAAACATGTTTGAACAATCAGGAGTAAATACAATAAGCTTTACAGGAATTAGTTACAATGTTGATAATAATCAAAAACCAAACATAAAAATCAACTCTAAAATTGTAAATAGAAAGGCATATTTCGAATATGAACTTGAATTCTTAATATATGGCTTAGAAGACATTGAAACATTGAAAGACAATACAGGAGCTATAATAACATATTACAACGGAACGACTACCACAATAGATAGAACACTCGATTATACACTTGAAAAGCTAGACACTACAAAAACAAATACTATATTAGTTAAGTTAACAACACAAAGACCTAAATTGTATGAGTAATAAAGTAGGCAGACCAAAAAACATAGAAACACCAGAAGAGCTTTGGAAATTATTTCTTAAGTTTCTTAAATGGATTGAAGCAAACCCGATTATTGAAAAAGTAGTACACAATAAAACAGGGGAAATAATAGACTTAGAGAAACAAAGACCGCTAACTTGGGCACGATTTGATACGTGGGTATTCGATCAAGATATTATATCGGATTTAGAAGATTATAGACAGAATAGAGAGGGAAGGTATAGTGAATTTGGGGGTATCATATCACGCATACGCAACATAATGTATGCAAATAAGTTTGAAGGTGCAAGTGTTAATATATTCAATGCTAATATTATAGCAAGGGACTTAGGACTAAAAGATCATACTTCAAATGAGATTCAAGATAAACGAAAAACCATAGCAGAACTATTTCCCGATTTTGATGAGAAAAGTAAATCCTAACTTAACTCACTTAGCACACAATTATAATAACTATCGAGGTATTGTGCTTGAGGGCAGCTCACGAAGTGGGAAAACATGGTCAATAATAGACTTCTTGATCTGGTACACCTCAACTATTCAAACAGGCATAACGATAAACATAATCAAAGAAACATACAACGGGTTTAAAACAACTTTATACGAGGATTTTAAACGTAGGCTACCCGATTACGGTATTGACAATATATTGCTGGCTTGGTGTCTTTGCGATGCTATCTACTAAGGTATCGGCTTTCAAACTTTCTAACAGTTCTTTATCCTCTGTTTTAAATGATTCAGCTTTAAAAGCGACATACCCAAATTCATTCATTGCACCCATTAATTGACTACTTACATCTGGTGTAAGCTCGTTCGTTTCAAATGTCAAAGCAAAGGTTTTATCTTTTCTGCTTCGCATTGCTCCAAGTATAGCGGGAAATATAATCATAGTTTTGATTTTTTATAACTGTAGTATAACATAGCTGCTCCTACTAATATCATAAATGTAAAATGTATTATATGTATCATAACTTATTATAATTAAGTAATTCACTTGGGCTTATTCCTAATGTATCGCATATGACAATAATCTGATCAATGCGTATTGATTTACGCTTGTCTATTAATATTTTCATATACTGAGGTCTCATGTATTCAGGTTTATCGTAGAATAACTCTTTTGATAATATGCCCTTTGCCTTTGTTTCGCTTATATTATGCTTCATTGCATAATCTTTGATTGCTTTTTTAATCATAATTCTTATAAATATGTGGTTATGCTTTCCCTTTTGTTAGGATTGAAATTTTTGTTTAACTTTGCAGCCGCTAATAATTCCAAATCTGGATTAATAGGCTTTTGCTTTACTTCATACCTGCTTATTATAAGCTTTTTTAACCTTTCAATGTCATTTTTTACACTTACTTTGTAAGCTCTATATTCCGCCCAGCATTGTGTTAAAGCGTCCGAAAAAGACATAAATTCATTTTTAACTAAATAATGTGCACGTTTAAAAATGTTGCTCCTATTAAGCTTATAATCTAATAATTCGGCTAGTTCGTTTTCTTGTTTTTTA
>CALOAD010000018.1:0-20427 GCA_942491415.1 Candidatus Gastranaerophilales bacterium | reverse complement strand
TTCTACTCTAGATTGATAAATGTCTCCAAGTAAAATTTCACTTCTATGAATGAAAAATTCTACGACTTTACCGTCTTCAACCACAGCCGCAATGTTGTCTCTTTCTGAAATAATAATTGATTTACTCATAAATTTAAATCTTTCCTTTAAAAAATTGTATGACTTATTAAAACTTGTTCGCTACATAAAATCAGACATTTGCGTAACTATTTGCGCAATTTTGTCTATTTTTGTAGCTATAGATATATTTTTTACTCTTATAAAATTCATTTTTCTTAAAAATTTAATACACTACGATTATTGCTTTTAGCATAATTCGTTAAATTGATAATCCAATAATCTTTCTCTTGTTATTCTCCAGTTTGTGTCAGGAGTAAGTAATTTTACAAATTCATCAGCTCTTACCGAACTAATAGAAGTCTTTTTATCTATTAAAAACTCTTTATTTTGGGATTTCTCTATAACTCCCCCACCAGTTTTTAATGTGAATTCAAGAATTTGTGTTTCCTGATTAAAAGAAAGCGATTGAATTCCGGGTTTGATATCTATTTGTTTAATACCTTTTTTTGTTCGCTTTTCTATTATTATATTTTCCTTTAATAATAAATCTTTGGCAATACTTTCTATGTTAATTTTTTTAATAATTTCGCTATTTTCGCAGATGGCGCTGTATTTTGCCCAGTATATGTCGTTTTGGATGCTTTTTTGTTGTTTCGGGATTTTAACAATTGCTGAAATTTGCGAATTTTCAGGTAAAAGTGCGTTTAATTTTTCTTTAATTGTATTTTCAGATATTTCTTCTTGAAATTCGACGTCTACGTATTCGTTTTTTCCCTCTACAAACAAAGGTATCGCTATTCCTAAAGATATTTTGGGCGAAGGATTAAAGCCTTGTGAATAGTTAATTTTAAATCCGGATTTTCTAATAGCTGTATAAATAAGTTTTTGCCAGTCAAGATGGGAAATGAATCTTAAATAACCAGTTTTAGACATTTTAAGCCGATATTTATAACCATTATCTGAATAAAGTTTAAGTTGTGAGTTTTCTGTATCTTCATTAATTTCAGCTGCTTTATGGGATTTTATAGATGGTTTTGTATTAAATTCTTTGCACACTCCGCAATCTGTACATGCTTCTTCGCATGGTACAGACGCTTCTGATTCAAGTGCGTTTTGATATTCATTAGCTAGCCAGTTCTTATTTACACCAACATTAAGCATATCCCACGGGAGTTCATCTTCAATCTCAAATTGTTTTTCTGAAAACTCATCAATATTAATGCCTAATTTTTCTGCGGATTCTATCCATATTTTTTTATTAAAATGCTCTTTCCATGCATCAAGGTATGAGCCATGCTTGTGAACTTCTTCGATAAGAGCGTTTAATCTTCTGTCTCCTCTTGAGAATGCGGCTTCTAATCTGCACAGGAAAATATCATGAAAATTGAGTCTAACGCCTTTGAGAGTTCTTGATTTCTCTCTAAGGTATTTTATTTTTTCGTATAACACATCGTGATTGTCCTGACCAACCCATTGGAATGGAGTAAACGGTTTTGGAACAAAAATTGACATGGAGCAAGTTATATTAAGGTGTTTGTTTAAATTTAGCTCTGACTTAAGTTTTCTGGCTTGATATTGAATAGTTCTTAGAAGTTCATAAATTCCGTCTAGGTCTTCAAATGTTTCTGTGGGAAGTCCAATCATGAAATATAGTTTTATACTCTGCCAGCCTGATTTATAGACTGACAACACCGCATCTAAAATCTGTTGTTCTGTAAGGTTTTTGTTAATTACATTCCTTAGCCTTTGTGTGCCTGCTTCAGGAGCAATTGTTATTGTACTTTTTCTTACTGCTTGCACAAGTTCAGCAAGTTCAAGGCTGAATTTATCTGCTCGCTGACTTGAGAGAGAGTGAGAGAGATGAGTTCCATTTGATGCATGTTTATCGTTCAGGGCTTTTACAGGTTTTTCGATATTTCCGTAATCATTTGAAGAAAGTGAAAGAAGTGAATATTCTTCATAACCTGTACTTTCCAGGGTTTTGTCCACAAGTTCTATGATATTTTCAGGGGATTTTTCCCTGATAGGAAAATTCACAAAACAAGGTTGACAAAATCTGCACATTCTTCCGCATCCTCTACGGATTTCCACGACGGCTCTGTCATGTACTGCGGAGCTGAATGGTACAGGAAATTCGACAGGGTAATTTGTGTTATCAACTTCATCAATTCTTTTATCAATAACTTTAGGGGCATCGTCTATGGCAACCGGTTTTGAAAAAGGTTTGTCCGCTGTATAGAAAAGCGGCACATATACGCCTCTTAATCCTGATAAGTTTTTAAGAATTTCAATTCTTGTTAGATTGATTTTTTTCCCTCTAGTATGATTTCGAGGATTTCTGTAATAACAGTTTCACCATCTCCTAAGATAAAAGCATCTATATATTCGCATACGGGCTCAGGATTATAAGTTCCGGGGCCGCCTGCTGCAACGATTGGGTCAGAATCTGTTCTTTCTGTTGTTCTATACGGTATACCCGCCTGTTCAAACATTGAAAGTATAGTCGGATAACTAAGTTCGTACTGCAAAGAAAATGCAATCAAGTCAAAATTCTTTAAAGGTTGTTTACTTTCCAGTCCGTATAGCGGCAAATTATTTTCTTTTAATTGGTCCCTGAAATCAGTTTCCGGCGCATAAACTCTGTCTGCAAGAAAGTTTTTAGCTTTATAGTTATTAATTTGCTCGTATAAAATTCTTAGTCCAAGGTTGGAAATTCCTATTTCGTAAAGGTCAGGAAAGGCAAGAGCTGTTCTTGTTTCTGCCGTTTGCCAATCTTTATTTGCGCTTCCTGGTTCGTTTCCTATATATCTTGAAGGTTTATTTACTTTGTTTAAAATTTTGTCCAGTTCCTCTGCCGGAATAGTTTCCACGCAGTTTGCTGTATTTATCGTATTTGTCAACGTTATATTACCGATTATGAAATTGTAAAATCTTGTTTAAAAGGCACTTCCTTTAAATCACTAAAATATTAGCACAAAAATAATGATCAGCCTTAAACCTTTCTAATAAAATATATAAGTGAAATTTAAAGTTTATGAACATGAATATCCTTTATAGTATGGATATTATCTATAATTTCAAGTGGTATTATATAAATAATTGAAATAATTTTATTCCTGAAAATAGAATCACAAATTAATAATGGAACTATAAAAAATATGAGTGAAATTTTAAAAAATAATCTTGAATTAATTGCTCAATATAATGAAGAGCTTGTAAATATGGTTTTGAATCATACTAATTTGCAAAAACCAATTCAAATTATAGATTCTAAATCAGGTGATTCTAATCTTTTATATGACAAAGAATGCTTGCATGACAATGTTGACCCTATATATGAAGCTATTGAGTTTTTACAGAAAGCTACAGGTAATGGAAAAAAAGATAATGTGCATATAATTTACGGGCTTGGTTTAGGGTATGTTTTTAAACGGTTTGCAGAGAAAACTGATGAAAAAATATTACTAATTGAACCTAATCTTGATATTTTACGAATTGTGCTCGAAGTAGTAGATTTTACTCAAGAATTAATCAAAAATAATATAAAAATAGCTTGTGATGATAATCAGTTTAAGAAATGTTCAAGTTCGCTATCTATAAATTACAGCGATAATTTTACGCTTAGCGCAACGGATTTCTATCGTAAAAATTATCAAAATGAAATTAATGCTATAAAAAATGGAATTCAGGCTATTAATATTAAAAATAATATTCTTGATAAAGAATGCAAAATTAATATTGGGGCTGGTAATTGGAAGAAAGATGATTGGCTTACGCTTGATTGTTATCTTGAGGCTGATATACAGGTTGATTTAAGAAAATTTACTCCGTTTCCGATAGCTGATAACGTTGTTACAAAAGCTTTTTCTTCCCATTGTATTGAGCATATTGAAGATCCGCATCTTGAATATATGTTAAAAGAACTTTTCAGGACAATGAAATCAGGGGCAGTACTTAGGCTTGCATGTCCTGATGCTGATAAAGCGTTAGATGCTTATAAAAATAACGATATTAACTGGTTTAACGGTATTATTACAAAATCTGATGATTGCATAGGTGCAAAATTATTAAACACTTTTGTTAGTTATGAAGCAGGTTCCGGTGGTCCTCAATATCCTGAAGAGGAAATTCGGGAAAAATTTGAAACTTTAAGTAAAGACGAATTTATAAAATGGTGTTTAAGCTTATGTGACAGGACTCGTCCTTATATTGCGCATATTAACGGGATTTATTACGAAAAACTTGAAAAAATGCTTAAAAAAGCAGGTTTTATGAATATTGAAAAAAGTTCTTTTGGAAATTCTAAAGATGAAGAATTTAGGCAAAACGGTTTTGATATGCATGAGCTAGCAAGTTTATTTGTTGAGTGTTGTAAGTCTTAAATAAAGAGCTGATTAGGTATGTACAAGCTCTTTATAGACCTGAAATGTAAGCATATATTTAAGATTTCCGTTAGTTTAACCTAATGATATTAACTTATTTTAAGGAAGGTTTTTCTTACTTAACTTCTGTTGACAAGTAGTAAAAACACGTTTATTGTTATATAAACTTTACAGAAGAATAAGATTGTTTTTAATTTTTAAATTTTATAAATGCATTGAATGGAGATTTAAAAAATGTTCAAAAATATGAGATTAACACGCAAGATGTTTTTATTAATGTTTGTACAAACAGCTTTGCCTTTATTAACATTGATTTTTACAGTTGTATCCTTGTCCTTAATAGCAACATCGTTTAAAAGCTTTATAAATAAAGATACGATCTTTCTTTCTAATTCAAAAAATATATATGCATTGGGATTGCAAAGAGGGCAGGCAGTTAGAAATGTTATTATTAACCCGAATGATAAAAAAGCTAAAAGTAATTTTTATAAAGCAGCTAATGACACCGAAAACCTTATGGAAGAGTTGGCAAAACTTGCTCCTTACAATAATCTTGAAAAAGGAAATCAAAGAGATAGCAAACATAACTTCTCAGGATGTAGCACTTCAAAAAGAAGTAATAAATTTAATTTCAACAGATAAATCTTCTGCTATTCAAAAGCTTATCAAGGAAGAGACACCTAAATGGAGAGAGCTTAAATCAA
The DNA here is from genome assembly GCA_942491415.1 of Candidatus Gastranaerophilales bacterium. Lineage (GTDB taxonomy): Bacteria > Cyanobacteriota > Vampirovibrionia > Gastranaerophilales > CALOAD01 > CALOAD01. The sequence goes on along the minus strand of CALOAD010000018.1, from coordinate 15,281 downwards.
AGTATTTTTTACTTGAAAAAAGTATATTTAAAAAATTTGGCGTCAAAGAAGTTGAAATGCAAAACGGTATTAACTTCAAAAGTGGGCTTATAGCAGTATTGTCATTGATATTCTTAGGCTTTTCAATACTACTTTATATATTAGTTCAAAAAATTATTATAATACCAATTGATAAAACAGTTGAAAGACTTGATGTTTCAACAGAACAAGTTACTAATGCCTCCGGTCAGCTTTCTTCTTCAAGTCAGCATTTGGCAGAAGGCAGTTCAGAGCTGGCTGCCTCTATAGAAGAAACTTCTTCAACACTTGAAGAAGCTGCTTCAATGGTTCAACAAAATACTGAGAATACCAAGCAGGCGGCAATGCTTGCGAAGCAGGCAAAAGATTCTGCTGATAAAGTCAATGCCGAAATGCATAAAATGATGGAGTCAATGGTAGAGCTTAAAAAATCAAGCGGTGACATTGCAAAAATTATTAAAGTTATTGATGAAATTGCATTCCAGACAAATATTCTTGCTCTTAACGCTGCTGTGGAGGCTGCCCGTGCAGGCGATGCAGGACTAGGATTTGCAGTTGTTGCAGAAGAAGTTAGGAACCTTGCGCAAAGAAGTGCACAGGCTGCAAAAGATACCACAAAAATTATTGAGAGTAATATTCATCTTTCAGAGCAGGGGGCAGAAATTTCCCAACAGGTCAATGATTCCCTGCTGGAAATTAATGATGAAACTCAAAAAGTAAGTGAGCTTCTTGATGAGGTTTCAGCGGCAAGTATTGAGCAGGCGCAAGGAGTTTCTCAGATTAACAAGGCAATTTCTCAGATGGAGCAAGTTGTGCAGGAAAACGCTGCAACTGCAGAAGAGAGCGCATCAGTATCAGAATCATTGTCATCACAATCAGAAAATATACAAGAAATTGTAAATTCGCTTTCAGTGCTTGTTAATGGAGCAAATGCAATTCATGAACAAGCATATTCAGTGTTATTAAACAATACAGCGGGTAGTAGAATTCACCCAATAAATAAAATTTAAGTGCAGCTGGTGTAAATTCTAACGTTGCACAGTATAAGCTTAGGATATATTTTATACAAATTTAGTGTTTTTAACCTGTCCGCCGGTAACTTCATGGACGTTTTCAATTGCAATAAATGCGGTTGGGTCTATTTCAAATACAAGATTTTTTAGTTCTGCCAGCTCGAGTCTTGTGACTACGCAGAATACAATTTTCCTGTATTCACCTGTATAAGCTCCGCTTCCTTCAATATAAGTTACGCCTTTTTTCAGGCGGGTCATAATATTTTCTGCAATATCATCAGGGGATTCAGATACAATTATTACTGATTTTGATTCATCAAGCCCTTCAAGCACTACGTCTATAGTTTTAAAAATAATAAAATAAGCAATCAATGAATACATTGCTCTGTCCCAACCAAAAACTAATCCTGCGCTGCCTAGGATGAATATATTGAAGAACATGATTATTTCTCCGACCGAGAAGCTTATTTTTTTGGAAAATGCGATAGCGACGATTTCAGTACCGTCTAAAGAACCGTTGTTTCTGAAAATTATTCCAAGTCCTATTCCAAGTATGATTCCTCCAAAAATACAAGATAACAAGAGGTCATCTGTTGCCTGCGGGAAATGATGAAAAATTGTGACCATTATGGACAATAACGTAATTGAATATAGCGAGGAAAATAGAAAATTCTTCCCTAGATTTTTAAAACCAAAATACAAAAAAGGTAAATTTAGTGTAAATATGAAAATTCCCAGCGGGTATTTGGTTAAATAGCTTGATATGATAGAAATTCCAACTATACCGCCGTCAATAATATTATTAGGCACAAGAAACTGTTCAAGACCAATTGTTACAAGCATAACCCCAAGTGTTAAAAACAGGATTTTTTTTGTTGTTTTAAAAATTGATTTCGCTTTCACTACTCTTAAGCCCATTCATCAGGAAAGAACTTGTCAATTTCAATGATTCTTCCTTCACCTTTTCCGTCTGTGTAGAGTTTTATGAAATCCAGTAAGTCATCGCCAGGAATTTTAAAGTTATTTATACAGGTTTTGGATTTGATTTTGACCATAACTTTTACGATGTAATAAAATTCACTCGCTCTTTCTAAAAGGGTTTCTTCCTCTAGATGTCTGCCGTTTTCATCGGCATCTATTGAGATATAAAAATATCCGTTACTATTTTTGCAGACTTCGCCATTCTGGCATACTTTAGTTTTTTTATGGTCAGCAAAAAGGTTTATTACTTTTTTATTTAATTCGTCAGACATATCAATTCCCTGCTATTAATTAATACAGTTTCTTTTAAATTTGTGATTCTTGTTTAGCTATCTATTAAATTTTATAGCATGTTCTTAAAGATGTGTAATATGTAAATTTTTATATTAATTTTTGTAAAGATTATACCTTTTACCTAGCACAAAATATTATTAGAGGATTTATATAATTAGTAGTAATAATGGAGTATAAAATAATGATTAATCGTATGAATTCAGTAACACCGGGTTTTAAAGCAAAAGTACACCTTGAAAACAAATTGCAAAAGAACGAGTCTGCTAAAATAGCAGCAGAAAAATTAGAAGCTAATGATGACTTAGTTATTGTCAACATTAAAGAAAATCCTAGAGATTCAAAATTATTGAGCGGAGTTGGATTAGAGCTTAAAGCAATCGGTACTGACCGAGTAATAAGACATATTCCTGAAAGCAAAATAGATCTTGCAGAAGATAAAACTAACAGGTCTTTGTCTTTAGGACAACTTATTTTAAACGCATATAATGATGGAATGAAAGAGTTAACAAATAATTTTCATAGACGTGATTAATAGACCTAAACAAAAATTTTTTTAAACAAAGGGCTGAAAACTAAATTTCAGCCCTTTGTTTTTTATTAAAAAATATTTTTATAACAGATAATTTGTATATTTTTTAAATCTGAAAACCATTTTAGTTTAAGGAATACGTTCAATTTTAATTTTATAGCATGGTTTTAAAGATGTGTAATATGTAAATTTTTATATTAATTTTTGTAAAAATTTTGTTTTATAACCATCATAAAAAAATCTTTACGGGACTTAATCCGTGAGAGGGAAAATATAGGAATTAAAAAAATGACAAAAATCAGTGTTAATTTAGGAACTATAAAACCAAAAAATACAAAAAAATCTAACGTAGAAAAAAAGTCTGTATCGGAACAACTATTACAAAGTAATAATTTAACTTTCAAAGGTTCACAGACTCTCAGAGGAATAGCGTTAGCGAAACCAGCATTTAAGGGGCAAGAAGCTGTTGATAAAAAACCTGTTTACAGGACAGCTCCAAAGGGAATTAAAGGACTTAACGGAAAGAAAGTTATTTTAACAATACTTGATGGTTGGGGAGTATCAGATCGAACAAATGGAAATGCCATTAAATTGGCAAACACACCTACTGTTGACTCATTAATTAAAAATAATCCTTCTACAACAATACATGCCAGCGGAGAGCAAGTCGGACTTCCTGACGGTCAAATGGGTAATTCTGAAGTAGGACATTTAAACCTAGGAGCAGGTAGAGTCATCTTTCAAAATTTAGTTAAAATTAACAATGATATTAAAAGTGGGAAATTTTTCGAAAATCCTGAATTATTGAAAACAGCAAATCACGTTAAAAAAAATAATTCTTCACTACATATAATGGGACTTGTAAGCCCTGGTGGTGTTCATAGTTCAATGGATCATCTTTTTGCAACTATTGATTTTGCAAAAAAACAGGGAATTGAAAAAGTATATGTTCACGCATTTTTAGATGGACGTGATACACCTCCTAAAAGCGCTATGGAAAATGTTAAAGCTACAAATCAAAAATTAAAAGAATCAAATTTGCCACAAATAGCTTCAGTTTCAGGCAGATTTTATGCAATGGATAGAGATAAAAGATGGGAAAGAATTGAAAAAGCTTATGATTGTTTAGTTAATGGAGAAGGGATTATTGGTAATTCAGAGTGTTAAAGAAATTATTGAAAATTCTTATGCTAAAGATATTACAGATGAATTTATAGAACCTGCTAATATTGTTGTTGATAATAAACCAATTGGTTTAGTTGAAGAAGAAGATGCTTTAATTTTCTTTAATTTTAGATCAGATCGAGCAAGGGAGATTAACAATAGCTTTCAATGATCCTGAGTTTAAAGAATTTTCAGTTAAAAATCTTTAAGTTGAAATATGTGACTTGTATGACAGATTATAATGAAATCATTAAACTTGCCGGTTGCATATCCGCCGGAAGATATAAGAAAATACGCTAGGAGAAGTTCTCGAAACACATGGTATTAAACAGGATAGAATTGCGGAAACGGAAAAATATGCACATGTCACTTTTTTCTTTGATGGAGGAAAAGAAAAGGATTCTCCATTAGTAACAAAAACTCTTGTACCTTCGCCTAAGGTTGAAACTTATGACCTTAAACCAGAAATGAGTGCTGAAGAAGTTACTGATAATGTTGTAAAAGCCCTTAAGTCAGATGGTAGCGAATTTATTGTTGTAAACTTTGCAAATCCTGATATGGTAGGTCATACAGGTAAATTGGATAAAGCAAAAGAGGCGGTAGAAACAGTTGATAAATGCGTAAAAAGAATATTTGATACTGTAAAAAATGTTGGGGCAACAATGGCTTTAACAGCGGATCATGGAAATGCTGAAAAAATGATAGATTCTGAAACAGATAATCCATTTACAGCGCATACGACAAATAAAGTTCCTTTTGTTTTGATAAATAATGACAAAGACGTAAAACTTGCTAAAGACGGAAAACTTGCTGATGTTGCACCTACTCTTCTTGAGGTCATGGGAATTAAAAAACCAAAAGAAATGACAGGAAATTCATTAATTAACGCAGATAAATAATGAAATATGCCTAAACAAAAATGGTTTTCAGATTTTAAATTTATCCTCACTTTTTTTAAAAGTGGGGATATTTGTATGTTTCAAATAGGTGCGTATACAAATTAATTGTTATTAAGAGTAATAAAAATCATTAGCTAACCAGAAAGGTTATAAAAAATTGTCCTCATAACTAGCTTAAAGAATAAGATAATCCGGCAATGAATATGGAAGTATTAAAGCATAATAATTCTAATAACAGATAAATTTTTTTCTGATAAATCAATTAATTAAATTTAATAAAAAGAGAATGGAGGGAGTAGATAAAAGAAAAACGGCAAAAGCATGTCTTTAGAAAAAAGTATTTAAGAACAGATACTTCTTTTATTTTGTAGTTGTTAAGGAGGTTTTTATGAATTTTAAAAAATTATCAGTTGCTACTGCATTGTCAATCGGAATGATGACAATAGGCGGAATGGCAAAAGCAGACACCGGTGCGGCATGTCCTATTTGCCCGCCACCACAAGTTCAATGTCCACAACCATGTGCACCAGTTTGTGACCCTTGTGCTACTGGCGCAGCATGTCCTGTTCAAACACAAATTTTAGTACCACAAGCAGCACAGCCGATGGAAATTCTTTCCCCGGTATGCCCCTCACCTGCTTGTGATAGTGCTGCAGTAATGTCAAGTAACCCAATTCAAACTTGTTTACCTAACTGCGCTCCAAATGCGAAAGTTATAAGAAGACAAGCTTATGCTTTTCCTGACATTGGAAGCTCAAATGTTATTATCCCTAAAGGGGACCAAGTTGTACAAATTGGCGGACAGGAAGAAGGATTAGCCGTTAATGCAAATCCTGGCTGCGGAAGGCTTTCAGGAGTTCCTAGCTATTGCAGCGCTTTGTCAGTAATTCCTAAAGATAATAAAAAAAGTCTTGGAGCTGCAGCTCCAATATGTCCTGTTCAAGTTACTCAAGGACTTGAAATATCAAGATGCAGTATTCCAAATACAACCAGAGTACTTCAAACATCAAGCTGTAATCCTTGCATGCAAGGGGCTGCAATGCCTATTATGCAAGGGGCAGCAATTCCTATTATGCAAGGGGCAGCAATTCCAATCAATCCTTGCCAGCCATGTATGCCTTTAGGCGCAGCATGTCCAGTAAGTCCATGTGATCCTTGCAATCCATGTAATCCACGTGTAATTGGATTTGCAGCACCATGTGATCCTTGCCAGCCATATATGCCTTTAGGCGCAGCTTGCCCTGTGAGCCCATGTGATCCTTGTAATCCTTGCAACCCATGTGCTCCTGTACAGCAATATGTGCCATTAGGAGCGGCTTGTCCTGTGAATCCATGTGATCCTTGCAACCCATGCGCTCCAGTACAGCAATACGCTCCATTAGGCGCAGCTTGCCCAGTTAGCCCATGTGATCCTTGCAATCCATGTGCTCCTTTACAGCAATTTGCACCATTAGGCGCAGCAAGTCCCCTTAATCCTAATAATCTATATGATCCACGAGGAAATGCCCTTACAGGTCAATTCCAAGGACAGCCAAGATCAATTCAAACATCAAGCGGATTACAAATTCAAAGAACAGTTCTTGCTCCTGTTACAATCGCAGTACCTACAGGTGCAGCATGTCCAGCAGAACAATTCCCTGATGTGAGCAATAGCGCAGTTTCAGGAACTGATATTAATAAACTTGGCTCAAAAGGCATACTTGCTGGCTTTCCTGACAGTCAATATAAACCTAATATGCCTATTATGAGAGATGAATTTGCAAGTGCATTGGTGTCAGCTCTTGAGCTTCAAAATGTGCCTGATTTCCAACAACAAATTTTTAAGGATGTTCCTTTAAATCACTGGGCAAATGCTGATATCGACAAAGCTTATAATAGAGGTTTATTAGCAGGTTATCCTAACTGTACATTCAATCCGGATGGAACAGTAACTAGAGCAGAAGCTTTAAGTACAATGGCAAAAGCTATCCCTGGAGAAATGGCAGCATGCGACGCACAAGCTATTCTTAGCCAATATTGTGACGCTAACAAGATTCCTGGATGGGCTTCAATGGCAGTAGCAGAATCTCTTGCTGCCGGACTTATCAAAACTCTTCCTGATTGCAATACTATTAAACCTAATATTGTTGCATCAAGATCAGAAATCGCTACAATGCTCGAGCAATTAAGAATCAAATTAGCTCTTGAGCCTTGTCCTGTAACTACAGGGGCTGCTGTTGAACTACAACCACAAATAGTAGCTGCAACTATTCCAACACTTAAAATGAAATTTGAAGACATTATCTCAGCCAGAACAAGTGAAGTCGGTGACAGATTTGTAGCCAAAACAACAGAAGCTGTGAATATAGACGGTATTTTATATCCTGCAGGTTCTGAAGTTAGAGGTAAAGTTGCTGAAGTCATAAGACCTGGACTTGGTGAAAATGGTGCTATTAGAGTAGATTTCCATTCAATTGGATATAATGGAGCTGCTAAAACATCACTTCCTAGAGAAATACTTTCAGCCACAGTAATAGAAGAAGATAATCCTAATATTCTAGGAAGACTATTTGGATTCCCATTCAGTTGGCCTGGTAAAGTTGCAGGTATCGCTGGCAGAACAGTCGGTGGAGCATTTATTATCGCCGGTAATACAGTTGAAGGTATTTTAACTAATGTCGGAAACGGAAACAACGAACTCTTAAACGGAAAAGTCAGAGCTGCCGGCAGAAGTTACATAATGCCGTTCCAAGACCTTGCTATGGGAGTATTTGACACAGCAAGACTTGCGGTTAGCGGTACATTCGGTGTTCTTAAAGAATCTGGCGACGAACTCGCTTATGTTGTAAAACCTGATGGATCAAGGATATCTCAAATCAATCCTAACGAAATTCTATCAGTTGCTTTTGCTATCCAACAATAAATCGCTACTTATCTAATCTCCAAAAGGAAAAGCGGGAAATATTTCCCGCTTTTCTTGTTTTATAATATATCATATTTTAATTATTATTGTTTTCCCATAAACATTGAGAACATTGTCATAAGAAGTTGCATAAACTGATTCTGAGGTGGTTGTGTCTGCTGTGTATCCTGCGCTTTTAATGTATTAATTTCCTGTTTTAGTTGTTGGTCCTTTTCAAAAAGTTGTTGCGCTACTTCAGGATAATTTTCAGCTGCTACTTGTGCTATAGCTCCCAAGTCTCTACGTTGTTGTTCAAGTTGAGCTATTTTTTGATAAAGTATTTCTTCCATCGAATCCATTAAATCCTTGCAACAGTTGATTATCTGCTGCTAAATATTGAGATATTAATTCGGGGTTACTGGCAGAAGCCGCTTGTGCTTGATATGCAAGGACAGTACGCTTTTGTGCGATAATAGGATCAAATCCATAACTGTTATAGTTATTATATGAGTTTCCGCTTTTTAAAAGATTAAGCTCCTGTAGAAGTTTATTTTCAATTATTTCAAATTGTGAGATTACTTCAGGATAATTACTACCAGCAGCTTGTTTTTGAAATTGTAAACTTGCAAGTTTTTGTTCGATTTTTGCAATTGCTGCAGATTTGTTTGAAAATATACCCAACCCGCCATATTGTGGCATTTGTCCATAATTTAAGTTATTTACTGCATTTAGGTTGGCAAAACTCCCTCCATAAGAGTTTGATGTATTAATAGTCATGTTTTTTCTCCATGTCATTGCTCTTGTATATATAAAGTATGCACAATGTAAATAATTGCTAAAATTTAATTGTTATGTAAAGTTTTGTGTAGAATGCAAAAAAGCGAAGTTTACACTTCGCTTTTCTTCTTTTGATCAGATATTTAATATTATTGATTTGCTTTAATTGTTTCAAATGATTTTCTAATATCTTCTTTTGACATCCCGTTATCAAAATCGTTTTTCCAATAATTTAATCCTGCTTCATCAATATCATCTGGACCTCTATCAAAGACTTCTTTATAAAGATCGGTTATAAAATCATATTTATCATTTTTAGGTGGTGGTGCTGGGGGTGCCGGAGGTGAAGAAGGAACTTGAGGCGCTTCTGATTGTGCCTTTATTGTTTCAAAAGATTTCTTAATATCTTCTATAGACATTCCATTTTTATAATCTTCCATCCAATAGTTGAAACCTGCTTCATCTATATCTTCAGGACCTCTGTCAAAAATATCTTTATATAAATCTTTAATCTGATTTTCTACTTTAACTGTTTCAAAGGATTTTCCTATATCTTCTATAGACATTCCATTATCAAATTCATTTTTCCAGTAATTTAATCCTGGTTCATCAATATCATCCTTATCTCTATCAAATACATCTTTATAAAGATCTGTTATAAAGTCATATTTACTATCGTTATTGTCTTCTGTTGACTCAGGTGTAAGAATTTGATCCCAATAATCATCAGTATTTTCACTTGGCTCATTCCTATTCATAAAAGCAACAATTAAATCCGATAAGCCTTGAAAATCGCCATTAGTCATTAGCTGCATACTTTGGCTCAAAAACTGATTTATATCAAGTTGCGGCTTAACTGTATTTTTTTCAAGAACTTGTTCTTTTTGCGCTTTTAGATATTTAATTTCAGTTTCTAATTTAGCTTTTTCATCATTAATTTTTGTTGACTCAGTTTGATATTGGACAGCAAGTTCTGGTGCATATTCAACTGCCGTTTGTGCCTCAAAAGTCAAAGTAAGCATTTTTTGATTACTTTGTAAATAATCAAATTTCTTATCGCCAAGATCCTGCTCAACATTAGCCATTTTAATAGCTTCTTCTTCATTACCGCCAAATTCTTCAGTATATTTTCTCACATTTTGTTCATACTTTAATTCTCTAAGCTTTGAATAATTCTCTGCGGTTTCTTCCGGAGTAGCACTTAAATCATTATCACTTTTATTCTCTAATTGCCTTATTTGAAAATCGATTGAATTATCTGATTGATTTTGTATTTCTGCTTTTGAACGATTTGCAACATCAATTGCAGGACTTACAGAATTAATCTCGTCTTGATTTGGTTTTTCAGCAAACAATTTAGCTGTATGATTATGCTGATTCTTGCTTATTTGATATTGCGTAATTAAATTATTTTTCTCTGTTAATAAAGTTTGTTTCATAGTATCAAGCTGTGCAGCTTGTTCTGGATAAAATACTCTAGCCATTAGAGAATTTCTATTAACTGATTGTATTTTTTGATCAAGTAAAGTTATACCAAATTTCAAATCATTTGCATAAACTATATCATTAGCAAATAATTGTGCAGAAAAGTTATCATTTCCGAGCATACGTGAATTTTTTCTATAATAAAGTTCTTTTGTGTATTTATTATCTTCATTGTGGAATTGTTTCCCAAGTACTTGTTGATTTTGTCCCATTGCTTGAAGGGCTAATTGATTAGATTGCATTGATTTAGACTGTAATTGAGAATCACTCATCATTTCAGCATTATTAAAAGAATAAGCTCCTGGTAAAGCTAATAAACCGTTATTAGAACCAAATAAACTATTCATTTCATATTTTGCAATTTGTTGATTAACAAGTGATAATTGACTTTGTACTTCAAAACTATTTGACCCCGAATACTGATTTCTAAATGCGTACAATTGCTGTAAATTAGCTGTCATTAAAAAACTCCTTTTATTTCTATTATTTTTTATAGATATTAGTGTGTTGTATATATGTTTATATATATAAAGTATTGATATTGTAGTTACTTGCTAAATTTTGTTTTATTTTATTTAAAATTGTAATAATTGGTTACAATAAAATATAATTGTTAATAAAGGATTAAAAATAAATAAAAAAAAAGCAGAAATTAAATTCCGCTTTTTTTCATGATATTTAAAGATTATTAACGTAATTTTTAATCGTTTAACGATCGCCTCCTGGAACGTCCTTATAATGTTCTGCAAGACTTGATAGACCATCTTTTTTTTGAGGTTTTGCTACTGAAATTTCTTCTACAAGATTTTTCTCCATCAATCCATATTGTTCCGCGAGTTCAGGATAAAGCTCTTTAGCTTCATCTTTAAGTTTACGTATATTTTCTAATTTAAGTTGTAAATTAGGAGCTTCTTTTTCTACTGGTTTTGGTAGTGCAGCAAAATTTTGTCCAAATAAAGGAGGTGTATATCTGTAATTAAAGTTATTAGACACAAATGGACTGTTAGAGTATATAGAATTAAGTGATGCATTGCTATTTCTGTTATATAGTTCATTTGTTTTTAAAGGTGTTAAAACATTCATAAATCTATCAAAATATTTAAGAAAATTCTCCGGGTTCATAGTATTCATTTATTCCTCCTCTTTATAAATTCATAAAAATATTCTTATATATATAAAGTAATCATGTTAGAGATATTTGCTAAATATTATATATTTTGTGAAGTTATATTAAGAATAAATTATAAAAAAATGCGAAATTTATTATAATTCCGCATTTTTTAAAATTTATATTTAGCTAATTCGCCTTAATCACCATCTAATAGATTTCCAAGTCCGCCGGCAAGGTCAAGAATACTGCCTTCACCTTGTCTTGAACCTGAATTTACTTGTGGTGCAGCTTGATAGATTCTACTTGCAAGTCTGCTGAATGGCATTGATTGTACCCAAACTTTTCCAAATCCTCTAAGTTTTGCTAAAAATAGCCCTTCTCCACCAAAGAGAGCTGTTTTAATTCCTCCAACGTATTCAATATCATAATGAACACCATTGGTAAATGCGACAAGACAACCTGTATCAACTAAAATCGTTTGATTAGCAGCGAGTTGAACTTCGTGAACAGTACCGCAAGCGTGCACAAAAGCAAGCCCGTCGCCTTCAATGGATTGCATTATGAAACCTTCTCCACCGAAGAAACCTGCTCCAAGTCGTTTTTGAAATTCTATTCCAACAGAAACACCTTTAGCTGCGCATAAAAAAGCATCTTTCTGGCAAACAATTTTTCCATTTAAAGTACTTAAATCCATAGGGATAATTTTCCCAGGGAATGGAGCGGCGAAACTTACACGTTTTTTTCCGTGAGATTCGTTGGTAAAAAGCGTCATAAACAAGCTTTCTCCAGTAAGAAGTCTCTTGCCTGCGCCTACTAGTTTTCCCATTAAATCAGTATTTTGATTAGAGCCATCACCGAAAATTGTGTTAAGCCCAATTCCCTCATTCATCATCATCATTGAACCGGCTTCTGCAATAACGCTTTCATTCGGATCAAGTTCTACTTCTACGAACTGCATATCATCGCCATGAATTTCAAAGTCAATTTCATGAGCATTTCTTAAATTATTTTGAAACATACATAAATCCTTTCAGTACCTAATGTAATCTTTTTAATTATAGCTTTTTTTTCATTTTTGTTTATTAAGAATTATTAAGTTCCCAAAAACCAACAGCATAATTGGAATTTAACGACTAGCCTTGAATTATATTGGACAAAAAAGTCAATTATTTTATTATTTTTGTTTTTATAAAAATAAGGGTAAAAGTTTAATTAATTAATTTTGTGTGTGAGGAGAGAAACATGGGTTTAAATGTAGGCGTAAACGGATTTGGATATGAAAATTTAGGAGCTTTAAGTAAAGATCTTGGAATTTCCGGAAAAACCGGCGATTTAAGTAAAGTTGGAGATTTTGATATAGGTAGTGCACTAAGTGGTCTTACAGGTGTAAAAGCTGATACTGATTTAGGAAAATTAGGACAAGGTCTTTTAGCTGGGGCGATGCTTGGCAATCCCACTATGGGACTAGCTGCAGCAGCTATGGATACAGAAGCTTTTGGCAGTATAAAGGACGCAGTGGCTAAAAGCGAGTTAGGAAAAGCCGCAAAAGATGCACTTGGAAAATTAGGCAAATCTGACCTAGGTAAAGCAGCAAAAGCCGGACTCGGAGCTTTAGATAGCGCAGCAAAAGCCGGACTCGGAGCTTTAGGCAGCGCAGCAAAAGCTGGACTTGGAGCACTTGGCAAAGCAGCAAATGCTGGGCTTGGCGCTCTTGGCGATGCATTAGGTGCATCAGAGGCTTCAGCTTCCGAATCAGCAGATAAAAGCGCTACAGGGGCTACAGGCGGAAAAACTGACGGCAAGTCCGAAGGTAAATCCGAAGGCAAATCTGACGGTAAGTCTGGTGGTCCCGGAGGAACCGGCGGAACTGGTGGAACTGGTGGAGCTGACGGAACAGGCGGAAAAGGAGGAAAAGGAGACGGCGGTAAAGGTGGCAAAGGCGGCGGCGGAAAAGGCGGCGGCAAGAAGTAATTTAATAAGCAAATTTATATAAAAAGAAGAGGCATAATGCATGCCTCTTCTTTTTCAATTTATTACAAAATGTAAAGAATACTTGAATTTATGAATCCATCTCAAGCGTATTGTTTTTATATATATAGAATATTATAAAATATCATATTTTTTACGATTCGAGGAGATTATTTAAGATTTAAAACAAAAAAATAGACTAATTATGCCCAAAGAACAGAATTAAGTTATTCGCACTTATGCGAATAACAACCCTATTTGAAATTTACCAGAAAGAAGAGATTTACGAGGAGAATTTAATGGCAGTTCATCAACATTATGGTATCGATTTATCGAAACTAAACGCAAGGCATCCAGCCACACAATCTTTACGAACTCAAGTTGCACCAGAACAAGAAGTTAGTATTTTTGGTACTCCTGCAACTACATTTGGACTTCCAGGCGTACCTGCTACGCCAGGTTTTCAGGTTGATTCATTAACGAACCCATACGGAATTCAATCGACTGATAGTCTTTTTGGAACGCCTACCCAATATGGAGCTACTGATACTTTTGGCGATTTGGCTAATAGATTAGGACAAACTGCAATAGGTCTTGGAGAAACAGGTTTTGGATTTGCTAAAGATCTTGGAGAAGTTGGACTGGGTCTTGGAGAAACAGGTTTTGGATTAGCTGAAGGTCTTGGAAAATTTGGACTAGGGCTTGCAAAAACAGGTTATGGAGTTGCTAAAGATCTTGGAATTGGACTTTTCGGCGGTCTAAAAGGCTTCGCAAATGATCTTGCCGGTGTTGATAATACAGAAAAAACAGCAAATCCGGATACTGGACTTAATGGCTTTGGCGGAAAATTAGACCAAGGAATAACAGATTTTGGCGGCAAGGTTGGCGAAGCATTGGGTGCAGTTGATAAAGGGCTTCACGGTGCTTTATCAGGACCTGCCGGAGTGCTTGGAGGTCTTGGAGTAAAAGCTGCTCAAGGTTTAAATAATCTTGGAATAGGTATTGCAGAGGCTCTTGGACTTGATCCTGCTAAAGACGCAGTTGCTGCAAAAGCTAAAGCCGAAGTAGATGCAGAAAAAGCTAAAACAGCTAAAGCAAAAGCTAAAGAATCTACAGAAACAGCTGAAACTGAAAAAACAAAGGCAACTGAAACTACAGAAACAGCTCAAACTGAAAAGGCAAAAGCAACTGAAGCTACAGAAAATACTGAAAAAGCAAAAGATAAAGCGAAAACAAGAGGTTTTAGTACAACAAAAGACCAGGAAACTGAAACTACAGCAACGAAAGCTGAAACAACAGCAACGGAAGCTGAAACAACAGCAACGGAACAGACAGCAACAGCTACTGAAACAGAAACAACTGCAGCAGAAGATACAGCAACAGCAACTGAGGCAGAAACAACAGCAAAAGAATCAACTGAAGCTGCAACCGAAGCTGAAACAGATACAGAAGCTGAAACAGATACAGAAGCTGAAACAGATACAGAAGCTGACAGACACTAAAAAGATACAACAAAGGACACCACAAAAGATACGACAAAGGACACCACTAAAGATACAACAAAGGATACCACTAAAGATAATGATAATGGCGGAAACAAAGGTGGCAAAAAAGGCGGTGGGCCAGGAGTCGGCGGCGGAACAGGAAGTTCTGAGGGCGGCGGAGCTGGCGGCGCTGGAAGCAAAGGCGGAGACCGAGGCGCTGGGCACGGTGCTAATGGTGGACCGTAATGATAGTAAAAATATTAATCACGCAGTTTAAAAATGAATATTAAATTAAAAAAGAGGTATATTAAATGCCTCTTTTTTAATGGAAATCTTTTAAAAATTTACTTGAAGAAATTCTGTCGGAATTTTGTTGTTCGTTTTTTCTGTTTGATAAAATTTCTTCAGAAGTTGCAGATAAATTTTTATCTCGATATGGAATTCCTGCTTTTGTTTTTAAAATTCCAGATTCTTTTTCAGAAAGTTGATTTTTCACAAGCTCAGAATTTTTATATGCAATCGTACCTGTTGATTTTTTTCCAACAGGAGAAGTTTGTCCTACAAAAAAACCTGCTTCAATTAAACCTGCCCGAACAGGGGCGGCACCACTGTAAGTTGTCAAATTCCCATTTTTACCAAGAAGTCCATATAAAAGCTTAAAAAACTCAACTGTCCAT
>CALOAD010000017.1:0-6091 GCA_942491415.1 Candidatus Gastranaerophilales bacterium | reverse complement strand
TATCGAATTTAATATTTTTGTCATTTTGACTTATATTATCATCGATAAATAATTATTTCATCAGCCAAAGCATCTTGAATGTTTTTTTAAACCCAATATTACATTTTTGCTAATGCAATGTAATAACGATATTACGCCGAAAACTATGCTAAATTTTTCTTTTCATTACGCATAAACCTTTCTTTTTTTAAATTTGTTTGATTTATTTTTAAGGCTTTTCCTGCATGCTTGTGGAAAATATTAGCAAATAATTAGAACTACTCTAAAAAAATGAATATTAATAGGAAAAATAGTGATAAGCCTTTATATCAATCTAAAACCTCATTTAATATTGATTCATTTAGGCATACTGTTTGAAAATTGACAGTATGTCTTGCTTTATAAATTGAATCGTCTTTGACCCTTTCCAGATAAGAGAAAGCGACTAAAGACATCCAAATGAATACTTCTTGAAATGCTACACTATGCTGATGACAGCGATTTATACCAATGCAATGCTTCAGTATTTTAAAGACTTCTTCTATTGCCCACCTTAATTTGTAGATTCTGACTATGTCTTGCATTGTCCAAAGCATTCTATTCGTTTCAAAGAAACGGTTTTTACGTCTAAATACTTTCACTTTAGTATTGTTTTTAAGCAACCCTATTGAATCACCATATCCACGGGGTATTAAATTTTTAATTCGTTCATCACTTAATTTTCTATTCTTTTTCCACCTGAATACAAAAGCCCAACCGTAATCGGTTACTCGTTTTACAAGCTTGTCTATTGAAAAGGCTCCGTCCGCTAATACAACTTCTGGTTTTAATCTGAATTCATTTCTTATGCGAGATAATCCCGCTAATGCTAAATCATTAATTGAGTTACTATCCTTGCCCCATATGGCAAAGCCTATCGGAATTCTGAAATTATCGCCTTCCCATAAGAATAAAAGCAACTTAAATCCATTCTCATACCCGCTGGTTTTAAGGTTTTTAATTTTTCTTGTATAATTTTTAAGACCATATTTAGGATGGTTTGTATCGTCTAAAATCAATCTACCTTTAAATCTTCTTGCTAGGCTAATAAATTCTGGAATAAAAACGGTATCAATTCTTTTAAGATTTTTTAAACCTGTCAGTAACTCTTTAAAGTACTTTCTGGGTATTTCACTTGAACGGTAATTGCCGAATTTTAATATATGGTTCATAATTGTATTAATTGCTAAAAACATATGCAAAACCTCTACTTTCAGATTTAGTGACCTGCTAGTAGAGGTTTACTCTATTTTTAAACTCTTTTCAAAAAATCAGTTTCTCTCAACTACATCCATTTTTTTTTCTCCTTTTCATCCATTTCCATTTCTTACATTTTCTCTCCTTCACCTCTTTCCTTCTGTTCCTCTTCTTCGTTTTTCTTGTATCCTCCCTATTATTCTCTTCCTTCTTTCTTTCTCACCTTCCCCCCATTCTTTATTTATTCAATAATCTCTTTATTTATTACTCATCCTTTATAAGCTTTATTCCTCTTTTACGACACTTCTTTTATTTTTATTCACATTTTATGTTCTCTTCATTATATTTCGTCTTGACCAAATTTCATTGCTAATTGAGGATTACTTCCATATAATTCATATTGCTCTTTGGGATGAGGTGGAACAAATGTAGATATTCCTAGATATTTACGCAACTGTGACGAAAAGAACATATCTTCCCCTGCTACTTTAAATTTAAAAATTTCAGAACTATTAATCCATAAAACACCCAGCCAATCTCGTTTAAAGAACCAAGAATGCCCCACTAAATCAACTTCAGCCGCTTTTTTATTTGGGTTCACCCAACCTATTCTTATATATTTTTCAAAGGGATATTTTTTAGGTTTTTGCATTAATATGCCTATAGTTCCATATAATCCAGATTTTTTAAGCATCGATGAATGACAATTTTCAAGCCAGCGGAGTCCGGCATCGTGTCATCATCAAAAACACATACATAAGTTGATTTAGCTAATAATGCAGCAGAAAACCTCCCCCAAACACCAACATTTTTATTACTTACTATTGTTAAATTAAACCTATTTAATAAATGTTCTGGAATTTCAATATTTGATGAAGGATTTGTTTCATCTTTAAATAAAATTATTTCTTTAGGTTTTAATGTTTGCTTTTCAATTAGCTCAAGTTGTTTTTCAAGATTTGCAGGACGTTTGTATAGATTTAGAACTACACTTACACTTAAATCGGTTTTTGGGATGGTCATAAGTCTTACAAATTTTTCGGGCTGTCTTGTCTTTAGGGTTCGTATAAGTACGATTACAATTTTCGTGAATATATTGATCTATTGATGAACCAAAATCAATATATGTATTATTAGGATTATGTTTATAAAGTTCATATATAATTGGACCAGACATAGGACCTGCTGAAACAACAAAAAGTTTGTCTTTTAAATTACCAACTTCTCCAATAATTTTTTGGACTAATTGCTCACCTTCATTTTCCCAAAACTCAACACAATTACTTCCAACCCCATAAAAATTTAAAATATTTAAAGAGCCTATTTGTTTATCCCTTGCTTTTTCATTAGCAATTACTATTGCGTCTTTTTTTAGTTTTTCAAATTTTTTTATAAATCTAAAATAGTTATAATTTACTAATAAGTTGGAAAAAGAAATAGTGGCATTTTCCTTTAAACGTGATGCGATCCCAGTAATACGCCTCTCTATCGCAACAAGGACAGGCAATTCCATATATATAATTTGGATCATTTATTGATAATGATTTAATGGAATCCTGTCCAAGTTTAGAAATAAAATCTGTTGAGACCCATCCATCAATACCTTGAATTTTTCTGCCTGACATTATTGCATATTCGCCATCAGCATATCTTGCTAATGCAAAATTTTCATTACCTTCTATTTTTTTCCAAATTTTATCAAATTCTTTGTTTAAAAAAATATATTTTTATTATTTAATACCATATTTAACCCCAACACTTTTAAAATAATATTATTTTTCAAATTCTACTTTTTTAAAATTATCATAAAAAGACATCTAATGTTAATTTTTCAATAAAATGATCTTTAATTGCTTTTAAGATTTTTTGAAGCCTGCCCATCTCCATAAGGATTAATTGATGACTCTATTTCTCTATATTTAACCTTTGAGTCAATTAATTCTTGAACTGATGAAACTATTTTTTCGGTATTTGTTCCTACTAATTTAACAGTTCCACAATCAACAGCTTCAGGACGTTCTGTTTCATTTCTTAAGACAAAAACAGGTTTTCCAAGAGATGGGGCTTCCTCTTGAATACCGCCAGAGTCAGTAAGAA
This sequence comes from Candidatus Gastranaerophilales bacterium, assembly GCA_942491415.1. GTDB lineage: Bacteria > Cyanobacteriota > Vampirovibrionia > Gastranaerophilales > CALOAD01 > CALOAD01. Next base: position 2,779 of record CALOAD010000017.1, on the reverse strand, counting down.
TAAGGTAAGATTGTTTCATAAGTGATGCAAAAGGCGCATAATCAAGAGGTTCAATTAACTTTACTCTTTCAATACCATTTAATTCTTGGAATACAATATTTCTTACATTAGGATTTAGATGCACAGGGTAAACAACCTGAACATCTGAATTGTTTTGCACAATTATTTTTATAGCTTTGCAAATATTTTTAAGAGGATCTCCAAAATTTTCTCTTCTATGTGATGTTAATAAGATAGTTTTTAAATTATTATCTAATTTAAGAGTTGGAATTTCTGAAGGATGGGTTTCTACGGTGTACAGAAGTGCATCAATTACTGTATTTCCTGTCCAAATAAATATTTTGTCTTTGAGCATTTTCTTTTTTTATATTGTCAAAAGACCGTTTGTGTTGGAGCAAAATAAAAACTCGAAACAGCATCTGCAACAACTCTGTTAATTTCTTCAGGGAAAGGATAATTTTTATTAAAAGTTCTCAGTCCTGCTTCGACATGTCCAACAGGAATTTTAAGCGTAAAATGCTGATAAACTTGTCGCTAAGCCTGTGAGCTATGACAATAACTGTTCTATTTTCCATTAACTTGTCAAGAGCTTTCTGAACAATCGCTTCTGATTTGTTATCAAGTGCTGATGTTGCTTCATCAAGAATTACCACAGGAGCATTTTTAACCATCGCCCGAGCTATAGCAAGACGTTGTTTTTGCCCGCCTGATAATCTGAACACCTCTTTCTCCAATTTCAGTATCTAAGCCTTCAGGTAACTCAGCAATAAATTCATTTAAGAATGCGTCATTAACTGCTTTATTAATTTCTGCATCTGATGCATTCGCTTTTCCAAGTAAGATATTATCTTTCAAGGTGCCAGAGAATAAGAAGTTATCCTGAAACACGACAGATATATTTTGTCTTAAACTTGCAAGTTCAATATCTCTAACATCATTGCCGTCTATTGTTATAGAACCTTCTTTTATATCATAGAACCTTGGAATAAGGTTTGCAATGGTTGTTTTACCCCCACCGGAATTCCCGACAAGCGCAAGAGATTGTCCGATTTTAATATCAAAATTTATTCCTTTTAATATAGGTGCATTTTCTTCGTATTCAAACCGTACATTATCAAACCTGATTGAATCTTTAATGGTGCTTAATTTAATAGCGTCAGGTTTGCTGGTAATTGAAGGTTTAAGATCAAATAAATCCATAACCCTGCTCATAGCAACAAAACTTCCCTGCATTCCAGCAAGTGTGTTACCTACTGACTTTACAGGTTTATAAAAGTAATATTAAAGCAGTTATAAATGAATAAAACTTCCAACAGTAATTTCTCCGTTTAAAATAAGATGATTTCCATACCACAAAACCCCACAATGCCACAAGATGCAATTAAGTACATAACTGGAGAAAGCCATCCAACACGTTTTGTTAATCCCATACTTAAATTAAATGCTTCAATTACTTGATCTTTAAATCTTTCAAATTGATGTTTTTGAAGGTTAAACGAACTTATTATTCTATTACCGTTGAATGTTTCATAAAAATTACTATTAACTCTGCTGCCAACTTTCATTGCTTCATTAGAAACATATTTAACGTGTTTTCTTTATAAGTGAAACAGGAAGCATAGCACTGCAAAGAACTGTCTATTGCAAGTATAGAAAGTTTCCAAGAAGTATAAATCAAAACACCGACAAGACCTAAAGCACAGTTACCATTGAAATATAATTTTAAATTATTTAAAAGCCCAGCACAAGCAGCACCTGCATCTCCATAGAAATCTACTCATTACAAGTCCTGATGTATTTTGGTCATAAAAAGCAGATTCGAAGGTTAATAATTTTTTGAATAATGTAAATTTCAATTTATTAGTTATTTTATTACCAGCCCAGTCATTCAAATATCCATTAAAATACTTCAAACTCGCCTTGCACTGCGGCAAATCCTATAACTGCGAAAGGAAGCCAAAATGCCAATTTTTGTGCAAGATCTGGATCTTTTCCAGAAAGAATTATATAATCAAAATAAGGTTTAACGCAAAAGGAATAACTCCATCAAGAAGCCCAACAGGAATTGCTATTAGTATTCCCAAAACTCCTCTAAACCAATATGGCTTAACAAAAGGCCACATTTTTTCGTATAAATATTTATATTCAAAAGCTTTATCGTTTTGTACTTCTTGTAATTTCATTTAAACTCTTTACCCCGATATTTTTTATTAGTTTAAGTAGATTGTATATTAAACAAACTTCAATATTAATATTTTTGTTTAATTATTTACATCTGCTAATTTTATCGATAAAAAACATTTAAGAAAGTCCTTTAACCATCTTTGCTTATTCATAAGTTCTTTTGTAACGCCTTTATATTGCCAGCTTCTCAATCAAGCCTTTATCCTTAAACTCATTAAGCAAACCATCTAGATAGCTCCTTTCAAGAGCGGCTTTTTTATACAAATAATCCTCAGTCCCAAGTTCGACAAAAACGTCTTTTAGTTGAAATTTCAGGTCTATAGTCCCTGTTTCTCGCTGATAATTCAAGAAATACCCCATACGTTTTTCTCTTCGTCTTGTAAAAATTGGGTATTTCAAAAGATAAGTTTCCAGCCTGCCTTGTGTATCTTGAAGCAAATACTCATCCATTTGTAGATTAAAATAATAATCAGATTTATCTTCTACTCCAGCAATACATTTGTTTTTAGCCTGAACAAGATGTATCTCTTCACATCCATCAACTAAAAAAATGAGAGTTCTCAGAAATTCAAAATATTTTCTGTAAAACTCTTTG
>CALOAD010000016.1:0-4180 GCA_942491415.1 Candidatus Gastranaerophilales bacterium | reverse complement strand
ATGCAATAGATAGTTCAAAAATTCAAAAAGAACTTGGATGGGAACCTTCAGTTACTTTTGAAGAAGGTATAAAACTAACTATAGATTGGTATTTAAACAATCAACAGTGGACAAATAATCTTTTAGATAAACAAAAAAACTTGATAAAATAAGATAGGGAGTATTTTATGATCAAAAAAATTTACTTGAGTTTACTCACAGCGTGCATGATATTTTGTATGCCGGTTTTGTCTGTAATGGCAAAACAATTTACTGACTTGGATCAAACACACTGGGCTTATAGCGAAATAGTCGATCTTGAAGGTGGTAAAATCATCGTAGGTTATCCCGATGGTTCATTTAAACCGGATCAATCAGCGACAAGAGCTGAATTTGCCACAATGGCAGTGAAAGCTTTACGCCAGCAACATTGTTTTTTAGATGTATATCACTATTATAAAGATGTGCCTAAAAGTCATTGGGCTTTTGGTGCAATTGAAAAAGCTCACAAGTTTGACCTTATAAAAGGTTACCCTGAAACGCATTTTAGACCTTCTGAGCTTATTACAAGACTTGATGCAGTTTTGATAATGGTTGCATCTGTTAATACTACCAAAATAAGTGATGATGTAGCTTTAAGGGCTTTAAATACATTTAAAGATGCTAATAAAATACCTGTTCAAGATAAAGTAAACGTAGGTAAAGCTCAGCTTTTAGGCATTGTATCAAATAGTCCTGATAAAAAAGATTTGTTTGAGCCTAATAGAAAAATCACAAGGGCTGAAATAGCTTATAGCTTATACAATATGAGAAAACAAGCCTTGCAAAATCCAAATCCTAAGTTAGCAGAGGCGTTAAAGCCAAAATTTGCAGATGGTTATGTTTTGGACAAAACTTATGCAAAGGATAACTTGGTTACAATTCCTGCAGGTACTATGATTCCGGCGTTGTTGGTTAGTAAGTTAGATAGCCAACAAAATAACACGGGCGATAGATTCATCGCTAAAACTTATGAAAATATTGTAACAAGAGAAAGATATTTGCTATTCCCTAAAGGAAGCGTGATTGACGGTAATATTTCCAGCTTAAAATCTGCAAGATATTTCATTAGAAACGCTAAAATGATTGTGGAATCAAGAAGAATAAAGGTTTTTAACAGAAACAGAGCCTGTTTATTGGGTAATATGCAAATAATGGAAAAAGACAGAAATTGGTTCCAAAAAGTGGTTAATTTCATTTTTAAAGGTTCAAAGATAAGATTGAATAAATGGCAAAAAGTTTATATCAAGCTAAATAGACCTATAAAAGTTGATATTACCAATCAAGCGGTTATAAGCGAATAAGAGAAGCAAAGAAAATAAAAGAAGAGTCGGTTTGTTTAACCGACTCTTTTTGTTATAATCGAATATGTTAAAAGATAGTTGAGGTTTGTCATGAAAGGGATTATTTTAGCGGGTGGTAGTGGTACAAGACTATATCCAATAACGCAGTGTGTTTCCAAGCAACTTTTGCCTGTATACGATAAACCAATGATTTATTATCCGCTTTCCGTTCTTATGTTAGCAGGAATTAAAGATGTATTAATCATTTCAACACCTCAAGATACGCCTAAGTTTGAGCAATTATTAGGCAATGGTAATAACCTTGGTATTAATATTGAATATGCAGTTCAGCCTTCTCCTGACGGGCTTGCGCAAGCGTTTTTAATAGGTGAAAATTTTATAGGCGATGATAATGTAGCACTTATTTTAGGGGATAATATTTTTTATGGACAAGGTTTTTATCAAATGCTACAAAGAGCTGCCGATAAAAAAGAAGGCGCAACAGTTTTTGCGTATAAAGTAAAAGACCCCAAGCGTTTCGGAGTTGTTAGTTTTGATGAAAATGGAATGGCTACTTCGATAGAAGAAAAACCTCAAAATCCAAAATCAAACTTTGCACTTACAGGGCTTTATTTTTACGACAATAAAGTGGTTGAATATGCTAAAAACATTAAGCCTTCACCTCGTGGAGAACTTGAAATTACGGATTTAAATAATGTTTATTTAAAACATTCAAATTTAAATGTAGAAGTCTTTGGACGAGGCTTTGCCTGGCTAGATACAGGAACTTATGACTCTTTGATGCAAGCTTCTCACTATATCGAAGCTGTTGAAAAAAATCAGGGTATAAAAGTTGCATGCCTGGAAGAAATAGCTTTAAGCCAAGGATTTATTGATGAAGATCAACTGTTTAAACTTGCAATACCACTTGAAAAAAGCGATTACGGCAAATACCTTTTAGATCTTTTAAAAGATTTTAATGAAAAAAAACAACAAAAATTACCATTAGGCTAAAATGAAATATCAATCTGAAATTATAGTAAAATTAAAAAATGGAGTGAGAGACCCTAAAGGAAGTGCTCTATCAACAGTGTTGCGAAGAATGCAACTGGATGAAGACTCTAGAGTATCTGTCGGAAATTATTTTTTTCTGGAAATAGAAGCGGATACTCCTTTAAAGGCAGAAGAAAAAACTCGAATAATAGCTGATCAAGTGCTTTCAAATCCTGTTTTAGAAGAATACGAAATAAGAAGTATAAAACAAAAATGAATGTTGGAATTATTGTTTTTCCCGGTACAAATTGTGATTTAGATACAAAACGAGCTTGTGAATATTTAGGCTGGGACGTTGAATTCATCTGGCATGATGAAATGAATTTGAATAATTTTGAATTAGTAATACTTCCCGGAGGTTTTTCCTATGGTGACTATATTTCAGCGGGGAGACTTGCCAAGTTTAGCCCTGTAATGAATTCTTTGAAAAATTATATAAAAAATAAAAAAGGTGCTGTTTTAGGTATTTGCAATGGTTTTCAAATCCTTTGTGAGAGTGGTATTTTGCCTGGGTCGCTTATGGTAAATGAAAAACAAAAATTTATATGTGATGTTGTGGATTTAGAGTTTTCTTCAAATGCATCTGTGAAAAACATAAAATTGCCGATTGCCCATAAAGAGGGTGCTTATGTTTGTAGTGAGAAAGTTTTGCAGCAAATAAAAAATCAAAAAATGTCTTTTTTGAAATATAAAAATAATCCAAATGGTTCCATTTTTGATATTGCAGGCATAATTGATGTTGATAATAAAATTATAGGAATGATGCCTCACCCTGAACGGGCGGTTTTTCGAGAAAATTCAAACCAAGATGGCTTAGAAATATTCAAATTTATCGAAGGGTTGATAAAGTGTTAAAACAAAAAAAACCACTTTGGAAAAAACTCAATATAAAAAATTTTCTTTATCAAAAAATAGTTGAAAAACTTGATAGAGAGCCTAATGAGCTGGAAACTTTTTTGTTTTCTGCTATGTGGTCTGAGCATTGCGGTTATATGCATTCCAAAAAACTCCTTAAATCATTACCACGCAAAGGATCAGTATTGCCTGATGAAAACGCTGGAGGCGTTCAAATTGGCGATCATATTATCTTTTTTAAAGTTGAATCTCACAATCATCCTTCAGCAATAGAGCCGTTTCAAGGTGCTGCAACAGGTATTGGTGGAATAATAAGAGATATATTAGCACTTGGAGCAAGACCTATAGCTCTTTTAGACTCTTTAAAATTCGGAAATCTAAAAGAGAAAAGAACAAAGTTTTTGTTTGAAGGGGTTGTCGATGGGATTTCAAATTATGGAAACTCGATCGGAGTTCCTACAATTGGAGGAGAAGTTTCTTTTGATAAGTCATATAATAACTCACCTATTGTCAATGTTATGGCAGCAGGGATTGTACATAAAGATAAAATAAAACTTTCACGAGCTATTGCCGGTCATAAGGTATTACTTGTGGGTTCTCATACAGGCAGAGATGGTATTCACGGAGCTTCTTTTGCTTCTAAAGAATTATCGAAAAATTCATTGAGAGATAGACCTTCTGTGCAAATAGGAGATCCTTTTACAAAAAAAATATTAATTGAAGCAACTTTAAAGATCTTGCAATTAAAAGAAACCTTATCTTGTCAAGATTGCGGAGCTGCAGGGCTTTTATCTTCTACGGTAGAAATGGCTTATAAAGGCAATTGTGGCATTTCTCTTGATTTGTCAAAAGTTCATTTGCAAGAAGAAAATATGCAACCTTGGGAAATAATGTTATCCGAATCTCAAGAAAGAATGGTCTTTATAGTTAGTGAGAAAGGAGTTAATGAGGTTTTAGATATTTGTAAAAAA
>CALOAD010000015.1:0-16905 GCA_942491415.1 Candidatus Gastranaerophilales bacterium | reverse complement strand
CACGGACATCACCTAATTCATCTGTATCAGATTCTCAATTTATGATGTATAAAATGAATCATTTACGAACATTAGGTGAAGATGCTTTTTTCAAGAATAAAGCTTAAAAAATCATTAATCAAAATAATATTAAATAGTAATCGACTTATTCATTAACTTTAATGATAATATCAACCTGAACTTGTTTCAGGATTTTAGCAAGTTAAAACCAAAGGCTATTGTTATAATTCGTTGCTTTAGAGCTTTGTTCATTTTTTCTTTTTTATAATAGTTCCATTGTTAATTTGTGATTCTTGTTTTCAGAAATTACAAGCACCTCAATCAATTCAGGTTCTCCTAAATCTGAAAACCATTTTAGTTTAGGTATAAATAAATAATTACATAATTAATGTTCTGAAATATCAGAAATAAAACATTTCCCTGCGCGGCATTTTTTATCTTTAATGTGCTCAATATATTCATCTTCAAAATACTTTAAACTCGAAATCACTGGATTAACCGCAGTTTGCCCTAACCCACAGAGCGAAGCTTTCTGCATTGCATGCGAAATTGTTTTAATTTTCTCTAAATCTTTCATTCTGCCGTTACCCTTGGTAATCTTTTTCAACAATTTCAATAATTGATAACTTCCAATCCTGCAAGGAGCGCATTTTCCGCAGGATTCTTCGACACAAAAACCCATAAAGAATTTCACAACATCAACAATACAGTCATCCTCGTTCATGACGATCATTCCGCCTGAACCGACTATTGAGCCTAACTTTTCTAAACTCTCATAACTTACGGCTGTATCCAGATATTTAGGATGAATCAACCCACCAGAAGGTCCACCTGTTTGAATTGCCTTAAGTTCCTTGTTATCTAAAACCCCACCTCCAACATCTTCAATTATTTTTCTTAGCGAAGTTCCCATAGGGATTTCGACTAAACCTGATTTATTAATTTTTCCTGTTAAAGCAAAAACCTTTGTCCCTTTGGACTTTTCAGTACCTATATCTGAAAATTTCTTATATCCGTTTAAAATTATATAAGGGACGTTTGCAAGCGTTTCTACATTATTTATAACCGTAGGTAAACTCCACAACCCTTTTTCTGAAGGATAAGGAGGACGAGGCACAGGATAACCTCTCTTACCCTCAATTGATGCAATCAAAGCAGTTTCTTCCCCACAAACAAATGCCCCTGCTCCGAGCCGAATTTCAAGATCAAAGTTAAAACCCGACTTAAGAATATTTTTGCCAAGCAACCCGTATTCATTACACTGATTAATGGCATTTTGGATCCTATCAACCGCAAGCGGATACTCTGCCCGAATATAAAAGATGCCATGCGAAGCCCCTATGGAATGCCCTGCAATCATCATTCCTTCGATGACAGAATGCGGATCCTCCTCGCCAAGCACACTTCTGTCCATATAAGCCCCGGGGTCACCCTCGTCACCGTTACAAATTATATATTTATCTGAATCGCTTCCTTTCGAGCATTTTTCCATGTTACCTCCTGTGGGAGAACCCGCTCCGCATTCCCTACCTCTTAAACCGCTTTTTGTAATTTCATTAATTGTTTGCTCCTGACTAAGTTCAGACAAAACTTTATATTTATAGCCTGATAGCCGTTATTTTGGAGATAATCCTCTATAGATTCAGGGTTAATAACCCCGCAGTTTCTCAGTACAATTTTTTTTAAAATTTTGCTTTCAGAGACTATAAGCTCTTTATGTGATTGTTTATTATTTATAGCATTATCCAGAATAGTAACAGCAGAAAATTCATCAACATTTCTGTAAAAAACCTCCGGACTATCAGCAATTTTAACACTCAATAAGCGGCTCTGCATGATGACACATCCCAATACAGCCTGTTTTTAAAATGCCCATATCATAATTTTCCGCCTTAACAGTGTCCACTAATGATTTATAGAACATCATCCGCCCCTGAAGCAATCCCACAACTGCTCATCCCTACTTTTACATAAGATTTTTTCGGAAAATCCGAATTAAAATATTTTTTCAGCATATCTTTTGTAAGCTTCGGCATTATATTCAACCTTTCTCGATATACTTATCTAAAATACCTGTAAGCTTGTCGGCATTTAACTTTCCGTAAATTTTGCCGTTGATATTTATGACAGGAGCTAAACCACAACACCCCATGCACCTAACATTTTCAAGCTTAAACAACCCGTCCTGACTTTTAAAATCGTTGTTAAGAACCAATTTTTTCGTAATAATTTCAATTAATTCAGGCGCACCTTTTAAATAACAGGCTGTTCCGGAACAGACAGCAATTTTATATTTAGCAGATTCCTGTAGCTTAAAATAGTTGTAAAAGGTTAAAACCTCATAAATTCGTGCAAGAGGAAGTTTAAGCTCATCTGCAAGTAGAAAACATATATCTTCAGGCACATAATCATAATGATTTTGAATTTTCCTCAAAATCATTATGAGACACCCTTTCTTGCCTTTCCATTCATCAATATAAGAAATTATTTCCTCTGGCAATTCGTGATATAAAAGCATCTTCTAATAGTTCCATTTTTAAAAAATCATTAACATATAAATTAGTTTTAACACAACAACCCAAAAATAAACTTTCCCTATCAGGCTAATTTATATAAGCAAATACCCCTAACAATAGTAAGGGGCATTACAATTAAAAGCCTATCCGGCAATTAAATTGAAATATTGCTTTAACGTCATCTTGAGCCGATTTGCGGAGCGAATCGTGTCGAAAGATCTCATGATTTAATATGAGGTCATGAGATCTCTCGACACATCAACCAAAGGCTATTGACTCGAGATGACATATAATCAAAATTATTTTTCAGATAGGTTCTAAATCTTCTTAAATTCTTACTCTGAAATTTCCTCAAATTCCTCCGGACCCACCCCGCAAATCGGACAAACTACCGGCGGCGCTGTTCCTTCATGAATATACCCGCAAACCTTGCATCTAAATTTTTTCATAAAATCCTCCTTTTGGTTAACCTAATATCGCCTTCAAATCCTCTTGAGCGTTCACTGTAGGCATAATATTAAATTTATCGACAAGCACATTCAATACATTCTGAGAAATAAACGCCGGCAACGTAGGTCCTAAACGAATATTTTTAATCCCCAAATGCAATAACGATAACAATATCGCCACAGCTTTCTGCTCATACCAGGAGACAATGAGAGAGAGAGGCAATTTATTTATCTCGGTTTCAAAAACTTCCGCTAAAACAACTGCAACTTTGATTGCAGAATACGAATCATTACACTGACCCATATCTAAAAGCCTGGGGATTCCATTAATATCACCGAATTCGTGTTTATTAAAACGATATTTCCCACAACCTGCAGTTAAAATAATGCAATCCTTCGGTACATTATCAGCAAACTCCGTAAAATAATTCCTACCGGGTTTTGCCCCGTCACAACCTCCAATAAAGAAGATATGTCGAATATCACCATTTTTTAAAGCCGGAATCAACTTATCTGCATTAGTCAAAATAGTATCGTGCGCAAAACCTGTTGTAATCGTCTTTTCTTCTTCATCTTCAGTAAAGCCTTCCATCTCAAGAGCTTTGTCTATAACAGGCTTAAAATTCTGATCAGAAATATGCTTTACCCCTTCCCACTGAACAAGCCCGCAGGTAAACATCTTGTCTTCATAGCCTTTAGGATTCTGAAGACAATTTGTCGTCATTAAGACCGGACCGGGAAACGCAGGGAATTCTGTATTTTGTAATTGCCAAGCCCCGCCGTAATTCCCAACAAGATGCTTATATTTTTTAAGCTCAGGATAAGCGTTACAAGGAAGCATTTCCCCATGCGTATAAACATTGATGTCTTTTCCTTCAGTTTGCTGTAATAATTTATCCAAATCCTGCAAATCGTGCCCTGAAACAAGAATACATTTCCCTTTAACAGGAGTGATCCTAACCTGAGTAGGCTCAGGAGACCCATAAGAACCCGTATTAGCTTCGTCTAATAATTCCATAACATGCAGATTCATCTCCCCGCACCTCATGCTTAAATCAAAAAGCTCATCCACAGTCGGGTTTGGCTTGGTCAAATAGCTTAACGCCTCATAGAAGAATTCATATACATTATTATCTTCTTTTCCTAATATAGCCGCATGATCCGCATATGCAGCGGCTCCCTTTAAACCGTAAGTTACAAGTTCCTGAAGCCCTGTTATATCTTCGCCTAAAGATTCTTTCCTTGTTGGAATAGCGATTGCCTCAGCTTGTTTTAACATCTCTGCTTCATCACTTGATGGTACAAAATCAGCATACCCATCGAAAGACTCCGGAACCTTGCCCAGCTCAATGCAAGCATCTTCATATGCTTGACGGACTCTTGTCCGAAAATCCACAGCCTTGAATAAAATCATTTTTAAAGACTCTTTATCGAAATTCGTATTTGTCAGCGTTGAAAACATGGCTTTTGCGACAAAACGATTTAAATCATTATCAACTTTCCCCATTTTGAATGCTGGATAAGCATATAAAGATATACCTTTTAAAACATAAACTATTAAATCCTGCACTTCTGCCACCTCAGGAGTTTTCCCGCAAACTCCCTGAACAGTGCAGCCTTTTCCTTGTGCGGTTTGTTCGCACTGATAACAAAACATACCCATATTAAATTTCTCCTTTTAGTATAAAATATTTTAATAATTCATTTTACTATAGTATATTGTCATCCTGAAAGTATTTTCAGGATAATATTATTTTCTAATAACTAATCACATCAAAATAAATTAATATAAAAATCGCATAGAAAATCATTCCCCAAAAATCCAAACCCATTTACTCAACAATTAAATGCATAGATTAACTAAAATTTCCCAATTTTCCAAAAAACGACGTCGCAAAAATATCTGTAAAACGTCACTTTTTATATGAAAATCATATGAAACTCATCTGTTTTGTGTCTGTTTTCCGTCGAAACTACATATAAAAAACGCAAAAAATATCAGCAAAATGTCTGAAAACATCAGTCCTGAATATGTTGATGAAATACCTATTTGTTGACCAAACCACAAAAAAACCAAAAACCACAAATCCCCAACATGTATACAGAACAACACTTCACAGCAACTTAATCTAATTTTACAAAAAACCCATCCAAAAATTGTTATAATGATATTAATAAAAAAATTATAAAAATTTAAAAACTCCGCTAGACAACAATTTGTTGCACACAGAAATTAAGAATAAAAGAAAAATTTTTATGTAATTTAATTAATTTCAAATTATATTTTTAAGTCAAGAAAAAACCATTATCCGCTAAAATTTTCAAAAAATCTATACAGACAAAGCTTGTCGCCATTGCCGACAAGCCACATACAGGGTGGCTTGCGGGCGGGGATTCTTTTGAAAATTTTATAAAACACACAAATACAGCTTCTTTATCCCTAACTAAATAAATTAATCCCTAACCCAAATAACGCAAAATCGTATCTAACAGGGTCATTCGGGTCATATTTTTTTAAGACATTTGTTATTTCCTGAGCTGTTTTCCAATCATTTGATTTTCGAGAAGTAAAACCTAACCCCCTAGAAACTCTTGCCACATGTACATCAACAGGAATTACCAACTTAGAAGCAGGTATATTTTCCCACAAATTCAAATCAACCGGCGGCTTCCGAACCATCCACCTAAGAAACAGATTTAACCTCTTACAAGCACTGCCAGCCTTAGAATTCGGCAATAAATACCTTACTCCCTTTAATGACACCCCTCGTGGAGCAAAATCCATTAAACCACCCACAAACACCGCTAATGCCCCTTTTAAATCCTGACCTTCAAGGTTGTAACAAGACATAAAATGATTTTCTAAAGAATCATATTTTTTTAATGAACAGGAAATAAAATACAAAAGCAAAGTAACGTCCAAACCGTTCGTATACCTGTACCTAAAGCCATTTAATATATCAATATTTTTTTCTAAATCAAACCCTAAACAATATTTATAAGGCTGATTTTCCATAATTTGATGAATATATTCAACAGCTTCAATAATTTTTTCTCTTTTCCCATAAGCCAGACAGGACGTAATTAAAGCCGAAATTTCCGCATCACATTTATTCTCAAACCTATGCGGAAATTGAATCGGATCATCTGCTATAAAATCAGCTGTTTCATATTTTTCGACTAAATCATCAAGTTCTAATTTGCTAATCATAACCTAAAAACATTTACCTGTTTGCCTGCGCCTGCAAGAGTTTGGGTCTTCACTACAGATATAACAAATTTCATTTTTTAACTCTTCATCATTCGCAAAAGATTTAATATTTTCTAATGTTGTCCTTGCAATATTACTTAAAGCCTCATGGGTCAAAAACGCTTGGTGAGAGGTTATAAGGACATTGTTAAAAGTCAGCAGCCTTGCCAAAACGTCATCTGAAATAACTTCAGTAGAAAAATCCTCAAAGAAATATTTTTCTTCCTCTTCATAAACATCTAAGCCAGCAGTGCCTATCTGCTTACTTTTCAAAGATTCAATCAAGTCTCTAGTATTTATTAAAGCACCTCTACTGGTGTTTATAAGCATTACATTATTCTTCATTAATGCAAGACTTTTTTTATTAATCAAATGATGAGTATCACTACTCAGAGGACAATGCAGAGAAATTATGTCTGAAGACCTGTAAATTTCCTCTAGTTCAGCATATTTAAAATTCAACTCTTTTTCCAAATCGTTATTGGGAAACGGGTCGTATGCCAGCACTTTTACCCCAAAACCGTTTATTATTCTGACAAAAATCTGTCCAATCTTCCCTAATCCAATAACACCAACGGTTTTATTATGTATATCAAAGCCCATAAATCCATTTATACTGAAATTATTTTCTCTTGTTCTATTATAAGCCTTGTGTGTTTTGCGATTGAGAGTCATTATTAAGGCTATTGCGTGTTCCGCCACTGCATATGGCGAATAAGCAGGAACTCTAACAACATGTATTTTCCCGTACGCCGAACGAAAATCAACATTATTAAAACCCGCACAACGCAAAGCTATAAGCTTAATACCGAGCTTGTCCAAAATATAAACAACTTCTTTTGAAATATCATCATTAACAAAAGCACAAACAACATTACAACCTTCGGCAAGCACCGCAGTATCAGCGTTTAAATGATATCTGATAAATTTTATATCAAAATTATAATCTATATTTTCTTCATCAAACGATTTCTCATCATATGGCTTGGCATCAAAAAATGCTATTTTAATATTTTTCATCTTACCCCCAGTCACTCAGCTTCTAAAGCTATCTGTTCCAAGTCTTCTTCGGAAGGAATATATTGATACTTTAACATTTTTTTAGTTTCTAATCCTGTTTCTCTAAGAATATTATTAATCAGTCCTATCGACTGACCTGACCAGCCATAAGAGCCAAAGGCAAGACCGATTCTATTCTTAGGAGCTAATCCCTTTAAATATGTCAAAAACCCGCCAACAGTCGGAAGCATATTGTTATTTAAAGTCGGAGAACCAACGCAAATATACTTTGACTCTAAAATATAAGTCATAACATCTGATATATGTGTTTTTTGAAGATTTATGATCTCAAATTTAACATCTTGTTTTTCAAAATAATCAGCTATACCCAAAGCAATTTTTTGTGTTGAGCCCCACATTGTATCATAGACTATCACTGCTTTTTCTTCTACTATATTTTTAGACCAATTGCTATATTTTTCAACTATATCACCTACATTTTTTCGCCATATAAGCCCGTGACTAGGTGCAATTATTGAGATATCAAGACCTTGAGTCGCTTTTAACTCATTTTTAACCATATTACTAAACGGCAAAACAATATTTGCATAATATTTTTTTGCTTCTTCTATTGAAATGTCTTGTGAATATTGATCATCAAACCTCTCAACAGAGGCAATATGCTGACCAAAGCCATCATTAGAGAATAATATTTTATCCTTACCGCAATATGTTACCATATTATCCGGCCAATGAACCATGGGAGTACTAACAAACTGAAGCGTTCTTTCCCCTATATTGATTGAATCTCCGGTCTTTACAGGAAACAAATTAAAATCATAATTATAATGAAGTTTTAATCCTTCAACCGCTTTTTGTGAACAATAAATTTTAGCATTAGGACATAACTTAGCAATATCAACTAAAGAGCCGCTATGATCCATTTCAACGTGATTGCAAATAATATTATCAATTTTTGAAGGATCAATAATACTTGAAATCCGCTTTAACAACTCGTCTTTATGAGTTATTTTAACTGTATCTATAAGAGTAATTTCTTCATCTATTATTAAATATGAATTATAAGTTGTACCTCTTTGAGTTAAATATCCGTGAAAATTCCTGATATTCCAATCAATAGCACCAACCCAATAAACATCTTTTAAAATTTCAACTGCATTCATAATTCAACTTTCCTAAATCTGAAAACCATTTTTGCCAAGATATAAAACAATCTTCACTAAACCATAAAATATATACGCAAATGAATTCCGGCTTGAATCCATTTATTATATTTTTTTAGAAGATCTCCCATAAACCGTGCAAATTACAATAAACATTAGCAGTTACTTCCATTGCAGGTTCGCAACAAGTAGAGAAAAAGTTTCTGATTTATCGCCTGGTTTTAAAAATTGCTTACAAGCTTTGTTGCCAATAACAAGTTCAATCCACTCTATATAATGATCTTCCGTCATAGGATGAGGATCATCCCCTATTATTACAGCGTAACCTCCTTCTTTCTTGTCAATAACCGGTACATGTTGTTCTCGAGGACCTTCTAATAATTCTGGACTCATAAGCATCATTTTTGTACCACAACATATTAAATGCGCAGTTCCAGGATGTAATATTTCGCAAATAGTACCACAATGTAGGCGGGATTTATAAATATCCGCTTTATCAGTCACTTCATTCCTCCTTCTAGCGAAGCTAAAAATTTTATATAAAAATTTAATGAGTAATTATTATTTAGCATTATAAAAAATCAAAAATTTATATATTATACTAACTACTAAATTTATCTACTAAAATTAACTAAGTCTGTATACATAGCACCTAATGCTCCATCTACACTACATTAAGTCGTAATATTGTATTAATTTTCTAAAAAGTTAATAACTCAAATTTTTAACTACAAGTAAACAAATTTTATTTAAAAAAAGACAATAAAAAAGTTCTCTATCTTAAATTAAAAGAGAACTAAAATTTAAATTTTTAAAAAGCTCCCCGGGTGGGATTCGAACCTACAACCCTTCGGTTAACAGCCGAATGCTCTGCCATTGAGCTACCGGGGAACAGTTTTTTAATTTGTATAATTGATTATATCAACTTGATTTTATCTTGTAAAGTACAAATCTTCTAAAATTATTAGAAAAATAATTAATTTTCTTTATTAATTCCCCTTAATTAATAAATTCAATACAAATTTTTAATTTTTTAAAACTTTTTAAAATATTCCAGCCTAACAAACAAAAAAAGAGGACAACTATGTCGACCTACTTTTTTTATCACTATATGATTGATTTTTTTTAATATTTTAAATTAATTATAAATTATGCATGCAAATATTCAAATTTACATATGTACTGCTTTTTATACGACTTTCGTAGTTATATATTATTAAATTGTAAATTCTTTCTTAGCTTCTTTTTTTGCGCCTTTGAGTTGATCATCTTTAATTTCTGAAATAATTTTAAGTTGGGTTTCTAATTGTCTCATCTGATTATTAAGCTCTTTATCCAATGTTTGTAGAAATAACATTTCTTGTTCTAACATAATATCATCTTGTTTACCTGGCGTAAAAATACTATTTGAATATTGCATAGAAACATCTTTTGATTTGTCCATTACAGCAATTCTTCTTTCAGATAAAGATTCCAGTTTGAACTCAAGATCTGTCTTCATGCGTGTTGCCATTAAACCTGTTGTTAAATTTGTAATCATACCCATTGCAAAATCTCCTAAGATTAATTACCTTATTGCTCTATTTAGATTCTATTTAATTTTAAATTCTTTTAAATTAGCTCTTTTAGTAAGTGTGTATGCTGTGTAGTTTTCTCTTATATATAATTAAAAACAAGTTCTCTGAAAAAATTGATATATTTCGTATATAAAACGATATATATATTACATAACTTTACAATACTTTAATTATCTTAATAAATTTTGGTTGATACATTAGGTTTATTTGGATTGATATAAGAGGGAATAGACTTAATCTATAGATTTTAATAATATAGTTAATCTCTTTTATTTTTAAAAAATTCTCGCAACAAAACTGAGCATTCTTTCTCCATAATCCCTTGCGTTATTTGAGGATAGAAATTTAAATAAGTTGTTAAGTTTAAAGCCGAACCAAATGCGCCGTAAAGCTGATCACATGCCCCAAAAACAATATTAGGAATACGACTGTATAAAATAACCGAAGCACACATTGGACAAGGCTCTAATGTAACGTAAAGAGTTGTATTATCTAACCGCCAATTACCAAATTTGCGTGCAGCTTCTCTTATCACAAGCATTTCAGCATGTCCTGCCGGATCATTATTTAGTTCTTTTGTATTATGTGCTTTTGCTATAATTTCATCATTTTTAACAAGCACTGCTCCGACAGGAATATCTTCACCTGATTTTTTTGCTTCTTCCAATGCTATTTTTAGGTATTTTTTATGATTTTCATTATTCATTGTAATACCTCCTTATAAAACTAATAGATAGGCGATGTTATAATTGCCTATCTATCAAAACATTTTAATAATTTATTTTTCAGTTTTTTCAGAATTTACCGGCTCTGTACTTTGTTTTTCTTTAAGTTCTTTTATAAGCTCGTGATATTCTTCTTTTATTTGTTCAGGATCATATTCTTTGTCTATATATACAATTTCTGCTGACTGTCTAGATGTATCAATCAGTTTTTTGAAAGCATCCATCTTTTTCTTACCGTCTAGATATCTTTCAATATGTGGTTTTATTTCATCAAGAGGAGTAATGCCTTGTTGTTTTCTGTCTACCACTTTAATTATGTGATAACCAAACTCTGTTTTAACTAAATCACTTAATTTACCAGGTTTTGTAGAAAATGCTGCTTCTGAAAATTCAGGAACCATTTCTTCTTTAGAGAAGAAACCTAAATCGCCACCTTTTGAAGCACTTGATGGATCTTCTGAATTTTGTTTTGCTAATTCAGCAAACTTTTCAGGATTTTTCTTAACTTCATTATAAATTTTTTGTGCTTTTGCTTTTACTTGTTGTAATTCTTTTGCAACTTTTTTATCTATATCTTCTTTTTTAAGTTTTTTATTTGCATCATCACTTTCTAATCTGCTTCTTATTTCTTGTTCTGAAGCACTAATTAAAATATGACTTGCTCTTACTGTTTCATCATGCTTAAATTTTTCTTCTTTGTTATCTTCATAGAATTTATTTATTTCTTCTTCACTTACTTTGCTATCACCGATAACATTCTCTACAAGTTTTTTCTTAAGTAAGTCAAATTTTATATTTTCTCTGAAAACTTTTTCATCAATTTTATTCTGAGCCAATGAAGCTTTAAATCTATCCTCTCCACCCATGCTCTTTGCAATGTTATCAACTATTTTGTTAATTTCAGTCTCTTCAATTTTTATTTGACGTTTTTCAGACTCTTCATTTATTAATTGTTTTACAATTAGGTCATTTATTACTCTATTTTTGTGTACTAAATAAATAAATTTGCTTTTCGCATCATTATTATCACTTTTTTGTTCAGGAAGATTATAGTTCTGCTCAAGTGTTTCTTGAAACATATTTTCAGTAATAATCCGACCATTAACTTTAACTAAAGGATCGCTTTTGTCTGCTTTCTGCGATTTTATACAACCTCCAAGAAAAATCAAACTGGAAACAAGAAGCCCAACTGCAAGTTTTTTCATTTTTTCCCCACTTTCACGTTTATACTTTAATATACACATACTAACCGATAAGATTTTAAATAAATTATCTTTATAAAATTATACCCTATAAAAATAAGATGATATAATTTTTCTATTAAATACTAAAAATATTAATCTTTTTTAAGAGGAGAGCGTGAATGGAAAATTCAAATAAAGGAAAAACTTGGGTATACGGTGATAATGTTGATACTGATGTAATTATTCCCGCAAGATATCTTAATACAACTGATGCAAAAGAACTTGCTGCTCATTGCATGGAAGATATAGATGAAACCTTTGCCAATAACGTTAAGCAAGGCGATATTATGGTGGCAGGAGAAAATTTCGGATGCGGAAGCTCAAGAGAACATGCGCCGATTGCAATTAAAGAAAGTGGTATTACTGCTGTTATAGCTAAAAGTTTTGCAAGAATTTTCTTTAGAAATGCCATTAACATAGGACTTCCTATTATCGAAAATGCTGAACTTCCAGATGAAACACAGGCTGGTGATGAAATTGAAATTGATATTGCAAATGGAAAAGTGAAAAACCTTACTAAAAACAAAACTTATGAAATAAGCCCATTTCCTCCGTCAATTCAGGAACTTATCTCAACAGGCGGACTTATAAATTATACAAAACAAAAATTGGGCAAATAATAGGGAGCAATTATCATGACAAAATCTTATAAAATAGCAGTATTACCCGGTGATGGAATAGGACCGGAAGTTATAGAGCAAGGAATTAAAGTATTAAATGCGGTTTCAGATAAATTTGATGTAAATTTTGAATTTACAGAAAGCTTAATCGGTGGTGTTGCCATAGATGCAGAAGGGGTTCCACTTCCTGACGGTACACTTGAGCTTGCTAAAAGTTCTGATGCAGTTTATATGGGTTCTATTGGTGATTGGAAATACGATAAACTTGATCCTGCTATACGACCAGAGCGAGGACTACTTAAAATTAGAAAAGAAATGAATTTATTTGCTAATTTAAGACCCGCCGTTGTATACGACGAACTTGTTTCTTCTTCCACTCTTAAAGAGGAAGTGGTTAAAGGCGTTGATATTATGATAGTCAGGGAGCTTACTAGCGGAATTTACTTTGGAGAGCCTAAAGGCGTTGAAGTAAAAGAAGGTGAAAAAGTAGGATTCAGCACTATGATTTACAAAGAATCTGAAATAGAGCGGATTGTAAGAATTGCATTTGATATTGCGATGAAAAGAAGAAAAAAACTTTGTTCCGTAGATAAAGCAAATGTACTGGATGTTTCAAGAGTTTGGAGAGAAGTTGTCGAGCGTGTTGCGAAGGATTATCCTAAAGTTGAACTTTCTCACATGTACGTTGATAATGCAGCTATGCAGCTTATCAGGGTTCCTGCGGAATTTGACGTTATAGTTACAGGAAACATGTTCGGGGATATTCTTTCTGATGAAGCATCTATGCTTACCGGTTCACTTGGAATGCTTGCAAGTGCAAGTCTTACCGACAAAGGACCTGCTCTTTACGAACCTTCCCACGGAAGCGCACCGGATATTAAAGGACAAGACAAAGCAAATCCAATAGCGACGATAATGTCAGCTTCTATGATGCTCAAATATAGCTTCAATCTTGATAAAGAAGCCAACGCAATTGAAGAAGCGATTAAACAAGTATTAAAAGATGGCTATAGAACTTGTGACATAATGAGCGATGGCAAAACCCTTGTTGGTACTTCAAAAATGGGCGATCTTATTGCAAACAAAATATAAGAATTATAAAAAAAAGACGCTTTTTAAAGCGTCTTTTTTTATTAATAAATACTAAATTTTTTAATCAAGTAATGATTCGAGAACCGCTGCATTTTCACCTGCCAGCGTATTTTCTCTTATTTTATGCCTATGGATATAAACACGCAATGCTTCTCTAATAAGTTCACTTCTTGATCTTTGTTCGTCTGTTGCCACGCCATCAATTTTACTTAAAAACTCTTCGGGCATTGAAATTAGTACTCTAGCCATTTGTTCCTCCAAATTTAGGTCAAATTTTATGTGTTCGTCTATTTGTTTTGTATTATATATTTATAAAAAAATATTAGTAGAGAAAATTGCTATATTTTGTATATATTATTAAAATTTCTTAACATTTATATCCAATAAAACATCAAATGGGTCTATATAGTTAAAAAACAGGAAGTTACATTCTTACAAATGCCTACACTATGACAATTCCAGTTTATTCAGCAAATTGTTGCCTATTTTTTTCATTTTGATAACATATAAAAACTTCTAGATTTGTTCTTCTGTCAATAAATCAATTCGCTCATGAATACAAATAATATGCTCTAAATTCATAATTTAGCCGTAAATTTAATAGATTTAAATTACAGGGTTGTCAAATCAGCATAAAAACTATCAGGTTAGATTTTCAAACCCCTAATCTTAAATTTTTATTAATATCTGTAAACTTGTCAGACAACTTGCAATTAATACTAATATTTGAAGGTTTGTAAATAATTTAACCTTTTCAAGTGTGCAATGTTTGCCTATCACAAAAGGTATAATTAAAAAAATTATAAATATTAAAGTATAAGCTGTCTTCTCTGCAAATAATCCTAGAAAAATACTACTAGTAAGAAACAATAAATAAAAGCCAAATAAAAATATCAGATAAACTATATAAGATGATCTTCTAGCTTCTGATTCGTATTGTTTATATAAATATTTTCCCACTATAGTTGATAATACCAAAATCAAATTGATTACTAACAGCGCAAATATTGAATATTTAGCTAAACTTTCCACTTAATGCTCCTTCATTCTTGTTATTTGTCTTTGAAATATTATTTAAAAAATCTATTGTTTTCTTTGCAACAAGGTCTTTATCATTATCCATTGTCAGCATATGATAACTATTTTCCAGTATACAAAGTGATTTTATTTTTGAGGAAATATTTTTATATATTAATCTTGCGCTTTTTAGGCTAGAAATATCGTCAAGTTTTGAGTGAATTATAAAACAAGGCGCTGTAATATCTTCCAGATTATTTCTTGTGTATTTAGAAAAACTTAGGAGCTCATATATAGTGGTCATTGGTATATATTCAAGTGCAATTGTACTCTTATTCATCATTAACAGCATTTTTTCACGAACTTTAGGATTTTTTATTCCATAAGGAGCTTTTTCCGGAAAGGAATAATAATATCTAAAAACCGTGTTAAGAGCTAATGGAATCAAAAATTTATACCAAGGTATAGTCCACCCATCAAGAAAAAGGGTTGTTGAGAGAGCAACAATCCCTGAAACACTAGAAGATTCAGCAGCTATTGCTAGTGCAATTACTGCCCCAAGGCAGCTACCGCCAACATAAACTTCTTCATATTCCTTTTTAATTTCCATATACTTATTCATGGAAAAATTTAGGCAATCCTGCCATTTAATTGAACGAATTTCTTGGAGATACTGCCCATGTCCGGGAAGAGTCGGGCAGTAGATATCATAACCTTCCTTGTGAATCAATTTAGCATACTGCTTTAGTTCAAGCGGACTTCCGGTTAATCCATGAAACAACAATAAAGCTTTATTATTATTGTTTTTTAGTACAAATCCTAATTTATCACTCAATTTTCGCACCTTATAAATAATTAACCTAATAACTCATCAATACTTTTTTAGGGGATAAAATACCGTCATAGTCATATAAATTAAATAATTTTGCATAATTTAAATATAGTCCCAAGATAATACAATCTTTTATAAGAATATTTCTTATAGCCCAATATAACAATTACCTAAGTAGGTAAATTGTTATATTCCCTGTCCTGAAAAAGCAAAGAGGATTTATTTACGCATAAGTTAGTATATTTTTCACCGATTTACTCAATTTTAAAACTGATAATAAACTAATATATGAAAATTCCTAAATTTAAAGAAATATTAAACAATTTTAAAATAATGACATTTTTTTCTTTTTTGGGTGGTTTTATACCTGAATGCATTTAATAAAAATTTTTGAAAATGAATATAAATTTTAATTATAAAAATATATATAATAAGTTTTTAAGCATTAACAAACAAATAAATTTTGGTGCAAAAAATACAAATGCTAGCAATAATACTACCTTAAATAGTACTGATGCGAGAATGGATACTTTAAAACATAATCCTATAAATACTGACTTAATAACGAAAGTTTCAAAACAAGATAATTTAGTTGTAAATGGTTTTAGCTCAAAGGCTAAAGAAGATGGAATTTTATTTGATGTATTAAAACAACGTAGTAAAAAAGATTTCAAAAAATCATATGTAAAATATTTCAAAGAAGCTAAATTAACTGAAATGCAGAAATATGTTTTAATACAAAGATTTTTCAAAAAGAGTGTAACTCATTAATATTGCTAAAGAAAAAAATTTATCAGTTGCAGGAATTCAAAAAATTCAGGATCAAGGCTTAAAAAAACTTCTACCATTCATTGAAGTTGATTGGCAAATACCTAATAATAGACTTGACTTAAAAGATTTGAAAAAATTATTAAGTCAAAAAGACTCCAAGCCTAAAGAAAAAATTTTATTTGATATTTTAGAACAACATAGTAAAGAAAAATTTTTAAGTGTATTAAAAGAACAACTAAAAAAAACTGGCTTTAGCGGGAGTTCCTTCGGATATTGACGGGAACGGAGCACATCCGAGATTAAATAGCTCCAGAATAAATGCTTTGGCAGAAGAAACAAATTATCTGAAGCCGGATCAGGGAGCATATTACCGTCAAGGAAATATCAATTGATTTATCGACGATTGAGCCTCATATTTCGGGACCTGATACTGTAAAAGTAATGACTTCCCTATCCGATATGAAAAAGCTGAATAAGAAAGTTCACAAAGCTTATCTGGTTTCATGTGTAAATAGCAGATTGGACGATATAAAGGAAGCGGCTGGCAACGTATCAGCAAAAAAGTGGCGGATGGTGTTGAGTTTTATATTGCTGCAGCCTCGGATGAAGTTCAACGAGAAAGTGAACGT